>JAZQFD010000001.1:0-31780 GCA_045539335.1 Eubacteriales bacterium
GTTGTTTTAGGTTTGTTTTTTCATTAAAACAGCCCTTGCACATCTTTTGGCTCCTGTTATAATAGTGTTAGAAAAGGCGGTGATAATAATGAAAATCTTAAATTTCGGATCTTGCAACATTGACTATGTTTATTCGCTTGACCACATTGTTGGAGAAGGAGAGACGGAGTCAACGGATTGCCTGGAAACCTTTCCGGGAGGGAAGGGGCTTAATCAATCAATCGCTGTTGCCAGAGCAGGCATCGGAGTATATCATGCGGGATTTGTAGGTTTTGATGGAGTTTTTTTGAAGGATATATTATCAGATAGCGGAGTTAACGTTCATTTTGTCCAAAAGATTGACTCAAAAAACGGCCATGCAATCATTCAAGTTAGTGTCAAGGGCGAGAATTCAATTTTTCTTTATCCTGGTTCCAATAAACTGCTAACCAGAGAATATATTGATAAGGTGTTAGCGTGTTTTGACGATGGCGATATAATACTGCTTCAAAATGAGATTAACGAGGTGGATTATATTGTAGAAAAAGCCTTCGAAAAATCTATGACAATCATCTTAAACCCCTCTCCATATAATCAATATATCGACCGAATCGATTTTAATAAGTTATCTTATCTTATTTTGAATGAGGTTGAAGCAAAAGCTATCACGGGCTTTGAAGAAATCGAGAAGAGTATAGAGTTTTTTAAAGAGCATTATCCAACTCTTAAAGTTATGCTTACCTTAGGTATAAACGGCAGTGTCTTAGTTAATAAGGATGAGCATATATACCAGACAGCATATGAAGTAGATTCTGTTGACACAACAGCGGCAGGAGATACTTTTACGGGTTATTTTGTCGCAGGTATTGCAAAAGGTATTCATTACACAGAGGTTTTAAAAAATGCTTCTGTTGCTGCTGCGATAGCTGTTTCACGAAAAGGTGCAGCACCATCAATTCCTACGGCAGATGAAGTGATTCAGGCATCAAAAATATTGGAATCCAATAGAATGAGTCATAAATCACATTGTTTGCAAAAGAAAATACAAAAATATGTAGAAAAGAATATCAAAACGGCAAATTTGTGCGAACTTGCCGTTGGGTTGGGATATTCTGAAGTTTATACCGGAGCGCTTGTTAAAAAGTTAACCGGTGTGTCGTTCACTAAATATTTGCAAAAAAAGAGATGCGAGCTTGCTGCGAACAAATTATTGAGCTCGGATTTATCCATCGGGGAAATTGTTCGGGATGTAGGTTATGAAAATGAAACCTATTTCCGCAAAATATTCAAAGAAAAATATGGCGAAAATCCGCTGGAATTCAGAAAGAGAAAAGATAACTGATATGAGAAATTTTATATTAGGAACAGATTGGTGGACCGATTGCGACGACGTTGTAGCGCTTCGGTTATTGGCGCGTGCACACAAAGCGAATGAAATAAACCTGCTTGGCATAATCATAAATGCATGTATGGAGTATAGCGTTCCCTCGCTTGAAGGCTTTCTGAACACAGAAGAGGTCTATGACATTCCTCTTGCAATAGACCTTGCTGCAACCGATTTTGGTGGAAATCCTCCTTATCAAAAGAGACTTTCTCAATTTTCAAATAAATATAAAAGTAATGCGGATGCACAAGACGCCGTAAAGCTATACAGGATGATTCTTGCAAGTGCTGAAACACCCATTGAATTCATTGAAATCGGTTATCCGCAAGTTCTTGCAGCACTGCTTTTAAGCAAAGGTGACGACATATCCGATTTAAATGGTATTGATCTTGTTAAAGGCAAGGTTTCAAAAATATGGATGATGGCGGGAAAATGGGATAAAAATCCCGGTAAAGAAAACAATTTTGCAAGAAATGATCGTTCAAGAATAGCCGCAAACGTATTTTGTGAAATTTGTCCGGTTCCTGTAACCTTTCTTGGATGGGAAGTGGGAGCAACTGTCATTACCGGCGGCAAATTAGAGAAAGATGATCCACTTTATCTTGCGCTGTGCGATCACGGGTCTTCTAACGGTCGTTCCTCGTGGGACCCTATGCTGTGTCTGTTGGCGTTAATCGGCGATGAAGAAAAAGCGGGATACTCCGTTGTTCATGGGAAAGGCAGTGTTGATGCAAAAACAGGTGAAAATTATTTTGTTTCCGATCCGAACGGGTTACATTCCTATGTTGTAAGAGAAAAAGAAGATTCATATTACGCCGACGCTATAAACAAATTGATAAAAACAAGTGGCATCTAAACCATTCGCAACCCCCCCAAAAAACAGCACCCAATCGGGTGCTGCTTTCATTTATGATAATCATCCCTTGGCGAAACTCCGAATTGCGCTTTATATGCACGGTAAAAGGCACTGTACTCCAAATATCCGCATTTTTCGCTCACAGCCTTTGGCTTCCAACCGCTTGCAAGCATATCCTTGGCAATAATCAACCGTTTTGCAACAATATAGTCCCAGACGGTTGAGCCTGTAATGGCCTTGAACTTTCGGTTTAAATGGGTTTTACTAACGTAAAAGTGTTCACAGATCTCATCAAGGGAAGAGAGAGTCATCAGCTTTCTGTTGATATATTCAATTAAGTTTTCGTCTTTTGTTGCCGGATCGTTTTTATCTTCGGTCTTGCTAATGTTTCGGCAAAGCTCCTTTAGCAAAACGGTAAGATATAATTGCTTGACGTCGAAGGACTCTGCTTGAACAATGTTGTCAATATAATGAAGCCACATGTTTTTTTCAAACTCACCGGCGGGAATTCTGTTAAACTTCCCCAAAGGCTTATTATCAAGGATCGAAATGAAGCTTTGTCTTTGAGACTCCGGCAGAGCGGTTGCATTGAAGTTTATGACGTAACGGCAGTATGGGGCGGGGCTACGGATTAAGAGGGCATGGGTCTCAGATTTTTTTATGATCAGGATATCGTTCGGTTTTAGATCATAGATATTTCCCTCTACAAAGTATTTGGCATTGCCGGACAGAAAACAAAAAATCTCATAATTATCGTGGGTATGCCTTTTAAATAAATCAAGATTTGGTTTTTCGGTGTAGTTTTTAGCAGCGTTGATATATGGTTTCATGAACTCATCTCCCAGATAAATATATCATATGATGTTTATATTTACAATAATATTTGATATTTTTTTCAATTTACATCAAATTTGATCTTATTTATAATAGAACACAAAGGAGATGTATAGGATGCGGAATATCAAAATTTATGCTTTTTCCGATGAAGCAAGCCCTTCTGTTGATCAACAAATCGATGCGTTGCTCCGTAACGGTCTGAGTGGTATGGAGATCCGAAACGTCGATGGAGTGAATATATCGGATATCACAAAAGAAAAGGCCAAAGAAGTGAAGGCCAAATTAGATGCACAGGGTCTGTGCGTTTGGTCCATTGGTTCTCCTATGGGAAAAATCGATATCCGAGAGGATTTTGAGAAGCATATGGAGAAATTCAGGCATACGCTGGAGATTGCGAAAATATTGAATGCCAAAAACATCCGCTTGTTTTCGTTCTTTATGCCAAAGGACAGCGATCCGAGCATTTACAAAGAACAAGTTTTTGCTCGTTTGGGGCAGTTTGCGGAAGCGGCCAAAGGTTTTGATATCACCCTTTGCCACGAAAATGAAAAAGGCATCTTTGGGGACACTCCCCAGCGATGTCTGGAAATACACAAGCAATTTCCCGAAATCAAGGCGGTATTTGATCATGCCAATTTTGTGCAATGCCATGTAGATACTATGGAGGCGTGGGAACTTTTAAAGGGATATGTTCATTATATCCACATTAAAGATGCCTTGAAAGATGGCTTTGTGGTGCCTTCCGGTCAGGGAGTTGGCAATGTGCAAAGGATTGCCAAAGACTTTATAGCCTGCGGGGGGAAGGAATTCACCGTCGAGCCTCATCTAAAGGTATTTGACGGCTTTGAGAAACTGGAACATGGCGAAGCGTTTAAGGCACATTGTGAATTTTCCAGCAACGATATTGCATTTGATACTGCATGTAAATCATTTAAGGAGCTTTTGAAATGAAAATAGGCGCACAGTTATATACCGTAAGAGAATTTTGTAAAACCAAAGAAGGGTTGGGGGAAACCCTTCAAAGAATCGGCGACATCGGCTATCAAACCGTTCAGATCTCCGGCACCTGCGAGTACGATCCCGCATGGCTGGCCAATGAATTAAAAAAGAATGGTCTAAAATGTGTTTTAACGCATATTCCAAAGGAGAAGCTTTTGGAAAATCCGGAGCAGGTCGCAAGGGACCATCAGGTTTTTGATTGCAACTATATTGGACTTGGTCATTTTTCCTTTCGAGAACCCGAGAAAAATCTGGGGGAATTTTTGAACCTTTTCACCCCGGTTGCGGAGTCCATAAACGGGCAAGGGAAATATTTTATGTATCATAACCATGCCGGAGAGTTTCAAAAGATCGGCGGAAAAACGGTGCTGGAGTATTTGGCAGAGGGTCTTCCCGCCAACGCCATGGGCTTTACTTTAGATACCTATTGGGCGCAGTTTGCCGGTGCCGACCCGGCCGATTGGATTGAAAAGCTCTCCGGAAGAGTGCCGTGCATACACCTAAAGGACCAGACCTTTGACCAAAAAATGGCGGTCATCGGTGAGGGCAATATCAACTTTGACCGTGTGTTTAAGGCTGCCCAATCGGCAGGAACACAGTATATGCTGGTGGAGCAAGACGATTGCAATGGGGAGAATCCCTTTGATTGCTTAAAAAGAAGCTATGAGTTTTTGAAATCGAGAGGGTTTGAATGATGAATAAGATGAAGCTTGGTATTATCGGCATTGGAAATATGGGCTCTGTTCACGTAAAAAACATTATGGAAGGGAAATGCCCCGAAATTGAACTTGTCGCCATCGCCGACACCGATCCAAGACGCTTAGATTGGGCAAAAGAGCAAAAATACGGCGAGAATATCACCTATTTTGACGATGATCTAAAGATGCTGGACAGCGGGCTGATCAATGCCTGCCTTATTGCAGTCCCTCATTACGACCATACCTGGTTGGCAATGGAGTGTATGAAACGCTCGATCCACGTGATGCTGGAAAAGCCCGCAGGGGTTTACACCAAGCAAGTGCTTGAAATGAATGCCGAAGCCGAAAAGCATCCCGAGGTAGTATTCGGAATGATGTTTAATCAGCGCACGAACCCGGTTTACAGAAAACTGAGAGAACTGGTACATTCCGGCAAATACGGCGAGATCCGCCGCACCAACTGGTTGATCACCACATGGTATCGCCCGCAGGCGTATTATAATTCCGGCGGCTGGCGTGCCACCTGGGCAGGAGAAGGCGGCGGCGTTTTACTAAACCAATGCCCCCATCAGCTTGATTTGTGGCAATGGATCTGCGGGATGCCCGTTAAGGTCGATGCACACCTTCATTACGGAAAATGGCACGATATAGAAGTGGAAGACGATGTTACTGCCTATGTTGAATATGAAAACGGCGCAACCGGTGTGTTTATTACTTCTACCGGTGATGCACACGGCACCAACCGTTTTGAAATTCAAATGGATAAGGCCAAGTTCGTTGTGGAAAACGATGTTCTTACGGTGTGTGAATATGAAATGACCGAGCAAGAATTTTCAAAAACCAATACCAGTCCCTTCGGTTGTGTTAAAGCTGAAAAAATCAAGGTGGAAACCGACGGGGAAAATCCCGCACATGTTGGTGTATTAAACGCTTGGGCAGATGCCGTTTTGCATGGCGGCAAGCTAATTGCTGACGGGCGTGAGGGCATTAACGGTCTTTCCTTATCCAATGCCATGCACCTGTCTTCTTTCTTGGATAAAGAAATCCTGCTTCCTTTGGATGATGAGCTTTATTACAATGAGCTTAAAAAGCGGATTGCTTGCTCCAAGAAAAAGGAGACGGTGTCCGATGGATTCGCCGATACTGCCGATGTGATGGGCAGTACCAAATCGTAAATCATTTTTTATGCTATATTGTGGTGGGTGATGGGGATATCTATGACTTTTTATGTGAAGGATTATTTACTTTTCGATACCAGTGACAGCTCTGCCATTGAACGTTGTTTTGCTGCTGCCAATCAGGTAGGCGGGGAAAAAACGATCGTTTTTGACAGTAAGGATTATTTTATTGATCGGGCAATTTTAGTTTCTTCCAATACACAGATAATTATTGATAATTGCACCATCAAACAAAAGGATTATGTTTTTGATAATGTTTTTCGTGGAGATAATCTTATCATCAACGGAATCAACCCCTACGGGCCACCTGTGGACGTAACACCGATCCATCATATCAAAATTATCGGCAAAGGCAATGCGAAGGTTGTTGGTACAGATAAGCCCCAAACAGGTTATCATCCCTTTTTTAACGAGTATCAGGAAATGACCGGTGATTTTTGGGGATGGAGAACCCATATGTTCAGCTTTTCTTTCGGCAAGGATATTGAAATCTCAGGACTCAAGCTTCGTCAAACAATGTGTTGGGCAATCACCTTCGATAATTGTCAGCAATGCCATATACACGATATTGATATTCGCTCGAATGTTAAAAACGGTGACGGCATAGACTTCCGTTCAGGCTGCAATCATTGTGTGGTTGAAAATATAACCGGATTCACCTCGGATGACACCGTTGCTTGTACTGCCCTTTCAAGAGGAAAAATCCAAAGAGGGTTATCGAAATATCTTTCAGTGGGGGAGCCCTATAATTCCTCCCACGAAAATATTGACGGAAGTGTTCACCATATTAAAATCAGAAATATTTTCACCGGTGGATTTCATCATGGCGTTATTTGCCTTTCCGCATACGGAAATCAAGTGCATGATATTGAAATTTCAAACGTAAAGGAATCGGGCGAGGGTCAACGGGAAGCAACGGTTAAGGTTTATACCGGATACGGAGAAGGCTACAATGCAGGGGATATTCACGACATTAAAATTCGGGATATCATCTCCGAAAAAGCAAAATATGCGTTTATGATCAATTGCGAGACTCGGAATTTGACCGTGGAAAACCTCGTGCAGAACAATCCGGAAGGAATAACTTATTTCAAAAAATGAGCCATTTTAAGGCTCATTTTTCTTTTTTTCACTAACAGTTGCGTTCCTTTCAAAAGAGTGTTAAAATAACAATAATTGAACGAAAAGGATGTACACCATGGAACAAGAAATCATGTTTAAAGACCTTGGGCTTTCGGAAGAAATGCTCAAAGCGTTGGAAAATAAGGGCTACGCCTATCCCACCACGGTGCAAAAGCTGGCCATTCCTCATTTTATGGAGTGGAAGGATGTGGTGGCAAAAGCCCCCACCGGCACCGGAAAAACCTTTGCCTTCGGCATTCCCATGATCCAGCATATTGATGCGGATCTGCCGGAAATCCAAGGACTGATTTTGGCCCCCACTCGGGAGCTGGCTATGCAGATCGGAGAAGAATTGAGAGGCCTTTTGACCTATTATAAAGGCATTCGGGTGGAAGTGCTCTACGGCGGCGCCGGTCTGGAGGGGCAAGCCCGCCAGCTGGAGAAAAAGCCGCAGATCATTGTGGCTACCCCCGGCCGCCTGATGGATCATCATAAGCGCCGCAATCTGCGGTTTGATCATATCCAAACGGTGGTGCTGGATGAGGCTGACCGTATGCTGGATATGGGCTTTTTCAAGGATGTGACCCACATTCTGGATATGGTGAAAAACCGCCGGAATTTAGGACTTTTTTCTGCCACCATCAGCCAAGAGGTAATGAGCGTTTCTTGGAAATATCAGCGAGATGAGGTGGAGATCACCGTAGAGCCCAAAAAGCAGGACCGTCCGGACATTGACCAGTACTCGGTAACGGTACCCACTTTTATGAAAACCCAAGCCACCCTCACTATGATTCAGGAAGGTCCTTTTGAGCGGATCATTGTTTTTTGCAATACTAAGGTTATGTGCCAAAGGCTCAGCGATGATCTGCGCAAGGGCGGCGTGAATTGCGATTGCCTTCATGGAGATATCCCCCAAAGCAAGCGGGAGAAAACCATGCAAAAGTATCGGGACGGTGCCCTCTCTGTGTTGGTGGCGACCGATGTGGCCTCCCGAGGGATCGACGTGGATGATGTGGATTGCGTGTTGAATTATGACATTCCGGAGGAACTGGAATATTATATCCATCGCATTGGCCGTACCGGCCGTGCTCAGAAAAAAGGCGTGGTCTTTTCCATGCTCAATAACTTTGCCGAAAAGATCAAGCTGGAGGAAATTGCCAAATACACCAAGTACGACATTAAGCCCCTAAAAATGGGGGAGGACGGCGTCTTAACCGAAGCTTCTGAAAAATAAGCAGATAGAGTTGCTTTTTTGAGAGACTTGTGATATGATGTCGATATATTATATATTATTTACTGGAAAAGAGGCGTATCTATCCATGGCAATGAAGGTGAATTCTTTTGATTGCGGGGGATTGGCATGCTCTTTTTTGGAAAATGACGGAGTTTAATGAACTCTACCACCTGATTGACATAAGTTTTTCTGCCAATCGGGTGGTATGCTTTTTTAGGAGAAAAAGTTGTGTCGAAGCATTTGAAAAAGAATCGGCAAGTCTTTAAAGGTGCGATCTTTAAAAGAACGCTGATCATCGTTTCTGTTGTAGCGATTACTGCATCGGTGCTTTTAAATCTGTTTACCTTTGTGATGCCGGTGGTGAAATACTATGGAAACAGCATGTCTCCCTCTATGGAGGATGAGCAAATCTTAATTGTGAATAAAATGGCGGAAATCAAAAGCGGAGATGTCATCGCATTTTATTATAATAATAAAGTGCTGGTGCGCCGAGTTGTTGCCAAAGGCAATGATCAGGTTTCCATCGATGCCTTTGGATCGGTAACGGTAAACGGCAACCAATTGGAGGAGCCCTATATCTCCAATAAGACCTTGGGGCAATGCAATCTGGAGTTTCCGTATCATGTTCCCACCAACTCCTTTTTTGTGTTGGGGGACAATCGTGAGATCGCCATGGACAGTCGATTGGAAGAGATCGGAGTGGTCACAAAGGATCGGCTGCTGGGAAAGGTTGTGTTTTCTCTCCACCCCTTTGGTGTGATTGATTAAAAAACAGAAAGTGACGGGCAATGGATGCTTTTGTAAAAAGAAAACTGAATATAAAAAGCATATTCTTCGTTGCAATCGTCACGCTTTTATGTATGGCATTGTGTGTAGGGTTGTTTTGGATGAATGTAACCCCCTGCGTTGCTTTGGAGCAAGAGCTGCGGTGCGGAATCGAGGAACATGTTCATGTTGATGAGTGCTACAGCGGCGACTTTATCACCTGTGAAAAAACGGCGCATTCCCACGATGGAAACTGCTATATTGTTCTCTTAAAAGAAAACAATATCAACGGCATCCTCACCATGCTTGGCGATCATGAGAATCACTCTTTGGAAGCTGTGATTACCGATACCATGTCGTCGGCTCTGACCTTTAACTCAAATATAAACAGTGCAGCGCCGGAAAATGATGTTAGCACCATGGCATTGACGCAGGATACGGTGGCCGAACTGAATCATACCATATCGGATGAAGAGGAGTTGCCCGATCTGGTATTGAATGAAAACATCAATAATGCTCAAACCATTATTGAGGAAGAGCTTCCTCAGGGGCAGGCGAATAATACATCCACATTGGCGGTGGGCGATTCGGACGTTTCGGCAAACTATTATGCAAACTTTTATGTTTATCTGGATGGAAAGTGGACCGGACTCGGTGCTCTTGAATTCACCACTGCTCGCAGTGGATTTCGCTACAATAGTACGCTGCCTACTGCGGATATTTTAAATCTTGTGAACCAATCCTTGGGAACAGAATATGGATATACTTCCTTTGACATTTCCGTTTCCTCTTCGTTGAATGGGACCTATTCCAAGGATAATATCGGAATGGCCTCTGTCACAACCACCATCGGATATCAGCAATCAAATTCCAATTCCAGAGCCACTAAATATGTTCGTCTAATTCCCGATGGCGGCAGGGCAGACAGTACAGATTTTGCCTTCTACACGGTCAATTTTAAATATCCCGATGGAACGGTGATCACAAACTATGCCCGTGGAGGAACCGCTGTAAAGCTCCCGATTGGAAATTATGAATGGTCAGACGGAAGCAACACTTATTTGTCCGAACAGGAAGTGACCATTACCAAGGCCACCACATTGGAAGCAACGCTGCTGGGACCACCCACTTATGTCAATGTGAATTATGATGTGGCCTTTCCCGCCGTAAGCGGCGTGACGGTATCCACCAAGCCCACCATCGCCGGCCTTGCAACCACCACGGTTCAGGATGAGTACACCGAACATTCGGAGGTGCTCCTTCGCAATGTTTCTCAGCAATCGGTGCAGGGAACAGTAAATAATAACAGCACGGGACTGACTCGTGTGATCCAGTTCAAAGGCTGGAGGGTCGGCAATTCCGACACACTTCTCCAACCAAACACCAAGTTGATTTGGGAAGAGTTGGTTCAGTATTCAAATAACACAAACACTCTAAATCTGACCGCCGTTTGGGACTATAGTGCGCTGCAGACCGCAACCTTCTTTATCCGATTTGACTCTGTGGCGGTGGATACAGAAGGCAATATCACCGGTCAGGATTCCAATAAATATACCAAACAGATTTTTGCTACTTATGTAGGAGGGGTCGATACAAGCCTTGGCACCTCCACTCTTCAAAGCCGCTATGGAATTGCCGATACAACCTCGGATAATTCGTACGGTGCGGACCAATCCATCCGTGCATTATACGGCGAGAAAGCCGATGGGGTTTGGCTATATGCTTTTCCCAGCGATGAGTTTGTGTTCTCAAGTTTGGTGCAATATGCCAATACCGGCTATTTGTCGGTGGATGGTGTTGCGGTTAAAGCCGAGGACTTAAACAGTCGAGAGTATGCCATTCGTTGGTATGTATTCAAAAGCCAAGATGATGCATGGCATATCGACGGTAAGCTGGTGAAAAAGGTGGGTTTGATCCATGTTTACAAAACCTTTGCCGGCAATCAGGCATTGATCGCAGAGGCAAAAAGCGATTTCTATATTGATGCCACCGATATATCCACCGGTGTGAACACGGTTCTGGACTTAAATAACTACACCACATATGATCCGGCAAACGATAAGTATATGTGGGAAATCACCGGCGTCAACTACGGGGAGTATTGGGAAATCATCGAGCACCCCCATCAATTCACAGATGAAACCATTGATTTTGGAGTGTATTCCGATTTTACCGTTATGGACGCCCATGGCGATCAATCTGTTACCGGCTCCGGTACTTCTTTGATCGTCAGCGGTATGACCTATGCTTTGGATGAAGGCACCGATGAAGTGCTGCGTGCCGAATTCACCAATATTTATAACCGCAATGATTCCATTATTATCAAAAAGCAAGATAGCCTGACCGGTGTTTCCATCGGCGGAGCAGTATTTTGCTTGCTGCAAAACGGGCAGCCGTTAAAATTTGCATATAATGCCGAAACCAATCGGTATGTATATGACCCGCAAAACGGGACGGTTACCGATCTGGAAGGAACGGCAAACGGCTATTATGAGATCTGCATTGAGGATTTCAGCTATGATCTGGGACCCATCACCGTTCGGGAATTAAAGGCACCTACCGGCTATACGCCTATCGGCGATATTGAGGTGGGGCATATCGATGAAAACGGTTCTGTTGGAATTCTAAGCGGAAACAGCGAGTTGATCAAATACACCACCGGCGTGTTGATCGTCGGAAACAGCACAGAGTCTTCCTCAGTAACGGTGAAAAAGTCTTGGGATTGTCCCGAAAACGAGTGGCGGGATGTCACCATGCAGCTGCTGGCAAACGGTAAGCTGGTCACCACCGTCATTGCCGGCGTGGAAGCGCAGGTGGTGCTGAATGCCGATAATCAATGGCAACACACTTGGGAGAATCTTCCCGTTTATGTCAACGGTGAGAAAATCGCTTGGTCGGTCAAGGAAACAAAGATCGGCACAGAGGCGGCAAAGGCTGATGGTTCCTTTGTGAACTGGCTGGTTTCTTATGAACTGCCCATCCTTTCCACCGATGGGGAGGGAAATGAGAATACGCTGCTCACCGTAACCAATACCACCAAGCGTGTGATGTTGCGGTTGACCAAGACCGATTTGGGAAAAACAACGCAGCTTTCCGGCGCCACCTTTGTGCTGAATGCGGTGGATGAAAAGGGAGCGGTTTTGCCCACAGAGATTTCCAAAACCGCCACCACCGGAGAGGCGGGAACCCTGATTTTTGACAATATGAAATGCGGTATACGATATCGCCTTACCGAAACTCAGCCGCCCGGCGGATATCTGAGAATCGATGAATATATTTACTTTACCATCCATGAAGATGGGCGTGTTGGCGTAGAAGATAGTTTTTATGCCGAAGCGGGCTCCACCGCTTATAACCTCATCGTTCGAAACGGAAGAGCGGTTGAGCTTCCCGAATCGGGTGGTATGGGAGCAGGTATGTTTTATGTCGTTGGCTTGATGTTGATTGCAGCAGCCGTCGGCATTTACATAAATCATCTCCGTAAAAGGAGGTGGCAATCCTCATTTTAGTGTTAAAAAATCAAAAACCAAAAAATAAAGGAGAAAAAAACATGAAAGCAATCAAAAGAACCCTTGCAATCCTTGTATGTCTTTGCATGGTATGTTGCTGTGTTGTTTCGGCTTTTGCCGCAGAACCCACCGGTAGCATCACCATCCAAAACCCCAGCAATTCCAATGCGACTGTTGCAGGAAAGACCTTTAATGTTTATAAAATCTTTAATGCAACCACCAGCGGGAATAATACCTCTTACAGCTGGTATGTAGACGGAAACGGCGATATTCCGTTTTATGATTTCTTCTATGGCGCAACCGGCATTGTGGAACCCAATGTGGTAGACGGAAATGTGCAGGCGGCCGTTGAAGAGGTGGCAACCTATACCGAGAATTTGGCCCTTTCTCAATTTGCCGAATCCATGCACAAATACATTGTGGATCATCACATTGATGCCTTTACTACCACCGGTGTGGTTGCAGATAAAGTCAGCTATGTAAACATTCCCAATCTGACCTACGGCTATTATCTGGTTTACGATGATACCAATCTTTCCGGAACCGATACCAGTGCCGTTCGTTCCGCCGTTATGCTTTCCAACGTGAATAAAGATGCGGTGATCACCCTGAAGGCAAACCGTCCTCAGGTGTTGAAGCAGGTGAAGGAGAATAATGGAACCTTCGGTAAAGGCACCTCTGTTTCCATCGGTGATGTGGTAACCTTTAAAGTCACCACCGTTATTCCTCCCCATACCCTTTATACCACTTATCGCTACTCTGTTGAGGACACCATGCATGACGGTTTGACTCTGGATGCCGCCAGCATTAAAGTATATAAAAATGACGATGTAACTCCCTTGGTAAGGGATACAGACTATTTCTTGGAGATTCCCACCTCCGGAACCGTTGATTATACAATCGATTTCACCAACTATATGGGTCGATATGCAACCAACGATACCGTCAGCATCGTTTATGATGCAACGGTCACCAACGAAATCGAAGCCCAAAAGGCCAACCAGAACACCGCCAAGCTGGTCTACAGCAACGACCCCACCAATGATACCTCTTTTGGTAATGTTTCGGACAGCGCCAATGTTTATTCTTATCAATTTGTATTCTCTAAGTTTGCACAGGACACCACCGGTGTTTTGACCAATGTTCGTCTTCCCGGTGCAGAGTTCCGGCTTTATCGAGTAGAGGATGGCAGCCCGGATGAGTTGATCTCCTTCACCACTGAAGCCGCAGTGAACCAAGAGGGCGCCGCATTCACCAAGTACATTGTTGCCGATAACGGAAGCGGCACCACCGATAAACTGGTTGTACATCATGAAGGTGCTCCCACCATCACCTTAGACCATATCAACATGGGCGGACACCTGGGCGATGTATTTATTTTTGGTCTTGCCGAAGGCAAATATAAGCTGGTAGAGACCAAGGCTCCCGATGGCTATGTACTGCCCGATAAGCCCTTTGAAATTGAAATCACCGATGAGATCGGCGCAATGGGCTCGGTTGCCACCTTGAATGTAACCGGCTCTCATACCGGTGTGGGCAGTATTGTAAATACCAATGGTATTGCGGAATCGGTATTGACCGTATGGGCAGATATCACCAATAAGCCCGGTACTGCTTTGCCGGAGACCGGCGGTATGGGTACCACCCTGTTCACCGTTCTCGGTGTTGTATTGATGGCAGGTGCAATCGCTTTTTTTACTTTAAGAAAAAGAAGTAGAGCGGTTTAAAAGAAGAGGCGCTTAGTCGGAGCGACTGGATCTTTTAGCCACCCCGCAAAGCCTGTTTCTTTTTCATAATTTAAACGGATAATCGACAGAAAGGGGGGAGACCTATGAAAAAACATTTACCTACATTCCTTGTTGGAATTATTTTTCTCTGCGGTCTCTCCCTCTTTCTTTATCCGATGGTCAGCAATCTTTATAATCAATACTTAAACAAAAAGTTGATCGGGGATTACACAGAATCCGTCTCCGATGTTACGCCCGAAGAATTCAATGAAGCCAAAGAAAAGGCTTTGGCGTATAATGCCTGTAAAGACAATCCAAGCAAACTGGAAGAGCTTGGTTTAACCTATGAAAATGTATTGAATGAGAATAAAACCGGAATCATGGGATATATTGAGATCCCTAAAATCAGTGTGTCCTTGGTGATTTACCATTCCATTGAGGAAAATGTGTTGCAAAAGGGAATCGGCCATGTTCCGGAAAGTTCTTTGCCTATTGGGGGAGCGAATACCCATTGTGTTTTGGCAGGTCATACCGGCTTGCCCTCGGCAAAGCTGCTCACCAATATCGATCACCTAAAAATCGGGGATCGGTTTTATATTCATGTGTTAAACGAAGTTCTTGAGTATCAAATTGATAATGTATCCGTGGTGGAGCCCCATGAAGTGGATCGCCTGAATGTGATCAGCGGAAAAGATTGTGTTACCTTGGTTACCTGCACGCCCTATGGAGTGAATTCCCATCGCTTGTTGGTTCGGGGTGTGCGAGTGGCGGATAATGGGGATTTGGCGCCCAATACGGATGATGTATCCAATGAATTGCTTCCCGTTGAAATGAAATATTTGATCACCATTTCGTTGATCGGGCTTTTCATTGTTGCTGTTTCCGTCTATAAAATTGTCTCAAGAAAGAAAAAAAGAGCCGCTGAGAAAAAGGAGCGTGATGATGCAAATGAGGCTGAAAATTAAACATGGCTTCTGTGTGATGCTGATCGCTCTTTTGCTGATGAGCGTTGCCCTGCCTTGCTTTGCCGAGCAAAAAGGCACGCTTCTTGTCAAGCTGGAGGATGAGGAGAAGAAGCCGGTCAACGGAGTGGAAATTCGTATCTGCAAAATTGCCGATCAAAGTCCGGAGGGGTATCTTCCCGCCAATGGCTTTGAGCATGCAGGTCTTTCTTTAGAGGGGATTCAAAATGCTCCCAATGAGATCAATGCTAAGGCAGTTTTGAATTATATGTTGCAACAAGAGCTTGCAACGCAATCTGCTTGCACGCAAAATGGTTCTGCATCCTTTTCGGAATTGGACTTGGGAATCTGGCTGGTGTTTTGCCAAGAGAATCAAGAATATACCTTTAATCCTTATTTTGTGTTTCTTCCCACCGCCGCCGGAGGGGAACTGTATTATGAAATCACCTCAGCCCCCAAGGGGGAGGTGCAAACCGATACCCTTCAGGTTTATGTAATCAAAAAATGGGACGATGGAAATAATGCTGCCCAAAAAAGACCCGACTCGGTAACGGTTGAACTGCTCAAAGATGCCGAGGTGTTTTCAAGGGTTGTCCTCAGCGAGGAGAATGGATGGGCCAACACCTTTTCGCTTCTTCCCAAGGATGGCGTTTATTCAGTGCGGGAACAGGCGGTGGTTGATTATCTTCCTCAGTATACCGGCGATATGGAAACCGGCTTTGTGATTACCAATTGCTATAATGGCGAGCGTCTGCCTCAAACCGGTCAGCATTGGGTGCCGGTTCTGTTGTTAGGGATTGCAGGCGTGGGATTTGTACTGCTTGGAATTTTTGAACTTAGGAATCGAAAAAATGAGAAAAAAGATCAATAAAGGCTTGGCGTTTATCTTGATCGGTGCTTTGCTGCTCATGGGAGCCTTGGGCTGGTTTTTCTATAACCGTTATGAGGATCGTATGGCAGGGAAAAGCGCAGATGAAATACGAACACAGTATGATAAAACCTCTGCCACAGTAGAGAATGATATTCCCTTGATCTTGGTGGAGGGAGATGCTTTTTGCGGGAAACTGACCATTCCGTCTTTGGGTCTGGAACTGCCGATTTTCTATGAATGGGATGATGCTCACCTTAAAAAGTCTCCCTGTCGCTATAGCGGTCAGGCGGTGAGCGACGATCTGATCATTGCAGGACATAATTACCTGAGCCATTTTGGGCGGTTGAATCAGCTTCATGTGAATGACGAGGTTTTGTTTTCAGATGCCGGCGGAAACGTACATCGGTTTTCGGTGAAGGAAATGGTGACCCTTGAGGGTACAGCGGTATCGGATATGGTTGCCGGTGATTGGGATCTTACCCTGTTCACCTGCACCGGCAATCGGGAAAAACGCATTACGGTTCGGTGTATGCGAGTTTCATCATAAAAGGGAGAATTCTTATGAGGCGTTATAAGCTGGTTGCCGGCGATCTGGACGGCACTTTGCTGAATAATCAATCCATGGTCAGCCAAGAAAACCTGCAGGCGATAGAAGCCTTGGCAAAAAAGGGGATTCCTTTTGTGCCTATTTCGGGGCGCACCTTTGGGGATATGCCTCAGCCATTAAAGGAAAACCCGTTTATTCGCTATTTTATCTACTCCAACGGTGCAGCGGTTTGGGATCGGCAAACGGATGAGAGGATTTTATTCTGCATTCCCCGCAAGATAGTGGGGCAAATTTTAGAGATTCTTACTGCTTATAAGGTGCACCTCACAGTGCGTTGCAACGGCAAAACCTATGTGGATGCCACCGGGCAAACGGACGAGGCCTTTGCTTTTTATCATGTTTGCGGTCCTCATCAAAAGGTCATTAAAAACCATGGAGAATATCAAGAAGGTTTTGGGGATTTTTTATCTTTTTTGGATCAAGTGGAAGGAATATCCATCTTTTTTCATGATGAGGCGGAGCAAGCGGAATGCACCGCTCGCTTGGCGGCCCTTCACCAACTTTCCATGGTGGAATCCTGGCCCTATTGTTTGGAAATCTTCAATCCTGATGCCGGCAAAGAGAAGGCGCTGATCAGTCTTGCAAATTGGCTGAATATCAGAATGGAAGAAACCATTGCGGTGGGCGACGGAGGCAACGATCTTGCCATGCTTCAGGCCGCAGGCTTGGGCCTTGCGGTCTCCAATGCAACCGAGAAGGTGAAAGCACGGGCGGATGAAGTGATTTGCAGCAACGAAGAACACGCCATCCGCCATATTTATTTTCATTATTTTGAAAGGCGGTGATCCTGTGCAGCAAGCCCAAATCAAGCGGTTAGAAAACCACAAAGGAAACTACTTGAGCATCGGCATTACCAAGGATGGGACCGGCTGCGGCGTGATTGAGATCCCTTGGCACCATACCGGCAGTGCATTTAATATGAAAACACCCCACGTTTATTTGACCGAGCAGGACCTTTACGATCCTCAGGTATTAAAAATGCTGGGCCGGTTTCATATTATCGGTTGCTATATTTTTGAGAGCCTGAACGATTATTCTTTTTTGGCCAACTTCAAGGAGCTGTGGGATATTTTTATTTTAAAGGGCCAAAACATCACCGATCTTTCTTTTATGAAGGACCTGGACGAGTGGTTTATGTTCTATATTGAAGATGCCCATATTAAATCATTAGATCCCCTGTTTCCGCCCCATCAGTCTCGCAATATTTTGCGGCCCTTCTGTGTGGGCTTTGGCGGTTGCAAGGTGGATGATATCACCGCCATAGAAAACCGGGAGTTGCGCCTGTCGGAGCTGGCCGTTTTTTGCCCCAAGGGCACCAATGAAAAGGCACGTTGGGAAAAGGTGCGTGCCGGAACCTATAATTACTATGAATACGAGGTTTAAAAGGCGGAGCTGCTCAAGCAGCCCCGCCTTTTTGCGGAGAAAAAGCATTTACATTATAAAATCGGTGTGATACAATTGGTGTGTATATATTAAGGAGTATTTTTAAAGATGACTGGTGTAAAAAAACTGATTTATGCCGCCCTTTTTTTGAGCCTTGGCATGGTGTTGCCCCTTTTCACTGCTCAGATAAAGGAGATCGGTGATACCCTATTGCCCATGCACCTGCCGGTAATGCTTTGCGGGCTGATTTGCGGCTGGCAATATGGGAGCGTGGTGGGCTTTGTCCTGCCTTTTTTTCGGTCGGTGGTGTTTGGAATGCCGCCCCTTTTCCCCAATGGAGTGTGGATGGCGCTGGAGCTGGCAACCTATGGGTTGGTAATCGGAATTTTGTATGCCCGTTCCAAAAAGAACTTGGGGTCTGTCTATGGCAGCCTGCTGGCTTCCATGCTGGCAGGAAGAGTAGTATGGGGTATTTCTAAGGCCCTCCTGTTGGGGGCCGACGGAAAGGCCTTTCCCTTGGCTGCCTTTATTACCGGAGGATTTATAGACGCAATTCCCGGAATGGTACTGCAGTTGGTGTTGATTCCGCTGTTGGTTAAACTTATTGTGGAGAAAAAAGATGCTTAGCAAATTATTTGGAGATCGAAATTTTTATAAACGCCTCTTTGGGTTGGCCCTGCCCATTATGATCCAAAATGGGATCACCAACTTTGTGAATATGTTGGATAATATCATGATCGGTCAGGTGGGCACCGTGGAGATGAACGGGGTGGCGGTGGCCAACCAGCTTTTCTTTGTGTTCAACCTTTGCATCTTCGGGGCGGTGTCCGGTGCCGGAATTTTCGGGGCCCAATTTTTCGGCAAGGGGGACCATAAGGGCCTTCGGGATACCTTTCGGTTTAAACTGCTCTTTTGCTGCTTGCTGACGGCGGCGGGAATTACCCTCTTCTATTTTGCCGGCGATGGATTGATTTCTTTGTATCTCAAAGGGGAGGGAAGCGCCGCCGATGCTGCCGCCTCTCTTGCCTTCGGCAAAGAGTATTTGCTGATTATGTTGGTGGGCTTGCTGCCCTATACGGTGGTGCAATGCTACTCCAGCACCTTAAGAGAAATCGGCAGACCCATGGTGCCCATGACCGCCGGTGTGATTGCGGTGCTGGTGAATCTGGTGGGCAATTATGTTTTAATCTTTGGCCATTTCGGTGCTCCCGAAATGGGGGTCAACGGTGCGGCGATTGCAACGGTTCTCTCTCGCTTTGTGGAGCTTTTGATCGTTGCCTTCTGGGCGCACTTCCATGCCCATAAAAATCCCTTTATTATCGGCGCTTACCGCAGTATGCGGGTGCCGAGAAAGCTGGTGGGGCAGATCATGGTCAAGGGCTTGCCCTTAATGCTCAATGAAGCCCTTTGGGCGGCGGGTATCGCCATGGTCAATCAGTGCTATTCGGTGCGAGGACTCAATGTGGTGGGGGCTCAGAATATTGCCCAAACCTTCTGGAATGTCTTTTCCATCGCCTTTATGGCGGTGGGCGTTGCCAACGGTATTATTTTAGGTCAAATGCTGGGCGCTAAGGATCATCAAGGGGCCAAGGATGCGGCTACCAAGCTGATCACCTTTTCGGTACTGGTCAGCATGGCGGTGGGCGTTCTTTATGCCATTGCGGCCATCTGGATCCCTCAGGCCTATAATACCACCGATGAAATCCGCCTGCTGGCCACCCGCTTGATGCAGATCACCGCCGTGGCCATGCCTTTGGATGCCTTCTCTCATGCCGCCTATTTCACCTTGCGCAGCGGCGGCAAGACCTTTATCACCTTTTTATTCGACAGCGGCTTTGTCTGGTGCATTCATGTGCCCTTGGCCTTTGGGCTCAGCCGTTATACCGTGATGCCGATTTTGGGGCTGTATGCTATCATTCAATTCTCCAATATCCTCAAAGATATTCTAGGCTTTATCTTTGTGAAAAAAGGAATTTGGTTGCAAAATATCGTGGAGGAAACCGCATGAAATACTTTGATGAATTTGTGTCTAATACGCTGGCTGCCGGCGGCAATCAGTTTATTTTTCAGCCGGAAGGTATTCGTACCGGCAGAATCTTTTATCGCATCACCGTAGGCGGCAAAATGGAATATTCCTTTTTGTTTTCCAATGTGTTGGACAGTACCTTTCAAAATGGTGCAGTCAGCCAAAAAAACCGTATTTGCCCCCCTTGGATGCTGATCAGCGCCAAGGTGGCTCGTTGTCCTGCCCATCAGGTGGGCTTGGATTTTATGAAAGAGGAGCAATTTGAGGCGGTTCATAAAGACCTCTCCTTTGTTGCCCTGCCGCTTGCGAATAAAGAGGTGGCACCCGGTGAATTCTTTGCCACCGAGCCCATAGAACTGGAATTTGAAAAAGGGGAGTACCTTTGCTTGGAACTGACCTATCAAGGCAAGGAAATCCCGTATCATGCAGAAAGCCTGCTTCCTATCTATAATCTGGAGGAGCAGGGCTGGGTTTATGATAAAAAAATGCCCATCCCCGGCATGGTGGGATGCCGCCGCAAGGTGCAAAAGCGCATCGCCTATCTGGGCGATTCCATTACCCAAGGTATCGGGTGTCCCAAGAATAGCTATCTCCATTGGAATGCCCTGCTTTCGGAAAAATTGGGCGATTCTTATTCCTTTTGGAATTTGGGGCTGGGCTATGGCCGAGCCGACGATCTTGCCTCTTTGGGGGCATGGATGTATAAGGCCAAGCATTGCGATACCGCCATTGTTTGCTATGGGGTCAATGATCTGCGCCGAGGCTTCTCGGTTGAGCAGATTCAAAAGAATCTGACCGCCATTATAGAGGAATTGAAAAAGGCAGGAGTTCAGGTGATTTTGCAAACAGTGCCGCCTTACCCTTATAGCGAGGAGCAGGGAAAACGGTGGTTTGCCCTTAATGATTTTATTCGCCATGAATTGGCGGATAAGGCGGATTATGTTTTTGATAATGTTCCCGTTTTGCAGGCAGAAGAAGGCGGTTTCCTGCCGAAATACGGCGGCCATCCCAAACCCGAAGGTTGCCGTCTTTGGGCAGAGGCCCTTTATGAATTCCTGAGAGGATATGGGATATGAACTTTATCGAAATTGCAAAAATGCGGCAATCCTGCCGCAATTATGATCCCAACCGATCGGTAGAGGAAGAAAAGCTTTCTGCCGTATTAGAGGCCGTGCGGCTGGCACCCTCTGCCTGCAACGGTCAGCCCTATCGTCTGACCGTTTGCCGAGGAGAGAAGGCAAAAGCCGTTGCCAAAGCCACCCAAGGAATGGGGATGAATTCCTTTGCTTCCAAGGCGCCGATTTTGATTGTCATCTCTGAGGAGCCTTATGTTCGCACGGCGGCGGTGGGAGCAAAACTAAAAGGAAATGATTATCGCTCCATTGATATCGGCATTGCCGCCGCTTATCTCACGGCGGAGGCCACCGCCCAAGGGCTTTCCACTTGTATTTTAGGGTGGCTGGAGGATGAAAAGATTCGCTCCCTTTGTGGACTTGCCCATCCTGTTCGCTTGGTTATTACCTTGGGCTATGCTGCCGATGGAGATGTTTTGCGTCCTAAAAAGCGGAAAGAATACAAGGATCTGGTGGGAGAAGCATGAGCAAAACATTAACAACAGATTTTACTACCGGCAACATCCCCAAGCAACTGTTTGCATTCGCCACCCCGTTGTTTTTGTCCAGCCTGCTGCAGGTCGTCTATAACATGGTGGATATGATCGTGGTTGGTCGGGTCATGGGAGAAGCCGGCCTTTCGGCGGTGTCCATCGGCGGCGATGTTTGTAACTTTTTAACTTTTGTAGCCATGGGCTTTTCTAATGCCGGTCAGGTGATTATCGCTAAATACATTGGCGCCGGCAAAAGGGAAAAGGTCGGTCGCTTTATCACCACCATGTTCACCTCTCTGAGTATCGGCGCCTTGGGGCTGAGTGCTCTTTGCCTGCTGTTTCGTGAGCCCATTTTGCGACTGATGAATACTCCCGATGCCGCCTTTGAGCAGGCAATGGGCTATTCGGTGGTTTGTATGGTGGGGATGGTATTTATCTATGGCTATAATACCCTGAGCGCCGTGTTAAGGGGGATCGGTGATTCCAAGCATCCCTTTGTTTTCATCAGTATTGCCGCCATTTTAAATGTGGCGCTGGATCTTTTATTTGTGGCAGTGCTCCCCTGGGGCGCCGCCGGCGCCGCTTTGGCGACGGTGATCAGCCAAGGAGTCAGCTTTGTAGCCTGCGGGATCTTTTTATACCGTCGGCGAGAGCAGTTAGGCTTTGATCTGCCCTTAAAAGACTTTTGGCGGATGGATAAAGAGTTGTTTGGCGAGCTGTGTAAGTTGGGGATCCCCATGGCTATTAAAAGTGCCGCTATTCATATTTCCAAGCTGTTTGTTAATTCTTGGATCAATTCCTATGGAGTGGCTGTCTCCGCCTTTGCCGGCATCGCCAATAAGATCAATAGCATCAGCAATCTGATCTCCAATTCCCTCAATACAGCCGGCTCCTCCATGGTAGGGCAGAATATCGGGGCCAAAACCTATCGTCGGGTTCCCAAAATCGCCATGGCCATTGCGGTGTCTACCCTAACCATTGCCTCAGTGCTGAGTCTGGTACTTTATCTGTTCCCGGTGCCCATTTTCAGCATCTTTATCAAAGCAGAGGAGCGAGAGGCGGTTTTAAAAATCGCTATGGAATATCTGCCCATTGCGGTGGCCATCTTTTTCGGCAGTGCCTGCCGTGCTCCCGCCAATGCCATTATAAACGGTAGCGGCAATTATAAAGTGAATTTTGCCACCGCCATTCTGGATGGTATTGTGATGCGGATCGGTCTGTCTTTGCTCTTTGGCTTAGGGCTGCAGATGCACTATATCGGCTTTTGGCTGGGAGATGCCTTGGCCGGATTTACGCCTATGGTCATCGGCATCGTCTTTTATCTCACCGGAAAATGGAAAAAACAGTAAAAAACGCCTATGCTTATCATAGGCGCTTTTTTTAGAATAACTGCGATAATCGGATTTTGGTGGATTCCTCTAAAGCATGGGCGGTGTTTTGTACCCATTCCTCTTCGGGGCCTTCTACCAAAATACGGATATAAGGTTCGGTGCCTGAGGCCCGCACCAAAATCCGTCCTCGGTCGGCAAAGGCGCTTTCGGCTTTTTTCACATCCTGCAAAAAGATCTCATCCTTCATCAGCTTCCGCTTTTGCAGATCGTCGGCCAGCACATTGATCTGTACTTGGGGGAAGGGCTGAATAATATCATGCACCTCTTCACCGGAAAGCCCTAAAACCCGCATGGCGGATAGGAGCATCAAGGCGGTGAGCTGCCCATCTCCGGTGGTGGCTTTCTCCAAAAAGATAATGTGGCCGCTATGCTCGCCGCCCAGCACATAGCCCTGCTCCATCATCTCTTCCAGCACATAGCGGTCTCCCACCTTGGCGGTGGGTACATTGATGCCCTCTTTGTTCATCCGCTCCATCAGTCCTAAATTGGACATAACGGTGGCCACCAATGTGTTCTTTTTCAAGCGGTTTTTCTGCTTGAGGTAAAGGGCTAACACCGCTAAAATGCGGTCACCGTCAATGGGTCGGCCTTGTCGGTCGCAAGCCAGGCAACGATCGGCATCTCCATCAAAGGCAAAGCCAATATCAGCTTGCTCTTGCCGCACCAGCTTGCCCAATTCCTCCATATGCATGGAGCCGCAGCCTTCGTTGATGTTGTAGCCGTTGGGGTGGTTGTGAAACACCCGAATCTCCATTCCAAAGCTGCCAAAAATCCGCTCTGCGGTTTCCGAGGCGGCTCCGTTGGAGCAGTCAAAAACCACCTTTAAAGGGGCGGGAGCTTCCTCACAGGCCTGTTTAATATGCTCGCAATAAAAATCCTTTGCCTTCAGATTATAACTAAATTGTCCGCAACGGGAGGCAGGGGGGAGGCTGAAATTCTCCATCAACGCTTCTACCTCCGCCTCTTTTTCATCGGGAAGCTTAATGCCGCCCTTGGTCATGATTTTTAAGCCGTTGTAGTAGTAGGGGTTATGGGAAGCAGAAATCATCACGCCTGCCGAAGCGCCCATTCGATCGATCAAAAAGGCAAGGGCGGGAGTCGGGAGCACTCCAATGTGCTCCACATCCACCCCAGAATAGCAAAAGCCTGCCACCAACGCCCCCAAAAGCAGATCCTTAGAGGCTCGGGTATCGCTGCCGATGATCACCTTGCACCGTTCTTGCTCCTTTTTTAATAAATAGCCGCAGGCTGCCCCGCAGCGAAAAGCCAAATCATGGGTCAGTGCTTTATGCACCACTCCCCGAATACCGTCTGTTCCGAAATATCTACCCATATCATCACTCCACTGTTACACTTTTTGCTAAATTGCGAGGTTGATCCACTTCATTGCCTCGCTCTACCGCTGTATAATAGGCCAACAATTGCATTAAAACAGCTGCCGCCGTAGGCGCTTCAAAAGAGGAGCAGGGAGGCAGGGTCAAGGCCGTGTCTGCGATCCCTTCCAATACTGCGTCATCTGTGGTGATGGCGAGGATTTTTGCGCCCCGTGCCTTCACCTCTTTGATATTGCTTAAAGTTTTGGCAAGCCGCTCTTTGTCGGTCAGCAAGGCGATGACCGGCGTCCCTTCTTCAATGAGCGAAATGGTTCCATGCTTCAGTTCTCCCGCCGCATAGGCCTCGCTGTGAATATAGGAGATCTCTTTGAGTTTCAAAGAGCCCTCGCAGGCCAGCAAGTGATCCTGCCCCCGTCCGATGAAAAAGAGACGATGAGCATCTTTGAGATCCTTGGATGCTGCTTGGCAGGCATCGGATTTGGTGAGGGTTTGCTCCAAAAGACGGGGAAGGGCAAGCAATTGCCGCAGTTTTTCCAGATATTCTTCCTTCTTTAGTTGTTCCTTGGCCAAATGAAGCGCCAATAAATAGAGGAGAACCGTTTGGCAGGTATAGGCCTTGGTGGTGGCTACCGAAACCTCCGGCCCTGCCATGGTGTAGAGCACCTGATCGGCCTCTCGTGCCAAAGTACTGCCGGCCACATTAACAATCGCTAAGGTAGACACCCCCTTTTTCTTGGCCAGCCGCAAGGCGGCCACCGAATCTGCCGTTTCTCCCGATTGGGAGATCACAACCACCAGATCCCTTCTATCGATCAGCGGGTCGTTATAGCGAAACTCGCTGGCGATTTCGGTAGAAACGGGGATCTTGGCCCATCGTTCTATGGCATAATTTCCCAGTAATCCTGCATGGTATGCCGATCCGCAAGCCACAATCCAGATCTTTCCGCTAACCGCAATGGTTTCATTCGGAAAGAGTGTATTCTCTTTGCAGTATCGCCTTAAGGTGGCTCCCACCGCCTCCGGTTGTTCATGGATTTCCTTGAGCATAAAGTGAGCAAATCCGCCCTTTTCGGCAGCATCTGACCGGTGATCGGCCGTTAAGGGCGCATGGTCAATGGTGGTGCCGTCGGGCTTATAAAAGGTGATGGTTTCCTTTGTCAGTACCGCCACCTCGCCCTCGTTGGGGAGATAATAGCGGCAAGTGTGGGGCAGAATGGCGGGAATATCCGAGGCAATAAAGTTTTCCCCCTCTCCCTGCCCGATGATCAACGGACTGTCTTTCCGAATGGCATAAAGGGTATCGGGATGATCCTCAAAAAGAATGCCTAAGGCATAAGCCCCTTGCAGTTGTGCGGTGGCGGCGAAGATCGCCTCCAGCGGGTCCTTTTTATAATGGTTGTCCAGTACCATAGCGGCGATTTCAGTGTCGGTGTCGCTGACCGGGTGTTTTCCTGCCTTGGCAAGCTCAGCTTTTAATTGCCGTTCGTTTTCAATGATTCCGTTGTGCACCAAAACCACTCGTCCTGCCCGATGAGGATGGGCGTTTTTGTGATCGGGCGCTCCATGAGTTGCCCAGCGGGTATGCCCGATGCCGGTGGTGGCGGGGGAGTGCTCATTTTCCAGTTTTTTTGCCAGCGTGGCAACCTTTCCTTCGTCTTTAAAGATCTTGATTCGCTCCTGCTCGGCAAGGGCAATTCCCGCCGAATCGTAGCCTCGGTATTCCAGTTTTTTTAGCCCGTCCAGCAAAATGCCTTTGGCAGGCTGCCCTCCGGTGTAACCCATAATTCCGCACATGATGGAACTCTCTCCTTATGAAGTTTCTTTTTGAACTTAGTTTGTCAAAAAAATCAACATCTAAACAAATTTATGCCTCAAAAAGTCAAAATAGTAAAAGTCAAAGTTCACAAAAAACAAAAACTTTTTTGTTTGATTTCACCAAAAAAGCAAACGGACTTGAAAAAACTTTTAAAATCCGTTCTCCTATTATTGACTTTTTGACATTTATAAAATATAATAACAGTAAGTATGATCGGCTATTTTATGAGATTTCCGATTGATGTACTGACAGGAGGTTGTAAGAACGATGAACAAAACAAGATTTTCTGCCATTCTGTTAACAGCTGTAATGCTGGTTTCCATGCTGTCTTGCATGGTACTTCCCGCTGCAGCGGCAGGCGGTGTGGTCTTTGATGGCCCCTTGGCCATCGGAGAGGCAAACAACTATATCGGTGTGTCCCCCAATGCATTGCCCACCAACGTAAAGATGGTCAATGATGATTGGGAAGAGAAGACCGGTAAGGTCACCCTGTACTTCAATGGCGTTCCCTTCTCTGCCAATATGGGCAGTCAGGCCTTTTCTAAGGTGGCGGATGCTGTTGCTGCTGCACAGGCAGGCGATGTTATTTACGTTGCCCCCGGTGATTACCCCACCAGCGTTACCTTTATGACCGGTAATGTGAAGCTCTATGGCCCCAATGCCGGTGTTTGCCCCAATGTTGATGGCGGCAAAAATCCCAATCCCGCTCGCCCCGGTGCCGATCTTGCCGATCAGTCCGGCGAGGCAATTCTGGGAGGCTCCATGGGTGTTGCCTACAGTATGTACAACATCACCCTTGATGGCTTTACCATGGCTGGAGCTTGGACGCTCTCCAATACCGGCAACCAGCAGTATCGTAACGGTCTGTACTTCCGAAACAACGTGTTCGCCAGTGCCGTTAGCAATGTGTTCCAGATCACAACCAACGGTCGTGCATGGACCGGTACGGTGGTAATTGAGAACAACCGTATTCTTAACGGCGAAAATCTGGTTCAGAACGGTGCGGCTGTTAATACCATCATTCGTAACAACCATATTGCCATTACCGGTCAGATCGCAGTGGTGAACTCTGCGTTCAACGGTTCGATCGGTGATGCCATTTTGATCGATGGCAACTATATTGCCAATGCCGGCGGTATTTTGCAGTTTACTCATGATCAGGCCTCGAACTACAATAACCAGGTTGTATTGGCTGGTTTTACCGTGAGCAACAATGTGGTGGCTGATGCCGGTGCTGCTCCCTTGGTTAACTTCAAGTTTGACGGTCGCTGGACCTTGCCCGGAACCAATCTGAATATTGTTGGCAATACCATTTATGGCATTGATCCCGGTGTGACTCCCTTTGTGATTTTCTATAAGACCTTCTTTGGTAATAATACTACCTTCCGTCACTTCATCAATATTAATGAAAACTATGTGGATCTTCCTGTTGATACCGCTCTGGTTTCCTGTGATGTTAATGGTGTGCTGAATCTCAGCCGCAATTATTACACCAATGGCATCACCACTGATCAGTTGCTGGTCGACAAGCAGGTCAGCGATACTGAAGTTGTTCTTTATCCTTATTATAAAGACGCAAGCATGACCGAATTGGTTGGCAGCAAGACCGTAAACGCCGTTAATGGTTTTGCGGGCGCTGTAGATCAAGATGCTCATCTGATTACCATCGATTTGAGAGGTTTGGCAAACGATCCCGATTTTGTGGATCTGTCTTCTGCTTTGACAGTTAACACCGGTTGCCAGTGGACTCTTTATGAAGAGGAAACTTTGGCTACCGTTGTTGATAAGACCAAGGTTTATCTGGATGGTGAAGCTACCAATCGTTACGTACTGGTTGAAAACACCGGCGACGATAATATTGGCACTCTCTATCGTTTGTTAATTCTCCGTGATCCCGGCAACAATGCAGAATTGCTGGATCTGCTCTTTGATGCAGAGGTGGCCGCTCCTTCTAAGGCCGGCAAGGTATGGACTTACACGATTCCCTCTGATCAGTTGTTCCTCAACTATGATGTGAAGGTTTCTGCCGGCGCAACCTATGAACTGTTTGCCGATAGCGCTTGCAAGGTTGCTCTGGAGGATCTCGCCGGTTATATCCCCTATGGTGGTTATTCCGTTTTCGTAAAGGTGACCGGTGCAAAGGGTGCTAGCGCTGTTTACACCGTGAAGTTTAATCGTGATGTGTCCGATTTGGATCCCACCATCATTGCAGCAGAAGCCAGCGATGGCGATGTATTCCTGCGCAATGATGTGGATAAGATGTTTGGTTATCTCAACGGTTATTACACGGAGATTACCTACACTCTTACCGCAACTGCAGGTGCTACCTATCGCATCTTGAAGGGCACTGCCGAGGTCTCTTCCTCTGCGGAAGTTCGCCCCATTAAGTTGGATGCAGGCAGCAATGCCTTAACCGTTGAAGTTAAAGATGCCAAGGGCAGAACCAATACCTTGTCTTTGGTTGTTGAAAATGGTCAGCCTTCTTCGGATGCAACCATCGTAAATGTTCCTGAATACTCTGTTGGTATTGCAGATGGCGTCATCTCTTTCTTGGCCGGTGGTAATAGCGCTACCTTCTCCTTTGAAACCAGAGATCCCAATGCAACCTGCCGTGTATATGCCGATCCCGCCAAGAAGGTAGAGATCACCGGCACCGGAAGTTTTAATGTTCCCATTGAACTGGCTACCAACGTTTATTATGTAGTTTGTACCGCCCAGGATGGCGTAACCACTAAGGATTATAAAGTCGTTATCACTAAGAATATAACGGTTACTCCTTATGATGATCTGCCGGATCTGAATGTTTGGTACGCTGATTATGTACGTGAAGCAGCCGCTTTGGGTCTGATGCAGGGCTCTGCCAATAAGAATGGTGAGAATGTTTTCAGAGCCAACGATAAGATCACTCGTCAGGAAATGGCTTCTGTTGTATGCCGCTTGATGGGACTTAACGGTTCTTGCTTCTCCAAGGTAGAGGTTCCCTTCGTGGATGCTTCCGCTGTTCCTGCTTGGGCCGAGAACTATGTAAAGGCTTGCTATGTTACCGGTTATATCAAGGGTGCTCAGGTTGTGAATGACCTGTACTTCCAACCCAAAAAGAATATTACTCGTGAAGAGGTAATGACCATCTTCGCTCGTATCTTCGATCTGAAGGGTACTGCTGATCTGTCTTGCTTCAGTGATGCTTCCGCTTTGGAGAACTGGGCAGTAGACGGCGCTGAGGCAATGGTTGCTGCCGGCCTGATCGAAGGCTGTGGCAACGGTAAGCTGAATCCCAAGGCTCAAATCAGCCGTGCTGAGATGGCTGCTTTGGTGGTAAGAGCTTATCACATGTAATTCCTTGTTCATAAGAGAAGCCGATTGTTAAAAACAATCGGCTTCTTTTTTATTGCAAAAACCGGAATCGTTTACTATAATAGATTTATAAGGATTTTAAGAAGGGGACTATGCCAATGAAGAAAGGGTGTAAAATTCTTGCGATCATTCTGGCGGTTTTGATGTTGACCGCCATGGCGTCCGCATGTAAAAAGGAGCAAGAAACCGACTGGGAAGAGGAGATCGATCAAGATGCATTCGGTCAAATCGGTCAGCCGGAGGATTCTGATCAGAACTCAGAAGAAAAAGAAGATCCTTCCTCTGAAAAGGATGAGGATGAGAATAAGGACGAATCGAAGGATGAGTCGGAAGAGAATCCCTTGAAAGATTCTTTGGATAAAGAACCGTCGAAGGAGTCTGTATCGGATGAAAAAGACCCTGCCGACGATGAGAAGACGGATGAATACGATAAGGTTGTGAATGATTATACCGAAGACAAAAAATACTCGGTAGAATTCAACCCTCTTCTTGCGGAAAGCAAACCGGTCAATCGTGGGGTCCTGCCTTCTTATAGTATCGATTCCACCGGATTTGTGAAAAACGATATTAAGCTGGCAGATCTTAAGGGGAAGACGCTGACCGTTGTCGGCGGCACAACAAACGGTGCCTTTTTATATAATGATGAAAATGGTCAGCTGATTCGGGAATGGGATTGGTATGATATGCTGAAAACGGAGCTGGGGCTTCAAATCAAGTTCACGCAATCCCATTGGCATTCTTCCATCAAGCAATGCTTGGTTTATATGAATGCAGGAAAAGCGTTGGATGTGATCCCCACCTCTATCGGTGGATTCCCCCAGTTTTTAAATCTGTCTCAGCCCTTGGATCCCTATGTCAATCTTCAGAATTTAGGCAACTCTCCCGGCGTGGATCAAATGACTCTGGAGGAGACTTATTACGGCGGCGGCTATCGTTGTATTTCCCCCATCGGTTCGGTGATTATCTTGCTTTATAATCAATCCTTGGTGGAAGAATTAGGGCTGAAGGATCCCCATACCCTTTGGCAAAATGACGAGTGGGATTGGAATGCGTGGCGTTCTTTCCTTGCCTCTGTACCCTCAATGACCAATGATGGCAAAAAGTTGTATGCTTATCGTCAGGGCGTGGGGGATTGGTATATGGATTGGCCCATGACGAATGGGGTGCAGCCGGTTGCGCTGGATCACAATGGTAAAACTCCGGGATTGATCAACAATTGGATGGATGAGCGAGTCATCGAAGCGGTGACCTTCTTTGCCGATACTATGAAGAGCGTTCAGGATGCCAGCACCTCCGAAGATGGGGAAACGTTGGATACTCGTGAGAGTTATCATCGCTTGTTTTCCGATGGAACCTTAGTGATGGCTTCTCGTGTGTGGCCTATGGATGATAGCGATAAATATCCCTATGCATCCAGTCGAAAGTATAATTGGGTGCCGTTCCCCAAAGCCCCTAATGAGGGTGGCCGTTATGTGGCTTATAATATCGGTTATACCATGATGGTTCCCCGCATGGTCAAGAATAAGGGGAATATTCCTTATGCGGTGAAATTCATGGAATTGTGGGCCAATCGTTGTACCGAAGCGATGATGGATTATATGATGGAAAAGCCCCATTTCAACTTTGATTATAAGGCACGCAAGGAGTACTTTGAGTTCTGTATTAAGAACACCTATTTCGGATGCGAAATGAGTAACGGTCGCCTTTTTTCCGGTGCTGCGCAAGAAGCTTTTCGTGATTCGAAGGAGGGGTATATTTTTGCCGCCTATAACTCCAATATTAACATGGCAACCAAGCATAAAGAGGTGGCCAATTATATTGAAACAGCCATTCAAGATTGCTTAAATTACGGTTCGTGATTTTGCACAAAAAAACGATTGCAACAAAACAATGATCCAATTTTTGTATATTTTAACAAAGTTAGTTTACATTTATGTTACACTTTGTCTTTAAGTATTGCAAAATTTAATAATATTATATATAATAGTATCACCAAAACTATATTATGAAAGGAGTTTTGAAGCAATGAAGAAGTTTTGCAAAGTTCTTGCACTCATTCTTGCCGTCATGATGTTGGTTTCCATGACCACCGCTTGTAAACAAAGCAGTGAAGACGATTGGGATAGCTTGGATACTTCCGAA
>JAZQFD010000002.1:0-35984 GCA_045539335.1 Eubacteriales bacterium
TCTACGACCTAAAACGAGCAGAATTTTGTGTGATTTTTGGTGCAGTGAAGTCGGTAAGGCTGGCGCCTACCGACGCCAATAATCCGAAAAGCGCCAAAATTATGCCGTTTTAGGCGAGTTCGGATACTCCTTCACTGCTTATGCAAGATCATTGCCGAAATGGGGGAAAAGTCCCTTTGCCAAATTTGCGCCGATCACCCTCGCTTTCGCAATTTCTATTCCCATGGGGAAGAGATTGGCTTGGGTTTATGCTGTGAAGCGGCGGCAGAGCTGGTTTTATCTCAAAAAGAACCGATGACGCTGCGTCCCTATGAAGAAGAATGTACTCCGGAAGAGCAGGCCTTCTTTGACTTTCGGCAGCAGATTTTCCATCTTCTTCAGGATCGCACTAAAACCATCGATGAACGATTAAATGCCCTTGCAGACGGGATTGTTTTCGATCCTTTTCAATGGCGTTCCTTCTATCAAAATTTAGAGCGGCTGGATCCCCTGTGGGGCGATTTCCTGCAGAATATGAAGGAAGATCAAAGAAGGGATCCGGTGGCCTTAGAGCAGTTGGCGGGTTATTTTGTCTATCGTCATCTGGCCGGAGGGTTGGAAGACGGGCGCCTGCGGGAGCGGTTGCTGTTTGCGGTATTGAGCGTGCAGATGATCCGTGCGCTTCCTTGTGATCTTTTGGAGGCGGCTCGGATGTATTCGTCGGAAATTGAGTATTCCGATGAGAATCTTGAGTGTATATTAACGGCGTTGGAGAAGTCTTAAATGGCGATTCGTTTGTCTGATCATTTTAATTGCCGCAGATTATTGCGGTTTACCTTTCCGTCCATCATTATGATGATTTTCACCTCCATTTATGGGGTGGTAGACGGATTCTTTGTATCTAACTTTGTTGGCAAGACCCCCTTTGCGGCGGTCAATTTCATCATGCCCTTTTTGATGGTTTTAGGCACTGTCGGCTTTATGCTCGGTACCGGCGGAAGCGCCTTGGTGGCCAAAAGCATGGGAGAGGGCGATGATGAGAAAGCGAACCGCTATTTTTCCTTTTTTATCTATGTTTCCATTTCCATTGGTGTGGTCATTTCTCTTTTGGGGATCGTGTTTTTACGTCCCATTTCGGCTCTTTTGGGAGCCGAGGGGCAGATGCTGGAGGATTGCGTTACCTATGGTCGGATCATCCTCTTGGCCAATCCTGCGTTCATCCTGCAGATGGAGTTTCAAAGCTTTTTTATCACAGCGGAAAAGCCCCAGCTGGGCTTATTATTCACCGTTGTCTCCGGCGTGGCCAATATGATATTGGATGCTCTTTTGGTGGCCGTCTTTCCGTTGGGGTTGGTAGGGGCTGCCGCAGCTACCTCCATCAGTCAACTGATTGGCGGATTGGCACCGATTTTGTATTTTGCTTTTCCAAATAAAAGCCGCTTGTCCTTGCGGAAATCGGGATTGGAATGGAAGGCGCTGCTTAAAGCCACTGCCAACGGATCCTCCGAGCTGATGAGCAACCTTTCCATGTCCTTGGTGGGGATGCTCTACAATATCCAACTGCTGAAATATGCGGGGGAGGACGGCGTTGCCGCCTATGGTACCATGATGTATGTTAATATGGTTTTCATTGCTGTATTTATTGGCTATTCCATCGGTTCTGCGCCCATAATCAGCTATCATTTCGGCGCCAAAAATCAAAAGGAACTCCAAGGCCTTCTTCGCCGAAGTGCATACATTATTGGCGCCTTTTCAGTGGCTATGCTGGGTGCTGCTTTATTGCTGGCGGTGCCGCTTTCCAAGCTGTTTGTCGGCTATGACCCTCAGCTTTATGAATTAACGAAGGATGGCTTCATTATTTTCTCCTTTTCCTTTCTCTTTGCCGGCTTTGCTATTTTCTTTTCCGGCTTTTTTACTGCGCTGAATGATGGCGTTACCTCTGCGGTCATTTCCTTTTTGCGCACCTTGGTATTTCAGATTGCGGCGGTGTTGTTGCTGCCTTTGATCTGGGGGATCGATGGGATTTGGTATTCCATTGTGGTTGCAGAATTCATGGCCGTTTTTGTTGGCTTTGTATTTTTGCAGTTGAAACGAAAAAAATATAGCTATTAAATTTGAAAATTTTTCTTGAAAAATAGCGTGTATTGGTATATACTATTTACGGTAAAAAAACGGATTCACGATGAGTCCGGGTTTCCTGGTTTTAAAAAAGAAAGGATGATATAAATGGAACGCAAAGTCGGAACCATATCTCGAGGTATTCGTTGCCCTATTATTCGTGAGGGAGATGATCTGGCAAAGCTCGTTACCCAAAGCGTATTGGAAGCGGCTGAGTCGGAAGGATTCTCCCTGCGTGATCGGGATGTTATCGCCTTAACCGAATCCATTGTCGCTCGTGCACAGGGCAATTATTGCAGCGTTGAAGATATCGCTGCCGATGTAAAGGCAAAGCTTGGGGGAGAGACGGTTGGCGTGATTTTCCCCATTCTGTCCCGAAATCGTTTTGCCATTTGCTTGCGTGGTATCGCTATGGGTGCCAAAAAGGTTGTTTTGATGCTCAGCTATCCTTCCGATGAGGTGGGAAATGCTTTGCTTACCATGGATCAGATCGATGAATCCGGCGTCAATCCTTATAGCGATGTTCTTTCTTTGGAAAAGTATCGTGAGCTGTTTGGTGAGAATAAGCATGAATTCACCGGCGTGGATTATGTGGAATACTATGGTAATCTTGTCCGTGAGTGCGGTGCTGAGGTGGAGATTGTCTTTGCCAATCAGGCCAAGACCATTCTCAACTATGCCGATTGCATCATCAACTGCGATATTCATACTCGTGCTCGCACCAAGCGGATTTTGCTTGCCAATGGTGCTAAGGTGGTTTGCAGCTTAGATGATCTGATGAACGCACCGGTTAATGGTAGCGGCTGTAATGAAAAATACGGTTTGTTGGGCTCTAATAAGTCTACCGAAGATAAGATCAAATTGTTCCCTCGGGAATGTAAAGATTTGGTGCTGGATATTCAGTCTCGTGTTATGGAAGCAACCGGTAAGCATGTGGAAGTCATGGTTTATGGCGACGGTGCATTTAAAGATCCTCAAGGTAAGATCTGGGAGTTGGCCGATCCTGTGGTATCTCCCGCTTTTACCGACGGTTTGATCGGGACTCCCAATGAATTGAAGCTGAAGTATCTGGCTGATAATGATTTCAGCAATCTCTCTGGCGAGGATTTGAAGAAAGCGATTTCCGATAGCATCCGTGCCAAAGAAGGGAATCTGGTGGGCAATATGGCCTCTCAGGGTACCACTCCCCGTCAGTTGACCGACCTGATCGGCTCTCTCTGTGATCTGACCAGCGGCTCCGGTGATAAGGGTACTCCCGTGGTGTTGGTTCAGGGCTACTTTGATAACTACGTTTCTTAAAGTGTATAAAAGGAACTCGAATTTTCGAGTTCCTTTTTTCTTGCAATATAACCCTGCTTGAATTATAATAAGGATAAATGAGGAGGTGTGTTTGCCATGACCGAAAAAGAACAGGCATTTCTGGATTATGAAAAGAATCAGAAAAAGCAATTAAATTGCGGGAAGATTCTTGTTTATATCATCGCCGGTGGTGAGATCGCTTCTTCGCTCTTTTCTATGTTATTTAATTTCAATTTCCAACAGTTGGTTTTAAGCGCCGGCAGTATTGTTTTGGCCGTCTTACTGCTGCATGGCTATCCTTGGGTGCGTAATCTTTATGCGGGAATTGCTTCCTTTAATGTGATTTTGGGCATGGCGGCAACCATGGTTTGGTTTGATGTCAGCGAAAATGAATTGTGGGTGCAGATTCTATTTTATGGAGCATGGATTTTGTTTATGGCCATCAACGCTGCCATTGCCGGTTTGCTGTTTTGCAGTAAAGCTGTGAAGGAATATATGTATTGGAAAAGGAATGGTTGATATGATCAAGGCAATCGTTTATACATCCCATACCGGCACTACTGCCGAATATGCAAAGATCTTGGGAGAAAAGACCCGGCTTCCGGTTTATACTTTGGAGGAGGCCTGTAAAGCATTGCCGGCTCAAACAGAGATTCTTTACCTTGGCTGGTTGATGGCAAGCTTTGTGAAGGGGTATTCCAAGGCCGCCAAGCGATTTAAGGTAGTAGGGGTCTGCGGTGTTTGCCTCGGCACCACCGGCTCTCAATTAGAAGCGGTGCGAAAAAATAATCGCATCTCCGATGAAACGGCGCTCTTTACTCTGCAGGGTGGTTTTGATATTAAGAAACTGCGGGGCATTTATAAATCCATGATGAAGATGATGACCAAGGTTTTGACCAAGGAAATTCTTTCCAAACCGAAGCAGACGGAGGAGGATCAAAGGATTCTTCATATGCTGCACGAAGGAGGAAGTGCTGTTTCCGAGACTCATCTTGAAAAGGTAATGGAGTGGATCAACCAATGAAACTGATTGAAAAGATTTATCAACAAGCCGTTTGCCCCCGTGCGGATGATCATGGAGCGGTCTTTTACTTTTCGGCAGAAGATTTTGAGGGGCTGCAAAAAGAAGCCTTCTCTTTTCCTTCGGCTGACGGGCATATTCTTCAAGGCTATTTCTATTTTTATGAGCAATATAAGCCGAATCATATGGTGGTTTTTGATCATGGAATGGGAAGCGGCCATCGGGGCTATATGAAAGAAATTGAGCTTTTGGCAAGAGAGGGATATCGGGTCTTTTCTTATGACCATACCGGCTGTATGGAGTCCGGCGGAGAGAGTACCGGCGGTTTTCCTCAATCCCTAAAGGATCTGAACGATGCTCTTTCGGCGTTGAAAGCCGCTTATCCCGATCATACCTTCTCGGTGGTGGGCCATAGTTGGGGCGCCTTTTCTACCCTCAATATTGCCGCATTTCATCCCGATGTGAAGCATTTGGTGGCCATGGCAGGATTTGTGTCGGTGGAGCGGGTGCTTAAGCAGTTCTTTGGCTTTTTATCCAAGGGGCTGTATCGTAAGGTGCTGGAAAAGGAACCGAAATTTGCGGCAGTTTCTGCGGAAGAGTCTTTGAAAAAGACCGATGCCAAGGTGCTGATCATTCATTCGGAGGATGATCCTACCGTTCGTTGCGATCAGCATTTTGATCCGCTGCAAGCTGCTCTGAAAGATCAAAAGAATATCACCTTTTTGAAGGTCAGCGGCAAGCGCCATAATCCCAATTATACCGCCGATGCGGTGGTATATAAGGATGAATTCTTTAAAATCTATCAAAAGGCGATGAAAAAGGGGTTGAATACTCCCGAAGAGAAGGAAGCTTTTAAAGCCTCCTTTGATTGGGATCGGATGACTGAGCAGGATCTATCCCTCTGGGCCATCATTTTTGAAACCTTGAAATCATAAAGATTTGCGCCCGATTAGCAGGTTATGCTGATCGGGTCTTTTTTTGTCATTGCAAAACCTAAAAGAATATGATAGAATGGTAAAGATTTCTGTATAGGAAAGGAACTATGTATGATTTGTAATTCCATTTTGGATGCTATGGGCCATACCCCCATTATCCGCTTGCAACATATGAGTGATCCCGATGGCGCCGAGATTTTGGTGAAATTTGAGGGCTTGAATGTGGGCGGCTCGATTAAGACCCGCACCGCTTATAATATGATCTGCGATGCCGAGGCTAAGGGGCTTTTGAATGCCGACTCCATCATTGTGGAACCCACCAGCGGCAATCAGGGCATCGGCCTTGCCTTGGTGGGTGCTGTGCGTGGCTATCGGGTTAAGATCATTATGCCCGATTCGGTCAGTGAGGAACGCCGCAAATTGGTGGAGCACTATGGGGCTGAGGTACTCTTGGTGCATGATGCCGGCAATATCGGGGCTTGCATTGAGGAATGCTTGGCACTGGCTCTTAAAATGAAGGATGAAGATCCCAAGGTATTTGTGCCTCAGCAATTTGAAAATCCGGCCAATCCTGCCATCCAGCGCTCGGTTACCGGCGTGGAGATTTTGGAGCAGGTGGGTAAACCGATCCATGGATTTTGCTCCGGCATCGGTACCGGCGGTACTATCACCGGCATCGGTGAAGCCTTAAAGGCTCAGAATCCGGAGATGACCATCTGGGCAGTAGAGCCGGAAAATGCCGCCATCCTGTCCGGCGGCTCTATTGGTACTCATGTACAGATGGGTATCGGTGATGGAGTGATCCCCGCCATTCTCAATCAAGAGATTTTTAATGACGTTTGTATCATTAAGGACGATGAAGCCTTGCAAACGGCCAAGGATCTTGCTGCTAAAGAAGGCATTATGTGCGGCATCAGCAGTGGCACCAATGTGGCGGCTGCCATCAAACTGGCAAAGAAGCTGGGAAAAGGAAAAACGGTCGTCACCGTGCTTCCCGATACCGCTGAGCGGTATTTTTCCACCCCCTTATTTGAATAAAAGCATCCCTCACCGGATAGTGAGGGATGCTTTTTATTATTGATTATCTTTTCCCGGCGCACCGCAGCATTTTTTGTATTTTTTGCCGCTGCCGCAGGGACAAGGATCATTGGGACCTACTTTTTTGCCTGCTTTTTCAGGGGTTTTCTTGGGAGTGGTGCCATCGCTTCCGGCAGAGGTGCCGGTTTCTTTGACCACCGCTTCTCGCTTCACTTCTTCCTCTTTGCGAAGCCGCAGAGAAAGGATGCCTCGCACGGTGTTTTCTTTAATGTTTTCGCTCATGGCGTCGAAAAGATCATAGCTTTGGATCTTAAATTCCACCAAGGGATTCTTTTGGCCGTATGCCTCCAGCCCGATGCTTTGCTTCAGATCGTCCATGATATCGATGTGGTCCATCCAATTGCGATCTACGCTGCGCAGCATCACCACACGCTCCGCTTCCCGCATGGTCTCGGAGCCCAGTTCCGCTTCTTTTGCTTCATAGGCCTCTCGACCTTTGGTTTGCAGCAGATCGATAATCTCCTCCAAAGTCAGTTTTTTCTTTTCTTCTTGGGTATAGATCAAGTCGTCATGGGAGAGGATCAGACCGTTAAGTTCTTGATGGATCTCATCAAAATCCCAGTCGCCGGGATCATCCATTCCCAAGGTGCGGGTGGCAAGATTCTCCAGATATTGATCCATCATCTTTATAACCGATTCTTTCAGATCGGTATCGTCCAGCACACGCCGGCGCTGTTCATAGATCTTCTCACGCTGGAGGTTCATCACATCATCGTATTCCAACACATGCTTTCTGCGGGCAAAGTTGTTGCTCTCCACTCGCTCCTGGCTACGCTCGATGACCCCGCTGAGCATTTTGGCTTCAATGGGCATATCCTCGGGCAGGCGCAGGGTGCTCATCATGGCATGAACCCGATCGCCGCCGAAGAGGCGCATAAGATCATCCTCCAAAGAGAGGTAGAAGCGGGTGGCGCCGGGGTCCCCTTGGCGGGCAGCACGGCCTCGGAGCTGATTGTCGATTCGGCGGCTTTCATGGCGCTCAGTGCCTAAGATAAAGAGACCGCCGGCCTCCCGCACTCGCTCAGCCTCTGCCTTGATGGCTTCTTTATGTTGCTCTAAGGTTTCTTGATAAAAGGCTCTGGCTTCCAGAATGGTGGCATCATCGGTTTCGGCATAGCCGGTGGCCTCGCTGATCACCTCTTCTTCATAGCCCTTTTTGCGCAAGGCTTCTTTGGCCAAGAATTCTGCATTACCGCCCAGCATAATGTCGGTACCACGTCCGGCCATATTGGTGGCGATGGTCACCGCACCGTAATGGCCGGCTTGTGCGATGATGGAAGCCTCTTTTTCATGGTGCTTGGCGTTGAGTACATGGTGGGGGATTCCCTTTTTTCGCAAGAGTTGACTTAAGAGTTCACTCTTCTCAATAGAAATGGTACCCACCAATACCGGCTGTCCTTTGGCATGGCATTCTTCAATTTGCTGCAGCACATTGAGGAACTTTCCTCGTTCGGTTTTGAAGACCACATCAGGATGATCCACCCGAATGTTGGGGCGGTTGGTGGGGATCTCCACCACATCCAACGCATAGATGCCTCGGAATTCATCTTCCTCGGTCAGTGCCGTACCGGTCATGCCCGAGAGTTTCTTATACAAACGGAAATAATTCTGCAAGGTAATGGTGGCAAGGGTCTTGCTTTCTTTTTCCACCGTTACGTTTTCTTTGGCCTCAATGGCTTGATGCAAGCCTTGGTTATAGCGGCGTCCATACATGATACGGCCGGTAAATTCATCCACAATGAGAACCTGCCCCTCTTTGACCACATAGTCAATATCCCGATGCATAATGCCTCGGGCCTTCAGGGCTTGGTTGATATGGTGGTTGACCTCCATGTTTTGGGGATCCGCTAAGTTTTCCAAATGGAAAAAGGCTTCCGCCTTGGCGATTCCTTTGGCGGTCAGGGTAACGTGGCGGCTTTTTTCTTCGATGAGATAATCGGCCTCTTTCAGTTGGGCATGCTCCTCTTCGCTGAGATAGTGCCCCATCAGGATCTCCTGATATTCCATTTTAGCGTAGGCATCGTAGTCTGCCTTATCATCGGTGCGGATCACCTTAAAGGGGGTCAGGGTCTTGACAAAGTTATCCGCCAGTTTATACATTTCGGTGGATTTGGCGCCCTGACCGCTGATGATGAGCGGGGTGCGTGCTTCATCGATCAGGATGGAGTCTACCTCGTCCACAATAGCAAATGCATGGCCTCTTTGGGAAAGGTTTTCTTTATAAAGAGCCATGTTGTCTCTCAAATAATCAAAGCCGAATTCATTATTGGTGCCATAGGTGATATCGGCGGCGTAGGCGGGTTTTTTCTCCTCCGGATTCAGTCCGTTGATAATCAAGCCGACGCTAAGACCTAAGTAACGATATACTTTTCCCATCCACTCGCTGTCACGCTGGGCAAGATAATCGTTCACGGTGATTACATGGACTCCTTCGCCGGTCAACGCATTCAGATAAGCGGGGAGGGTGGCAACCAAGGTTTTACCTTCACCGGTCTTCATCTCGGCGATTCTTCCTTGGTGGAGCACAATACCGCCGATGATCTGCACCGGATAATGCTTCATGCCCAGTACCCGCCATGCTGCCTCTCGAATGGTGGCGAAGGCTTCGGGCAAAATATCGTCGGTGGTTTCACCCTTTGCCAACCGTTCCTTTAAAAGATTGGTTTGGTTTTTCAGTTCTTCTTCCGAAAGGGCAGCATACTGCTCCTCCAATGCCAGCACAGCATCCACAATAGGTTGAAGACGCTTAAGTTCACGATCGGAATGAGAACCAAATAATTTATCAAAAAGTCCCATGAGTTTCGCTCCTTAAAATACTAAATAAATCAAGTATACCATAAAACTTATAACATTTCTACCATAAAAGAATGAATTTTCGGTAAAATTATGAAAATAAAATGATTGCAAAATTCACAGAATAATGGTAAAATATTTGATGGTAAAAAATTGAAATCAAAATAAAGGAGATCATATTATGGCTTTCAACAAAAAAACCGTAGACGACGTTAATGTCAAAGGTCAAAACGTACTGGTTCGTTGCGACTTCAACGTACCTCTGAAAGAGGGCGTGATCACCGATGAAAATCGTATCAACGCTGCTCTGCCCACCATCAAGAAGCTGATCGCTGATGGCGGCCGTGTGATCCTCTGCTCCCATCTGGGCAAGCCCAAGGGTGAACCCAAGCCCGAGTGCAGTCTGGCTCCCGTTGCCAAGCGTCTTTCCGAGAAGTTGGGTCAGGAAGTTGTTTTTGCTGCTGATGATAATGTGGTTGGCGAGAATGCAAAGGCTGCCGTTGCCGCTATGAAAGATGGCGATGTAGTTCTTCTGCAGAACACCCGCTATCGTGTGGAAGAGACCAAGAATGGCGAAGCATTCAGCGCTGAGCTGGGTTCCTTGGCTGATATCTTTGTGAATGACGCTTTCGGTACCGCTCACCGTGCTCATTGCTCCACCGTTGGTGTTGTAAGCCATGTGAAAGAAGCAGTTGCCGGTTATTTGATCGGTAAAGAACTGCAATATTTGGGCAACGCTGTAGACGATCCTGTTCGTCCCTTCGTTACCATTCTGGGCGGTGCTAAGGTTGCTGATAAGCTCACCGTTATCGAGAATCTGCTGAATAAGGCAGATACTCTGATCATCGGCGGTGGTATGGCCTATACCTTCCTGGCAGCCAAGGGCTATTCTGTCGGTACTTCTCTTTTGGATGAGACCAAAATCGAGTACTGCAAGGATATGCTGAAAAAGGCAGAGGAGAAGGGTGTTAAGATCCTGCTTCCCGTTGACTGCACCATCACCAAGGATTTCCCCAATCCCATCGATGCTGAGATCGAAACTGCCGTTGTGGATGCCGATAAGATCCCCGCTGATATGATGAGCCTGGATATCGGTCCTAAGACTGCTGAACTGTATGCTGAGGCCGTTAAGAGCGCTAAGACCGTTGTTTGGAACGGTCCTATGGGCGTATTTGAGAACCCCATTCTGGCCAAGGGTACCATCGCTGTTGCTAAAGCAATGGCTGAGACCGATGCCGTTACCGTTATCGGCGGTGGCGACAGTGCGGCTGCTGTTAACACTCTGGGCTTTGGCGATAAGATGACCCACATCTCCACCGGCGGTGGCGCTTCTCTCGAGTTCCTCGAGGGTAAGGAACTGCCCGGTATCGCCGCTCTGAACAATAAATAAGTTTAAAAATGATAGACGGAGCGGATTTATCCGTTCCGTCTATTCGAGTCATAAAGGAGAATAAAAAATGAGAAAGTATGTTATTGCCGGCAACTGGAAAATGAACAATACTCCTGCTCAGGCTGCTGCTCTGATCGAGGAGATGAAGCCCTTGGTGGCTGATGCTAAGTGCGAAGTGGTGCTCTGCGTTCCTTTTGTGGACATCGCCGCCGCTGTAGAGGCTGCAAAAGGCTCCAATATTAAGATCGGTGCTGAAAATGTGCACTTTAAGGCCTCCGGTGCTTATACCGGTGAGATCTCTGCTGAGATGCTGGTTGCTTGCGGTGTGGAGTATGTGGTGATTGGCCATAGCGAGCGCCGTCAGTATTTCGGTGAGACCGATCAAACGGTAAATTTGCGTACTCTGGCTGCCCTCAACGCCGGTCTGAAGCCCATCGTTTGCGTGGGTGAGACTCTGGAGCAAAGAGAGCTGGGTTATACCGAGACCTTGTTGAAGTATCAGACTAAGATGGCTCTGACCAACGTAACTGCTGAGCAGTTGAAAAATGTTGTGATCGCCTATGAGCCCGTTTGGGCCATCGGTACCGGCGTTACCGCTACCGATGATCAGGCTGATGAAGGCAATGGCTTTGTTCGTGCCGCTGTTGCTGAAATGTTCGGTGCAGAGGCTGCTGCTGAAATTACCGTTCAGTATGGCGGTTCCATGAACGCAAAGAATGCCGAAGGCCTCTTGGCGAAAGAGAATGTAGACGGCGGCTTGATCGGCGGCGCTTCCTTGAAGGCTGAGGATTTCTCCGTTGTTGTACATGGAGTGAAGTAAAATGAAAAAACCTTTAGTTCTTTGTATTTTGGATGGGTTTGGCAATAATCCCGTGACCGAAGGAAATGCGATCTTTGCCGCTAAGACCCCCAATATGGATTCCTTGAAAGAAAGTTGCCCCACCACCCAAATCGGTGCTTCCGGTATGGATGTGGGTCTGCCGGATGGTCAGATGGGCAATAGCGAGGTTGGCCACACCAATATCGGCGCAGGCCGTGTGGTTTATCAGGAACTGACTCGCATCACCAAGAGCACCTTGGATGGAGATTTTTTTGAAAATGAAGCCCTGATGGGCGCTATGAAGAATGCCAAAGAAAACGGTACTGCCCTGCACCTGATGGGGTTGATGTCCGATGGCGGTGTTCATTCTCATAACAGCCATCTTTGGGCCTTGCTGGAGATGGCCAAAAAGAACGGTCTTACCAAAGTATATGTTCATTGCTTCTTGGATGGTCGTGATGTTCCTCCTGCCAGCGGCGCTGATTTTGTGGCTGAGTGTGTGGAAAAATGCAAGGAGATCGGTGTTGGTCAGGTAGCTACCGTAATGGGTCGCTATTATGTGATGGACCGTGATAATCGTTGGGAGCGTGTGGAAAAGGCATATGCCGCACTCTGCTATGGCGAAGGGGTCCAAAATGCAGATCCCGTTGCCGCTATCAAGGCTTCTTATGAAACGGTCGATGCCGAAGGCAAGAATGTTACTGATGAGTTTGTTTTGCCCACCGTCTGTGTAGAAGGTGCTACCATCTCTGCCAACGATAGCGTGGTATTCTTCAACTTCCGTCCCGATCGTGCCCGTGAGATCACCCGCACCTTGGTGGACGATGCGTTCGCCGGCTTTGAGCGTCGCAACGGTCGTTTCCCTCTGTATTATGTTTGTATGACGCAGTATGATGCTTCTATGCCCAACGTTCATGTGGCATTCAAGCCTCAGTCTTTGGATAATACCTTGGGTGCTTATCTTGCCGCCTGCGGCAAGACGCAGCTTCGCATTGCGGAGACGGAGAAATATGCTCATGTTACCTTCTTCTTCAATGGCGGTGTTGAAACCGTATCGGAAGGGGAAGACCGTGAACTGATCGCCTCTCCCAAGGTTGCCACCTATGATCTGCAGCCCGAAATGAGCGCTCCTGAGGTTTGCGAAAAGGTTGTGGCTCATATTGAGAGCGGAAAGTATGATGTGGTAATTTTGAACTTTGCCAACTGCGATATGGTGGGTCATACCGGCGTGTTTGATGCTGCTGTGAAGGCTGTTGAGACCGTGGATACCTGCGTTGGTAAGGTGGCGGAAGCCGTTAAGAAGATGGGCGGCGCTATGTTCATTACTGCCGATCATGGTAATGCCGATCGCATGGTGGATGTAGATGGTTCTCCCTTTACCGCTCATACTACCAATCCCGTTCCTTTCATTGTTTATAACCATCCCTGCACCCTGCGGGAGGGCGGCAAGCTCTGTGATATCGCTCCCACCATGCTGGAGTGGCTGGAACTGGATGTCCCCGCTGAAATGACCGGCGAGTCTCTCTTTTTGAAATAATGGCGAAGGTAACATGGAAGCCGGGCACCCTTTTAAATCCGGTGCCTCCGGCGCTGATTTCTTGCTCCCATCAGGGGAAAGATAATCTGATCACCGTTGCCTGGACCGGCATTTTGAATTCCGAGCCGCCTAAAACCTATATTTCGGTGCGCCCCTCCCGTCATTCCCATGAAATGATCAAGGAAAGCGGCGAGTTTGTGATCAATCTGCCTTCTCAACATATTGTGCGCTCCATTGATTTTTGTGGAGTGAAAAGCGGTAAGAATGTGGATAAGTTTTCTGCCTGCCGCCTTACCCGTGAGAAAGCCTCCAAGGTGTCTTGTCCCATGGTGGCAGAGAGTCCGGTCAGCATTGAATGCAAAGTAACCGAAATCATCCCGTTGGGAAGCCATGATATGTTTATGGCTGATATTGTTGCTGTGAATATCGATGAGCGGTATATTGACGATAAGGGAAAATTCCATATCGAAAAATGTGCCCTTGCCGCCTATGCTCACGGTCAGTATTTTGCTTTGGGCAAAAAGATTGGTTCCTTTGGCTACTCGGTCAAAAAGAAAAAGAAATAAGAAATAAGGCTTGCCTCAAGCAAGCCTTATTTTTTTGTATTTTTTTGTAAAAGTTACTTGCAACTAACCGTAGAATTGGTTATAATGAATGTATTGTTTTGTTTTTCAGAATGGGAGGGATTTTTTGATGGCAAAAATCGGTTTTGACAATGCCGAATACATTCGTTTGCAGTCTCAGAATATTCGGGATCGTATCGCCATGTTTGGTGATAAGCTCTATATGGAGTTCGGCGGCAAGCTTTTCGATGATTTCCATGCCTCCCGTGTGTTGCCCGGTTTCGAGCCTGATTCCAAGGTGAAGATGCTTCTGAATTTGAAGGACGATGCCGAGATCGTTATTGTCATCAATGCCGATGCCATTGAAAAGAATAAGCGCCGTGGTGATCTGGGAATCACCTATGATTTGGAAACTCTTCGTTTGATTGACGCATTGCGTGGAATCGGCTTGTTTGTGGGCAGTGTAGTGATTACCTGCTATACCGGCCAGCGCTCGGCTCAAGCCTTTGAAAAGCGATTGCAGAATTTAGGCATTAAGGTCTATCGCCATTATCCCATCGCCGATTATCCCTCCAATATTCCTCTGATCGTCAGCGATGAGGGTTTTGGTAAAAATGATTATATTGAAACCGAGCGTAAGCTGGTTATCGTAACAGCCCCTGGTCCCGGAAGCGGTAAGATGGCCACCTGCCTCTCTCAGCTTTACCATGAGCAAAAGCGGGGCATCAAAGCGGGTTATGCGAAATTTGAAACATTTCCCATTTGGAATATTCCCTTGAAGCATCCGGTGAATGTGGCTTATGAAGCCGCTACTGCTGATCTGAATGATGTGAATATGATCGACCCCTTCCATCTGGAGGCCTATGGGGAGACGGCGGTGAACTATAACCGTGATGTGGAAATCTTTCCCGTTCTCAATGCCATGATGGAACGGATCATGGGTCAGTCTCCTTATAAGAGCCCTACCGATATGGGGGTTAATATGGCAGGTTGTGCCATTTGCGATGATGAAGCAGTTCGTGCGGCCGCCAATCAAGAGATCATCCGCCGCTACTATTCGGTACTTTGCTCGGTTCGTCAAGGTCTTGCAGAGTCCAATGAAGTGTCGAAGATTGATCTTTTAATGAATCAGACGCATATCAGCACCGCCGATCGCAAGGTGGTGGCCGCTGCAGTGGAGCGGGCAGAAGCAACCGGTGCCCCTGCCGCTGCCATTGAAATGCCCGATGGGAGGATCGTTACCGGAAGAACCTCTTCGTTGCTGGGTGCCTCTTCCTCCATGTTGCTGAATGTTTTGAAAGAATTGGGCGGGATTCCCGATGAGGTGCAGCTTTTGTCGCCCACCATCATTGAGCCCATTCAGCGAATGAAAACCGGCGTACTGGGGAATCATAACCCTCGCCTGCATACCGATGAGGTGCTGATCGCTCTTTCGATCTGCGCCGCAACCGATGAATTGGCGCAAAAAGCCATGGATCAGTTGAGCAAGCTCAAAGGGCTGGAGGCCCATTCTTCGGTGATTCTTTCCCGAGTGGATGAGCAAACCTTCCGAAAACTGGGTATTAATCTTACCTGCGAGCCTCGCTATCAAACCAAAAAGCTTTATCATGCATAAAAAAATCTCCCCATATGGGGAGATTTTTTTGTTTTATTTTTTGTATTCAGCTACCACTTGTGCAATGCGGTTGTAGTCGTTGGTTAAAATGGTATCAATGCCCATTTCAAGGAAAGTGCGGGTCTCCTCAGGATCATCCGACCAGAATACATTGCAGATAATGCCGTGGGCGTGGGCCTTGTCGATCATTTCTTGATTGAAATAAGGCTTGAATAATTGCACCTTTTGACATTTGTGCGCAATGGCTCTGTCCACGATCTGCCAGCGTACATCCCGATTTCCGCCTCCCTGACATCTTAAAATGTCGGGATCCACTTCCATGATCTGCTTCATCACAATGTCGTTGCCGGTCATCAGATACACATATTTGCGGCAATCGTATTTGTCGATCAGCGCAATAATTTTTTTCAGCATAGCCGGATCATACGCCACCTCGTTGTTGGGCGTTTTAATGTGAATATTCATCACGCAGTGGCAGGCAAATTTCTTTAGAATTTCCTCAAAAGTAGGAATTTTCATACCTTTAAAGGCCTCGCCGCACTTGATGCCGAAATCCAGTGCCTGCAATTCTGCAAGGGACTTTTCATAAACAAGCCCGGTGCCGTTGGAAACCCGATCCAATTTGGCATCGTGGATGGAAACGATCTCCCCGTCGGTGGTGTACCACAGGTCAAATTCAATTTCATCGGCTCCCATGGCAACTGCCGCACCAAAGGCGGGCATACTGTTTTCGGGGGCAACGGTGTTAAAGCCACGGTGGGCGCAAACTCTGGGATAAGCCATAATTTCATCGTGGCGCACAATAGCACTGCCGCCAGGGCGGTATTTCCAAGGGCGGCGTCCCTTTTCAATGTATTCATAATGAGCTGCAGGCTCTCCGCCGAAGCCCGCAGGCTTATAATACTTGGCTTTGGGGTCGATCTCACAGGTAGCAAGACCAACGGTGCTTTTCATATCCACAAGCATGGTGCCATCGGGAGCCACCACCATACTGCAGCCGCCGATGTCGGAGTTTTCGTCCATGCTGACGGAGGAACGAATAACATAAGTGTTGGTGTTATAGGCAAGAAATCGACCGATAATGTCCAAGGCTTGATGGCTATCGCTTCTTTGATGGGAACAGCCGATGATAATATCCAAATTCTGGCGTGCCATGTTGGCAAAGGCTTCATAGAAATAGAAATCGTAGCAGGTCAAAAAACCAAAGCGTAAGCCTTCCATCTCAATGACTGTGGGTTCTGAGAATTCGAAGGTATAGTCGCTGTCCAGCTTGATCTTGCTGACCTCGCCGGGAGTCAGGTGTTGTTTATCATAGATGCCAACGATCTCGCCTTGACGGTTGATGGCGTAGGTAGAATTGCGCTGTCCTGTTTCGCAATCGCTTCTTGCCGACACAAAGACCATGGCATTGCAGCGCTTTGCCGTTTCGATACAAGCATCTAAAATAGGCTGCTTATACTTGGCACTTGCGGCGTCGGCATTTTCTTTACTGCCGGCAAGGCAAGGGATGTCGCTGGCTTCCGGCAGTACAATCAGATCCATACTGTCGTCACATTGGGAAAGCAGATCTAATTCAATTTGAAAATGCTCCTCAATACGGGAATAATCTGTGGAATAGGGAGGCTGGATCACACAAACTTTCATTTGCTGGTCTCCTTTCTGTATTTAAGTGCAAAAACACCAATTAGAATCAATAAGGGGAAGATACAGGCAACGGCAAAGCCGATCCGCATATTGCCGCCAAAAGCGTCCGAAAGAGCGCCTACCATGGTAGGTCCGCCGGAGCAACCCAGATCTCCCGCTACTGCCATTAAGGCAAAAAAGGCGGTACCGCCCTTGGGGATTTGATGGGCTCCAAGGCTTAGGCAGCTGGGCCACATTCCGCCTACTCCGAATCCGGTGGCGGCGCAGGCGGCCAAGGAAAGGATGGGGGAGGGAGAAAAGGCGGCTAAAAGATAGGTGATGCAGCATAAAACGGCGCTGAGCATCAACCATTTTCGAAGCTTTGTTTCCGGCTGTCTGGAGAAAAAGATACGGGTCAGACCCATGCATCCTGCAAATAAGCAGGGGCCCAGCAGATCGCCGACGGTTTTATCAATTCCCAAGGCCTGCTCTGCAAAGGCAGAGCCCCATTGACTCATAATCAGTTCTCCGGCGCCGGAGGCAAACATCAAAAGGGCAAACAGCCAAAAAATCGGTTGTTTAACCAAAGCGATGATGCCACAGCTTTGCTCGGCAGCCACCGGTGGCTGAATGGGAACTTGGGAGAATAGAAAGGCGTTCCATAAAGGGATCAGCGCCCAAAGTAACGCTAAGATCTCCCAATGGTCGATTCCCACAACGGCAAAGTAAAAGGCCGAGATCAACACCACTGCCAGATGTCCCCAGCAGTAAAAGGAGTGTCCTAAATTCATAACACCTGCTTTATTCTCAGAAGGGCATCCTTCAATGACGGGGCTGACCAGCACTTCGCTGATTCCTCCGCCCACCGAATAGATGATCACCGCCAGCAGTAATCCCAAGAAGGGCGGCAGTAGAAGGGGAAACAGCACTAAGCCGATCATTCCCAAGCCATTGCATAATTGCCCAAAAACAAGGCAGGGGCGGTATCCCAGCCGGTCGGCTGCTTTGGCCATGATCAGATCCACAACCATTTGGGTCATGAAATTCATGGTGATCAGCAAAGATAGCTGTGTGAAACTCAATGCATAGTCTCGCTGAAAGGTGAGAAATAATAGAGGGATGTAATTATTGATGATGGCCATGCTCACCGAACCGGTGAAGCAGGCGATCAGAGTCGCTTTCCAAGATCTCATTTGATTTCCTTAATAACCTCCAAAAGGTCTAAAGGCTTTTCAATGGGATAGTCAGCACAGCCAACCTGCTCTTCGCCGCCAATGCCCCAAAGGCAACCAACGGATTTTACGCCGGCATTTTTGGCCACATCCATGTCAAACTGCATATCGCCCACATAAAGGCATTCTTCCTTGGTGCAGTTGTTCTCTTTCATAATGGCATTCAGAACGGTGGGATCGGGCTTTTTGGGATAGCCCTCCCGATGGCCGTACACCTCATCCAGATAACCGTCTAAGGTGGCATCAATGATCATCAGCGTTTGATGATGGGGGCGGTTCGAGAAAACGATTCGTCGAAGTCCCTGCTCCTTTAAGGCGGTCAGCATTTCCTTGACGCCCTCATAGGGCTTCACAGTATAAGCGGGGTCTGCGTGGAAAAGACTATCGTAATAAGGGAATACTTCTGCGGCTGTCATATCCATATTGGCTTCATTGAGACTCTTTTGCAAAAGATCCATGCCGCCAAAGCCCACAAAACTCAAAATCGTTTTGGCAGGAAGGGCCTTTCCGCCAAAATGCTCCAGCGTCTTATTAACATAAGCCGGAATCAGCTTGGTGGTGTCGGTAAGGGTACCATCCATATCAAATACAATCAATTTGATCATCAATATAACCTCTTTTTCTGCATTTTTTATTATTCTAACATAAAGAGGGGTAGCATTCAAGAACATTTTATGTTATAATCAAATTTATAATAGATAGGCTGAAAGGAGGCACACCGATGACCTTTTCTAAAAAAATCACTGATAAGCTGGCGGTGCTGACCTCCCGACCAGGGGTGTATCTGATGAAGGATCAAGAGGATCGGATCATCTATGTGGGAAAGGCCAAGAACCTGAAGAATCGGGTCAGTACCTATTTCACCGGTGTGAAAAGCCATACCGCCAAGGTGATGGCTATGGTGGAAAAGGTGGCAGATTTCGATTATATCTGCGTCAACTCCGAGATGGAAGCGCTGATTTTGGAAAACCAACTGATCAAAGAACATGAGCCCAAGTATAATATCCTATTAAAGGACGACAAGACTTATCCTTATGCGGCGCTGGATCTCAAAGAGTCCTATCCTCGCTTGAAGGTATTAAGGAGAGAGAGTAAAGAAGGAAAAAAGATTTTTGGACCTTTTCCTCAAATGGGTGCCGCCGCCGAGATTGTGCGCACCGCCAATGATCTTTTTGGTCTTGTTACCTGCCATCGGCAGTTTCCTCGGGATGTTCGAAAAGGGCGTCCTTGCCTGCGCTATCATATCGGCAATTGTATGGGCGTTTGCACCGGAAAGGTGTCTGAGGCTCAATATGCTGAGCGGCTGGAAGAAGTGATGGATTTTTTGAAGGGCGATTATCGTGCTTTAATTGCCCAATTAACCACCCGTATGGAGCAGGCGGCGGAAAATTTGGAGTTTGAAAAGGCGGCTGCCCTGCGAGATCGAATTGTGAAAATTGAAAAACTGGGTCATAATCAGATTGTGACCGATGATAAGACCGCCGATCGGGATGTTATTGATGCCGTTCGCTTGGGTGATCTGTTGGCTGTGGGGATCTTGATGATTCGTGGCGGTCGATTGCTGATGCAGGATACGGTAATCCTGCGAGATGGTCTGGAAGAAAACTGGGTAGGCTCCTTTTTGCAGGAGTATTATCGAGAAAAGCAGCAACTGCCGAAAGAACTGCTGTTGCCCTTTGCTCCCGAGGAGGAAGATCTGCTCAAGCAATATCTTTCCGATCTGCGGGGGAGTAGTGTAGTTTTACGCTATCCTCAGCGAGGAAAAGGAACGGAACTTTTGGCGCTTTGCCGCAAAAATGCCCAAGAAAAGCTGGCTGAGCGGGAAGCGGGCGGCGATCGTATTCGCAAAATGGCGCTATTGATCGCCGAAACCTTAGGATTGTCGGAAGCGCCCCGCCGCATTGAAATGTATGATATTTCCAATTTTGGAAGTGACTCTATGGTAGGCGGCATGATTGTATGGGAAGAGGGGCGGTTTAAGCGGAGCGCCTATCGCCACTTTGAAATTAAGGATCAGTTGATTCAGGATGACTATGCTGCCACCCGTCAAATGCTGGCTCGCAGAATGTCTCATGCAGAAGATGCAGAGTTTGGCGCTATGCCCGATCTGATTTTAATGGACGGCGGAATGCAGCATATTCATGCGGTGCAAGATATCTGTAAAGGGATTCCTCTTTACGGCTTGGTGAAAGACCGTCGCCACCGTACTCGGGGCTTAGTTTCTTTTGATGGGGAACTGGATCTTCGCACCGACCCTGCTTTATATGGCTTTTTTGCCTCCTTGCAGGAGGAAGTACATCGTTATGCCATCACCTACATGAAGAAAAAGCATAGTAAGAAAATGACTCGCTCGCCCCTTTTGGATCTGCCCGGTATGGGAGAGGCTCGGCTGAAAAAGTTCAAAAAAGCCTATCCGAAGGGCATCGGCGATGCAGATGCTTCTCAAATTGCCCAAAAGGCCGGCTTGCCTTTGGCGGTGGCAGAGGCTGTTTATCAGTATTACAAAGGAGAACCATCTCAATGATGCGAATTGTTGCCGGCACTCGCCGTGGCAAAAAACTTTCCACCCTTGCAGGAGAGGATACCCGTCCTACCTTGGAGCGGCTGAAAATGGCGCTTTTTTCTGCCATTCAATTTGAACTTGCCGATCGGTATGTACTGGATTTATTCGCCGGAAGCGGCCAGCTTGGGCTGGAGGCATTGTCTCGTGGCGCCGCCCACTGCTGGTTTAATGATAGTAATCCTGCCGCCCTTCAGGTGATAAAACGCAATATAAAAGATTGCGGATTCGAAAATAGTGCAAAAGAAACTTGCATCGACTATCAGTTATGTGTTAAAATGATAGAAAGAGAAAAAGAGCGTCCCTCATTGGTTTTTTTGGACCCGCCATATGGCAAGGGCTTGTGTGCTGATGCCATCGCTCGATTGGCACCGTTGCTGGCCGAGGGTGCCTTGGTTGCGGCAGAAACCGGTGCGGATGAGAAGGTGCCCCTTTGCGGGCTGACCTTGCGAAAGGAATACCGTCAGGGGACGGTGAAAATCACTCTCTTGGAAAAGAGGTTGGAATCATGAGAGTTGCCATTTGTCCCGGATCCTTTGATCCGGTTACCTTGGGTCATTTGGATATTATTAACCGTGCGGCGAAGCTGTTTGATCGCATATATGTGGCGGTGCTGAACAATAGCGCTAAGAATCCGCTGTTTTCTGTGGAGGAACGGATGGAATTGCTGCGGCGTTGCCTTGCTGATTTGCCCAATGTGGAGGTGATTACCTTTTCCGGCTTTTTGGTGGATTGCGCCAAGGAATATAATGCGGTAGCCATCGTTAAGGGCTTGCGTGCCGTTACCGATTTTGAGTATGAGTTCCAGATGGCGCTGACCAATAAAAAACTGAACCCTCAGTTGGAAACATTGTTTTTAAATACCAGCGCCCAATATATGTATCTTTCTTCCAGCATTGTGAAAGAGGTGGGGCGAAATGGGGGAGATATCTCCGATTTTGTTCATCCTGCGGTGGTGGAGGATATTAAAAAAGCATTTGAGAATAAAGGAGATTAAAGGATGAAAATCGAAGAAATCTTGGTGGCTATGGAAGACTTATTGGAAGATGCGTGGAACCTGCCCATGAGCGGGGGTAAGCGTGTGGTCGATACGACCGAGTTAATGGAGTTGATCACCGATCTTCGCTCCTCTTTGCCTGAAGAAATTCGCTTGAGCAATGAGATTATTGCCAAGAGAGACCGTATTATTTTGGCCGGTCGTGAGGAAGCGGATCTGACGGTTCAAACCGCTCGTGCCCAAGCCGAAAAGTTGGTTTCTCAAGAGGCTGTTTATCGTGATGCACAGCAAAAGGCTCAGGAAATTATTGCTCAGGCTCAGCTCAATGCAAAAGAAATGAAAAATGCAACCGTTGAGTATTGCGACAGTATTTTGACCCGCACGGCTGAAAACCTGGCCAAGAGCACTCAGGCTATCGAAGAGACCCGTAAGTCGATTCGTAAGCAGCAAGCATGACCCGGCAACGTGTCTATGCCCTGGATTGGATCCGGGGCATTGCTGTTATTGGCATGGTTTTGCACCATGGACTTTTCACTTTGGAAACCGTTTCATGGATTTTTGGTTTGCCCATTACCTTTGAGTTTTTGCAAACCAATTGGTTTTTTGGTCTGCAAACCGTTTTTGTGGCAATCTTTTTGCTGATTAGCGGCATCTGCACCTCTTTTTCCCGCAATGTTTTGCGGCGAGGTGCCATTGTGACCGGTGCCGCCTGTTTAATTACGCTGGTTACCGGCATATTGCTGCCGGCAGTTGGTGTGGAAGGGCTGGATATTTGGTTCGGCGTCCTTCATATGATCGGCGTATCCATGCTGCTGTATGGATTGTTTACCTGTAAAAAACGGTGGGTGCCGGTGGTGACTGCGCTGGTGCTGTTTTTGCTGTACTTTTTTATGGTTCATTTCCCCGATAGCGGCTATTCCGCAGGGTTGCTGATGATCCTTGGTTTTCCCTTTGAGGGCTTTTATTCGGCAGATTATTATCCGCTGTTGCCCTATTTCTTTCTCTTTTTGGCAGGCACCTTCTTGGGTCCTTTGGTCAAGGAGCGTCGCTTGCCCGAAAAATTCTATGCCCTTCGTATCAAGCCGCTGGAATGGGTGGGTCGCCATGCCCTTTGGGTGTATCTTGCCCATCAGCCTTTGTTCTTTGCGCTGTTCTGGGGGTGTTATGCTTTAGGTGAGGTTATTCGATGAAAAAAATCAACTGTGAACTACTGGAGATGATCGATGCTGTTGTCTTTGCCTTGGTGGCGGTGATGATGGTGTTTACTTTGCTTTGCCGCATTTATGTGGTTGACGGTGACTCTATGAAAACAACGCTTTTGCATGAGGATCGTCTTTTGGTATCTCAGCTTTTTTATACCCCGAAGCAGGGAGATGTGGTCTGCTTTGTGGCGGGTGAGAATCTTTCTGAAAAGATTTTGGTTAAACGGATTATTGCCACTGAAGGGCAGACGATTGATATTACCGATGATTTTAGAGTGATGGTCGACGGTGCGTTGCTGGAAGAGGATTATCTGGATCTGTGGCAAAGCACCGATCCCAAGCATTTTGTTTTCCCTTATACCGTGAAGGAAGGGGAGGTTTTCTGCATGGGGGATAATCGAATGAATTCTAAAGACAGTCGGGATCTCGGCCCCATTGAAACCAAATATCTTTTGGGAAAAGTTGTGGTGCGGCTGATGCCGAATTTTGGAAAGGTGAACTGATGGGCGATCTGCATATACAATGGTACCCCGGGCATATGACCAAGACCCGGCGGTACATCGAAAAGAATATTTCTATGGTGGATCTGGTGATCGAGGTTTGCGATGCTCGAGTGGTAAAAAGCAGTCAAAATCCCGATTTTGATCGTTTGCTGGGCAATAAAAAGCGGTTGACGGTCCTTACCAAAAAAGACCTTGCTGATGAAGAAGTGAATCAAAAATGGGAAGCCTATTTCAAAGAGCAGGGAAGAACTGTGTTGTTTCTCAACAGCACCGCCGGTCAAGGGGTTTCCGATGTGATTCCTGCAGTGCGAAAGATGCTCAAAGAGCAGATCGATCGTGCCGCCGCCAAGGGAATGGTCAAGACCATTCGTTTAATGATCTGCGGCGTTCCCAATTCCGGTAAGAGTACGCTGATCAATGCCCTTTGCCATCGTCGTGCCACTGATGCGCAGGATCGTCCGGGTGTGACCCGTGGCGGTCAATGGGTGACCTTGCAAAAGGATGTAGAATTATTGGATACCCCCGGTATCCTTTGGAATAAATTTGAAGATCCTCAGGTGGGAATCCATCTTGCCCTTACCGGTGCGGTGAAGGATGATGTGGTGGATAAAGAGGGGCTGGCGCTGGAACTGATCGAAATTCTTCAGAAGAAGTATCCCCAGGCGCTGGAATCCCGCTATAAGATTGAATTGTATCCCGAGGAGCCTCCCTTGGAAGTTTATGAGGATATCTGCCGTAAGCGTGGCTTTTTGTTGCGTGGTAATGATTTTGATTACACCCGATGTGCTGCGGTGCTGCTGGATGAGTTTCGTGGCGGAAAAATCGGGCGGATCTCATTGGAGGAACCCTGATGCTGGAATATAGATGGGAAGAAGAATACCGTGCAAAAGGGTATTCGTTGATTTGCGGTGTGGATGAAGCAGGCAGAGGTTGTCTTTGCGGGCCGGTTTGTGCTGCTGCCGTGGTGTTGCCTGCTGATTGGAACCATCCGCTGTTGAACGATTCCAAGAAGCTCTCTCCCAAACGCCGAGAGCAGTTGTTTGATGAAATCACTGCCCATGCTATTGCCTATAGCGTCGGCTGGGGGAGTGTGGAGGAGATTGATGAACTCAATATCCTCAATGCCGCCATGCTTGCCATGCGCCGTGCTATTGAAGGGCTGCCCGTCAAAGCGGATTTTGCATTGGTAGACGGAAATGTTGTGCGTGATTTTCCCATCCCTGCCACCGCTATTGTAGGCGGAGACGGTGTTTCCCCCTCCATCGCTGCGGCTTCTATTTTGGCCAAGGTTTCCCGTGATCGCCTCTGCGATGAACTGGATCAGGCATATCCTGAATATAAAATCGGTGTACATAAAGGCTATGGTACTAAGGTTCATCGGGAAGCTCTTCTGGCTTATGGTCCGTCCCCTTGCCATCGGAAAACCTTTTTGAAGAAAATTTTGGGGGAATAAAATGAAGGTCTACGGACTAGGCTTAAAAGGAGAGCAGATCGCAAAGAAATACCTGCTCAAAAAAGGCTTTAAGATTTTGGAAACCAATTACCAATGTCGGTTTGGAGAGCTGGATCTGATTGCCAAGGATAAAAGCAGCTTAGTGTTTTGTGAGGTGAAGACTCGCAGTAAAGGAATGATTGCGCCTCCCCAGGAGAGTGTAACGCCCGCCAAGCAGCGAAAGATGATTAAAACGGCGCAGTTTTGGTTGATGGAGCATCCTGTTGATTTGGATCTGCGCTTTGATGTTCTTGCCGTGTCTCCCGATTCTTTGGGGAGATGGACGGTGGAGCATCTGGAGAATGTAATTGAAGTATGATGTACGGTGATCTTCATTGCGATACCCTTTGGCGGTGCTTTGAGCGGCGAACGGATCTTTCGGATCCCTCTTTGCAGTTGAAATGCAATCCGCCTTTTTCTCATTTACAAACCTATGCTATTTTTATCCCCGATACGGTAGATGACCCTTATCGCTATTTCAGAGCGGTTTATGCCTATGGGCAGGAAATGATGCACCATTTTCCCCATATGGTTCATTGCAAGAGCGCCAAAGAGATTGATGAAGCCTTTGCCGCAGGGAAGACCCCTTATCTTCTCAGTCTGGAGGGAGGCGGATTTTTTGGCGCCAATGCCGAGAAAAACCGTCGAACCGCCAAGGAACTCAAGGAGAAGGGAATCGCCTTTCTTTCTCTTTGCTATAATCGGGGCAATGGTCTTGCCGGCGGGATCCTTTCCCCAGAGCGTGGGCTTTCTTCCTTAGGAAAGGAAGTAGCGTTGATGCTGAGGGAGGAGGGGATCTCCATGGATGTTTCCCACCTGAATCATCGTTCTGCTGATGCCATGCTGGAATTATTGCCCGACGGAGTGGTGGCTACCCATTCCAATTGCTTTTCTCTAAGGCCTCACCCTCGTAATCTGACGGATGATCAGATTCGTGCGTTGATTCAAAAAGAAGGCTTGATCGGTATCAATTTTTATCCGCCCTTTCTATCGGATGAGGATGAGGCAACCACAGAGGATGTGCGGCATCATATTCGCTATATTGAGCGACTGGGCGGGGAAAAAGTCCTTGCTTTCGGTAGCGACTTCGACGGAATTGAGCAAACGCCGAAGGATCTTTCAACCCTCTTGGCGGTCCCCAAACTGTTTGATTTGAAAGAAGCCTATCTATACGGCAATATGAAGCGTTATCTGGACCGCTTTTTTAAGTAAAAAAGCGCCGCAGAGCGACGCTTTTTTTTGGAAAGAACTTACTTTTCTTTGTAGGTTTTGCAGAAGGTGTCTTCGCTGCAGCTGCAGTTTGCGGTGCAGTCGCTGACTTCGATCTTTTCTGCAGTACATTTGTTTTCAGTGGTGTGATAATAGCAATTGCTTACCTTGCAATCCACACCCATGTTGATCGGCTTATTGTTCATTGGATCATACTCTCCTTTCCGCTGTTTAGTTTGTGCAAAGGATTTTAAAATATACTGATGTTGAAAAAAAGGAGGTGAATCTCTTGTCGATCTTTGTGTTGGGTGATCCCCATTTGTCTTTTTCTTCCGATAAACCGATGGATGTCTTTGGAAGAAAATGGAAAAACCATCCTAAAAAAATTGAAAAAGCATGGCGGCGCAGAGTTCGCCCCGAAGATACCGTTGTGTTGGCGGGGGATATTTCTTGGGCCATGTCCTTTAAGGATGCGGAGGCCGATCTTGCCTTTCTCCATCAGCTTCCCGGTAAAAAGATTTTGCTTAAAGGCAATCATGACTATTGGTGGGAAACGGCTTCTAAAATGAATCGTTCTTTTAAAGAGCGAGGTTGGCAGGAGTTTCGCTTATTGCATAATAATTGCTTGATTATTGATGGTATTGCGCTTTGCGGCACCCGTGGCTGGGAGGTCAGCGCCGGCAGTGAGCAGGACCTGAAAATGCTGGAGCGAGAGCGTCAGCGCTTGGAAACCTCTCTGCGTTCGGCGCCTAAGGGAATGAAAAAAATCGTCTTTTTCCATTATCCGCCCTTTGATGAAAACCATGCCCCGTTTATGTCCGTTTTGCGCAAGTATAAGGTGCGCCGTTGCTATTATGGGCATGTTCATGGCCCCAAGGCCGAAAAAACCAAAAAGGTGCGCATTCGGGGCATTTCATTTACCTTGATTTCGGCGGATGCATTGAATTTCAAGCCCCTTCGGATTCGAAAAAAGCGCATTTCTAATCAAAATTGCCAAAAAAAGCCTTCTTTTTGGTCAAAAGTTCTCTCTGTTTTTAAGAGTAAGTGTTGACTTTTTTTGCCATTGATTATACAATATTGTAGTTAGAGAGCATTCTTATGGAGGTATAAATAGGATGACTGTTAAAGAAGTAAAGAAGTTAGAAAAAAGCACGGTCGAGTTAACGGTTGATGTTAAGGGCGAGGAATTCACCGCTGCAGTAGACGCTGCATTCAAAAAGAATCTCTCCAAGATCACCGTTCCCGGCTTCCGCAAGGGCAAGGCCCCCCGTAAGGTTGTTGAGCGCTTGTATGGTGAAGGTGTATTTTATGAAGATGCTGTAAATGCTTTGTATCCCAAGGCCTATGAAGAGGCTGTTGCCGAAGCAAAGCTGGATCCCGTGGCTCGCCCCGAGATCGAAATCACCGAGGTGGATGCCGAGGGCTTTACCTTTAAGGCAATCGTTACCGTCAAGCCTGAAGTGAATGTGAAAGCATATAAAGGTTTAAAGGCCACCAAAAATGTCTATACTGTAACTGAATCCGAAGCAAAGGCTGAGCTGGAGCGTCTGCAGAAGCAGAACGAGCGCACCGTTGTGGTGGATCGTGAATCTAAAGACGGCGATACCGTAAACATCAACTTTGATGGCTCTGTTGATGGTGTTCCTTTTGATGGCGGCAAGGGGGAGAACTATGATCTGGTTCTGGGCTCCGGCAGCTTCATCCCCGGATTTGAGCCCCAGCTGGTTGGTAAAAAGGCCGGCGAGGAAGTGAATGTTGAGGTAACCTTCCCTGAGGATTATCATGCAGAAGAGCTGAAGGGTAAGGCTGCTGTGTTTGCTTGCCGTGTCAACGAAGTAAAAGAAATCGAACTTCCTGAGTTGGACGATGAGTTCGCAAAGGATGTCAGCGAATTTGACACTTTGGCTGATCTGAAGAAGGATATCAAAAAGAAGATCAAAGAAAGCAAAGAGCGTCAGGCTGCCAATGAATTGGATAACGCTTTGATCGATGCTTTGCTGGAGAATACCGAGGTTGAGATTCCCGATGCTATGATTCAGCAGAAGGTAGATACCATGTGTGGTGAGTTTGAGCAAAGACTGGCCGGCTCCGGTTTGAATCTGGAGATGTATCTCCAGTATACCGGCATGGATATGGATGCTTTCCGCAAGGGCTTTGAAGAGGATGCAACCAAGCAGGTGAAGGTTCGACTGGCTCTGGAAAAGGTTGTTGAGATGGAAGGCGTTGTGGTTTCCGAAGAGGATATCGAGACCGAGTATAAGGATATTGCCGCCGCCTATAATATGCCCGTTGATCAGGTGAAGATGTATATCCCCAAAGAGGATATCACCATGGATTGCGCCGTTTCCAAGGCTGTTGAGCTGATCCGCAACAATGCCGAGATCACCGAGGAAAAGGTTGCCGCCAAGAAGCCTGCCGCTAAGAAGCCCGCAGCGAAGAAGACTGCTGCAAAGAAAGAAGAGAAGACCGAAGAATAAGGTCTTAATGGATAAGGAGTATTTCTATGAGTTTAGTACCTATGGTGGTGGAGCAAACCGGACATGGTGAGCGCTCTTATGACATTTATTCCCGTTTGCTGAATGATCGGATCATTATGCTGACTGAGGAGGTCAATGATGTTACCGCCAGTTTGGTGATTGCTCAGTTGCTCTATCTGGAGAGTCAAGATCCCGATAAGGATATCAGCCTCTATATCAATTCTCCCGGCGGCTCCGTTACCGCAGGGCTTGCTATTTTTGATACCATGCAATATATCAAATGTGATGTTTCCACCATTTGTATCGGCATGGCTGCCAGCATGGGCGCCTTTCTTTTGGCGGCCGGCGCAAAGGGCAAGCGTTTCTGCCTGCCCAATAGCGAAGTGATGATCCATCAGCCCTTGGGCGGCATTTTGGGAAGCGCCACCGATGTGGAGATCCGCAACCGCAACTTGAAGAAAACCAAGGAAAAACTCAGCAGAATGCTTGCTGATTTTACCGGCAAAAGCTATGAAGAGATCTTGCGGGATACTGACCGTGATAATTTCCTTTCCGCCGAGGAGGCCAAGGAATACGGTTTGGTTGATCAAGTGATCGCACACAGATAAAACTACGAGAGAGGAATAAAGTATATTCCTCTCTCATTTACTCTAAGGAGATCGAAATGTCAGAGAAGAAAACATGTTCTTTTTGCGGCACTCCTGCCGATAAAGCGAATATGATTGAAGGCATCGATGGATTGATTTGCGCTGATTGCGTGGAATTTTGCATGGACCTTTTGGTGCAAAATGGGTATCAGCCTTCCCGTCGCCGTGGCAGAGGAGCAAAGAAAAAGGATCAAGAGATCCATGTCTATAAACCGCAGGAAATCAAGGCATTCTTAGATGAATATGTCATTGGTCAAGAGCGTGCAAAGGTAGCACTTTCTGTTTCGGTGTATAACCACTATAAGCGGATTTTGAACCTCCAGGAAGACGCATCCGGCGTGGAATTGCAAAAGAGCAATATTCTTTTGATGGGTCCTACCGGAAGCGGTAAGACCTATCTGGCAAAAACCTTGGCCAAGATTTTGAATGTACCCTTTGCCATTGCCGATGCTACTACCTTGACCGAGGCGGGCTATGTGGGCGAGGATGTGGAAAACATTCTTTTGAAGCTGTTGCAGGCGGCTGATTTTGATGTGGAGCGTGCTCAAAAAGGCATCATTTATGTGGATGAGATTGATAAGATCGCCCGCAAGAGTGAGAATGTTTCCATTACCCGTGATGTTAGCGGGGAAGGGGTTCAACAAGCTCTCTTAAAGATCGTGGAAGGCACCGTTGCCAATGTGCCTCCTCAAGGCGGCAGAAAGCATCCCAATCAGGAGTTTATCCAGATCGATACCACCAATATCCTCTTTATCTGCGGCGGTTCTTTCGACGGCATTCAAAAGGTTGTTTCCAAACGCCTCGATCAAAGCGCTTTGGGCTTTGGCGCCAAAATCCAAGGAAAGAATGGCCCCTCTTTAAGTGAGATTTATCAGAAAATCGAAACAAGGGATATTTCTAAATACGGCGTTATTCCCGAGCTTGTGGGGCGGTTGCCGATTTTGGTGGCGCTGGATGAATTGGATGAGGCGGCTATGCTGCGAATTCTCACGGAGCCCAAAAACGCCATTGTAAAGCAATATAAAAAGCTTTTCGAGTTGGATGGAGTGGAGCTTGTCTTTACAGACGATGCCCTTTCTGCCATCGCCGAAAAAACCATTCAGCAAAAGACCGGCGCTCGTGGCTTGCGCTCTATCATTGAAAACGCCATGATGGATGTGATGTATCGGGTTCCCTCTATGGAAAATGTTCAGCGTGTCGTGTTAGACCGTGGATTTGTCTTAGGGGAAAAAGAGGCAACCATCGAGTATCAGAAAATCGAGCAAGGAGCCTGAATAAATGGATAGTAGTTTTTTCTCTATGCTGTTTCGCATGAAATATATTGATCGTTGGGCGCTGATGCGCAATTCCCGTGCTGAGACGCTGACGGAGCATACCTTGGAAACGGCCGTCTTGGCGCATGCCTTGGCAACCATCGGCAATCTTCGCTGCGGCAAGTCTTATTCTGCCGATCGTGCAGCGGTGCTGGGAATGTTTCATGATGCTCATGAAATTCTTACCGGCGATATGCCCACTCCGGTGAAATATCAGAATCCGGATATTGAAACGGCTTTTAAAGGGGTAGAGCAGGCGGCCAATCAAAGCTTGCTATCTTTGCTTCCTTCCGATATGGCAGAGGTTTATAGCCCTCTTTTAAAAGAAGAGAATCAAGAACTTCGTCCTTTGATTAAGGCGGCGGATAAGCTTTCGGCACTGATTAAGTGTATTGAGGAGCGAAAGGCCGGCAACACAGAATTTGAAATCGCCGAGCAATCAGTTCGCACTCTCTTGGAGCAGATGGATATGCCGGAAATGAAGATCTTTATGGAGGAATATCTTCCTGCTTTTGAGCGTACTTTGGATGAAATGCGTCCGTAAAAATTTAAAAATCCCTTTGAAATTCTTGGAAAAGTCTGATATAATAGAATTAATCAACGCGCAGTTTGCTCGGCAACGTAAGTCCAGTTGCAGCATTCGGCGCGTTATTTTTTTTAGGAGGGGAAAGGATGATCAAGGTTCATGATACGGTTTTATACGGAGTTCACGGCGTTTGCAAAGTAACCGGCACGGAAATAAAGTTCATTGGCGGCAACGAGCGGGAATACTATGTGTTGAAGCCTGTTTATAATCATGGCACCGTGGTGTATGTGCCGGCCTGGAATGAAGCGCTAATGGCAAAGATGAAGCGCATTCTTTCTCCGAAAGAAATTTATGAAATGATTCGAACTATGCCGGAGGAGGACCTCCTTTGGGTGGAGAATGAAAATGATCGCAAGCGAGTGTATCAAGAGGCCCTTGTAAGCGGAGAGCGGGAGCAGCTGGTGCGCTTGATCAAAACCCTTCATGTTCGCCAGCAAAAGCGCCTGGAGCAAAAAAAGAACTTGCTTCTTTCTGATGAAAAGTTTATGAAGGAGGCAGAGCGTATTCTTTATGAAGAATTCGCCTATGTGCTGAAGATCGATCGAGAGCAGGTTTTGCCGCTCATTATGCAGGAAATTCAAGTGGAAGAAAAATGAATGATAGAGCATCAAAACCGATTGAGTTTTGATGCTCTGTTTTTATTGACATTAAATCATATTTATGCTAGAATGCCCTTGAACTTTAGGGGGGAGGGATTGTATGTTGAAATTGAAGCCGGAAGTTCGCAAAGCGCTTATATTGGGCGGCTTGTGTTCCATTTCATATCTTGCGGTTTATTTTGCGCGCAATACCTTAGGTGCGGTTTCTCCTCAAATGGAAGAAAGCGGCGTTTTTTCCAATGCTCAAATCGGCACGCTTTCTTCGGTTTATTTGTTTTCATATGCAATCGGCCAGTTGATTAACGGAATAGTCGGCAATAAGGTGAAAGCGAAATATATGATCAGCCTGGGGCTGGTTTTAGCAGGTGTTTGCATCTTTTTGATGACCTTCCTTTCGGCGATTCCCCTTGCCGCTTATATTGCCTATGCCTTTACCGGCTTTTTCCTTTCCATGATCTATGGTCCAATGGTGAAGGTGGTGTCGGAGAATACGGAACCGATTTACGCCACTCGATGCAGTATCGGCTATACCTTCGCCTCCTTTATCGGCTCTCCTATGGCCGGAGTTTTTGCCATGTTTTTGGCATGGAGAGGTGTCTTCATGGCCAATAGTACCGTATTGGTTGTGATGGGCTGTCTTTGTTTTCTTGCCTTCTCGATTTTAGAGAGAAAGAAGATGATCACCTTTAGCCGGATCGCACCGCCTAAGGAAAAGGGGGGCGGGGTGAAAGTACTGCTTAAGCACCAAATCATCAAGTTTACCTTGATTGCTTTTGTGACCGGCATTATTCGCACCAGCGTGGTATTTTGGTTGCCGACTTACATTTCTCAGCGACTGAACTTTTCAGCAGAGGATGCGGCCTTTGTGTTCACCCTGGCGACCTTGGCCATCTCTTGTGTAACATTTATTGCCATCTTTTTGTACGAGCGTTTGGGCTATAATATGGATCTGACGATTCTGATTGTTTTCATTGCGGCAACCCTCAGCTTTATCGGTGTTTATTTCATTCGTCAACCCATTATCAATATAGTTTTGATGGTGCTCGGTATTATGTCATCCAGTGCGGCGGATTCCATGATGTGGTGTCGCTATTGCCCCAGCCTTCGGGATACAGGGATGGTTTCGGCTGCCACCGGATTTTTGGATTTTGTCAGCTATATGTCTGCGGCCTTGGCGTCCTCTGTTTTTGCAAATGCCGTTTCGGTGATCGGTTGGTCCGGCCTGGTACTGGTCTGGATCGGTTTGATGATTTTCGGCGTTATTATTTCCCTGCCTAAAAAAGCCTCTGTTGGTTAACAGAGGCTTTTGGTTATTCTTGAGGCAGGAGTTGTCTTTTTAATTTAAATGGGATATAATGAAAAATAGCTTAGGGGGTGAGGGATTGAAGATTGTCTTTTTGGATTTCGATGGCGTTTTGAATTCAGAGCACTATCTGCGCCAATGCGGGAAGCAGGGGCTTTCATTGGACCCTTCCCGTATGAGTCTCTTGAAGCAGATTGTGGAAAAAACGGAAGGAAAGATTGTACTGACCACCTCTTGGCGTGAGCATTGGAGCAAAAAGGAGCGGGAATGCGATGAAATCGGGCATATAATGGATGAAAAATTTCGGAAATTCCAGCTTGAAATCTTCGATAAAACACCTCGCCTTTTCTCCAAAAGAGAACAGGAAATCGAAGCATGGTTGGCCTTGCACGGGGATGTGGAAGGCTTTGTGGTTTTGGATGATGCCTTTTTAAGCAGTGAGTTTCTCAAGGGGCATTTTGTAAAAACCGCTAATTATCGCATGGGGTTAGATGAAGAGAACGTGGCAGAGGCGATCAGAATATTAAAAGGAACGAATATAGGATGAAATATAGTGAATTATTAGAATCCATTCTTGCAAAAGCAGAGGAGTGGAGAAAAGAAAGAGGTTTTCGCCATCTTTCTGCCGCCTTGATTGTGGCGGCCTGCTCGGAGTTTCGATTCTCGGAATATACCGGTCAAAATGAAACCTACTACCCTGAGCTTTATGAAGAAGAACGCCTGCGGTATGTTTATAAGAAGCTATTTAAATTGGGCGGAAATCTGCGCGCTCCCTATATGAGCAAGTTGACTCAACGGCCCGACGAACTGGATGTGCTTTTTGATTTTTGTCAAAGCGAGGAAATTGCCAAGAAGCGTGGAAAGGATATCCTTTCGGCGGATTTGGTCTTTCTTTCGGCACTTTCCATGCTCCCTCCGCAGGATCGCTATTGCGTGCCTGCGTATAGAGAGGCATTGGATGTCGAACAGCTTATGAGGGAGATCGATGCCAATATTTATGGTTATGTAGTGGATCAATTAAGCGTTGTTTCTGCTAAATTGCAAAAGAGATTAGAGGAGGCCATTGCACGGAGAGATTGGCACCCTGCCAAGAAATTTGCGGAACCGGAGGCCGTTTCTCATCAATTCTTTGATTCTGTAAAAGTCGAATATGTTGATGATATATTAAACCTTAAAATTCCCCATTTCTTTGGGGAAGATGAGCTGGTTTTATCGATTCATTGGTGTAAGGACGCCTACTATTTTCATGATAATGGCTGTTCATTTCGGGTGTTAAAAAAGAATGTCGGCAATGAGGAAAAGGCGGAGCGTATTATAAAAAAGACCTGCCATCCTCAATGGATCAAAGGGAAGAAGATCATCGGCGTATTTACCGATTCTCGTCATTTTTTGTATCTGCTGCAACGGTTGATCTTTATTGCTCATGGCGACTTATATTTCCGCCGGTTGACTCGCCCGATTTATCTGCCTAATCCGGAGGCAGATTATTTGGATCAATCTTTGGCAGAGCCCTTTGATTGGCGTGGGTTATTGAACGAGTTCAAAGAAAAACTGTCCTTTGGCTATGAGGAAAAGTGCGGCTTATATTTCCATGTGGGGACTACCTATTCGCTGTTCTCCACCTCGGTTTCCTTTTTAATGGAAACGGTGGAGCAATCTGTTCGCATCAGCGACCGTCTCAAAGGAAAAACCGAAGGGGAAATTTGGGAGGCCTTTTATTGGAACCACGATGATATTCAGCCTTATAAGAGAATTCTCAGCCGTTATTTAAAACGTTTTGGTGCAGGATTGGAAGGGAAGGATCTTTATCTGGAAGATTCCTGCGAGCATTGGCTGCCCGCCTTGTTCCGATTTATAAACTTGGCGGTGTTGCTGTCGGAATTCGGACATGAAATTGAATTGGAGAAATCATGAAGAAAAAACTATTTGTTATTTCGGATATTCACGGTCATTATTCCATTTTGAAATCAGCTCTTGATGAGGCAGGATTTGAAAAGGACAATGAAAATCATTGGCTGATCTGCTGCGGCGATTATTTTGATCGTGGAAATGAAAATGCGGAAGTGCTCCGATACTTTGAGCGCCTGAAGCGAGCAGTCTTATTGCGGGGGAACCATGAAGATTTGCTTCTGAAATTGTTGCGGACGGGAAAGGTATTGCCCCATCATCGGATCAATGGCACTATGCAAACCTTGGAAAACTTTTTCGGAAAGTATTTCATCGATCCTGTAGATAATACCACCGATTTTTCAGGCAAATCCCGCACAGTGGATCGAATTTGTGCGTTTATTGAAGAGACGGTGGATTATTTTGAAACCGAGCATTATGTGTTTGTGCACGGCTGGCTTCCTGAAAAAGGGGCGACTGAAGAAGAACGCCGCAATGCCTCAAATGAGGATTGGGAAAAAGCTCGCTGGGAAAAATGGATCACTCATTATAAAGGGAATCGACCGCTTCTCGATAAAACCCTCATCTGTGGTCATGTACCGACCTTTTGCGGCGAGCATTTGGGTGCAAACCGTAAGAAGGGATCTGCTGATATTTTCTATGGTAATGGTCTTATTGCCTTGGATGCGGGGACTTTTGATAGCAAGCAAATCAATGTGCTGGTATTGGAAGAAGAACTATAAAAGAATGCCCAACAGCCTCGCCCCTTGCGGGGCAACCGGCTGCCATCGGGCAAAGCGGTTCGAGCCCGCAAAGTTTATTGAGAAAATAAAAAATCCTTATCTTTCGATAAGGATTTTTTGGTGGGAGTTAACGGGCTCGAAGAAAGAACCTGCGGTTCATTCTTCGAAAAAGGATGCCCAACAGCCTCGCCCCTTGCGGGGCAACCGGCTGCCATCGGGCAAAGCGGTTCGAGCCCGCAAAGTTTATTGGGAAAATAAAAAATCCTTATCTTTCGATAAGGATTTTTGGTGGGAGTTAACGGGCTCGAAGAAAGAACCTGCGGTTCATTCTTCGAAAAAGGATGCCCAACAGCCTCGCCCCTTGCGGGGCAACCGGCTGCCATCGGACAAAGCGGTTCGAGCCCGCAAAGCTTTTTAACAAAATAAAAAATCCTTATCTTACG
>JAZQFD010000003.1:0-115279 GCA_045539335.1 Eubacteriales bacterium
CATTATTTCTTCGTTGCTGATGTATGGAATCGATGAGTCGGGAGCAGGCAATGGTGCGGATGTTCCGTCTGGGCCGGTGCTGGGATATGGACGGGAGCCGCGAAATGCCTTCTCCGTAACAAATGTCGCCGTTGGAGTTAACGGGCTCGAACCGCTGACCCTCTGCTTGTAAGGCAGATGCTCTCCCAGCTGAGCTAAACTCCCAAATATGGTGACCCGAACGGGAATCGAACCCGTGATACCGCCGTGAAAGGGCGGTGTCTTAACCGCTTGACCATCGGGCCAAAAATGGTGGCGCTAATTGGATTCGAACCAATGACACTGCGGGTATGAACCGCATGCTCTAGCCAACTGAGCTATAGCGCCATCGCAGAACGTGTTATATCTTACACTAAAATCTTCGTTTTGTCAACCTATTTTTCTGAAAAAAGTTATTTTTTTTGTGATTTTGTTCAACCTACTAAAAGAAGGGAGCAAGATTGCAAATGGATGATAAAAAGAACAAGCATGAAGAACCGTTGGAGGACCTTCTGGAATTAGGTTCTGCAGAAACCGATTCGGGTATTCAGGTATTAACTGTCATTGGGCAAGTGGAGGGGCATTTTCTTGCTCCGGAGCAAAATAAAACTACGAAATATGAGCATTTATTGCCTATTTTAGTGTCGATGGAAGAAAGTAAAACCGTAAAAGGAGTGCTGATTCTTTTAAATACCATGGGCGGTGATGTGGAGGCAGGTCTTGCTATTGCCGAATTGATTGCTTCTATGACAACGCCAACTGTTTCCTTGGTATTGGGCGGCGGCCATTCCATCGGAGTGCCCTTGGCTTGTGCGGCAAAGCGCTCTTTTATTGTGCCCACCGCCACCATGACCATTCATCCTGTTCGGGCTACCGGTACTATCATTGGGGTTCCTCAAAGCCTTCGTACCTTAGAGGAGATGCAAAATCGAATCTGCAATTTTATTGTGAAGAATTCTCGCATTTCTTTGGATCGTTTAAAGGCGCTGATGACGGAGGTTGGAAATATGGTGACCGATGTTGGCACTATTTTGGCAGGAGAGCAAGCGGTGGAGGAAGGGCTGATCGATGGTGTTGGCGGCTTAAGGGATGCGCTGGCCGCATTAAAAGAAATGATTGAAAAAGAGGAAGAAACCGAGTATAATAAAAATCATGAAATCGATCGTAATTGCTGAAAAAAATGATATTGATATCCTATCAGAACTGTTTGCGGAAGGCTTTACCCATGATCCCCTTTATTGCCATTATATTCCTTATGAGGAGGAACGAAAGGAGATTCTCTTGCAGATCTTTCGTAAATATCTGACTGATTTTTGGGAGGAACTGACCGTCTTGGTTTCCGAGGATCGTTCGGGGGCGCTTTGTATCTGCCCTTGGGATGCGGAAGGAGTGGAGCGATATGTGTTGTCGGCTCCTGCAGAAAAGGTGTATCGCCAGATCAACCAAACGGTGGCACCTCAGTTTTATAAGCGCTATTTGACCTTAGACCTGTTGGCTGTTCGCCCTCCAATGCAAGGAAAAGGAATTGCCCGCCGGTTGGTGCAAGGGTTTATTGATCAAGTGAGATCTCAAAAAGAGTTGGGGATTGTGGAAATCTATGAGCCGAAGAATATTGCATTTTATGAAAAAATGGGATTTCGATTGGCGCATATTCAGCCGGTGGGAGAGACCCTTTCGGCCTATCTTTTGGAGTGGAGCGAAGAATGACCGTAGTATCTCTTAAAAATTTAATCGTGGAATTCGGGGATCGTCGGGTCATCGATGATGTAACGGTTGCTTGCGAAGAGGGGGCTGTTATCGGTCTTATTGGAAGCAATGGCGCCGGAAAATCCACTCTTTTGAATGTTTTGATCGGCACTCAGCCGGAAACGTCGGGGGAGCGGATGATCCATCCCAAGACCCGCATTGGCTATCTTCGGCAAAATAGCGGTCTCAGCGGTGGAAGAAGCCTGATGGAAGAGTTGCGCAGCGTTGTGCAAGAGGGGCTTGATGCCATTGATCGTTTGGCCGAGACCGCCGATTCCAAAGAGTATGCCCGTCTTCAAGCCATTATTGATGCAACCGATGCCTATCAGATCGATGTGCGGATCAAAACGGTGTTAAACGGCATGGGCTTTGGCGGATATGATCTTTCTCAAGATGTAGAATCCTTATCCGGCGGGGAGCAGACCCGCCTTGCAATTTGTAAATTATTAATTGAGCAGCCCAATTTATTGCTGCTGGACGAGCCTACCAACCATTTGGATTTTAAGACCCTTTGCTGGTTGGAAGACTACATAAAGGCCTATAAGGGCTCCGTAATCGTGGTATCCCATGATCGTTTTTTTCTGGATCGTTGCGTGAGCGAGATCTGGGATATGGAAGAAGGGCGCATTCGCTGTTATAAAGGAAACTATACTTCCTTTAAAGAGCAAAAAGAACTGTTCTTAAAAGAGCAGGAGCGTCTTTATGAACAGCAGGAAAAAGAGGTGGCAAAGCTCACCGATTATATTGACCGTAATTTGGTACGAGCATCTACATCTGCCATGGCAAAAAGTCGCCGCAAACAGTTGGAAAAGATGGAGCGGATAGAGAAGCCTCATACCGACGAACGGCGTTTGTCGCTGAAATTCTCGGTGGATCAAGCCGGCGGAAATGATGTGCTGCAATGTCGGAATCTGGCGGTTACGGTTGGTGAAGATCATCGTCTTTTCACGGATCTTACCTTTCGCATGCAAAAAGGGGAGAAAATTGCCATAGTGGGAGACAACGGTACCGGAAAAACCACCCTTCTTTCTGTTTTGATGGGGGAATTAGAGCCGGTGAGTGGTAGCATTCGCTGGGGTGCCAATATCCAAAAAGCCATCTTTCGGCAGGCGACTCGCTTTCATTGCGATGAAAATACCGTTTTGCAAGAGCTTTCCGATGAATACCCATTGATGACCAATCAGCAGCTTCGCTCCCTTTTGGCCATGGTCTCCTTTTTAGGAGAAGAAGTGGAGTTAAAGGTGGGAACGCTGAGCGGCGGCGAGCGGGCTCGGTATCAGTTTGCTGCTATGATGCCCAAGCGGTGCAATACCTTGCTTTTAGATGAACCGACCAATCATCTGGATCTTCCTGCAAGGGAAGAGGTGGAGCGTGCTCTTTCGGATTTTGTGGGAAATCTGTTGGTGGTGTCCCATGATCGGTATTTCCTCTCCCATGTTCCCACTAAGATTTTGAAACTGACCCCTAAGGGCTTGGTGGAACTGAAAAGTTTGGAAGAATATTGGGCGGAAGTTCCTCAAGAATCAGAGGCTGCGAGCAAAGAGAAAAAAGCACCTCCTTCTAATTATAAGAGTAAAGAAGTGCGAGCCAAAGAAGCCGCCAAACGGCAAGAACTTTCTCGCATCGAGCGTCAACTGGAGGAGACGGAAAAATCCATTGAGGAGCAAAATAAGCACCTTGAAGAGGCAGGGACCGATTATAAGGTCTTAGAGGAGTGCTGCGCTGAATTGGAACGCTTGCGTGCATTGCAAGAAGAGTTGACGGAGCAGTGGCTTTTACTAACCGACGAATAAAAAAGAAGATCATTGAAATTTCAATGATCTTCTTTTAATTATTTAATTTCTTCGGGAAACTCTTTGGCGGCACGCACGATAATATCAGCCACCACATCTAAGCCCATGGCGCTATTGAGGCAAAGGTCATAATGCTCAGCCTTTCCCCAAGGTCTATGGGTGAAATACTCATAATAGGACTTGCGCTTCTTATCGCATTTCCGAACGTATTTTATGTAGTCCAGCGGCTTTTTGGAGGTGATTTTATATTCATCTTTTGCCCGAGCGGCTCGCTGAGAAACAGGTGCGTGAATAAAGACCTTCATAATGCGAGCCTCATGCTCCAAAATACTGTCGGCGCAGCGACCCACAATTACACAGGGCCCCTTTTTCGCCAGATCACGGATCACGGCGGCTTGGGCATAATAAACCTGATCCTGCAAAGGATATTCAATCACTGATCCGGAAAGGGAGTAGAGAAGGCTGGCAGGTTTATTCTGTTGCATTTGCTCCACCACGGTAGCATGAAAGCCGCTTTTCTCTGCAGTGATTTGCACCAATTCTTTGTCATACAGGGGAATATTCAAAAGGGTGGCGATCTTTTCGCCGATGATCCGTCCGCCGGAGCCGAAGGAACGGCCGATGGTAATGATCGGTAATGACATGAGATTCACTCCTTTGTTGATACTGTATTTACATTATACATAAAAAATATAAAATTGTAAACAAAAAATTAAGCCGTGTTTAAAACACGGCTTAATTTTTTTACGTAACAGGCTTCAATGGAGCAGAATCCGGATGGGAAAGATACCAAAGAATCATTTGGGCATCTACAACTGTAAGCCCATCCTTTCCGTCTAATTCTCCGGCACCGGCTTGGGTCATTTGAGAGGTGTCCAATCCGACTGTGTGGCGCAGTACCAACACAGCATCGGCCATATCAACGGTGCCGTTACCGTCCACATCCCCGTAATAGACTTGACATGCGGTGGTTTTGGTTGCATAAACGGGAATGGAAACTCCCTTGTCGTTGAATCGTGTGATCCCGAGAGCCCCTTGCTTGACAACCGAGGCGGTAATGGGGGCATCTTTAAGGGCCGTATCCTGAAGCACCTTGAAATATAAGGTGATCAAGGGTCCACCGGTAGAAATGTTTTCCGTACTGTAAAAATAAGTGGAGAAGGAATTATCCAGCTTGGTGTAGTTCATCACAGCATTACTATACGGATCATTAAATGCCATCATCAAGGAGAGGATACTGCTGTCGTAGTTGATGGCCAAGGGCAAAGAAGCGAGTGTTACTCCCTCTTTTAAAGAAACGGTGGCGGTAAGGTAGGTGCCTGCTGCGATTTTTCCGGATGCGTCCGCACCGGTAAGCTTTAAGGAGATGGGAAGATCGATTTGCTCTCCGGCAGAAGCATCGGCAGGCGTTTGGGAACCGGAAATCTCTTTATTGCCGTCTAAAAGGAATTCGGCATAAAGCCCCAAATGATCAGAAGCCCAATAGCCATTGTACATATTGTCTTTGGACTTGCTTCCGCTTGGATTATAGCCTCCGAAGCCTTCCAATATATTGTTGTTGGCATCAAAGGTTTCCTCCATCACATTGTAGTGAAGGGGTAAGGTGCGATTGTCCCATGTATAGAAGTAATCAATCCGTGAGGTGATTTGCCCATCAGCCGTAATATTGCGGCTGAAGCTGGGAAAGGTTCCCTGCAGATTTCCCATGGCAACGCCCACATCAGTGAAATGCTTTCCCATTTCTGCAATCACTTGAGTTTTTGCCGTGTCAAAATAGCTGGTGTTCATATCGCCGCCCAAGATTGCCGGCGCATCTCCGTATTGAGCACAGTTGGCGTTTACTTTATTGTTCACAAGGGCAACTGCTTTTAAGCCTTCTGATGAGGTCATTCCATTTGGAAAATGGAAATCGTAAACATAGAATTCTTCGCCTGTTTCCAGATCCTCCAGTTTAACCCACACGCAGATGCGATTGCGGTTATCCAGATATACACCTTGGGAATAAACCTCTAAGGGATCATTTTCGGTGCCGAAAGAGGGAGAGTTGACGTCAGGAGTATCGGAAAAATAAAACATTCCTTTGATGGGGTTGCCGTTTTGATCAAGGGCAAGATTATATTTATCGTTGCGCCAAAAAATGGCAAGGCGTTCATCGGGCTGATAGGCAGTTTTATAGGAATGACCGCCGGAGGCAAGACCCAGCTCTCTGGCTTCCGCTACGGTATCTCGGGCAGGATCGGCACGGCTCACAATATGGTTTTCATATTCCGGCGTGGGGAAAATGTTTTTTTCATACATATTGAACCAAGTAGTGTGGCGGTATTCCTGCAGAATAACAATATCGGGGTTGTATCCGCATTCCTGCATGAGAATTCGTTGTCGCTCGGTTCGAAGGGTTGTATTATTCATATCAACACCATTTTCAACACGACGGCTGGAACCGCCATGCAGAATGTTTTGAGAGATGATATTAACGGTATAATTGCTGAAATAATAATGTCCGTCTTTATATTGTTCCACCACTGCATTGATCGGCGCCGCCTTTAGGGTAACGGAATGGCCTGCCACCTTTTGCATCAGCAAAGAAAGATCGGCCATGGTTACTATACTATCCCCATCCAAAAACATAGCCTTTTCGTTTAGGCTTCCTTCATAGGGGAGATTGCCGAGAATTCTCAGCATGGTCATAACATCCAGATCGTTGATTTTGCCATCGTTGTTCACATCACCGGCAGTAAAGGCATGGTTGGGTGATGTTGTGCAGGGAATGTTATTGATGAAAGTCCATTCTAAGTGGTTTTCTTCTTTTGTTTGGTTTAGCTCTGCAAGAAGAACCCCTTGAGTGAAGTCTTCCACAATGGCTTCTGCAGAGACGGAGGTAGTCGGCGTGATTTTGGCAACACCTGCATCGACTTTATAATTCTTAAGTGTTACAGGGCTGTTGGCAAAGGTGTAAAAAAGAGTGTCAAATGCAATGTCGGCATGAAATAATCCTGCTTGAGATGAACGCATGTTACCGAGGGTATAAATATTGGTCGCCTTCATGGACGCGCCGTCCTTTACAGTGGCCACAATTCCAAGGGCAATACTGCCGCTCCCATAGTTTTTTAAGGCACAGTTTATGATTCCGATATTATTCAGAACGGCAAAGGTATCGATTCCGTTGGCAGATTTTTTGCTAACATCGCCAAGGAACAATCCGGCACCGTTGTTGGATGCTGTAATTCCGGAAACAGAAGAATCGGCGGCAATGCAGTTTTGAATAAAGAGAGTCTCGCCGGTGCGATAGCGGCCCATGAATAAACCAATGCCATAGGTAGAGCCTGTATGGGTAGTGGTTACATGCGTGTTGATAACACTGCAATTTCGGATAATGACAGATTTGTTGCCGTTTTGAGCAAAAGCAATCAGTGCGCCGCAGTAACTATCGTTTGCGGTGGTTAGAGTGGAGTTTTTAATGTGTACATTATTTAGCAGTACGCCTCGTTCGGTGGTGCGCATAAGAATGGACGACTGCGTGGCCCCGGCTCGAACATAAGCGTTTTCAAAAGTGAGATTACGAATAACGCCGTTGACTCTGCCGTTAAAGAAGGGCAATGTCTCTGTATAATTGAAAATAGTATGTCCCATTCCGTCAAAATCAGCGTTGAAGTCCGTTTCTAAATTGCCGATGGGATCAAAGTTCTTAAAATCATTGGTAAAATTTCCGTTGTATTGACTGATATCTAAATCGGCATTCAGGTAAATCGTATCCCCTTTTCCAAAAAAGGTAGGATGTGCTGCCGCATAGATTAATTCTGAAAGGGTGGAAATCGAATAGGTGGCGGGTAAATCTTCGGCTGTGTCCGCCGCAGTGGCAGTAGTAACCGCTTCATGGGCAGGTGCTTCGGCATTGGCAGAAAAAGAAATCAGCGATGAAAAGGAGATGGCAATAGCGGAAAAGATAGCAGTCCATTTCTTAAAGTTCAACATATTGAACCTCCATTTTTAATGTTTGATGCAGCTAATTAAATGAGCAATAAAAAAGATTGCAATGTGAACGGCAACAATGGTGGCACCTACCGGTGGACCCATAATGGAGAGGATGATTCCCAATGCTGCGCCGACCACGGCGATCACAGCGGAGCAGAGGATCACCGCTGTAAAGTTTTTAAAGATTCGCATGGCGGAAAGGGTGGGAAAGATCACCAGAGCCGAGATCAGCAAGGAACCAACCAGTTCCATGGCAACTACGATCACAATGGCCGTAACAGCGGCGATCAATAAATTATAGAGATGGGTGTGAATACCGGTGGCAGAAGCAAAATTCTCATCAAAGGTTACCGAGAAGATCTGTCGATAAAAAACCAAAAAGATTATGATAACCAGCACTGACATAATGCCGCAAATCCATACTTCTGTTTTATCTAAGGTGAGAATGGAGGTGGAACCGAATAGTGTGGAGCAAACATCACCCGAAAGATTGGCGGATTCGGAGAAGACATTAACCAAAAGATATCCAATGGCCAATGCGCCCACTGAAAGCATGGCAAGGGAGGCATCTCCCTTAATCTTTGTATTTTGTCCGGTTCGCAGCAGTAGCATTGCTGTAAATAAAGTGACTGGCAGCACCAAAATCATTTCGTTGCTCAGTTTTAAGACGGTGGCGATCGCCAAAGCACCGAAGGCGACATGAGAAAGGCCGTCTCCAATAAAAGACAACCGCTTCAACACCAGTGTCACCCCTAAAAGAGAGGAGCATAGGGCAATCAAAACACCAACAAGCAGAGCGTACTGCACAAATGGGTATGAAAAGTAATGAAAGAAGGTGCTCATTTTTTGTTTCCTCCTTTTTGGGCAAAAGCCGCTCCCGGGGAGGAAGAAAGGTATTCCTTGGTGGTGCCGAAGAATAGGGGGTCACGACTGATATGAAGAATGTGGCTGGCATACTGCACAGCGGCCTCAATATCGTGGGATACCATTATCACCGTGATTCCTTCTTGGTTGAGCTTTTGAATCAGTTGATACAGTTCGGTTGTGACCTTTGGGTCCAGTCCTGTAACCGGTTCATCCAGCAATAATAAATTCTGAGTCGCCGAAAGAGCACGGGCCAGCAAGACCCGTTGCTGTTGGCCGCCGGAAAGTTCTCGATAGCAGCGGGTAGCCAAATGGCCAATACCCAGCTTTTCCATATTTTTTTCTGCGAGCGCTTTTTGCTTTTTAGAATAAAAAGGACCGAATCCCCCTTGATTTAAACAACCGGAGCGCACGATTTCTTGTACCGAGGCCGGAAAATCTCGTTGAACCTCTGTTTGCTGGGGGAGATAACCAATTTCTTTTTGGCTGAACCCTTCTCCGAAGGTGATGGTGCCGGAGAGGGGCTTGATCAAATGTAAAATAGCTTTGATCAAGGTGCTTTTTCCGGAGCCGTTTTCCCCTACAATGCAAAGATAATCCCCTTTGTTAACGGAAAAGTTTATGTGCTCCGCCACAACGGTGCCTTCATAACCGAGGCAAAGGTCTCGACAAATTAATTGCGTCATTTATTTTGTTCCTTTAGTTTAGTGCTTGTTGTAATACGGTAAGGTTTTTTTTCATAATGGAAAGATAGGTTTCTCCGTTGGCAATGCGTTGTTGCGATCCTGCTTGAATGGAGTCCATAATTAATACAGTTTGATCTTGGGAGTTTGTATTGTCAATCACTGCATTTGCAATCACCTGATCGGAAGATTCGACTACCAATACAGAGGTTAATTGTTGTTTATCAATTTGCTCTGCCAGAGAAATAATGGTAGAAAAACTGGCCTCCGTTTCGGAAGAGCAGCCGTTGAATGCGGCGTGGTAGTTTAGTCCGTAATCTTCTGTCATATAATAAAAAGGGAATCGGTCTGCAAAAAGAAGCGTACGGTGTTTGGCAGAGGCAATGCATTGGCGATAGCGTTGATCCAACTGCTGCAACGATTGATTGTATTTATCGGCGTTTTCTCTATATAAAGCACTGTTTGGAGGATCAATTTCTCCCAATAATACTGCAATATGGGTCACTGCTTTTTGCGCATAGTTTAGAGAGAGCCAAATGTGTTCGTCTTGTTCATGGTCGTGGTGCTCATGCTCCTCAGCATCGTCTTTCTTTGCAAAATCAATTAAAGCCAAAACTTGCCGCTTGCTGTTGCGAGGATTCTTTAGAGCTTCTTTTGCCCAAGCATCGGAGGGGCCGCCAATATAAATAAACAGATCACAATCCGATATTTTAGCCAGATCTGCTACTGTGGCCTGATAACTGTGAAGATCTGCGCTATTGTTGGCAAGTAGGGTCAGTTGAGTATTTTCTAATTGATTTCCCAAAACCTGGCGCACCCAATCGTATTGAGAAAAGCCGGTGCAGAGGATTTGAAGCTTTTCGGATTTTGGCGTTGTGTGGCAGGCGGTCATGGAGAGGAGAAGAGATAGTAGGACAAATAAACGGATGATTTTCTGTTTCATTCTTTTCCTCGATTCTTATTACAACCGGCACATTTGCCCAATAAAACTGTTTGCTGCTGATCAATGCTGAAGCCGGCATCGTTTAATACATCTTCCAATAAATGCTTTGATGAAGTTTCCTCCATATGAAAAAGTTTTCCGCAATCGGTGCATTTCAAATGAAGATGGTTATGGGTACAGGAAATGAGTTGATAATGCGAACGATGAGAGCCTTCTTTTTCAAAGCGTTTGATTTTTTTCTCTTTTTCCAAGCGTGTCATTAGTCGATAAAGGGTGCTTTTTCCCGGAGCGGATGCCCCGTATTCTCTTAAAAGTGCATCGAACAGCTCATCAACGGTATAGCTGGTTTCACTATGGGTGGATAAATGATCCATTAATAGCCGCAAAGGGCGGGTTTGATAATTTGCCATTTTTCTCTCCTAATTTGAGAATGATTCTCAATTTATTATATTAATAATATATGATTTTGTCAAGAAAAAAACAGGCATTCTATGCTTTAGCATAGAATGCCTGTATGATTTCTATTATTCTTGAGGGAGTATACTCAAAAACGCTTCCATAATCTTCACATCTTCCGGATTGGTTACCTTGATATTCGTTTCGGAATCTTTGGAAAAATAAATGCGCTTTCCATAGTCGCAATACAAAGTGTTGGTAAAAACATTGCCATCAACCCCTTTTCCTTCGGTAAAGGCTCGATCATATAGGTCAGAACACTCACCAAAATGAACGGCGTAGGGGATGGTGCAAAGCATCAAGCGGTCACGATCGATCTGCTTGGTAGAAGTTTTGCGATCTTCGGTGAAAAAACTGGAATACACAATAGGTCTTGCAGCAAAGCCGTTTCCATTTTCTTGAGCCACTTTAATGCAATCGCTCATAATCTCTGCTGATGCCAAGGGATACGATGACATATGAATCATCAAAATATCATCCCTATCCATTTTATCCTTGAGATTGTCAATGCCTCTTTTAATGGATTTTTGGCAAGTTTCGCCGCCTGCGGTGATCCATTGGACTTTTTCAAAGCCATGGCTTTTTACAATTTCCCACATATTGTCGATGAAGCTTTCCACACAGACAATTTCCACTGCATCGATTTGGGGGTGCTTTTCCAAGATTTCCAGAGGATAATAAATGATGGGTTTATTGTTTACTTCCAAGAATTGCTTAGGAACCTTTGCCCCCATTCGCTGACCGACTCCGCCGGCCAGTAACATTGCCACAACCATATAAGCCTCCTGCATATGTTCTTTGAAAGTATTATAACATAAAAAACGACAGGTTTCAACCTGTCGTTTTGGTGGAGATAGCAGGATTCGAACCTGCGACCCCTTCGATGTGAACGAAGTGCTCTAACCAGCTGTGCTATACCTCCGTGTCGTGATATGTATTATACGCCAAAATCATTCGTTTGTCAATGAAAAAATCAGAAAGTTTTTGTATAAATATATGTGAATAATTTGGCGGACAAACTCCATCTTAATTCTATAAAAGAAAGGTGAAATGAGATGAATATAAACGATTATCTTTCCATAGACAGTATTTGCGTAGGTCTGGCAGCCATCGAAAAAAATCGGATACATGAATTGTTGACCGCCCTTCTTCAAAAAGATGGCGCCACCTCTCGCTATCGAACACTTGGAAAGGAGGTGGAAGAAAAGGGAACTCTTCCGGTTATCGGTGGAGGTGTGGCTATTCTTCAAATTCGAAGTGCCTTCATGAAGCGGTCTGCCATATCGGCGATCACCTTAAAAAGAGGCATTTTCTTTGATGGGGAAGATGGCACCCCAACACGCTTGTTCTTTTTGGTTGCCCTTTCTGAAACGGAGCAGGAAGAACTGGCATCCGGCCTTTCGGTGATTCTTTTAAATGAGGATCTGAGAGATCAATTAATTGATGCGGCCAACGAAGAAACCTTCTTGAAGCTGTTGCAAATGGCAAGAGAGGGGATTTACGGTAAAGAGCAGAAAAAGGAATCCTTGTTGGTTTTAGCGCTGTTGGACATTAAGAATGAGCATGCGGTGGAGGCTGCGGCGGTATTGCAACAAAAGGCGGCTTCTTTGGGCATGGTGTTGAGAGTGGCATATTATGAGAAGGGAGATCCTGCGAGTTTATTTGACCTTCAGGATCTGCAAGAGGCGAGTGGTGTGCTGCTGATGTGTGGTGTTTGTCCGGATTGCTTTGATGGAAAACCAGTGCTCCGTGCCGGTGTTACCGATGGAATATATCGTCCGGAGCATTTGCTGAATACGGTAGCAAAAGCGCCGGTATTTCATAAACGGCCAAAGAAATTCAACTGGACTTTTTTTATAAAACGAAACAAAAATAGTCACTGAATCTGTGTCCACATAAAGGCAAAAAAAATAAAAATCTTTTGTCTTTAAAATGTATTTTTAACTCCAAGTTGTAAATTTTTTGATATTTTTTTAATTTTATGTTGCAATCAGTAAACAAAATGTGATATTATATCTATAATGTTAAGATGAACGAGGTAGCAATGATGCAAAAGTATCTGGAACGAGAAGAATATATTAGTTTTGAAAAAGAGTTTTTTTCGGATATTCGATTGAGTTTTTGCTGCTGCCATCGATATAATCCGTCGGAAAGCTTCGGACCGATCACAACCAATCGTTATGTGATCAATATTGTGGAGGCGGGGCGAGGTTCTCTGGATATGGGAAATCGTCGTTTTAGCGTTGTTGCGGGTCAGGCCTTTGTTTTATTCCCCGGCGTTTCCGTCTCTTGGAAGGCGGATGGTATTGAGCCATGGAACTATATCGGCGTAGAGCTGACCGGGGATGGTGTAGATCAGTTTGTGCAGCGAATTGGCCTTTCCTCTCAAAAGCCGATTATCGATTTTGCTTCTCCACATAAGGCTATGGATACGGCCTATGATCTTTTTGTAGAGTGCAGTAAAAAATATAAAAATCGGTTTTCCATCTCCGCTTGTTTTGCGGGGCTGTTAGAGTGCATCGAAGAAAGCTTGGTGGCAAGAAAGATCCCTGCCAAGAATTTTTATATGACTCGTGCGGTTGAATACATAAAAGAAAACTATAACACGAATTTAAGTGTCGAAAGTATTGCCAATATGCTGGGTATCGAGCGCAGTTATCTTTCTCGCTTGTTTAAGACCTATAAGAATAAGAGTACGCAGAATTATATTATCGATTATCGCATTGGTAGAGCTAAAAAGATGTTTGAAGAAGAGGATCTCAATGTATCTCAGGTTTGTGCCGCAGTGGGATATACAAATGTGTATTGTTTCTCCCGTATTTTCAAAAGCCGTGTGGGCATGAGCCCTAAGGAATATCGAGAAAAATGTAAGCGTGAAAACACCACCTTTTAAACTGAAACCACCATCTGTTCAGATGGTGGTTTTTGTTTTGTCTTTGGCGAAAGTTCGATCCCTTTTCTGAGCCAAAAAATAAGGCCACCCGAATGGGTGGGATCGTGGGTTTTCGCAGGATACTCTGCGCCGCTTGATTTTTTGATCGCTCCGAGCGATAGCAAAAAATCCTCGCTGCTCGAGACACGCCGCACCCCAAAGGTTATCGCACCTTTGGGAACGGCTCAACGAACATTCGCCTTTGGCGAAAGTTCGATCCCTTTTCTGAGCCAAAAAATAAAGCCACCCGAATGGGTGGCTTTATTTTTTGGCTGGGATAGCAGGACTCGAACCTGCGGAATGACGGAGTCAGAATCCGTTGCCTTACCAACTTGGCTATATCCCAACAACGCTCCATATTATAACAGACAAAAATCAATTTGTAAAGTAAATTTTCAATAAAAAATGAAATTCTTTTCTATAAGGTTGACATATTTGTAATAAAATATTATAATTTGTAATAATATTGATAAATTAAGTAATGCAACAATAATGAATCAGGAGAAAAAATGAGAAAAAATAAGCGGCATATGGCGAAGCATAGCAGCAAGCCGAAAAAACCGAATATTTTTCATCTGTCCGATGAATGCATCAACTTTTTAAAGCGGTTTGGTATTTCCTTGGGCGTGAGTGTTGTGGCGGAAGTAACGGTTGTGTTGTTTCTGCTCTACGGACCGATTTCCTTTTTTCGTGAGTTAATCATCACCTCGGCAATGACCACCCTCTCTCATCAGTATTATGCTACCAGCCTTTATTCGGATGAGACTATTATGGGCGTGCTCAATTCCAATAAGGTGGAGGTACTGGATACGACCACCAAAACCGAGGATATTGTAGTTGATCCCAATACCAATGATATTACCGTTCGTAAGATCAGCGGAAAAGGCTGGAACGGTTTTATCATGGAAATCTCCAACCCTTCATGGGTGCGCCTTGGCATTCCTGAAAACTTTGGTACCAAGGGTCAAAAAATTCCTCGTTTGATTAAAGACTACGGCGCTGTAGCAGGCATTAACGCAGGCGGCTTCGGCGATGCAAACGGTTATGGCAATGGCGGACGTGCCATTGGCTTGGTCGTTGTGGATGGTGTTACTCTTCAAGGCCCTGCTTATCCCAATGCAGTGGATGTGATCGGCTTTAATGAAGACGATGTGTTGGTACTGGGGCGCTATACCAAAAAGGAATTAGAGGCGCTGAAACTGCGGGATGCTTGCGAATTTACTCCGTTTTTGATCATTAATGGAGAACCGGCTGAGATTTCCGGTAACGGCGGATGGGGGACCGCTCCCCGCACCGCTATTGCTCAGCGAAAAGATGGTACCGTGCTGTTTGTAGTGATCGATGGCCGCTCCCTTTCTTCGGTGGGCGCAACCATTAAGCAGTTGCAGCAGGTTCTTATCGATGAAAATGCCTATAACGCTGCCAATTTGGATGGTGGTTCTTCTACCGTTCTTTATTATGAAGATCAAGTTATGAATAATCCAAGCGGTTCGGATGCTGATGGCATGCGGTTTTTGCCCAATGCTTGGCTGGTGGTGGATCCTGAGACCTATGAACCCTTAAAAGATCGCCCCCCTTATACTGAATACGAACGATATGATTAATAAAAAACTCCGCAAGGTGTTCCTTGCGGAGTTTTTATTATTTTATTTTACTTGGATGGGACCGCAGGGGCGGATTTGAAGCACGCAGCTGCTTCCTTCTCCAAAAATACGGTTCATTTCCTTCACATAAGCTTCGGCTTCCTTGGTGGGAACATAGGCTTGAATGGTGCCGCCGAAGCCGCCGCCGTGTACCCGCCAAGCGCCTTTTCCTGCCAGCATTTTTTGGGTTACGCAAAGAGCAAGGCTAATGGCTTGCACCGTCGGTTTTTTATCAGAGTAAATGTTTTGCAGGTACATATAAGAGGATTGACCCGAGGCAATTACAATTTTTTTAAAGGCCTCAAAATCCTGTGCCTGCAGTGCATCGTGCAGAGCATCTACCCGCTTGTTTTCTTCAAAATAGTGATAAGCACGGATCAGTGCACGCTCGGAAAGGGCTTCATGAAGCTCGGGCAACTTTGCTTCAAAGTTTGCTTCGTCCACCTCACGCAGGTATTCCTTGCCAAAAGCCTTGGCAACTGCCTGCATTTCAGATTTGATGGCCACATAATCGTCGGTCAAATCAGCGTGATCGCTATGAACGTCCGTGATCACCATGCAATGCTCGGTGGTGGCGAAATCAAAATCAATGGGCCGAACAACAGGATCCTTGGGATCTTTAAAATCAATGGCGATCATGCCACCGTATGCGCAGGAGAGCTGATCCAAAAGTCCGCTTGCTTTTCCAAAATAAACGTTTTCAGCGAATTGAGAGACGATGGCCATCTCCTTAGGAGGCATCTTTCCGTCATTATAAAGATGATCCAGAATCGCAACCGTAACCACCTCAAAGGCAGCGGAGGAGGAAAGACCGGATCCTTTGAAAACATTGCTGGTGGTATAAGCATCGAAGCCGCCGACCTTATAACCGAATTCATTCATCTTAGCGGCTACACCCCGCACCAGACCTGCAGAATCGCCTTTTTCTTTCTCTTTTTTGGAAAGATCGGAAAGATCTACTTCTACCGGAGGAAAACCGTCGGCAAGGATAATTACTTTACAGTCGTTTCTGGGTTTTACCAGTGCCAAAATATCCAGATCCACCGATGCGCCGACTGCTTTGCCCATATTATGGTCGGTATGGTTGCCGCAAATTTCGCTTCTGCCGGGGGCAGAGAAGATCATTTCGTGCTCATAGCCGAAAAGGGTGTGGAAACGCTCTGCTGCTTTATTATACCTCTCTGCTTGCTGTTCCCATTGGTTTTCGGGATACAGTTTCTTTGCAGTTTCAGGAAAATTCATGATTGATCACCTCAAGAAGCATTTTATCAAATCCTGCTCATAAAGTAAAGTTTTTTTAAAAAAAGACATTCCAATTTTTATATATGTATGTTAAAATACTACTGTAATTTATTAAAGAGGGGTTCAATTGATGAAAAGACATATTGAAAATTTACTTGGTTATGCCGTCCAAAAAGGGTTGCTGGATCCTCGTGATGTGATTTTTGCTCGCAATCAGCTCTTAGATGCCATGAAGATGGAGGGGTATGATCCTTCGGAGGTTGTTCCTGCCGATTGCTCGTTAGAAGAATGCCTTTCTGCTTTGTTGGATGATGCGGCAGAGCGGGGGCTTTTGCCGGATAATACCGTAACTTATCGGGATCTTTTTGATACCCGCCTGATGGGGATTTTGACTCCTCGTCCCTCTTGGGTTATTGATCGTTTTTGGTCTCTTTATAAAGAGGATCCTAAGAAGGCTACTGAGTTTTATTACGACTTCTCCCGCAATACCGATTATATTCGTACTTATCGTATTGCCAAAGACCTAAAATGGGTCACCGATACCGAGTTTGGCGCTTTGGATATAACCATTAATCTCTCTAAACCCGAAAAGGATCCTAAGGCCATTGCCGCCGCCAAGAATGCACCTCCTGCAGTGTATCCCAAGTGTGCTCTTTGCAAAGAGAATGAAGGCTTTGTCGGCTCTTTACAAGCTGCTCCCCGTGAGAATCACCGTATCATCCCTCTGACGCTGAACGGGGAAGAGTGGAGCCTGCAGTATTCTCCTTATGTTTATTATAATGAGCACTGTATTTTGCTTAATAATCAGCACACGCCTATGAAGATCAATGTGGCAACCTTTGAGAAGCTTCTTTCCTTTGTGGAATTATTCCCCCATTATACTGCCGGTTCCAATGCGGACTTGCCTATTGTGGGCGGTTCCATTTTGAGCCATGATCATTTTCAGGGCGGAAACTATGAGTTCCCCATGGCAAGAGCGGCGGTGGAAAAAGAAATCTCTATGGCCGGCTATCCCGAGGTGAAGGTGGGCATTGTTCGTTGGCCTTTGTCGGTTCTGCGGCTGAATAGCAAAAATCGCAAAAGTCTGACTGAATTGGCGGGGAAAATCCTTGCGGCATGGCGTTCTTATACCGATGAGGAAGCCTTTATTTTCGCAGAAACAAACGGGGAGCCCCATAATACCATTACCCCCATTGCCCGTATGCGGGATGGCGCCTATGAATTGGATCTGGTGCTTCGCAATAATATTACCACCGAGGAGCATCCCATGGGTGTTTATCATCCTCATGCAGAGCTGCACCATATTAAAAAAGAAAACATCGGCCTGATTGAAGTAATGGGGCTGGCGGTATTGCCTGCTCGCTTAAAGGGTGAACTGCAGTTGCTGGCAGGGCAACTGGCAAACGGACAGGATCCTGCTGCTGATGAAGCAACTGCCAAGCATGCCGATTGGGCGAAGAAGGTTTTGGCAGATCATCCCGAGTTGAATTCCGAAAATGCCGAAAAAATCCTCCAAGAAGAGGTGGGCGAGGTCTTCTGTAAGGTGCTGATCGATGCCGGTGTTTATAAGTGTACCGAAGAAGGAAGAACTGCCATGATGCGGTTTATAAACTCCGTTTGCTGAAAACCCTTGTACTCTTTTGAAAAAAGTATTATAATAAAAGTAGAAAGAAACGGTCATCTGTGCGTATTCTAAATATGGGAGGTAATTGCCATGTTGAGAAAAGCTTATTTCGGCGACCCCGTTGATGTTCGTGAAGAGCAAGAAAGGTATTTTGATCAAGAGGATCCCCGCACCCAAAAGCGCAAGATCCCCAAAGAGGAACTGGATACTTTAGACGGTTGGGCAGATGACTCTCAATAACGCTGAAAAAAGAGTATGCCGCAAAGCGGCATACTCTTTTTTATCAAGGAGAAACAATGATGTTGGAACACTATTATGAAAATCCCGAGATTCTACATGTGGGCACCTGCTCCAATCGCAGTTATTACATTCCCTGCGCCAATGAAGAGCAGGCGCTGACATCTCGTCCTCGCCTGAGCAGTGATCGGGTGCAGTTGCTGAACGGCATTTGGAAATTTAAGTATTATTCTTCTGTGTTGGATTTGCCTCAATCTCCTTGGGAGGAAATGGATTTTGGTCATTACGATGATTTGGAGGTTCCTTCCTGCTGGCAGATGAAGGGCTATGATCAGATCCAGTATACCAATGTGCGCTATCCATTTCCCTTTGACCCTCCCTTTGTGCCATTGGAGAATCCCTGCGGTGTGTATCAGACGGTCTTTGAGTTAGAGGATCTCACATTCCGTACATATCTCAATTTTGAAGGTGTCGACAGTTGTTTTTATCTTTATGTAAATAAAAAATTTGTGGGCTATAGTCAGGTGTCCCATGTTACCCATGAATTTGATTTGACTGAGTTTGTACATGAAGGGAAAAATCGACTGACCGTTATTGTCCTGAAATGGTGCGACGGCAGTTATTTGGAAGATCAGGATAAATTCCGCTTTAGCGGCATTTTCCGAGATGTGTATTTATTGCGCCGCCCCCAGGAGCATCTGCGAGATTATTTTATCAAAACCGTATGTGATTTTAATAAAAACACTGCAGAGGGAACAATCGATCTTTCCTTTGTCGGAGTACCCCAAAGGGTCACCGCCCGCCTTTTGGATGCCAATGGAAACCAAGTGGCGTCGGCGGCTGGGGAGTGTGAGCTTCATTTCTTTCTTTCGGATGTTCGCTTTTGGAACCCTGAACAGCCCTATTTATATTCACTGATTCTGCAAACCGACCATGAAACCATTGGTCAAAAGTTAGGCTTTCGGGAAATCAAGGTGGAAAAAGGCGTTGTGATTTTCAACGGCAAGCCGATGAAATTTCGTGGAGTCAATCGTCATGATAGTTCTCCCTTCGGTGGCGCTACTGTAACATACGATGAAATGCTTGAGGACCTTTTGCAGATGAAGCGCCATAATGTGAATGCCATTCGCTGTAGTCATTATCCCAATGGGCCTGAGTTTTATGATCTTTGCGATGAACTGGGCTTTTATGTGATGGACGAGGCGGATGTGGAAACCCATGGCGGACAGCCCTATCGAAGCATTTTGTTTGAATATCCTGAATATCATAAGAGCTTTTTGGATCGTGCGGTTTTGATGGTAGAGCGGGATAAAAATCGCACCTGTATTGTTTCTTGGTCGGCGGGGAATGAATCCGGCTATGGCAAAGGAATTGAAGCCGAATTAGCCTATTTCAAGGAGCGGGATCCCTCTCGTCTGCGCCATTATGAAAATACGGTTCAAATCCCCGATCACATAGAAGCAGATTATAGTGATCTTCAGTTTTATTCTCGCATGTACGCTCCCATCAGTAGCGTGGATGCTTACTTTGCTGACCAAAAGGTTAAAGATTTTCGCAGTTCAAAATATGAGATTCGCCCTGCCTTAGATCAATCTGGAGAGCGCCTGCCCTATGTGGAATGTGAATATGCCCACGCCATGGGCAATGGCCCCGGTGATTTGGAGGATTATTGGCAGTGTATGGATCGCCATGAGGGCTTTGTGGGCGGCTTTGTGTGGGAATGGTGTGACCATGCCATCGCCGTGGTGCGTGAAGGGAAGACGGTGTTTCTCTACGGCGGAGATCACGGTGAATGCCCACACGACGGAAATTTCTGTGTAGACGGATTGGTTTATCCCGATCGCCGCCCTTCTCCCGGAGCGTTGGAACATAAAAATGTGATGCGCCCTGCACGCTTTATCCACTTGGGTAACGGCCGTTTCCAAGTGAAAAACTTTTTGGATTTTACCGACCTTTGTTCGGTGGCAGAGGTGGAATATGAGTGCAGTGCCGATGGTGTGCTGATCGGCAAAGGTACGGTGGATCTCTCCTCGGTAAAGCCTCATCAAACGGCCGAGTTTGATCTTTCTGCGGCCTTTCCCATGGGACATGCCTTTGTAAAATTCATCCTTCGCCAAAAGGCGGATACCCCTTGGGCAAAAGCAGGGTATGAATTGGGCTTCGATCAGATAGAGATCTTGCCCTTTGAAGCAAGAAAACTTCCGCCGGCTTCCGGTCGTGTTGAAGTATTGCATAAGGGCCCGGAGGTGATCCTGTCCGGTGTCGGCTTTGCCTATACTTATTCCAAACGCACCGGAACCTTCGTCCAAATGATGCGGATGGGGAAGACTCTCTTTACAAAACCCATGGAGTATAATATTTGGCGGGCTCCCACCGATAATGACCGCAAAATGAAGGTTGAATGGCAAAAAATGGGCTATGATCGCACCATCTTCCGCCCTTATCACACCAAGGTGGAACAATTAGAACATGGTGTAAAGCTTACCGTTTCCATGAGTGCAGGAAGTATTTTTCTGCAAAACAGCCTTAAGTTTATTGCGGTTTATGAAATCGACGGTAAAGGTGATGTCCGTATCCATATGGATGTAAATCGCACGGAGGGTTTTGTCTATCTGCCTCGCTTTGGCATCCGTTTCTTCCTGACCCCCGAGGATTATCAAAAAGTTACCTATTTGGGCTATGGCCCCGGCGGCAGCTATGTGGATTTCCATCATGCCCAAAGCTATGGGTGCTATACCGCCGAAATTGCCGATTATGAGCCATTTATTAAACCTCAAGAGAATTGCTCCCATTGGGGCACCGAATGGCTGATGCTGGGGGATTTGGCGGTTCGCACTCAAAAGGATCCTTTTTCTTTTAATGTCTCCTGTTATTCGCAGGAGCAGTTAACGGCAACTGCTCATAATTTTGAATTGAAGCCGGAGGAGCACACCATCCTTTGCTTGGATGCCAAAATGAGCGGAATCGGCAGTGGTTCTTGCGGACCCCAACTGGTCGAGGAATACCAAGTAAACGATTCGGACTTTTCCTTCGACTGGCTATTGCAGTTTCTGAAATAAAAATAACGAGGTGTCCCATGACACCTCGTTATTTTGTATAGCGTTCTCTCAGGCCGGTGAGGATCTTTTTTTCCAAGCGAGAAACCGCCACTTGAGAGATCCCCAGTTCTTCCGCCGTTTTACTTTGGGTTTGCTCTTTAAAATACCGTAAAACGATGAGCTTGCGTTCGGTGGAAGGCAAAGTTCTTAGAATCTCAGCAGTCAGTACTCGATTTAAAGCGGCCTCCTCCGGGGATTCAATGCTGGGCGTAACCCCGCCTTCTTCCGGCGGAAGATCCAAAGAAAGAGTTGGTTGTGTGGCTTCCGTGGCTGTTAAAATATCCTCCGATGAAATGCCGGTAGCTTCGGCTAATTCTGACAGTCGAGGCTCCCGCCCTAATAATTGAGTTAGTTCTCGATTTGCCCGATCAATGCGGAATTTATCTTCTTTATATTTGCGAGAAACCTTAATGCTTCCGTTGTCACGCAGGTAGGTTTTGATTTCTCCGATGATTTTAGCCACCGCATAAGTGGAGAATTGCACCTGCTTGGTTTCGTCAAAGTCCCTTGCTGCTTTGATCAGACCCATAGAGCCGATTTGCAGAAGGTCTTCATCTTCCACCCCAAATCCCCGATACCGTTTGATCGCCATGCGAACAAGACCCATATTGTTTTCCACTAAGCGATCGGTTAAAAGGGGCATCTTAGGCTTTGGCCTGTATGTATTTAGTGAAGGTGACCGTTGTTCCCATCCCCGGCTTGGAGGTCACCCGAACCTTATCCATAAAGGTTTCCATAATGGTAAAGCCCATTCCGCTTCGTTCTTCGGCATTGCCGGTGGTAAAAAGAGGCTCCATGGCTTGTTCAATATCCTCAATGCCTTGACCTTTGTCTTTGATGGTTAAGACCAATTTCCCGTCTTCATAAATTCGGCCGCCGATGGTGATGGTTCCTAAAGTGTTGGCATAGCCGTGAACAATACAGTTGGTTACCGCTTCGCTTACTGCCGTTTTAATCTCGCTGAGTTCTTCTACTGTGGGGTCTAACTGTGCAATAAATGCCGCCACCGCAATCCTTGCAAAGCCTTCATTGGCTGAGCGGGAGGGAAAGGTGAGCCGCATGGTATTGATTGCCTTCATGCTTCATCCTCCTTAATCTTAACATACCGTGCAATTTGCGCCATTTCGAATACTTTTTTTGGGGCGCCGTTTAGATGACGAAGTTCTACGCTTCCGTCCATACTGTTCATGAGTTTTCTTCTGCCCATCACAACTGCAAGGCCGGAGCTGTCCATAAAACTCACGCCTCCGAAATCCAAAATCAACACCGCCGGTTTTATTCGTCGAATTTTAAAATCAATGCTCTCGGATAGCCCTTTGGCGCAATGGTGATCGATTTCGCCGCTGAGTTTAACCTCCAGTTCATTGAAGTTTTCCTGAAAAGTAATATTCATAATTCCTCCTAAAAAAATAACAGCCTTCTGTCATTCTAGCAGAAGGCTGTTTCTTTTTATGTCGAATTATGATAGATGGAATACTTTTTTTAATTCCTTGGTCATATCACCGATCATATAGAGAGACCCGGAGACTAAGATGGCGTTTTCGCATTTTTCTTTGGCCAAGGCGGCTGCTTCCTCATAGCTATCACAGGCAATTGAATCATCGCAATAAAGCTCGGCAATATTACGAAGGCCAAAGGCGGCCATGGCTCGGGGAAAGGGGGGCGCAACGCAAAGAAAGGATTTTGCCCGCATGGCAAGTTTTTGAATGGCATATTGATAGGGCTTATCCTTCATCATGGCAAAGATGATTACCGGATCCTTTAATTCCTCCATTTGATCCATGGCAGCAACTAAACTATCAATCCCTTCTCGATTGTGTCCACCATCGGTAAAGATGTAAGGATCTTTGCAAATGCAATCCAAGCGTGAGGGGATGTATGCCTTTTTTAACCCGGATAAACTTTGTTCCTCTGTGACGGGGAGTTGGTTCTTGAGGGCATGAAGGGTTTCGATGACGGTGACGGCGTTATTGATTTGATGAGCGCCACGCAAGGAAATGGAATAGTCTTTCCCTCTATAAGTGAAATCACAACCGTTGGAATGGCAATGCCCTACCGTTGGTTCTCCCATGATGAGGGGCGCATCGAGCTTTTGAGCCTCTTTGGCAATGATCTCAACGGCTTTTTTGGGGTTCGGCGCATAAAGAATGAGCGGGCAATTCTTCTTGATGATGCCGGCTTTTTCTAAGGCGATTTCCTCGATGGTGTTGCCTAATTGGGCGGTATGATCCAGAGAAATGGAGCAGAGAATGGATGCCAGCGGCGCTTCGATAACGTTTGTCGCATCATATCGACCGCCCAGACCTGCTTCCAATACAACGATATCACATTGTTGCTTTTGAAACCAAAGGAAGCCGATGGCAGTGACCACCTCAAACTCATTAGGCTGCTCCGAAAGGCAGACGCAAGCAGTCTGCACCTGTTCTGCCAAGGCGGAAAGTTCCTCCTCTGAAATCATGGTGCCATTGACCATAAAGCGCTCCCGAAAATCAAAGATAAACGGGGAGGTAAAGCAGCCGGTTTTATAGCCGGCCTCGCAAAGCACCGAGGTCAGCATGGTGGCAGTGGAGCCTTTTCCGTTGGTGCCGGCAATGTGGAGAAAAGGCAACCCCTTTTGAGGGTTGCCCAGTTGCTCCAGCAAGGCCGTGATCCGATGGAGCCCCGGTGCAATATCGAGGGTCTTTCGGTTATGAATAAATTGTAGGGCTTGCTTATAGGTCATCATTTATTTTTCAAATCCTCAATACTTTCAGTCAGGGATGCGATTAGCGCCTGGAATTTTTCTTTCTTGGCGGTTTCAGCTTCCACCAAAGCGGCAGGCGCTTTGGCTACAAATCCTTGATTATTGAGTTTGCCTTCTACTCTTGCCAGCTCGCCTTTGGCTTTTTCCAATTCCTTGGTCAGGCGGGCAATTTCACCCTCGATATCTACCAATTCAGCGAAGGGAATGTAGAGGTTGGCGCCGTTGCAGACCAACTTAACCGTTCCTTCGGGCACATTGCTGTTCACAAATACCTGATCGGCACCGGCCAGTTTTTGATAGAAGCTATCGGCGCCTTCAAACCATTCGGCATGGCCGGTCTCGATATAGAGAGAAGCCTTGCGAGAGAGGGGGACATTCATCTCTGCTCTACGATTTCGAATGGCCTTGATGGTTTCCATGATATGCTCCATCTTTTCAGCACCTTCAGTGAAGTTCAGGCGGCTGTCATAAGCAGGGAAGCGTGCGGTGACGCAAGCCTTTTCCTCTACCGGCAAAGCCTGCCAAATTTCTTCGGTGATAACGGGCATAAAGGGATGCAGCATTTTCAATGCGCCGGAGAATACAAAAAGCAGTACCTTTTGAGCAGAGGCACTATCTTCGCCGCCGGCATAAAGGCGGGGCTTTACAAGCTCAATATACCAGTCGCAGAAAAGATCCCAGATAAAATCGTAAACCTTTTGCAGAGCAAGACCGATCTCGAATTTATCCAAGGTCTCGGTTACATCACGAACCACCTCGTTGTAGCGAGTGAGAATCCATTCATCCTCAGGTTTTAAGTTTTCGGTGGTGAAGGTCAGATCCTCTTCCTTCAGGTTCATCAGAATAAAGCGTGCGGCATTCCAGACCTTATTGGCAAAGTTGCGGGAGGATTCCACTCGCTCAGGGTAGTAACGCATATCATTGCCGGGAGCATTGCCGGTGGCAAGGGTGAAGCGCAAGGCGTCGGCACCGTAATCCTTAATCACTTCCAAGGGATCAATGCCGTTGCCCAAGGATTTACTCATCTTCCGACCGTGACTGTCACGAACCAGCCCATGAATTAACACATGGCTGAAGGGTGTTTGCCCCATCTGCTCCAAGCCGGAGAAGATCATACGGGATACCCAGAAGAAAATAATATCATAGCCGGTTACCAAAACGCTGGTGGGATAATAGTATTCCAATTCTTTTGTCTTTTCGGGCCAACCCAAGGTAGAGAAGGGCCAAAGGGCGGAGGAGAACCAGGTATCCAATACATCTTCTTCCTGGCGCATGGGAGCACCGCACTTGGGGCAAGTGTGCACATCCTCTTTGGAAATGATCATCTCGCCGCAAGCATCGCAGTAGTATGCAGGAATCCGATGGCCCCACCAAAGCTGACGGGAAATACACCAATCGTGTACATTCTCCATCCAGTTGAGATAGGTTTTGCTGAAGCGATCGGGCACAAAAGTGGTTTCGCCTTCTTTTACGGTGGCGATCGCCTTTTCGGCCAAGGGCTTCATTTTCACAAACCATTGGCTGGAGGCCATGGGTTCTACCGTGCAACCGCAGCGATAGCAAGCACCCACATTATGAGTATGCTCCTCGATCTTAACCAGATAGCCGCCTTCTTCCAGATCAGCAACAATCTGCTTACGGGCTTCATAGCGATCCAAACCTTCATATTTGCCGCCATTGGCATTGATTTTGGCGTTTCCGTCCATAATCAGAATCTCTTCCAAATCGTGGCGCTTGCCTACCTCAAAGTCGTTGGGGTCGTGGCAGGGAGTAATCTTCACACAGCCGGTACCAAACTCTTTGTCTACATATTCATCGGCAACAACGGGGATTTCTCTGCCAACCAAGGGCAAAATCAGCATTTTGCCAACCAAGTGTGTATATCTCTCATCCTCGGGGTGAACGGCTACCGCCGAGTCGCCCAGCAGGGTCTCGGGACGAGTGGTGGCGATGGTTACATACTCATTGCTATCCTTTACCGGATAACGAATGTGCCAAAAGTGGCCGGGTTGCTCTTCATAAGAGACCTCTGCATCCGAAAGGGCGGTGGTACAGTTGGGACACCAGTTGATGATGCGGTTTCCTTTATAGATCAAACCCTTTTCATACAGGTTCACAAACACTTCTTTTACAGCTTTGGAGCAGCCTTCATCCATGGTGAAGCGCTCACGCTCCCAGTCACAGGAAGAACCTAATTTTTTTAACTGGTTGATGATACGGTCGCCGTACATCTTTTTCCAGTCCCATACCCGCTCCAAGAATTTTTCTCTGCCCAAATCATAGCGGGTGAGGCCTTCTTCTTTGCGAAGAACTTCCTCAACCTTGATCTGAGTTGCAATTCCTGCGTGGTCGGTGCCGGGGATCCAAAGGGCGTTATAGCCCTGCATCCGCTTATAACGAATTAGAATATCTTGCAAGGTTTCATCCAAAGCATGTCCCATATGCAACTGACCGGTTACATTGGGAGGGGGAATCACAATGGTAAAGGGTTGTTTGTTTTCATCGGGTTCGGAATGGAATGCGCCCTCTTTTACCCAAAAATCATAAATGCGATCTTCAAATTCCTGAGGGTTATAAACCTTCTCCAGTTCTTTCATTCATCTATCTCCTTTTTCATAATTTAACAAATAAAAAACTCGTCTCAAAGAATTTCTTTGAGACGAGTAATAAACTATACCCGCGGTACCACTCAAATTGCGCATCATTGCGCCGCTTATCATGCTTTTACGCAGCCAATACGGGAAGGTTCTACTAAGAGCGTTGGGCTCGATTCTTCCTTCCGGCTCGGAAGCTACAATATAAGAATCCGAAACACGGCTCGCACCACCCGCCGCTTCTCTGATTTTGGATGCTCTTATATCCTCTTCGTTATCGCCTTTAACAGATTGAGTATATCATAATGTATAAAATTTTGTCAATAGAGAATTACAGTTTCGTCAGATCCCAGCCTTGAAGATTGCTGCGCTGAATGGCGCCAAAGATGCGCTCGGAAAGACCGGGGTAAAGTTCTTCTGCCTCTGCAAGACGATCTTTGATTTCTTTACGCATAGAGGTATGATCCATGGGGCAGGGGTTTTTGATGGGGGAGATGCTTAAGCGATTTACCGCATTGGTGATTTGCTGTTCGGATAAGTAAATCATAGGTCGAATAACTCGCACATCCTTGCGATCCAAGTAGGTAACCGGTTGAAAGCAAGCAAGGCGTCCTTCATAGATCAGATTCATGGCGAGTGTTTCCACTGCATCGTCTCGATGGTGGCCTAATGCGATGGTGCGGCATCCGTTTTCCAAGGCGGCATCATGCAAAGAGCCTCTGCGCATTTTGGCGCAAAGGGAGCAGGGGTTGCTTTCTTGGCGTGTGTCAAAAACCACCGATGCAATATCGGTTTTTCGAATCACCAAAGGGATTTCTAAAGTATCGCAGGTTTTCTGCAATTCTTCTATATTCATATTGTTGAAGCCTAAGTCGATGAAAATGGCAATCAGATCAAACTTTGCCGGATGGTAGCGGGAGAGATGCTTCATTCCGTGAAGAAGCAAAAGGGAATCCTTGCCACCTGAGATGGCCACTGCCACTCGCTCTCCGGATTTGATCATTTGATAATCATCGATAGCTCGACGAAGGTACCCTGAAATCTGTTGCATAGAAATAATCTCCTTATTTGGCTCTATTTTATTTCTTTTTAATAAAAAAAGCAAATAATTTTCGTAAATTGAAAGTGAGCATTTTAAAGAAAAACGGAGTAAAAACGAGATATTCAAAGATTGAAAAGTGTAAATTGATTTTTTTGAAAAAATGTGTTGACAAGTGGTATCGGCTTGTATTATAATAACGTGGCGATAAAAAAAGAAAATGATTTTGGAGGAAGTAACGATGTCTACTTTTATGAAGAAGCAAGAGCAAGTTGCCCGTAAGTGGTACATTGTAGATGCAGCTAATAAACCTCTGGGTCGTGTTTCCACTCAGATCGCTATGATCCTGATGGGTAAGCATCGCCCCGACTACACCCCTCATGTTGATGGTGGTGACGGTGTTATTGTGCTGAATGCTGCCAATGTAGTTCTCACCGGCGATAAGCTCAATAAAAAGTTTTACAGATATCATACCGGTCACATCGGCGGTCTGAAAGAAGTAAACTATAAGCGTTTGATGGAAGAGAACCCTGAGAAGGTTGTAGAACTGGCTGTTAAGGGTATGTTGCCTAAGAATAAGATCGCATCCAATGCTATGACTCGTCTGAGAGTTTTCTCCGGCGCAGAGCATAACCTGGGCGCTCAGAAGCCCGAAGTATTTGAGAAGTAAGGAGGACTGAACGATGTATAATAACGAGAATTATTTCTACGGTACCGGCAGAAGAAAGTCTTCTGTTGCAAGAGTTCGCCTGCTTCCCGGTAACGGTAATGTAACCATCAATGGCAGAACCATGGATGATTATTTTGGTTTGGAGACCCTGCGTATGCTGGTTCGTCAGCCCCTTGAGCTGACCGGCACTATGGGTAAGTTTGATGTGGTTGTTAATGTTGTCGGCGGCGGTGTAAGCGGCCAGGCCGGTGCTATTCGCCACGGTATTACCCGTGCTTTGATCGAGTCTGATGAAACCTTGAAGCCTGTTCTGAAGAAGGCCGGTTTCGTTACTCGTGACCCCAGAATGAAGGAGAGAAAGAAGTACGGTTTGAAAGCCGCTCGTCGCGCTCCTCAGTTCTCCAAGAGATAACAGGCCTATCTCAAGAGCACTCACTTATGTGGGTGCTCTTTTTTGTGCGGCGAGCGGCTTTTTGCCATCCCCGAGCGGTTGCCGCAAAAGCGGCGAGCGAGTGGGGGCATCAGAAAAGCAATGTGCCAAGGGCGCATTGCTCGTCGCGCTCCTCAGTTCTCCAAGAGATAACAGGCCTATCTCAAGAGCACTCACTTATGTGGGTGCTCTTTTTTTGTGCGGCGAGCGGCTTTTATATGATATTTTAAATTTTCGATTGAAAAAAACTCCTGTTTGGTGTATACTAAATTGAATAGTTGTATCCATTATGATATGAAAGGAGGCGGCGTATGAAAAAGAATGCTTTGCATGCCATATCTCTTGTAGCAATTCTGACCTTGTTTGCAAAAGGACTGGGTATGGTACGTGATATTCTGCAGGCTCGTGCATTTGGCACATCAACGATCGATATTGATTTATTTACAACGGCCAATAACGGTACGATTTATCTTTTTACTACTGCCGCCTATGCTCTTTGCCTTGCGGCAATTCCGATTTTTGCTCAAAAACAATCTAAAAGCAAGCAAGAAGCGATGAAAAGTGCCAATAATCTGATTACGATTACGCTTTTATTAAGCATCGTCGTGGTTGGTGTTTTATTCTTGGCTATTTCTCTTGGTTGGTTTGGCGATGGTGTGGGTGAGAGTGGCTATAGCCTTCGCTGGTATTCCGGCGTGATGGTGTTTACCTTACCATTGATTGTGGCAACCTATCTTTTGATGGCACTTTTCCAGTCGATGGGTCATTATTCCCTTCAAGGAAGCCTTAGTCTGCTCTATAACATCGTTATTTGCGGAGTTTTGCTTTTGGTTGGAAAGCATATGACGGTTCCTTCTTTTGCTATTCTAATGAGCGCTGCATGGTTTTTGCAATTGGCCATGGTGTTTCCGGCTGCCATTCGAGAAAAATATCGTTTTCGTTTTCGGATGGATTTTCGTGCGCCGGAGCTTCGCACATACTGGAGAACTGCTTTGGTGACGGCTTTTACAACCTCCTCCTTTTTATTGTGTTATCTCTTGGATACCCGTCAATCCGCTGTGTTGGGCGTAGGAGTTGCTGCCTCTTTTTCTTATGCAGACAAGCTTTTTACACCTATTACAACAACATTAATCTACAGCATTGGCGCTGTAATCTTCCCAAAATGGAGCGAAAACTATGCCAAAATGGAGAGAGAAGAATATCGTGCTTATGTAGGCAAGGTTGTAGAAAACACGGTAGTGCTGTTGTTGCCTCTTTCTGCGTTGTTTTCTGCTTTTGGAATACCCATTATTCGAGTGTTATTTGAAGGGGGAAACTTTGATTTTAATTCCTCTGTTCAAACGGGAGGAATTTTTACCTGCTATATGCTTGGAATGGTTGGCTTTGCCATGCTGGACCTTTTGTCAAAAGCCTTCTATGCTACCGGAAAAACAAAAGCCCCGTTGTTGGTCAATTTAGGCGTGTTAGTGCTGAATTTTGTGTTGAATTTAATTATACTGAATGTTGCACCCTCTGCTTCACTGATTGCCGGCGCAACTGCTATTGCGATGGTTTTGGGCGGAATTGTACTGTCTGTCCTTTTCTTTGCAAAGACAACCGAAAAAATCTTTTCACTGCGCAAAATTTGTCTTGGCATCATCGTCAGTGTTATGTTGTTTATTGGTCTTTGGTTGGGAACCGACGCCTTTGTATCTTCCACCGACAGTAAGATGATGTTGATTCTGAAATGTGGTGCCATGGGTGTGGCTGCATTGTTGGTATACTTCGGCGTTATGTGGAAGGAATTGCAGCTGAAGAAGCTCCTTAAAAAGGGGGAACAAGAATGCTGAAATTCAAAAAAGAGATTCCCCTTTGGATCGTTTTACTGGTGGGATTTTTTTGTTCCATGATGATGTTAGGCGGTCGATTGAACGCTGAGGATCAAGACCGAGAGGTTTCGGCGGCAATCTGCTATGACGATGTCTTGCTCTTGGCGCAAGATCAAGGAATGTCCCCCGAAAACTGGATGAATTCCTTGCAAAAAAGCGGTGTTTATTACTTGGTCGTCACCGATCAGAACGAGGCGGAGGGCAAGCGGTTTGCCGAAAAAATGGATATGAGAATTGCCCGAGCCGGTAATTGCGCAAAAGCCGGAGATGCTTTTTTGATGCCGCCGGTAGACGATTACGAGGCAATCTCCTATGACGCTCCTTTTGGGGATGCCAGTGTTCCGCTGGCCTTGGTGGAGAATCCGTGGCGCACAGGTGTGGTGATGCCGAAAGACTTTGATCCTGATCAGTGGAATGGCCCCATGGTCAAAACACTATATATGATTGATGGGTATCGCTATCATTATGAGAGAACAGAGCCTTTTACCGAAAATGAAAATATTTTGTTTCGTGCGGTAGTGGAAAGAGGATCTCGATTATTGATATTGACTCCTCTGATTCATGAAGGGGATGAATCCGTCGTTTCGGAAGCAGAGGCTTATACCGACATTTTAGATGGGTTATCTCAACGAATTCGGCAACGTGGATTGGTCTTAGGAGAGGCTTTTTCCGCTATGGATGCTCCTACTATGAATCCGTTGCTTTTCGGTGGTTCTTTATTACTCCTTGTGGCGACGGTTGTTTGGTTACTCAAACAATTGGTCTCATTGCCGCAGGTTTTGGAATGGTTGCTGTTGTTTGGTGGCGGGGCGGCTGCTTTATTGGGTTCCTTCGTGCTGCCGGATTTGATGCAAAAAGGCGGCGCATTTGGTGCATCGATTATTTTTCCGTTTATTGCTTTAATGTTGTTGATTGATATTGCAAACGGAAAGAGTTGTTTTCTACGTATTGAAAAAAACTTTTTGCGTTTTGTGGTTACACTTTTTGCAGTGGTCGGTATTGGCATTTTAGGAGGATTATACATTAGTGCCTTACTTTCAACCCGTGCGTATATGCTGCAGTTTTCGGTCTTTTCCGGTGTGAAATTGTCTCAACTTTTGCCGGTTGGATTGGCGGCAATATGGTTTGGATACACACTGTTTAATAGAAAGGCAAGAGCAAAAAGAACGGAGCGGCGGCTTCCGCTTCCGTTGCTGATTGTGATGGGTGTTGCGCTTGTTGGTGTACTGATTGTGTTGATCCTGCGTTCCGGCGATAATATGCTTCCGGTCTCCAATCTTGAAATTCAAATCAGAAATTGGCTGGAATACACCTTATACGCTCGTCCTCGTACCAAAGAAATGTTGCTGGCATTTCCGGCAGTTGCGTTGTATATTGTTGCATCCAAGCGTGGTTATCCCTTGCTACAATTACCTCTTGGTGTATTGGCAAGTGTTGGTGCGGCCTCCATAGCAAATACGTTTTGCCATACCTTTACACCGGTGCGTGTGTCTTTGATCCGCACATTGTTTAGTACAACAATCGGATTGCTGATTGGACTTGTGGCGATGTGGATTTTTGATTGGCTGCTGGGCAAGGGGAAAAGGAAAATATAAATCAAAAACCCCTCCGAAGATTCGGGGGGGTTTTGTTGCTTTTTGCAAAATTTATGCACAAATTTTGGAAAGTTGACAACGCATCTATGCACATTTCATAAATCGACGAAAAACTCTTCCTTTTCGTTGACAATGAATAATAAAATATGTTATAATTAAACTGCATTTAAGTGGTTCTTTGCGACTGACGGAGAATGTGGGACACCACAGGGGAACAAAGAACTTTGCAAGCGTATATTACGCTTAAAAGCCGACCGTCTGGGCGCACTTTCACAATTAGTGAAATAGTGCGCCCTTTCATTCTTTTAGAGGAGGTTTTATAATGAGAAAAGTTGGGGTTATGATGGGAAGCGATAGTGATTTACCCATCGTTCAGAAAGCACTGGACACATTGGAAAGCTTTGGCGTGCCTTATGAGGCTCATGTTTATTCTGCCCACAGAACGCCTGAACAAGCAAAAGACTTCAGCCAAAACGCCCGTAAGAATGGCTTTGGTGCCATCATTTGCGCTGCCGGCATGGCGGCCCATCTGGCAGGCGCTGTTGCGGCTAATACCACCCTGCCTGTGATCGGCATTCCTGTTCAATCTAAGAATTTAGGCGGCATGGACGCCCTTTTGTCGACTGTAATGATGCCCCCCGGTATTCCTGTGGCAACCGTTGCAATCGATGGGGCTGTCAATGCCGCTTTGTTGTCCATTCAGATCCTTGCCGTTGAAGATGAGACTCTTGCAGCAAAATTGGATGAAAAGCGTCGCAAGGATGCAGAGGCTGTGCTGGCCAAAGATGCCGCACTTCAAAAATAACAATGTTAAATTTAAATTCATAAAGGAGAAGAAAAAAATGAAACTTGTTTACACCGGAAAAACCAAAGATGTATTTGCGCTGGAGAATGGGAACTATCTGTTGAAATTTAAAGATGACTGCACCGGAAAAGACGGTGTGTTTGATCCCGGCGAAAATGCAGTGGGACTTACCATCGATGGTGTGGGTGATGTAAACCTGCGGATGTCCATCTATTTCTTTGAAAAGGTGAATGCTGCCGGCATCAAGACTCACTATGTGGATGCATCTTTAGAGGATACAACCATGGAGGTGCTCCCCGCCAAGGTATTTGGCAAAGGCTTGGAGGTTATCTGCCGTCATAAGGCTGTGGGTAGCTTCTATCGTCGATACAGCGATTATATTGAAGAAGGTGCTGATCTTCCTGCCTATGTTGAGATGACATTTAAGAATGATGAAAAGGGCGATCCCTTGGTGACCAAAGACGGTTTGGTGGATCTGGGAGTTATGACTGCTGAGCAGTATGATGATATGAAAGAAATGACCCAGAAGATTACCCAGATTGTTGCTGATGATCTGAAGGAAAAGGGCTTAATTCTTTACGACATCAAATTTGAGTTTGGCTACGATGCTGACGGAAAGGTTATGCTGATCGACGAGATTGCCTCCGGTAATATGCGTGTTTATAAAGATGGTCAGTATATTGACCCCATGACTCTTAGTGAGTTGTTCTTTGCTTAATTATCTTTAGGAGGAAACCATGGGAGGATTTTTTGGAATCACCTCTAAAAAGGAATGCTTGTCTGATGTGTTTTTTGGCATCGACTATCATTCACATTTAGGTACCCACAGAGCCGGAATTGCTGTTTATGATAAAACAATCGGTCTTCAGCGGCAAATTCATGGTATTCAAAACGCACCCTTTCGTACTCGTTTTGAACATGTTTTAGATGAAATGCGCGGAACGGCTGCCATTGGCTGTATCAGTGACTTTGAGCCGCAGCCCTTGCTGATTCGTTCTAAATTGGGAGCTTTTGCCATTTGTGTGGTAGGAAGAGTAAACAATTCTGATGAACTAATCGAACAGTACTTGAGTCGTGATGGCGGGCATTTTGATGCTATGACCGGCGGAAAAGTAAACCCCACGGAATTGATCGCCTCTTTGATCAGCCAAAAAAATGACTTTTTGGAAGGATTGCGTTTTGTACAAGGCGTTATTGAAGGCTCTGCCAACATACTGATCATGAAGGATGGGGGCAATCTCATTGCAGCTCGAGATCGTTTGGGCCGATTGCCCATACAAATCGGTAGGAATGAAGATGGCTATTGCGTCACCTTTGAATCTTATGTTGCAATGAAATTGGGCTTTGAAATTGAAAAAGAGTTAGGTCCTTCTGAAATTGTGGAATTGACCCCCGAGAGCATAACCGTGCTTTCTGAGGCTGCCACAAAAAAGAAGATTTGCTCGTTCCTTTGGAGTTATTATGGTTATCCTACCTCAGGTTATGAAGGGGTTAATGTGGAGACCATGCGCTATCAAAACGGAGCATTGATGGCAGAAAGCGACCGCAAAAAGGGAATCGCCGAGGATTTGGATTATGTGTGTGGAATGCCTGATTCGGGCATTCCTCATGCGATTGGTTATGCCAATCGTAGCGGTGTTCCTTATGCACGTGCATTCATTAAATATACGCCCACCTGGAACCGTAGTTTCACCCCTGCCCGTCAGGAGGATCGGGATCGGGTGGCAAAAATGAAGCAGATTCCGGTGCATGAATTGATTCGGGATAAAAAACTGTTGTTTGTGGATGATTCCATTGTGCGGGGAACTCAGATTCGTGAAACGGTGGATTTCTTATATGAAAACGGGGCAAAAGAGGTGCATATGCGCTCTGCTTGCCCGCCCATCATGTTTGGTTGTAAATTTCATAATTTTTCTCGTTCCACTTCCGATATGGATCTTTTGGCTCGCCGTGTGATTCTGGAGTTAGAAGGGGAAGAGGGCTTCAATTATATCGATGAGTACATCGATGATAAAACGGAGCGTGGACAAAAACTGCGCAAAGTACTTTGCGAACGGTTTAACTTTGCTTCGCTGGAGTATCAATCATTGGAAAATATTATTAAAGCAATCGGATTGCCTGCCTGTGAGCTTTGCACCTATTGCTGGAACGGAAAGGAATAAATGATGAAGAATTCAAGATCTGAAAGCTATGCTGCTGCAGGTGTGGATATTACTGCCGGCTATAAGGCGGTTGAATTGATGAAGAGTCATGTGGCTCGCACAAAAACACCGGGCGCTGATCTGGATATTGGCGGTTTTGGCGGTTTGTTCGTGCCGAATATTGCCGGAATGAAAAAGCCGGTACTTGTAAGCGGCACTGACGGTGTGGGCACCAAGCTGAAAATGGCTTTTTTGATGGATAAGCATGATACCGTTGGTATCGATTGCGTTGCAATGTGCGTAAACGATGTGATTTGCTGTGGGGCAAAACCGCTCTTTTTCTTGGATTATATTGCCTGCGGTAAAAATGTGCCTGAGAAGATTGCCCAGATCGTGGCCGGTGTTGCCGAAGGCTGTGTTCAAAGTGGTGCTGCTTTGATTGGCGGCGAAACGGCCGAAATGCCCGGATTTTATCCGGTGGATGAATATGATCTTGCCGGTTTTGCTGTAGGGATTGTGGATGAAGAAAAGGTGCTGGATAATAAATCCATGAAGGTCGGCGATGTTGTGATTGCTCTTCCTTCCAGTGGCGTTCATTCCAATGGCTTTTCGCTGGTTCGTAAGGTCTTTGATGTGGATCATGCCGATTTGAAAACTCCTGTTGTTGAATTGGGCGGAAAGTCTGTGGGTGAAACCTTGTTGACTCCCACTAAGATTTATGTGAAGCCCATGACTGCACTTTTTGAGCAGGTCAAGGTTAAAGGCGTTTCTCATATTACCGGCGGTGGTTTCTATGAGAATATTCCCAGAAGTATTCCTGATGGTTTGGGTGCTAAAATCGATAAGAGTGCAGTTAGAGTGCTTCCGATTTTTGATTTGATCGCCAAAGTGGGCAATATTCCCGAGCGAGATATGTTTAATACCTTTAATATGGGTGTTGGTATGAGTGTTGTTGTGGCACCGGAGGATGTGGAACGTTCTTTGTCCATTCTCAAAGAACATGGTGAGGATGCTTATGTAATCGGTACCATCATTGAATCGGACGATAAGATTATTTTAGAATAAGGAGCTTTTTGCACCGTGAATAAAGAACAAACAAGAATTGCTGTATTGGTTTCGGGCGGCGGCACAAATCTGCAAGCGCTGATTGATGCACAAAACAGTGGTATTTTGAGAAATGGTAAGATCGTTCTTGTTCTTTCCGGCAATCGAAACGCCTATGCGCTGGAGCGGGCAAAGAATGCGGGAATTGCTACGGAAATTGTGGTAAAAAAAGAGTGTGCAGATCAAAAAGAATTCGAACAAAAAATGATTGCCGCTTTGAGTGACTATGGCATTGATCTGATTGTTTTGGCAGGATTTATGAATATTTTGAGCGCCAATTTTACCGATCGGTATCCTGAACGGATCATCAATGTGCATCCTTCTTTGATTCCCTCTTTTTGCGGAGAAGGCTTTTATGGTCTTCGTGTTCATGAGGCAGCCTTATCCTATGGCGTTAAGGTAACCGGCGCAACGGTGCATTTTGTGAATGAAATTCCGGATGGTGGACGTATTATTGCTCAAAAAGCAGTTGCCATCCAAAATGGCGATACCCCTGAGATTTTACAAAAACGAGTAATGGAAGAAGCAGAATGGATTCTACTGCCTCAGGCGGTGGAGGATGTATCTGTTGCTATCAGAAAAGGAGAATCGGTATGAATGTTTATGAAATCAAGACCATGGGCGAGCGCATCGCCGGCAATAGTTATGTAGGCCGTGGAATTGTAATTGGTAAGACGGCCGATGGCACCAAGGCTGCTACTGCATATTTCATTATGGGCAGAAGCGAAAACAGTCGTAATCGTATTTTTACTGAAAAGGATGGTGCCGTTTTTACAGAGCCTTTTGATCCCTCTAAGGTTGAAGATCCTTCTTTGATCATTTATGCGGCCCAGCGTCGGTATGAGAATAAACTGATTGTTACCAACGGCGATCAAACGGATACCGTTTTTGAGGGGCTGAAAAAAGGCCTGTCTTTTGCGGAATCGCTGACTGCCCGTGAATTTGAGCCGGATCATCCCAATCTAACCCCCCGAATCAGCGGTATGGTTACCTTTGGGAAAAATGATTTCACTTATGAAATGAGTATTTTAAAGAGTGCGGATGCAGAGGGAACCGCTTGTAATCGCTATCATTTTGCATATCCCGCATTGAAGGGTCTTGGTCATTTTATTCATACCTATGTATGCGACGGGAATCCCATCCCCACCTTCCAAGGAGAGCCGGAACGGGTAAGCATTCCCGATGATATCGATGCTTTTACCAAGGATATTTGGGAAAACCTCGATCAAGATAATAAGATTTCTCTCTATGTAACATACACTGATTTGGCTACCGGCGAGGTTGATCGCCGCATGATCAATAAAAATTGCTGAAAGGGATAGAATGATGAAAGATTTTGAATTGAAATATGGCTGTAACCCCAATCAAAAGCCCTCTAAGATTTATATGAAAGACGGAAGCGAGCTGCCCATTAAGATCCTTTGCGGTCGCCCCGGTTATATTAACTTTTTGGATGCATTTAATTCCTGGCAGTTGGTAAAAGAGATTAAAGAAGCGCTGGGAATGCCTGCTGCCACCTCTTTTAAGCATGTAAGCCCCACTTCTGCGGCAGTTGGTACCGTATTGCCCGAAAAGCTGAAGAAGGCTTGCTTTGTGGATGATATTGAAGGCTTGGACGAGTCTGCCTTGGCTTGTGCTTATGCAAGGGCCCGTGGTACCGATCGTATGAGTTCCTTTGGCGATTGGATTGCTTTGTCGGATGTTTGCGATGTTACCACCGCAAAACTGATTAAGCGTGAAATCTCTGATGGTGTGATTGCTCCCGGTTATGAGCCGGAGGCATTGGAAATCTTAAAATCCAAACGAAACGGCAATTATAACATTGTTGAGATTGATCCCAACTATACTCCCGATCCCATTGAAACCAAGCAGGTTTACGGTATCACCTTTGAACAGGGAAGAAATGAGTTCAAGATCAATAATGAATTGCTGGAAAACCTAGTAACTGAGAATAAAGATCTGCCCGACAGTGCCAAGCGTGACCTGATTATTGCGTTGATTACATTGAAATATACGCAGTCTAACTCGGTTTGCTATGCAGTGGACGGTCAGGCGATCGGTGTTGGTGCCGGTCAGCAGTCTCGCATTCATTGCACCCGTCTTGCCGGCAATAAAGCTGATGTATGGCATCTGCGCCAGCATGATAAAGTGCTGAACCTGCCCTTTAAAGACACCATTAGCCGCCCCGATCGTGACAATGTGATTGATGGCTATATCAATAAAAACGAAGAGGATGTTTGCAAAGACGGTATTTGGCAAAAATACTTTACCGAGCAGCCTTCTCCTTTAACCAAAGAAGAAGCAGATGCATATTTGGCAACCCTTTCCGGCGTTGCGCTGGGAAGTGATGCATTCTTCCCCTTTGATGATAACATTGAGCGTGCCAAGAAGAGCGGCGTTTCCTATATTGCGGAGCCCGGCGGTTCTATTCGTGATGATGTTGTTATCGAGTGTTGTGATAAATACGGAATTGCTATGGCCTTTACCGGAATGCGTTTATTCCACCATTAATTGAAACATAAATTAGGAGTATATCTTATGAAAATATTGGTTGTGGGCGGCGGTGGCCGTGAGCATGCCATTATCAAAAAAATAAAAGAAAATCCCAATGTGAGCGAAATCTTTGCCTGCCCCGGTAATGGGGGAATGGCTGAGGATGCCACCTTGGTCCCCATTGGCGCCAAGGAGATCGAGAAGATTGTTGCTTTTGCAAAGGAACAATCGGTGGATTATGCGGTGGTTGCACCCGATGATCCTTTGGTATTGGGGTGTGTAGATGCCTTAAATGAGGTTGGTATTCCTTGCTTTGGTCCGAAAGCGAATGCCGCCATTATTGAAGGCAGTAAGGTCTTTTCTAAGGATTTGATGAAAAAACATCATATTCCGACTGCGGAATACGCCGTATTTGAAGAATGTGAAAAAGCGCTTGCCTATCTTGAAACGGCACCGATCCCTACCGTGATTAAAGCAGACGGATTGGCGCTGGGCAAGGGGGTTATTATTGCCGAAAGCCGTGAGGAAGCAAAGGCAGCTGTTCGCTCCATGATGGAGGATCAGGTCTTTGGAAAAAGCGGAAGTCGTGTGGTTATTGAGGAGTTCTTGACCGGCCCTGAAGTATCTGTGTTATCCTTTACAGATGGGGAGACGGTTGTACCTATGATCTCCTCTATGGACCATAAAAGAGCGTTGGATAATGACCAAGGGCTCAATACCGGTGGTATGGGTACGGTTGCGCCCAATCCCTACTATACAGCCGACATTGCAGAACAATGTATGAATGAAATTTTCCTCCCCACCATCAAAGCCATGAAGGCAGAAGGGCGTCCCTTTAAAGGTTGCTTGTATTTTGGGTTGATGTTAACTCCCAAAGGTCCTAAAGTGATTGAATATAACTGTCGCTTTGGTGATCCGGAGACCCAAGTGGTGTTGCCTCTGTTGGAAAGTGATTTACTGACGGTGATGATGGCAACCACGAATGGCACCTTGGCACAAACGGAAGTGAAATTCCGGGATGCCCATGCGTGCTGTGTGGTGATGGCTTCGGAAGGATACCCTGGAAAATATGAAACCGGTCATGAATTGACCATTTCGGTGGATAATGTGTTTGTGGCCGGAGCGAAACTGGAAGATGGTATTCTCAAAACTGCCGGTGGCAGAGTGCTCGGAGTAACGGCAGTTGCCGATACACTGCAGGGCGCCGTGGATGCCGCTTATGAGAATGTGAAGAAGGTTCACTTCGCCAATGCATTCTATCGTCATGATATCGGAAAGCGTGCCCTTATGGCAGGAAAGGAAGAGTAAGAATGGTATATCGAATTTATGTGGAAAAGAAACCCGCCCTTGCCAACGAGGCAAGAGATCTGCGTCAAGAAGTACGCCATATTTTACAGATCAAATCCTTGGAAAAGGTGCGTGTGATCAATCGCTATGATGTAGAAAACATTGAAAAGGATTTGTTTGACTATGCGGTAGGAACTGTATTCTCTGAGCCTCAGTTGGATATTGCTACCGATGCAGTAGAAACAGAGGGTGCCATTGTATTTGCAGTTGAACCGCTGCCCGGTCAGTTTGATCAGCGTGCGGATTCTGCTGCTCAATGTATCCAGATCATCTCTCAAGGGGAGCGTCCCATCGTTAAGACCGCTAAAGTATATTTACTTTACGGAGATTTGACGGAGGAAGAGGTTGCCACCATCAAAAAGAGCGTAATCAATCCGGTGGAATCCAGAGAAGCTTCACTGGAAATGCCGCAAACCTTGGCAACAGAGTATGATATCCCCGAAACCGTTGAGACACTTGAAGGATTTTTAGATTTGGATCGGGATGGCCTTGCAGACTTCGTGAAGAATTATGGATTGGCAATGGATTGTGATGATATCGCCTTCTGCCAAGCATATTTCCAAAAAGAGGGAAGAAACCCCACCATTACTGAAATTCGCATGATCGATACTTATTGGTCGGATCATTGCCGTCATACCACCTTTTTGACTACCATCGACAGTGTGACCTTTGAGGATGAACTGTTGCAAAAGGCCTATGACGATTATATTGCAACCCGCAAGGAACTGGGGAGAACCAAACCCATCAATTTGATGGATATTGGTACTTTGGCGGCGAAATATTTGAAAAAGATCGGAAAGCTGGATAAATTGGATGAGTCCGAGGAAATCAACGCTTGTACGGTTAAAATTGAAGTGGAAGCAGACGGTAAAAAAGAACCTTGGCTGTTGCTCTTTAAGAACGAGACGCATAACCATCCCACCGAAATTGAACCGTTTGGTGGTGCCGCTACCTGTATTGGTGGAGCGATTCGTGATCCTTTGTCCGGCCGTTCTTATGTATACGGTGCTATGCGTGTGACCGGTGCGGCAGATCCTTTGAAGCCGGTTAAAGAGACGATGGAAGGAAAACTGCCCCAGCGTAAGATTGTAACGACTGCTGCGGCCGGCTATTCTTCCTATGGCAACCAGATTGGTCTGGCCACCGGTATTGTTGATGAACTTTATCATGATGGCTATGCTGCAAAGAGAATGGAGATCGGCGCTGTGGTTGGTGCGGCTCCTGCTGAGAATGTGCGCCGTGAGTGCCCGGATCCCGGCGATGTGGTGATCCTTTTGGGCGGTCGCACCGGCCGTGATGGCTGCGGTGGAGCAACCGGATCTTCTAAATCTCATACTTTGCAATCCTTGGAGACCTGCGGTGCAGAGGTTCAAAAGGGGAATGCGCCCGAAGAACGCAAGCTCCAACGGTTGTTCCGAAATAAAGAAGCTTGCCGCATGATTAAGCGCTGCAATGACTTTGGAGCCGGTGGCGTTTCGGTGGCCATTGGTGAATTGGCTGATGGCTTGAAGATCGATCTGAACGCTGTGCCTAAAAAGTATGATGGTCTGGACGGTACGGAACTGGCCATCAGCGAATCTCAAGAGCGTATGGCCGTTGTTGTAGAGCCCCAGGATGCTGCTCGTTTCATGGAATTGGCTGATTCTGAAAACCTGGAAGCAACGGTTGTTGCAACCGTTCAGGCAGATCCTCGCTTGGTGATGACTTGGAACGGGAATGTTATTGTTGATATCAGCCGTGAATTCTTGAATTCTAACGGTGCTGAGAAGCATATCGATATTACCCCTGCAAAACCTGAGTGCTATAAAAAGGTGGTTGGGGAGAATTTCGTTGAAGAACTGAAAAAGCTGGCCGATGATTTGAATGTCTGCTCGAAGCGTGGTCTTTCCGAGCGCTTTGACTCTACCATCGGTGCCGGAGGTGTATTGATGCCTTTCGGCGGAAAAAATCAGCAAACTCCCGTTCAGGCAATGGTGCAGTTGATCTCCATGGAAGAAAAGCATACGGATGATTGCTCTTTGATGGCCTGGGGCTATAACCCCTTTGTGACGGAAAAGAGCCCTTACCATGGTGCTTATCTGGCTGTGGTGGAGTCGGTTGCTAAGCTGATTGCTACCGGTGCAAAATTTGAAGATGTTTACTTAACTTTCCAAGAGTATTTTGAAAGACCCGGAAAGGACGGAAAGCGCTGGGGCAAACCCTTGGCTGCTCTTTTGGGCGCTTTTGAAGCACAAAAAGAGTTGGGTATTGCCGCCATCGGCGGTAAAGACTCTATGAGCGGTACATTTGAGCAATTAGATGTACCGCCCACGCTGGTTTCCTTTGCGGTAACAACCGGAAAAACCAAGGAGATTACGCCTAACTACTTTAAAAAGCCCGGCAATAAGGTTGTGTTGATTGCTCCCGAGTATAACGCCGATCATCTGCCGGATACTGCTTCCTTGCTGAAGGTTTTTGATACCGTTTATGATCTTCTGCAAAGCGGCAAAGCTATTACGGCATATACCCCCGGATACGGTGGTATTGCTGAGGCTGTTATGAAGATGAGCTTGGGTGAAGGTCTTGGCTTTGACTTTAATAAGGAACTTTCAATGGATACCCTTTTTGGCTATTGCTACGGTGGATTCTTGCTGGAAGTAACGGAAGATGTAGAAGGTCTTCTGATCGGTACGATTACAGACGATGCATCCTTTACTAAATCAGAGGCTTCTGTTTCTCTTAAAGAGATTCAAGAAATCTACGAAAACAAGCTGGAGAGTGTTTACAGCTGCAATATTACCCACAAGGATCAGCCCATGGAAACCTTCTCCTATGAAGTTAAAGAGCGTGTGGCTCCTGCCATTAAGGTGGCAAAACCCAAGGTGCTGATTCCGGTATTCCCCGGCACCAACTGCGAATTTGATAGTGCTCGTGCCATGCGTGATGCAGGTGCTGATGCTCGTATTTTGGTGATCAATAACCGCACTGCAGAGGGGATTTCTCGCAGTGTGGAGCGGTTTGCCGAAGAATTGAAATCGGCGCAGATGATCTTTGTGCCCGGTGGCTTCTCCGGCGGCGATGAGCCGGATGGTTCCGGTAAGTTTATTACCGCATTTTTCCGTAATGCTGCCATTCGTGAAGGGGTTACGGATCTTTTGGAGAACCGTGATGGTCTGATGCTTGGTATCTGCAACGGATTTCAGGCTTTGATTAAGCTGGGGTTGGTGCCTTACGGTAAAATTATCGATACCGACGAGAATTGTCCCACCTTGACCTTTAATACCATTGCCCGCCATCAATCTCGCTTGGTGCGTACCCGCATTGCATCCAATAAATCTCCTTGGTTGTCTGCAACCAATGTTGGTGATATTTATACTGTGCCCATCTCTCATGGTGAGGGTCGTTTCTTGGCCGATGAAAAATTGATTCGTCAGTTGGCTGAAAATGGTCAGATTGCAACTCAGTATGTTGATTTTGAAGGCAATGCCACCTCGGATGTTCAATTTAACCCCAATGACTCCTGCTTTGCAATTGAAGGTATCACCTCGCCGGATGGCAGAGTCTTTGGTAAGATGGGTCACTCTGAGCGTATCGGCAAAGATCTCTATAAGAATGTGATTGGCGAGTATGATATGCAGATGTTCCGTTCTGCAGTTGAATATTTCAAAAAGTAAGGAGCAATAATATGGCTTATTTAACGGATATTGAAATTGCCCAGCAGTGCAAAATGAAGCATATTTCCGAAATTGCCAAGGTGGCTCATGTGGATGAGGATTACCTGGAGTATTATGGAAAATATAAGGCAAAGATCGATTTATCTTTGCTCAAAGATGAAACACGTACCAACGGTAAATTGATTTTGGTGACAGCGATTACCCCCACTCCCGCAGGCGAGGGCAAGACCACCACCACGATTGGTTTGGCAGATGGCTTGCGTCGGATCGGTAAAGATGTTACCGTTGCGTTGAGAGAGCCTTCCTTGGGCCCTGTGTTTGGTATCAAAGGCGGTGCTGCCGGCGGCGGATATGCTCAGGTCGTTCCCATGGAGGACATCAATCTTCATTTCACCGGAGATTTTCATGCCATCGGTGCCGCCAATAACCTGTTGGCAGCTATGTTGGATAACCATATTCAGCAGGGAAATGAACTGGGAATCGACGTAAAGAAGATTACTTGGAAGCGCTGCGTGGACATGAACGACCGTCAGTTGCGGAATGTGATCGACGGTTTGGGCGGAAGAATGCAGGGCGTACCCCGTGAGGATGGCTTTGATATTACTGTTGCCAGCGAAATCATGGCTGTGCTTTGCCTTTCCAATGATATCACCGATTTGAAAGAGCGGTTGTCTCGGATTATTGTTGGTTATACCTATGATGATCAGCCGGTTACTTGCGGTCAGTTGAAAGCACATGGCGCCATGGCAGCTTTGCTGAAGGACGCCCTGAAGCCGAATTTGGTTCAAACCTTGGAAGGAACTCCTGCATTTGTGCATGGCGGACCTTTTGCTAATATTGCTCATGGTTGTAACTCCGTGATTGCTACCAAAATGGCAATGAAAATGGGGGATTATGCGGTAACTGAAGCTGGATTTGGTGCAGATCTGGGCGCTGAAAAGTTCTTGGATATCAAGTGCCGCATGGCCGGTCTTACTCCCGATGCGGTGGTGATGGTTGCCACCATTCGTGCACTTAAGATGCATGGCGGTTTGGCCAAAACAGAACTTGCCAATGAGGACTTGGCTGCCTTGGAGCGTGGTGTTCCCAATTTGTTGCGCCATGTTTCCAATATTAAAAATGTGTATCAGCTTCCCTGCGTGGTAGCGGTTAATCGTTTTCCCACCGATACCGACGCCGAAATCGATTTCTTGATTGAAAAATGTAAGGAATTGGGCGTAAATGTTGTGTTGTCTACCGTTTGGGCAGATGGCGGTAAGGGTGGTGAGGCTCTTGCACGTGAGGTGGTTCGTCTTTGCGAAGAAGAAAAGGGCAATTTCACCTTCAGCTATGAGGACAATCTGACCATTACCGAAAAGATTGAAGCAATCGTAAAGAAGGTTTACGGTGGCGACGGGGTGAATATCTTGCCTGCTGTTCAAAAGCAGATTGACCGTCTAACAGAGCTTGGCTATGGAAACTTGCCTGTTTGTATGGCAAAAACTCAGTACAGCTTCTCCGATGATCCTACCAAATTGGGCGCTCCTGATGGCTTTACCGTAACGGTGCGTAACGTGAAGATTTCTGCCGGTGCCGGCTTTATTGTGGCGTTGACCGGTGAAATCATGACCATGCCCGGCTTGCCCAAGAGACCTGCCGCAGAGCGGATCGATGTGGATGAAAACGGCGTAATAACCGGCTTGTTTTAATAGAAAAAACCGACTGATTAATCAGTCGGTTTTTTTATTTAATTCAATTTTGATCGGGCGATCAATTTCAATGGCATTGGCTTTTACCAAACAATCCATAGCCAAAACTCGCACGCCTGCTTTTTCTGCTTCTCGAAGAGTATCCCCAAAGGCTTGGTGCATTTCATCGTTTGGCTTAAAAAGGTGAATTCCTTTCATTTGGATCACAAATAGAATATATGCTTCAAAGCCTTCTTTGATACAGGTGATTAATTCACGGATATGTTTAACCCCTCGCTCGGTGGGTGCATCCGGAAAGAGGGCGATGCCGTCTTTTTCTAAGGTGACTCCCTTTACCTCAATAAAGGCTTTTCGAGCGCCGTCTTCTACATAGAGATCAAAGCGGGAGTTTCCATGGCGCACTTCACGGCGAATCAGCGCTTGTTCTGAAAAGAGACCGCTTTTGGCCAGCCATTCTTCGGCGGCGGAATTGGGAATCTGAGAGTCCATATTAATGAGGAGTGAACTTTTTTGAGGGCGCTCTTTTTCAACGGCGATCAAATCATATTTTGTTTTTCGCTCTGGATTGTCGGCAACAGATAGATATACAGTACATCCCGACATCAATAATTCTTTGCAACGACCGGTGTTTTTAACATGAACCGTTTCTTCTTTGTCATTAATTTGGACCTTTGCGATAAATCGATTGGGGCGACTGATAAACCGGCCGCTGATGATGTTTTTGTAGTTCATTGGATTGTAGTTTCAAGAGCATTTGCTCGGTGTTTAGTTTTTCTTTGGCGGCAATATCGTCCATAATTTGAATCATAAACTTTGAAATATTGCTTCCCTCACTGTAGTCAGCAGGGGCAAAGAAATTGATTCGACCATCGTTATAAAGCTTATGCACTCGTTCGGTATTGCCCTTTTCGGAATCATAGACGCCGATGGAATAGCCGCCTCTACTCTTTACCAGACGCATACAGGGAATATCGGTAGCGCTATCGCCGATATAAACAATATTGCCATAGGGGATATAGAGATCTTCATCGGGCATGATATCGTTGACCCTCTCATCATATTCTTCAAAAAAACCTTTGGCAATGCGGAAGATAAACTGCGTTTTGTTGGTATAGTTGACTGCTTGAGCAGGCCAGATGGCAGTGCCGTCGGGCGAGTAGAGATAGGTTGAGGCATAGATTCGTTTAAAATGCTTGGCAATGGCGCTACCCTCAATAGTTTCTTTCAGGCCGGAAGAAATGATATAATGCTCTAATTCGATTCCTTTTTGAGTGGCAATGGCGTTCATTCGCTCGAACCAGTCGATAACGCCATTGTAGAGGGGAACCTGGGCGCCTACCTCACGAAAATATTCCCGTTTAATGGAGCGGCCTTTGAAGTTGGAATAGCGAATTAACTGTTGCATCCACGCAAGATTATTATCCATGAGGTTTTCTCTTGCCAGTTTGTCAGACTCGGCCCAAAAGGTTTCCTTATCAATTCCAAACGAAGGGATGAGGGTAAAGGTTTGCATATCGTCAGGGGAGAGGGTTTTATCAAAATCATAGCAAATTGCCATGCGAACCGGTCTGTTTTGTATTTCATTGATTGTTTTCATTGGATCGACCTCCTTTTCTCTATTTTATCAAAAGGAGAAATGGCTGTCAATCAGCATCGGAGAATAGGCGGTATGAAAGGGGGAATACTGCTTCTGAGGTGATATGTATGCAAGAAAAATCAAAAATGGTCAAAAAGGACGAAGTGGAATATCCGATTTCTCAGGTTTATTCTACCATTGATACAGACCTTGCCCGTGATAATCTTGAGAATGATATAACGGCGGCAGACTTGCAGGATCTATGAAGGACTCTATTTGGCATAATACGGTTAAATTGCCCAGTTTTCCGACATTAAAAAAAGATATTAACACGGAGGTGCTGATTATTGGTGGTGGAATTGCCGGGATTCTAACCGCCTATCATCTTCATGAAAATGGTGTCCCGTATATTTTGGTGGAGAAGGAACGGATTTGTGGCGGTGTAACACAAAACACCACAGCAAAAATCACGGCACAGCATGGGTTGATATATCAAAGATTGGTCCATGATTTTGGTGTTGACGGAGCAAGAACGTATTTTGATGCTCAGCAAAAAGCGCTTTTGCGCTATGAAGAACTATGCAAAAAGGTCGATTGTGATTATCAAAAAAGCGATAATTTTGTGTATTCGCTGACGGATTTCCGGAAACTAGAAAAAGAGCTAAAAGCTCTTGAAAGAATTGGGTATGCGGCAGAGTATTGCAAAGAATTGCCGTTACCTATTGAAACGGCAGGAGCGATAAAATTTGCTGATCAAGCTCAATTTCATCCGTTGAAGTTTCTGGCAGAACTGGCGAAGGGGCTCCATATCTATGAGAACACGTTTGTTCGTGAAATGGTGGGGAATACTGCAAAAACGAATTTTGCTGAAATTCGGGCAAAATCGGTGATTGTGATGACCCATTTTCCTTTTTTGAATAAGCACGGATTTTACTTTTTAAAGATGTATCAACATCGGTCTTATGTAATGGCATGTACGGGCGCACAAAAGGTCAATGGAATGTATGTGGACGAGTCTGATTACGGTCTGTCATTTCGTGACTTCGGTCCGTATTTACTGTTGGGCGGCGGTGGACATCGTACAGGGATGCAGGGAGGAAATTGGAATGAGCTTCGTCTCTTTGCAAAAAAATATTACCCACAAGCATCAGAATGTTATTTTTGGGCAACGCAGGATTGTATGAGTTTGGATGGCGTTCCGTATATCGGCAGATATTCAAATAAAACGCCCAATCTATATGTGGCGAGCGGCTTTAATAAATGGGGGATGAGTAATGCGATGGTGGCAGCGATGCTTTTATCCGATCTATTGCTGAAAAAGCGGAGTGAATATGCAGAGGTGTTTGATCCTTCTCGAGGTATTTTAAAGCCACAACTAGCTATCAATGGATATGAGGCCATGAAGAGCCTCTTGACCTTTTCACAAAAACGCTGCCCGCATTTGGGTTGTGCGTTGAAATGGAATAAAGCGGAGCATTCTTGGGATTGCCCTTGCCATGGCTCTCGTTTTTCAAAAACGGGTCATCTTTTAAATAATCCGGCAAATGATGATCTAAACTAAATAAAGGCACCCCGTGGGGTGCCTTTATTTATTGAGATGGCGAATCAAAGCGGTACACCCTTCCAGTACATCATCATATGTGGTGTCAAAGTTTCCTGTATACCAAGGGTCCGCAATATCACGAGGTCGATCGGAAAAATCCAATAGCAGGCAAATCTTCTTCTTTGGATCTCCACCGTAAAAACGTTTCATGTTTATTAAATTGTGCCGATCCATTCCAATCAAAAAATCATAGTACTCATAGTCTTTTTGGGTGATTTGTCGAGCTTTCCGTGGGGCAAAGGGAATGTTCATCTCACGCAGTTTTGCTTTGGTGCCGTAGTGTGTGTCATTGCCGATTTCCTCACGGCTTGTGGCTGCGGAGGCGATTTCCCAATCAAGATGATCATCCGAGATTAGTTTTTTCATAACAAACTCCGCCATAGTGGAACGGCAGATATTGCCGTGGCAAACCATTAGAATCTTTTTCAATGCGTACTCCTTTTGACAATGAAAATACCGCAGGGGAGACCCTGCGGTATCGTTGACTAAAATTAAATATACTTTTTAACACTCTCAGGAGCGGTTTCAACGTCTGCAGAAACCAAGCACACTAAAGTGGCATCGTTTGCTTTGGTCAGTTTTTCCATGTTCTCTAAGGCGACACCCAGTTGATCCAGATCATCACCTACAATTTTTAAGATAGAGTCAACATATACATGAGTGATATCGTAATTTCCGGCGAACAATCCGCTAATAAAGCCTTCCAGACCTTCGTTGGAGTTCACAGGATAGTTGGTAATGTCAATCAGACGAGCGGAACGGGCGGGGATATAGGAATTCAACTTATCACCGTATTGGATGCAAACAACGCTTCCGTCGCTCTCTTCCACAGCGGCCTTGTTTACCATTTCAATCAAAGCCTTTGTTTTTCCGGTGCCCTTTTTACCTAAAATTACCTTAACCATAATGGTCTCCTTTTCTCCGACATTGAAAATTTTATACAGCCCTGTGTTGATGTCGGTCAACCCAGTCTGTTGATCTTCTTATTGATTTCTTCGGTTTCTTGTTCATACCCGGGCTTGCCCAGCAATGCAAACATGTTTTTCTTATAAGCTTCAACGCCGGGTTGATTGAAGGGGTTAACACCCAGCAAATAACCGGAGATGGCGCAAGCCTTTTCGAAAAAGTAAACCAAATATCCGAAGTTATATGCGTCGTATGCCTCAAATTCCAGAATGATGTTGGGAACACCACCATCGGTATGGGCAAGTACGGTGCCTAAGAACGCACAGTCATTCACATATTGAACTGTTTTTCCGGCGAGGAAGTTTAATCCGTCAATATCGCCAATCTCTTCTTCCAAGGTGATCTTCTCTTTCACCTCATTACACTTCAATACAGTTTCGAAAAGATTTCGGTTACCGTCTTGAATGTATTGTCCTAAGGAATGGAGATCAGTGGAGAATGTGGCAGATGCGGGGAAGAGGCCTTTATTATCTTTTCCTTCGCTCTCGCCGTAAAGCTGTTTCCACCATTCAGCAAAATAAACGCCGGAAGGTTCATAGGTGATCAGCATTTCGATGTCTTTTCCCTTGCGCAACATCAAAGTGCGATCAATTGCATAAGAGTAGCACTCATTATCAACAACCAAGGTGTCCATGCGAGCATCTGCGGCACCTTTCATTACGGCATCTAAATCAATACCGGCAACGGCGATGGGCAATAAGCCAACGGCAGTTAATACCGAGAAGCGTCCGCCTACATCATCAGGAACAACAAAGGTTTCATAACCGGTTTCGGTGGCTAAATTCTTTAAGGTTCCTCTTGACTTGTCGGTGGTTACAAAAATGTGATTCTTTGCTTCTTCTAATCCGTATTTTTCCTCTACCAGCTTTTTGAAGATTCGGAATGCAATAGCAGGCTCGGTAGTGGTGCCGGATTTAGAAATAACATTAACAGAAAAGTTTCTGCCTTCAATAATAGACATGATTTCCGCCAAATAGGTAGAACTGATATTGTTGCCAACAAAATAGATTTCAGGCGTATCCTTTTTCATGTTGTTGTAGAGGGGGGACTTAATAAACTCAATGGCAGCTCTGGCGCCCAGATAACTACCTCCGATGCCGATTACCAACAACACGTCGGAATTCTTTTGGATTTTGGCGGCTGCATTTTTGATGCGCACATATTCTTCTTTATCATAATTTAGAGGAAGATCAACCCAACCGAGAAAATCATTGCCGGGACCTTTCTTGCTGTGGAGCATGTTGTGTGCCACTTCCACATAGGGTCTCATATAATCCACTTCGTGCGAGTGGATAAAATTGCTGAGATACTTTCTGTTTACTTTAACAGACATGTTTTTTTCTCCATTCAAGACAGTAATTGATTTTTATAGTTGTATAATACCACAATTTATAAGGATATTCAAGACTAAACTGTGAAAAAATATCGAATGAATTTTGAAAAAAGATGAGAAAATGTGATTCTCGGCACTTCGTTTTTGGCAATTAAATTAAAGGTTCCCAAAACTTCACCGTTTAGGGAATAGGTTACGGTTCCTAATTTTTGGTTTTCTTCAATTGGCGCAAGGACATTTTCGGGAAGTGTTATGGTATATGTGATATCCTTGGCGGTTCCCTTTGGAATCAAAAAGGACGGAACCTCCATAAGAACGGGTTGCACAGTATCTTGCATTCCTTTTATGACGCTTACGGCGGCAGGCGAGGGAAGAGGCTCTTTGTATAGGCTATATTGAGAAAAACCGTAATTCAAAAGTGTTTTGGCGTCTTCAAAACGTTGATTGCTGGTTTCGCCTCCCAAAACGACCGCAATCAGAGATAGGGAATCCCTTGTTGCAGTGGCCGAAAGGCAGTATCCTGCCGATGAGGTGAATCCGGTTTTTAGACCGGTGGCGCCATCATAGAAACGTACTAATTTATTGGTGTTTGAAAGACTGAATTCTCCGTTTCGAACCGTGTCCATCCAAATAGTCGTGTATTGAGTGATTTGGGGATGTTTCATCAACTCTCGACTCATGATGGCAATGTCACGAGCGGTGGTATAGTGTTCTTCGGTATCCAAACCGGTACAACTGTTAAAGTGTGTGTTGGACATTCCTAATTCATTTGCTCGTGTATTCATAGCATTAATAAAGGAAGGAAGGCTTCCGGAAATCGCTTCCGCCATTGCAACACAGCAATCATTCGCCGAAACAACAGCGATGCATTTAAGCATTTCTTCCACCGTCATGTTTTCTCCTTCTTTTAGGTAGACCTGAGAGCCTCCCATAGATGCAGCTTCAGAAGTTACAGTGACCAAATCGGCTAAAGATAGTTTATTTGCTTCCAAAGCTTCCATGATTAAGAGCATGGTCATTATCTTTGTGACCGAGGCGGGAGCTCGTTTTTCATCTGCATTATGCTCGTATAATACTTTCCCGGTTGTTTGATCCATTAAGAGTGCCGAAGGGACGTTGAGATCAAGAGTTTCGGCAGAAGAGGTGAATGGAAATAAAGAGGTAAAAGTGAACACAATCAATAAGACAATACAAATCTTTTTCATAATAACATCTCCTTTGCAAAAAATATATGCAAAAATAAGCAATTAAAGAATGCAGAAGGATAAAATGAAAAACTCAATGATTCTTTTGATTAAAAATCCACAAATTGTTTGTTTTTAACAACATAAGATTATGCCATTCTCTTTGTGTTTTTGTTATAATGAGGCTGTGTATATATTTATATACATAAACAGCACATTTCACATGTAAGGAGTGAAGGTTTGTATGAAACATGAGGTAAAACGGCTGATATCTTTCGTTGCCCTTTTGGTGATGATGGTATCGATGCTCTCCGTGTGGGCGTTCCCTGCGGCTGCAGCCGGTGAAGAGGAGGCTTATTATGAGAATTTTCTCTTCACAGCTAAAGTCGTAAACCCTGCTTGGGAGAACATTACTTCCGGCACAGTTACTTATGAGTACCGTGGCGAGCAAATCGTGGAGGGCTATGATAGTAGCCGGCATTTTGGCTCGTTTGAAAAAGCATGGGCTCAGATCGAAAAGGAAAATTGGAGTACAGTTCCCACTGTGCTGCTTTGTGCCGGCTCTTACACTAAGAAGATTGAAGTCTTCGGTTCTTTGAATTTAATCGGCCCCAATGCCGGTATCGATGCTGTTGCCGAATCTTCTAAATCCGACGATGAGAGCAAGCCTTGGGAGGTTAATACTGCACGTTTTGCAGAAGCAGTTATTAATGCCAACATTGTCATTCGCATGGCTGCTAAAGACGCTGACTTCGTCTTTGATGGCTTGAAGTTTGGTGCCAACGGTGCGCTTGTTGACAATCAGCGTGGCAATTTGACCACGCCTTACGAATCCGACATGGAGTTTAAAAACCTTGTTTTTGAAAATGCCGGTAACAGTAGTAAGGATGCACGTGGAAATGCCATTAACCTGGACTCCAAAGGTGTAAAGCGTGTTCTTCATTTGGAGAATATCTTTGTGACCGGTCAGAACCTGTCTGCTTTGACCGGTGATCTGGCTGCCGGTTTCTTAACTCCGTTCTATACCGAGTTATATGCTGAGAATATTGCCTATGTTAACAACAAGGCCGGCTTCTTGCCCCTTTCCTTTGCTGAGGGTTCCATCATTCCTGTCATTGAAGTGACCAACTCTTACTTTGGTAACACGACCTCCTCTGCAGGCGGTTATGTGATTTCTATGGACAACGGCACTTATGATAAGAAGCCTAATGCCGGTGGTACTGCTTATGAAGAAGCTCCTGTGGCTATTTCTTCTTTGCGTCCGGGTGCATCCTTGAAGTTGCACAATAATATTTTTTATAACGCTTCTGCTGACGGTAAAGGTATCATTCACTTTGAGTTGCTGAACAGAAATACCGTTGCTGATATTCAAAACAACTATTTCTATTCTTCCACACCTACCGCTATTTTGGAAACTGAATTCTTGCTGGATTCTGCCGGTGTTGATCAGTCTTCTTGTTTTGTTATTCGCAGCAACCGTCTTGTTGGTGCGTACAAGATTCCTACTTTGGCAGGTGCAAATGCAAGTACCTACATTGATATGTCCAACAACTATTTTGGTGATGTGGAAGGCAACACTGTTTATGTTCCTGTTTATGTTGAGCCGGACTTCCCTCGCTTGATTCGTACCTCTTTCTGGATCGATGAGGAAATGACCATCAGCAGCAATCCTTGGGATCTGTCTATCAATGATTGGCCTTTGGCTTCTGTGGATACCACTCACTATACCGGCGAGTTGAGCTTGTATACTGAGAATGAATCCGGTTTGTTTGCAGCAAACTTCAGTGCAGCCGGTTCCAAAACGAAGGTTACCCTTTATAAGAAGGGTACCGTAGTAAGCGATAGCTTGATTCAGGTTTTAGAAGCTGATAAGATCGATCAAATCACAAACGATATTTTGCCCGATGGTTTCATCACCATTTATGCAAAAGTAGAGAATGCTGATTATCCCGGATTCTCTCCTGTATATGCGATCACGATCGAGAAGATTGGTTCTCTGATTAATGTACCCGCTTTTGAAAAATCCTTCGACTCCAATACATTTATGTATCATCCCACCTTGGGCGATTCTGCGGTTGGTACCGTTCTTCCCATGAAGTGGAATGGTGAGGTTTACAAGTTGACGGTTGGCACCACCTTGTTTGGTTCTACCGAGAAACTGTTCTCCTATACTAAAAATAACAAGATTGCCAATCCCACCATCCTGCTTCCTGCAGGCACCTATTCCGAAGATCTGGAATTGTATGGTTCTTGTGTAGTTTTGGGTGAAACAAATGGCATTAATCCCAACAAGAAGCCTTATGAGGTGATTGGTGAAAACGATCTGCTCAGTTCTGCATGGTCTTTGAATGAAACATGGGCAAACAGCTCTAATCTGACCATCTTCAAATCTGCGATTCGTGTTGTGAAGTCTGCAGATGACTTTGTTATCACCATCGACGGTATTAAGTTTGTTGCCGGTGGCGGTATTGTTGAAGATGAGCATCGCAATAAGAGCAATGCGCTGGTAATTAAGAATATCTTTATGGATGCTGCCGGTGGCTTTACCAACAAAGCAGGCGGTACCAGCAACTATTTGTTTGACTTCTCGAAGACTCAAGGCAATAGTAAAGATATTTTAAGCGTTTATCTCTATGACAGCAGAATTACCAACTCTGCCAACCATGCATTTGGTCCCTGCGTCGAAAAGCTGGTTATTGATGGTGTGTACGTAGGTACCTTTGCTGATGATAAGCAGTTCTTTGATGATCTGTCTTCTCGTGATGTGAGCAATCCCTATCTGTCTCTTACAAACAGCTATTTTGATCGTTCCGCTTATGGCTATACCGGATTTACATTCTTTAGCCTTGATAATAGCACCGGTGATCAGAATGTTAAGACCAATATTGTTTACAATATTGACAATAACGTATTCTTCGATGCATTCGCCAGCGGATCTCCCTTGGTTACTGTGAAGTTCACCGGTACCAATATGAAATACATGTTTACCAACAACATTGTGTATGATGCAGGTAACAGTGATGATCTGTTCTCCGGCGTTGGATATTATGTTGGAAATACCGCCAGCAATGACACTTCCGATATGATCGTCTTCAAGGGCAATCGCTTGATCAGATGGAGACGTCTCCCGCAAACTACCGGTACTGCACTTGGTACTCAATATGATTTCTCCGGCAACTACTTCTCCGAAGGTCTTGGACTGGGCGGCTTAGATCATATTGCTGCAAACTTTGATGCCAGAACCGGCGCTGAAGGAACTACTTCTGCATCTGTTCTTGAGGCAGCAAGACGCCGCACCTTGAACTACACCTTCCTTGATTGGGATATGACCGTTCGTTCCGACGCTGTGTTGTCTGATGCTTCTTATGCTTTCACTAAGGGTATGTATGGCACCGGAACCAGCAAGAATGAAGCTTTGAACGGTGTTCCGATGATGGTTTATCGTGACAAAAATATCCCTGCTGATTGTGATGTGTATGATTTGCCGTTCACTATTGGTGAAACTGCAACCGCTAAGATTTATACCAGCTCGGTGTTTGCTGAAGATTCTATTGTTGAAGAGCTTCGTCTTAGTGCTGTTAAGAATGTGTTCTATGTTCGTGTTACTTCTGCTGACGGGAATACCGTTAATGAGTTTGCACTCATTCTTGAGCGTAAAACGAGCACCGAGAATTCTATTCTCAGCTTTGGTGATTTCTTGATTGACGAAGAAACAATGACTGTGATTGGTCATACAAATCGTCGTTATATCTACTTGGCTTCTGCCGTTAAGGTTTCTAATGGTGCTACCTTTGAAATGTTTAACGATGCAGATTGCACTGTACCCACTGATTCCTCTGATGTTTCCTTCAGACCTTCTGCAAATCAGCCGGTTGTGAAGTACATCAAGGTGACCAATGAGTCGAATACGGCTTCTAAGGTTTACAAGTTTGTTTTGAACTATTGTGTTGATGAAGCATCCGTCGATGTCGCCGGTATTTCTTCTGTTGAAGGAATGACTCGTGTTGATGGCAATACATTTGAAACAACCGTATCTCCCGCTGCCGGTTCTATCAGCTTTAAGCCCATTCCTTATATCGGAACTACTTTGAAGGTATACAATGGCTTTAAAGTAATTGTTCCTGATGCCAATGGTGTATACACTGTTGAAAACAATGGTGGCGTTGCTCAGACCTTGCGTGTAACTGCTGTTGCAGGTAATGGCAAGGGAACTGCTGAGTATAAGTTGAATATTGCGAAAAAGGCCAGCAGCGAATGCGAACTGCTTGCTGTTGAAGGCGCAAATAAAACTCCCGGCGGATTTGTATTACCTGTCTTCTACTCCAAGGTTGCTGATTTGGATGTTACCGTGAGCGCAGGCGCTACCTATAAGGTTTATTCCGATTATGCATGCACCAAGGTATGCACCGGTGATCAGGTGTTCGTCGATGGTTCCAATACCTTTGCTTATGTTAAGGTTACCTCTGAGAATGGTAATGTTACCAAGGTTCATAAGGTTGCACTTCTGACTCAGGCTGAAACTCGCTTTACCGTTCCCGTTGTTTCTGCGAAGGTTGGTAATAAGACCTATACTACTATTCGTACTGGCGCCAATGAGTTGAGCCTCTATCTGCCCGCTGGCACCGCTTCTGTTACTTTGGAAGCAAAGTTGGATCTGCCCGGTTCTTCCGCAGTTACTTTGAATTTGTTTGTTGATCCTGCAAACACCAAAGCATTGAGCGGCGCTCTTAACCTTGGTAAGAAGATTACCAAAGCATATTTGGTAAATAGCGCAGGTAGCTTCTCTTTGGATCGTTACATTCCCGTTTCTTCTGACGGTGCTCGCACCATGTCTGTATACGGCATTGTTAGCGAGGCTGCTTGGACGGTTAATGTTATCTCCGATCAGAGCAAGGTGGCTTATAGTGATGCTTCTTCCATCGCTTCTTGGGTGAAGCCCTATGTGAACTATCTAAATGATGGTCTGTATAAAGTGTTTGAAGGCGATGCTGCTGCTGCATTCAATGGCGGTCGCAACATTACTCGTAATGAGATTGCCGTTATTGCTACCCGTGTGATGGGTCTGGATGTTAGCAAGTACAGCGATGTTCAATTGGATTTCAATGATAAGGTTGTTGATTGGGCACTGCCGTATGTTAAGGCTGCTGTTTCTGTGGGCATCATTGATGGCGCAGTTGTAAATGGCAAAAAGGTCTTCAATGGTTATGCAAATGCAAACCGTGAACAAGTAATTAAGATTTTGGTATCGATTCTGGCTGTTCAAGATGGTATTGATGTTGAAAAATATTATCTTGAATGGGAGAATGATGTTGATCTGAAGTATCTTGCCAATGACTTTGCTGATGATGCAAAGGTTTCTGCTTGGGCAGCACCTTACATGCATCTGGCAGTAACGGAATATGGCTTGGTAAACGGTGCACCTGTTGGCGACAACATGTACCTCAATCCTAAGACCAATATCACCCGTGCTGAGGTAGCCAAGATCGTAGCTTGCATGTTGGGCTATTAATTTAATTTAAAACTGGTAATCCCGCCATCCGTTTGGATGGCGGGATTATATTTTATGAAAGTATAGCCATATAGCACCAAAAAGAATTATGATAACAATAAATATAAATAGGGAAGGCTTTTTGTCGGAAGTAATAACTTTGATTTTGATGATTGCATTTTCGCCTGCCTCATCTGTGACGGAGATAGTGGCTTCTCCATAATTATTTGCAGTAACAATTCCGGTATGAAGACCAACAGTTGCAACAAAGGTATTATCAGAAAAGAACGTTAAACCCTTGAATTGGGGGAGTCCACTAAATCCGTTTTGTACAAATAGCCAGTTTTTCTCTCCCTTTTGCAGAACCAGTTCACTTTTTCCCCCTTCCACGATTAGTCCAAGACTTCCCATTGCTGCATCGATCTTAGGGCAGAAGAATAGAAGGAATAGTATTATGAATATTATTTTTCTTTTCATATTACAGTATATCGTGAATACTTTAAAAAATATGAAATTCTCTTGCATTGTGGTTTGTTTTATGATAGAATGAGTAAGCGTCATGAGGAGATGTATCGAAGTGGTCGTAACGAGAACGATTCGAAATCGTTTTGTCCTTAGCCGGGCACGTGGGTTCGAATCCCACCATCTCCGCCAAAAAAGAAGTAACTTTTGTCTACCAAAAGTTACTTCTTTTTTTATCCAAGCCGCGGGCTTGGCATATCATCACGACGCAGTCGTGTATATCATCAGCCCCTTTGGGGCTGTATCTCATCACGCGATAGCGTGTATTTTTCCTGCGGCTTGATGAGATGCAACACTGCGTGTTGATGATATGCAATTCCTGCGGAATTGATGATATACAAGGCTTCGCCTTGATTACATTGCAAAATCATGGTACAATCTATTATACAAACTTGAATTTGACAAAGGAGTGTGAATTTTATGAAATCGATAAAAATGATGGCTATCCTACTGACACCGCTTTTATTATTTGCCATCTTGCTTGTTCCTTATAGTTTAGTCAATCAACATTTTATTGTTGATTGGTTGGGCTGTGGATGTCCCGTAATAGATGAAGCGGGTAATATGGTTGAAAACAACTTTAATGCTAATGATTTCACAGCGTTATTTTGGTTATTTATCTCAATTTGCGTGACTGCAATTTCTGTGTTTTTATCAAAAAGAATACAAAAAGAAAAGATGTGGTTTAGAGTTTTGTATATACTCGGTATGTTTTTGGTATCTCTTTTAATAACCTATCAATTTTGTCAAATGATGATGTGGAATTAGGAAAATTCCAATTTGTCTAACAGTATATCTGCGCACCTTTTCTTCGTTTTTACCTGTGTTTACGCACCTTTTTACTGCTCTTTTGCAGGAAAGCACCCATCCGGGTGCTTTTTTTGTTGTTTTTTTGATGGCAGCTAAAGCTTATCTGTAATAGGATAACTCTTGACATATAGGATGGATTTATCTATAATAGAATGCAATTGGGGGCGTAGCTCAGCTGGGAGAGCGTACGGTTCGCATCCGTGAGGTCGAGGGTTCGATCCCCTTCGTCTCCACCAATTAGCCGCAATCTTTAGGTTGCGGTTATTTTTGTTTGTGTTATAATGGATTTGAGGCGGTGATGTTATGCAAGCTTTGATTGCGATTGATTCATTTAAAGGAAGTTTAACTTCTCTGGAAGCAGGAAATGCTGTAAAGGAGGCGGCCTTGAAGGTAGATGCCAACACAATTGTTGAGGTCTTTCCCTTAGCAGATGGTGGAGAAGGAACTGTAGAAGCTTTTTATACCGGTGTTGGCGGAAGAATGATTGAAATTTCGGTAAATGGGCCTTTGATGAAGCCTGTGAATGCGCAGTATTGTATTTTAAAAGATGGCAATACGGCAGTGATTGAAATGTCGGCAGCCGCCGGAATCACACTTATTGCGCCGGAAGAACGTAATCCCTTGAAAACAACCACATACGGTGTAGGGGAAATGATTAAAGATGCGATCAAGCGTGGTTGTCGACGATTTGTCCTCGGAATCGGAGGAAGCGCTACCAATGATGGTGGTGTTGGTATGCTCAGTGCTTTGGGCTTTTGCTTTTATGATCAAAATGGTGCGCCGATCCTTCCCGGAGCAGAAGGTCTAAAGACTTTACACTCAATTTCGATGGAGCATGTTATTCCAGAACTTAAAGAATGTAGTTTTCGCATCGCTTGTGATGTATCCAACCCCTTATGTGGAAAAAATGGTTGCAGTACCGTTTTTGCGCCGCAAAAAGGGGGGACTCCCGAGATGATTGCTCAGATGGACCGTTGGCTTGAAAAGTATGCACGTCTTGCTTCAAAAGTGTCAGAAAAAGCGGATATGAATTCTGCAGGTGCCGGTGCAGCCGGTGGGCTTGGATTTGCGTTTTTGACGTTTACCAATGCGGTTTTGGAATCGGGTATTCAAATTGTTTTAGATGAACTTAAGATTGAAGAGCATATAAAAAATGCAGATATCATTGTAACCGGAGAGGGACAATTGGATCAGCAAACGATTATGGGTAAAGCTCCGCTTGGTGTTGCAAAGCTTGCCAAAAAACACAACAAGAAGGTAATTGCATTTGCAGGTTGTGTTACTCAGGAGGCAGAAGTGTGTAATGACCATGGGATCGATGCATATTTTTCAATCACGCCCGGAGCTGTATCTTTGGATGAAGCACTGGATTCTGCAAATGCCTTTCAAAATCTTAAAAATACAGCGTATCAGGTGTTTCGTTTGTTGCACATGATTGAAATTAAATAGCTTTTCAAATATTGTGTCAGATTTTGGAAGAAAAATCGTGAGATTGTTTATTTTTTTAAAGAAAATAACCGGCCCATCGTTTAAAATAGAGAAACGGTTTAAAGACGTTGAAAACTTATAAATTTTGTGATATGATGTTAATATAAGACCAATGAAAAGGAGTTTATATATGAAAAGAATTATTTGTAAATATGAATATGACACGGAGGCTGCAACAATTGTACATAAGCACACGGTAGGTGCTTTCGGTGATGCCGACGGCTATGAGGAAACATTGTATCAAACTGAAGATGGGAAATTCTTTGTATATGTGAATGGCGGAGCGGACTCCCCCTATAGCAAGGAGGACATTAAACGCATCGGAAAAGATAAAGTGAAAGGATGGATCGCTGAGCGATCCTAAATAAAAAGACTTAGGCAAATGGCCTAAGTCTTTTTATTATTGATCCAGTCGCCGGCATTCTAAGTAGAATCGTTTGTCTTGTGCATGGCCCATTGAAAATGTTTTGCGAGGGAGTGCACCATCGGCGATAACGGTGGGGAAGAGGTCTTTTTTCTCCATACCCGGCAGAATGAACCCAATGGAGTTTTTCTGGGCAGTGAGGGTATCGACTACATCAATGCCATGAATGTAGTCAATCCGACCGCCATTTTCGGCAAGGTAATTGTCCAGAGCATTTTGAAGGGTTCCAACAGATAATGCAGCAGTCTCATTGATAAACGAATAAGAATGATGAATGCCGTTTTGAACAATTTCAAGGGTTTGTTTGCCTTGGTTACCCTCAACTAAGCCGTTCGCTATTAGATTTTTTAAAAGGTGATCGGTATCTACATCAAAAACAATTCGATGAATAGGTTCAAATTCTAAAGCGAGAGAGTGAATGTTAACCAGTTCAACCAAGCAATATCTTGAAGGGTGTTCAAGAGCCTGTTGACCCAATTCGGTTTTAATTTGCTCGTAACAAGCTTTTGCTGTTGCGAGGGAATGGTTGCCATCCCCAACCGCATAAAGAAGCGGGGCGGCTTCTGTGCCCTTTAAAGTAGCAAGAGCAGAAAGAGAAGGCTCTGCTTGCTTCGAGGAAAGGGCGTAGCCCAGCAGATGGCCGCTATTCATCATTAAGGGGAAATCATAGATTTTTTCAAACTCTTCTGTCTTGTGTGCCAGTGATTCAATGACCGTAAAATCAGGGTCATCAATCAAAATCATGATATGGGGCATTTCTAAAGGTGCACCTTGACGTACTCGAATACGTGGAGGTAGGCGCTCTTCTACAGTCCCCTCGGTTGCTCGGCAAAGAGAGGTGGCGCCCTTATGGTAATCGTAACATTCCAGATCTAATGCCCCAATGAGACCGTGGCGCACTTTTCCGTCTGACTGAGTGCGCTGTAGATACACAAAAGAGTTTTTAAGCGTACGAAATACATTTTGTTGCAAGTAGTCTTGCATTGCTTGACGTACGGCCTCAGGATTTGCCGTTTCTAATTCTGCTTCGGGTAGCATCAGTTTTAAAGTGGAGGGTGAATTCCCAACCAATTGACGGACTGTGTCCCAATATTCCGGTTGGCTGGTATATTGATCGCAAGCCACGACGCTCCATTTATTCATATCAGCGGAGTTTGGGATAAGAATATCAGATGGATGAAAACAAACAGTATTGAAATCGAACATAAGAACTCCTTTACTTTAAAAATGCATGAAATGCACGAATGGTTTCATAAATATCGGCCTTTGATGCAATCTCAAAGGGGGCATGCATCGAAAGTAATCCAATGCCGATATCAACCGTGTCAATGTTTCGGTTTGCCATATATTTGGCTACTGTTCCGCCACCACCGGCATCAACTGCTCCTAAGAGTCCGGTCTGCCAGCGGATATTATTTTCATCAAAGAGGCGGGTGAAGTAGCCCATGGTTTCGGCAGAGGCGTCAGAGGTGCTGCTTTTGCCTCTGGCGCCGGTATACTTGGTGATACAGGGGCCATGGCTTAAGCGGCAAGAGTTTTGCGGCTCGGTCTGGGCGGGATAAAGAGGGTCGATCGCAGCATTCACATCAGCAGACAAGCATTTGGATTGGTAACAAATTTCGGCAATGCTTTCATTGGGGGCAATCCGGCTAAATACCAATTCCATAAATTGGCTTTGCATCCCGCTGACACCATCGGATCCAACTTCTTCCTTATCCACTAATGCCACTAAAGCCGTCTTCTCCGGTTGTTCAATCTTCATCAATGCCTCAAAAGCTGTATAAGCGCAGATACGATCATCATGGCCATATGCACCGATTAAGCTTTTGTCAAAGCCTAATTCTGCAGGGGCATATTTCGGTACCAAGGTTAATTCGGCAGAAATGAAATCTTTTTCATTCATGCCATATTTTTCATTTAAAATTTTCAAAACAGCCGCTTTGACTTTGTCTTTATCGGCGGTCATATCGGGAATAGCACCGGCAATGACCCTTAAGCTTTCGCCTTCGACCACTTTGGATGCGCTCTTTTCCATCTGCTCGTGAGAAAGGTGAATCAACAATTCAGAGATGGTAAAGGTATAATCATTATCGGAAAGATCAACGATTCGTCCGTCGCTGAGTACAACAACGCCTTCCAATGCCAAGGGGATTGTTGTCCATTGGTATTTTTTAATTCCACCATAGTAATGGGTTTTTAAAAGAGCCAGGCCTTCAGATTCATAGAGGGGGCAGGGCTTTAAATCAATGCGGGGAGAGTCAATATGAGCAGCAGCAATGTGCATACCCTCGCTGATGGGGCGACTGCCTATAATGCCAAGAAAAATACTACGATTCCGATTCACCATATAGAATTTATCGCCGGGTTTTAATTGAGCGCCCTTTTCCAAGGGCTTAAATCCTTTCTCTTCTGCTCTTTGGCGGAAATAGGCTGTACAGCTGCGCTCGGTTTTGCAATGGGTCATAAAATCCAAATAACCTTCAGCAGTTTCGAAAATGGCCGGGATTTCCTTGGAATTTTCATAAATGTTTTTGCTTTCGTAGAATAAGCTCATACTGTTTCTCCTAATTGCTTTTTATATTTTTGTTGATGCTTTAGTACTTTTTTGATATACTGATTGGTTTCTTCATAGGGGGTGGTATGGAGATGAATACCATCTTCGCTGTATCGCCCGTCCTTTAACCATTTTTTTGCATTGCTCCTGCCAGCATTATAGGCGGCAAGGGCTGTGTCGGTATCATTGAATTCCTCTAAAAAAAGGCTGAGAATAAAACATCCGTATTTAATGTTGATTTTAGGATCATATAAATCCTCTGCTGTGTATGCTTCTTGGTTTCCTTCTCGCAATAGAGCCCATTTTAAAGTGTCTTCCGTAATTTGCATTAACCCATGGGCATTTCGATGGGATTTTGCGTGAGGGTTGAAATTGCTCTCCGTTTTGATGACACCGTAAACCAGGGAGGGATCGAGATGATATTCTTTTGTATAATGATTCACATAGATTTGATATTCGTCCGGAATGGGGGAGGAATGATAATTTTTATAACACCAAAGACCGGCAGCGATCAAAAAAAGAAAGGATAACCCTATGGCAAGATTTTTATAATGTTTGATCATATAATTGGTTTATAATTTGTTGAACCTGATGCTCTAAGTTTACGGAATCGGAATCGTTTTGAATCACAAAGTCGCTTTTTTTAGAATAATAAGATGCAGGATGTTGGCGTGCCAAGCGGTTTTGTGCATCTGCCTTTGATAGGCCGTCACGCTCCATAATTCGATTCAATGCAACGTGTTCCTTTGCTACGACCGATATGGTGTAGTCGCAATACTGCTCCAATCTATACTCGAATAATAATGGGGCATCCAATATGATATTTTTGTTTTGGTGTTGAATTAAATGGGAGTCGATAGCTTCTAATATGGCAGGCATTACAATTTGGTTCAGTTGTTCCAATGCTGCCGAATTAGCCATAACTCGATCTCGAAGTACGGATCGATTTAATGCATTATCGATCAGCACATCATTACCAAATTCCTGGGCAATAGCGGCGAGCACAGTTTGATCGTGATACACCTCTTGATGAACGATTTGGTCACAATCAATGTGGTGAAATCCATGTTGAACAAAAAGGGATGCAACGGTGCTTTTTCCTGCACCGCTGAAACCGGTTAAACCGAGGATCATAGAATTCACAACCTTTCGGCGGGAATGATTTGAAATGATGCGGCTCGTAATAAGCGGTTGCGAACCGCTAATCCAATGCCGTCTTCGGGGGGATACATAGCGTAAATCTGATGGCAGGGAAGTGCATCAAAATGGCGCAGGGCTTCAAAAAGAGCCTGGGATTGACTGAGAGGATCTTTCTCAGAGCCAAATGAAAGTGCTTGCTCAAACTCTTTTAAGTATTCCTCAAAGGCTAAAACCCATACATGAGGACCCTGCTTGTTTTTGATAGCAGCACAAACCTCTTTGGGTGCACCGGTAACAATTGTCATCGGTGCCTTGGGCGCATAATGTTTATGAAGCATTCCGGGAGAAGACACTTTTTGTCCTTCTTTTACCGGTGCTAAGATGGCGTCATCCAATTGAACCTCAAAGCCGGCCTCAGAAAGATCCTGAGGGGTAATGCCGCCGGGACGCAGAATTTTTAATTTGCGATTGCCTAAAGGCAGAAGAACAGTACTTTCCACACCGATGTTACAAGAGCCGCCATCAATAATAGCGGCGATTTTTCCGGTCAAATCTTCCTCACAGTGATCAAGGCAAGTGGGAGAGGGGCGTCCGGATAGATTGGCACTGGGTGCTACAATGGGAACGCCGGCAGTATGGATCAAAGCAAGGGCAACCGGATGGTCAGGGCATCGTACCGCCACGGTTTCCAATCCGGCTGAAACGATGGTGGGGATGATCGCTTTGCGAGGCAATACGATTGTTAGGGGGCCGGGCCAGAATCGATCGGTCAGTTCATAAACCTCTGAAGGAATTTCTGATACAATCTCTTTTAAATCAAAGGGGTCGCTGATATGTACAATCAGCGGATTGTCTGCCGGTCTGTTTTTAACCTGAAATATTTTTGCAACAGCATCTTCATCCAGTGCATTTGCTCCTAACCCATAAACGGTTTCAGTTGGGAAGCAAACCAACTCACCCTTACGAATCAATTCGCCGCAGGGGGATAAATCATCGGTTGCAGAATAGATCAATGTGTCCATTAATGTTGTTCGCCTTTCAGTTTTTCTGCTTGATCGCTGGTGATCAATGCATCGATTATTTCTTCTAAATCACCGTTTAGAATTTGTTCTAATTTATAGAGGGTTAATCCGATTCGGTGATCGGTGACTCGACCTTGAGGATAGTTATAGGTGCGAATTCGTTCGCTGCGATCTCCGGTTCCGACTTGGCTTTTTCGTTGGTCAGCCAAAGCCGCTTCTTGCTTTTCTCGCTCGATATCTGCAAGGCGAGAACGTAAAATTTTAAGAGCTCGCTCCCGATTTTTATGCTGGCTGCGTTCATCCTGGCATTCTACAACCAATCCGGTGGGGAGGTGAGTGACACGAATGGCGCTTTCTGTTTTATTTACATGTTGGCCACCGGCACCTGATGCCCGAAATGTATCGATCTGAAGATCAGTGGGATTGATTTCAAAGTCTCGTTCTTCCATTTCAGGCAATACAGCAACGGTGGCGGTGGAGGTGTGAATTCGACCGCCGCTTTCAGTTTCAGGAACTCTTTGTACACGATGAACGCCACTTTCAAATTTATAGCGTGAGAAGGCGCCATCTCCGCTGATGGAAAAGGCGATTTCTTTGATTCCGCCCAGTTCGGTATCGTTCAGATTGAGTACTTCATATTTAAAGCCTTTGCTTTCGGCGTACATGGTATACATGCGAAAAAGGGCGGCTGCAAACAGCATGGCTTCTTCTCCGCCGGCTCCGCCTCGAATTTCGATGATAACGTTTTTATCGTCTCGCTCATCTCTAGGGAGCAACAAGATCTTCAAAGCTTCAGCGCTTTTTTCCATTTCAGCTTTATTCTCTTTGAATTCCGCTTCTGCCAATTCACGAAGGTCATTATCGCCGGCCTCTTTTAGCATAAGTTCTGCTTCTTCAAAACGATTCTTAAAGGTGCGATAACGATTGAACTCCTCTAAGATGGGGGTTAAGTGTTTATATTCACGCATTAATGCCGTGTATTTTTCTTGATCGCCCACAATTTCAGGATTCATTAATTGTTGATTGATTTCCTCGTACCGATCGGCAATCAGATTCAGTTTATTAATCATTTGATTCACGTATGATCCTTTTTATGTTTTTTTCGATCTTTTTGCGGGGCGCCATTACTTCCCGCCCGCACTGCGTGCATCGAATTTTAAAGTCCATTCCGATTCGAAGCACCTCGAATTGATTACTTCCACAAGGGTGGGGCTTCTTCATTATAAGGATATCCGAAATTAATACATCCATGAGAATACCTCTAATAATATTAGTGTTAATGTTAGTATAGCAAATTGTATTATATTTTTCAATCTTATCTTTCACAAATTCAGTTATAGATCGCAAGCCTTTCACATATCATTTTATCAAGATTGATTGAAAGGAATGGGATAAAATGTTTAAGGAAGAGTACCGTCCGGAAGGGACTGCTTGGGCGGAAGAGAGAAAATACCTTGAATCGGAGCAGGGCTTGCTTCGTGCAAAGGAAGAACAGATCATTTTACAAAGCAGATGCTGTCTTTGCGACAGTGAGCATAATCTCTATGTGGATTTTGGGTATATGATGGGGTTTATTCCACGAGAGGAAACGGCCCTTGGTATTCGAGAAGGGTGTGTTAAGGATGTGGCCATTATCACACGTGTGAATAAGATGATCTCTTTTGTGGTAAAAGGTTTTCAATATCAAGAGGGGAAGAGGGTGGCGCTCCTTTCTCGAAGGGAGGCTCAAGAGCGTTGCTCAGAGTATCTATATGATAATCTACACCCCGGAATGGTCGTTGAGGCAAGGGTGACGCATTTGGAACAGTTCGGAGCTTTTGTTGACCTTGGATGTGGGATTATTTCGATGATCCCTATTGATCGAATCTCCATTTCTCGCATTCGACACCCGGACCATCGGTTTGTGTGTGGGATGAAGATTCGAGTTGTTGTTTTGCATGTGGATCAAGCAGAAAAGCGAATTTTGCTTTCGCATAAGGAATTACTGGGGACATGGGAAGAAAATGTTGGACCCTTTAAAGCAGGTCAAACAGTAGGTGGAATTGTGCGCAGCATTGAAAGCTATGGGGTGTTTGTTGAACTCTCTCCTAATCTTGCAGGTCTTGCAGAACCAACAGAAAATGTGGAATTAGATCACTATGTGGGTGTTTATATAAAAAGCATTCTTCCTGAGAAAATGAAAGTAAAGCTGGCAGTAGTAGATATGGGGGATCCTATTATAAAGCCTACGCCATTTACATACTATTTTGACGGAAACCAAATGGACCATTGGGTATATTCACCTTCGGAGAGTAAGAGGGTTGTTGAGGAGCGTTTCAAATAAAAAAAGAGAGCACACCAAGCGGTGTGCTCTTTTCAATTATAATTACTCTGCGTCTTTTCTCTTAGCAAAGCAATCGCTGCAGTATACAGGGCGGTCTTCGGTGGGTTTGAAGGGCACCTTACACTCAGCACCGCAATCAGCGCAAACAGCGTCATAGAAGGTCTTGGCGCCTCTTGCTGCAGTTTTGCGAGCGTCACGGCAGGGCTTGCATCTCTGGGGCTCATTCTGGAAACCCTTTTCAGCATAGAACTCCTGCTCGCCGGCAGTGAAAACAAATTCATTGCCGCAATCTTTACAGATCAGTTTCTTGTCCTCGTACATTGTTTTTTCCTCTCTCGTGGTTTGTATATTTGACCCTAAACGGAATCGAACCGCTCTCACCGAAATTCCGGCGCTTCGCCACAAAGCTTTTCGGGCATTCAACTATGATAATTTACTGCGAATTCTGCATAAGGCATTGGATACGGCTTTTTCACTGATTTGAAGACTGTTTGAAATCTCCTTATATGAATGACCGTCCAAGTAAAGATAAAGCACTTTCTTTTCCAATTGAGAAAGCTTATGCTGAACAACAGTAAGAATTGATTCTAAGGTTTCTCGATTGATTACGAGTTCCATGGGACTATCATAGCTGAACAGGGTGGCAGAGTCTAAATCGATTGATTTATTCAATGCGGCGTGTTTTTGGGCTTGAGCTTCTTTAATAACAGATATGATATGATTATGGATACATGGTTTTGCGTATGAAATAAAGTTGGTGTTTTTAACAGGATCATATGTCCGAATTGCATTGTGCAAACCGATGCGAGCTTCTTGCAGAAGATCTTCTTTATCGCCGCCGATAATAAAATAACGGGAAGAAAGGCGATGTAAGAAGGGATCTAACATCATAATGATCTGGTTTTGTGCGGCAGAATCACCGTTTTTGGCAGCAGATATAAGTGCTGAAGAGGGAATATTTGCTGCACCCATACACAAGACTCCTAACTTTACAATTAAGAACATTATACAAAAAATAAAAAAACATGTCAAGTGGAAAATACAAAATAACAAAATTTTTTTCGACACTTTTTAATATTTTTGTATAATTTTTGTAAAAAATTGCCATTTTATTTTCTTTGCATATACTTTTTTAAAAAAATACTTGATTTTAATAAGAAAGGGTGGTAGAATATTTAAGCAATTTAAAAAATGTGAGACAAGGAGGTGTATCCCATGCCCAATATCAAGTCTGCTAAGAAAAGAGTTTTGGTTACCGAAACCAAGAGCATGCAGAATAAAATGCTGAAATCCGAGTTGAAGACTTTGGTGAAGAAGTTTGATGCTGCTGTTGAGTCCGGTGATAAGGCTGCTGCTACCGAAGCTTATAAGGTGGCCGTTAAAAAGATTGACAAGGCTGTCGGAAAGAGTATTATCCATAAGAATACCTCCAACAGAAAGAAGAGCAAACTGACTGCAAAGTTGAACAAAATGGCTTAATGTTCTTTGTCATTAAATAGAGTCTCTGTCTGGTTTACAGGCAGAGACTTTTTATATGCCTTGACTTTGCATCAAATGTCTAATATAATTAAATCACTTTATTATAAAGGGTGAAATTATGAAAAGAATCCTTTCTATTTTAATTCTTGCAGCGTTGATTATAGGGTTGAGTTCTTGCTATTCTTTTAAAGAGACCCCGGAGACCGATGCGGCCTTTTCAGCTTATGAATCGGCGATCAAAAAAACCGTTACACGGATGAGCGGTTCTGTTTCTGTTCAGACAGTGAATAAAGATACTTTGAATAATACGGAATCTGTGGGGATTATCGAGTATAGCTTTTCAACGAATGAAGAGCGCAAGGTGTCCTTTGAACGTCAGGACTACACCAACGGTGAACTTGTGGCATCGTATTATGGAGATGGTGAGAAAGCCTTTCAAATGGATCTGACAACAGATCAATGGATCGATGTTACCAAAAACAGTTTGCCCATGTTGACCCATGACACTAATTATATGAATACCTTATCGCTGTTTCGAATTGACAATGGCTTTCGATACAGCAAACGCTATTTAGACACCCTGACGATGGAAGAGGGGGAGGACGGAGAAAAGATCATTACCTTCACATTGAAGGGAGATGTGATCAGCGATGCATTTTCTTATGTTGATAATAAAAAGATGAAGCGTGAAATGACCCATCAATCTCGCTCTTATTATGTTAATGCAGAAGGAGATCTTTATAAAATTGTAATTGATTCCTCTCAAGATGTTTCCTTGGGCGAGAAAAAGGGGACCTTATCCGGCATAATTACCGTGCTGGTGGATTTTAAATAATAAAACTCCCGTAACTGATGTTACGGGAGTTTTTATCATAATTCGCAGTTGTTTACAGTACGGGGGAAGGGGATGACATCACGGATATTGCCCATTCCGGTCAAATACATAACACACCGCTCAAAACCGAGGCCGAATCCTGCATGGCGGGTGGAACCGTATTTGCGCAGATCCAAATAGAAGCCATAATCTTCTTTGATTAATCCAAGTTCATCCATGCGCTTCTCCAACAAGTCGAGGTTATCTTCACGCTGGCTTCCGCCAATGATTTCGCCGATTCCAGGTACCAGACAGTCCATGGCGGCAACCGTTTTATTATCATCATTAAGCTTCATATAGAACGCTTTGATTTCCTTGGGATAATCGGTTACAAATACCGGCCGTTTGAAAACAACTTCTGTCAAATAGCGCTCATGCTCGGTTTGCAGGTCGCTGCCCCAATGAACAGGGTAGTCGAAGTTCTCGTTGTTTTTCTCCAGAATCTCAATGGCTTCGGTATAAGTGACATGGCCAAAATCGCTTTTCAATACATGGTTTAAACGTTCAATAAGACCGGGATCGATAAACTGATTAAAGAAATTCATTTCTTCCGGCGCATTTTCCATGACATAGCGAATGATGTATTTCAGCATGCTTTCAGCCAAAATCATATCATCCTTTAAATCAGCGAAGGCAATTTCCGGCTCAATCATCCAAAACTCAGCCGCATGACGGGTGGTGTTGGAGTTTTCAGCACGGAAAGTGGGGCCGAAGGTATAAATATTTTTAAAAGCCTGAGCATAAGTTTCTCCGTTTAATTGACCGGAAACGGTGAGGCTGGTTACTTTGTTGAAAAAGTCTTGGCTGTTATCAACCTTGCCGTTTTCATCAAGAGGTAAATTGTCCAGATCCAAAGTGGTAACTCGGAACATTTCGCCGGCACCTTCACAGTCGCTACCGGTGATCAAGGGAGTGTGTACATAGATGAAGTTGCGTTCGTTGAAAAACTTGTGAATGGCATATGCCGCCAAGGAGCGAACACGGAATACGGCTTGGAAGGTATTCGTGCGTGCCCGAAGGTGGGGGATGGTGCGCAGGTATTCCAAAGAGTGGCGCTTCTTCTGCAGAGGATAATCGGGAGTGGAGGGGCCCTCCACTAAAATTTCATCTGCCTGAATTTCAAAGGGCTGCTTGGAATTTGGGGTTGCAACCAAGGTTCCGCTGACAACCAAAGCAGTACCAACATTCAGTTTGGTTAAGTCTGCAAAGTTTTCGAGCTTTTCGCCATATACAACTTGAAGGGGCTCAAAAAAAGTGCCATCGTTCAAAACCAAAAAACCAAAGTTTTTAGATGCACGATTTGAACGAACCCAGCCACCGACCGTTACTCTTTTGTCGAAATAGTCGTTGCGGTTGCGAAATAAACTTTTGATCTCTGTTAATTCCATTATAACGTTCCTCTTTTAATAACAAATATGTGTTATTGTATCACATTGAATCGTAAAATTCAATCTTAAATTTTAAAGATGTACATTTCTTTTGTTTGTCCTTCTGTGAAAGACACTTGTTGTCGAATTGTATAAAAACTTTAGCATTTTAAAGGAAAAAAACATTAAAACTTGTTGAGATTGCCGAAGTTTTTTGGAATCAAGAAAGCTGTCTTGAAATATTCTTAAAATTGGAGTATAATTCAAGTATCATTCTATATTAATAGGAGGAATTTTCCAATGAACAGAATGAAGAAGATCATTGCTTTGCTGTTGGTTATGCTTCTGGCTTGCACCATGCTGGCCGGTTGCGGCGACGATAGCGGCAAAAAGGTAATCAAAATCGGTATTTTTGAGCCCGGAACCGGTGAAAATGCCGGTGGCGGTAAGCAAGAAGTACTGGGCATCCGCTATGCTCACTCTGTTGTTCCTACTGTTGAAATCAACGGTGAGACATACGAGATCGAGTTAGTGGAAGTCGACAACCAGTCTGATGCCACCAAGGCTCCTTCTGCTGCTCAGCAGTTGGTGTCTGCTAAGGTATCTGTTGTACTGGGTACTTATGGCTCTGCTTGTGCAATTGCCGCAGGTCCTATCTTTGCTGAGAATAAGATCACTGCCATTGGCTGTTCCTGCACCAATCCTCAGGTAACTGCCGATAATGATTATTATTTCCGTGTATGCTTCTTGGATCCCTTCCAAGGAACTGTCATGGCAAACCTTGCTTTGGAGCAGGGCTGCAAGAAGGTTGGCGTTTTGACTCAGTCCGGCGACGATTATTCTGTTGGTCTTGGTAATTACTTTGCCGAGGCTTTTGAGAACGCAGGTGGTACCGTTGTGGAAGCCAGCTTCCAAACCGGTGAAACTGAGTTTACGACCATCGTTTCCAATTTTGCTGATTGCGATGCTGTGTTTGCCCCCTCTTCCATCGAGACCGGTCCGCTGATCATTAAGCAGCTGCGTGCTGTTAATGAGGATTGCTTGATTCTGGCCAGCGATACTTGGGAAAATGGTAAGGTTATCGAAAATGCAGGCGATGCTGCTACCAATGTGTACTTTTCCACTTTCTTTGATGAGAGCGATGAGAGCAACACCAAGGCAAAAGATTTCGTTACCGGCTATAAGGCATGGCTGAACGGCAATGCTAAGAATCTGGCAAACAACGGCGGCGATGATACGGTTGCAGCTGTATCCGCTTTGGGTTATGATGCTTATATGGCAGCAATTGAAGCCATTAAGGCTGCTCAGTCTACTGACGGTACTGCTATCCGTGACGCTCTGAAGGATGTTACCATGACTGGTGTTACTGGCGACTTGTCTTTCAACGAAGTCGGCGATGCCAATAAGAACATGGCTTACATCAAGACCATCGATGTAGCCACCGGCACCTTCAAGTTCCTGAAGACTCAGACTGTTGCTGAGTAATCTTTGAGCCTGATCTTAAGGCAGCGGGGGCAAATGCCCCCGCTGCTTTTGGAATTTTACGGATGTCTGAAAAATGCAGTCAAATGGATTTGAATGCGTTTTTCGGTCATCCGGCTGATAAAGAAAATGGAGGTTTTCCCAATGACACAACTTTTGCTTTCGGGCATTTCAGTTGGAAGTCTGTATGCGTTGATTGCCATCGGTTATACCATGGTTTATGGTATTCTTCGCCTCATAAACTTTGCACATGGTGATATGTTTATGATGGCAGGCTTCTTTATGATTTATATTGCGGCAATTCCGCATATGCCGATTTGGGGGGCGTTGCTTCTCACTTTGGCGTTGACTGTATTGCTTGGATTCATGATCGAACGGTGTGCATATAAGCCTTTGCGCAGTGCGCCTCGTATGTCTGTTATGATTTCTGCAATTGGTGTTTCCTACTTACTACAGAACTTTGCTACCTATTTTACCGGCGGTCTTGCTCAAAAGTATCCCAGTATCCCTTGGATTTCTGATGAGATTCAAATCTTTGGAGCTACCACTAAAATTATCACGATTGTGACGCCCATTATGACCATTCTTTTAGTGGTTGCTTTGGTTCTTTTTATTAAGTTCACCAAAACCGGCATGGCAATGAGAGCGGTTTCCAAGGATTTTGAAACCTCTCAACTGATGGGTATCAAGATTAACCGTGTAATCAGTATGACCTTTATCATTGGCTCTTTTCTTGCCGCAGTGGGCTCTATTATGTATTTTGCATATTATGAGCAGGTGAGCCCCACCATCGGTGCTATGCCTGGCTTGAAAGCCTTTGTTGCTGCTGTGTTTGGCGGTATTGGTTCTATTCCCGGTGCAGTATTGGGCGCATATATCATTGGTATTTGCGAAAGTATCATCAAGAGTTATCCCGCTATTGCAGATCTTAGCAATGCCTTTACGTTTGTGTTACTTGTTGTGATTTTGGTCTTTAAGCCCAATGGATTGTTTGGCGAAAAACTGTCGGAGAAGGTGTAAGCGATGAAAAAGAATACAAAGATTTTAGCGTCGCTGATCTTGGCGGCGGTTTGCCTTGGCTTGTTGATCCTTATTGACAACAGCGCCTTGAAGTCCTCCATGCTTTCTACTTGTTTGCAAAAGGGCGCAATCTATGCATTGGTGGCGGTGTCAATGAACCTACTTAATGGTTTTACCGGTTTGTTTTCACTCGGTCAAGCCGGATTTATGTTGATTGGCGCTTGTACATATGGTATTTTAACCATCCCGGTTGCAAGCCGTGGGTCGGTATTTCAGTATTTTGATGGCGGTATTGTTCAGTTTGAACTTCCTGTTCTGCCTGCCATTCTAATTGCCGGACTCTTAGCGGCTGCTTTTGCAGCATTGATCGGACTTCCGGTTCTTAAACTGAAGAGTGACTATCTTGCGATTGCAACCTTGGGTTTTGCAGAAATTATTCGCGCTGTGATTCAGTGGCAGCCTGTGGCTCCTTTGACCAACGGTTCCAATATGCTTCGTTCTTTTGCTACCTACGATAGCATTTTATTCCCGTTTATTATTTCCGGAATTTGTATTACAGTTATTGTTTTACTGATTCGCTCTTCTTATGGCCGTGCTTTTAAGGCGATCCGTGATGATGAGATCGCTGCAGAAGCAATGGGCATCAATCTCTTCAAGCATAAGATGATGAGTTTTGTTATCAGTTCGTTTTTTGCCGGTGTGGGTGGTGCTCTTTTGGCTATGTTCCAATCTTCGGTTCAGGCAAAAGGGTTCACCTCTGCAATGACCTATGAGATTCTTTTGATTGTGGTAATTGGTGGTATCGGTTCGGTGACCGGCAGTATCATCGCTTCCTTCCTCTTTGTGTGTTCCATGGAGTGGTGGCTGCGTTTTCTGGATCAAACCCAGTTTATCGGCAATTTTGAAGTGCCCCTTTTACGGACCGGTTTCCGAATGGTGGTATTCTCCGTTGTTATCATGATTATCGTGTTGTTCTGGCGTCGTGGTATTATGGGAAATAAGGAATTCTCTTGGGATGCCATTGCTGCATTCTTTAAAGATCCTTTTGGTATTGTGAAAAAGATGAAGAAAGGAGCGGAAAAGAAAAATGGCTAAAACCGTCCTTTCTATTGAAAACATCACTGTTCAGTTCGGTGGTGTTGTTGCAGTAAATAATTTGTCTATGCATGTAGATGAGGGAGAGATCGTTTCCCTTATTGGTCCCAATGGTGCAGGTAAAACCACTGCATTTAATGCCATTACCGGTGTTTATCAAGCAACCAACGGTCGTGTTATTTTCAACGATCAAATAATCCTGGAGAGTCATCCTACCGGCAAGATGAAAAAGATTTATGCAGCAGAAAATGCAGATCTTTATCATAAAACCATTAAGAAGACCCCGGATAAAATTGCAAAGCTCGGTATGGGCCGTACCTTCCAAAACATTCGTTTGTTCAAAGAGCTCACCGTGTTGGAGAACGTTTTGATCGCAAAACATATGCGCTTAAAGGGCAATCTGTTTACCGACACATTTATGATCAACTTCAAGGAAGAGAAGAAGATCCGTGAGGAATGCTTGGAGCTGTTGCGAATTGTGGATCTATATGATCTGAAAGATGAAGTGGCTTCTTCTTTGCCTTACGGTAAGCAACGGCATTTAGAGATTGCCCGTGCTCTTGCTACAGAACCCACCTTGCTTCTTTTAGATGAGCCGGCGGCAGGTATGAACCCACAAGAAACCGATGAATTAACGGAGTTGATTCGTAGGCTGCGGGATGATTTTAAACTGACCGTACTGTTAATCGAGCACCATATGAACCTGGTTATGGATATTTCGGATCGTATTTATGTGATCGACTTTGGTAAGTTGATCTCTTCCGGCACACCCGATGTGGTTCAAAAAGATCAAAGGGTTATTGATGCATATTTGGGGGTGGCTGACGATGAGTAATATTCTTGAAATTAAAGATTTATTTGTCTCCTATGGAGGGATTGAGGCTGTTAAAGGGATCTCGATGGAGGTTCCTGAAGGCCAGATTGTCACTCTGATTGGTTCTAACGGCGCCGGGAAAAGCACGACTCTGAAGGCAATCTCCGGCATTGTTAAAACTAAAAACGCATCGATCTTATTAGACGGAAAGGAGATTTCCGGTAAAAGCCCTGATCATATTGTGAGCGCCGGTATTACTTTGGTTCCGGAAGGCAGACGAGTATTCCCCAATTTGACGGTTCTTGAAAATCTGAAAATGGGCGCTTATCTGCGTAAAGACAATATTAAGCCGGATCTGGAGTATGTGTACGGTTTATTTCCCCGTTTGAAAGAGCGTGAATGGCAGTTGGCCGGTACTCTTTCCGGTGGTGAGCAGCAGATGCTTGCTGTTGCAAGAGCACTGATGAGCAAGCCTCGTGTTATTATGATGGATGAGCCTTCTTTGGGTTTGGCTCCCTTGGTGGTCAAAGATATTTTTGAGATCATCAAAACCATTAATGCACAGGGAATCACGGTACTCTTGATTGAGCAAAATGCAAACATGGCGCTTAAGATTGCTCATAAAGCGTATGTAATGGAGACCGGTAAGATTACACTGGAGGGAACCGGCGAAGAATTGCTGGCGAATGAAAGTGTAAAAGAGGCCTATCTCGGAAAAAGCAAATGATAATAAAACACCCGGCAATCGCCGGGTGTTTTTAAAGGAGAAATGATATGGTTCGTCTTGCAAAGGCTGAAGAATTTGACGGTATTTGGGAGATTTATCTGGAAGCTCGCCAATTTATGCGGGAAACCGGAAACCCTAATCAATGGGGAGATTTTAATCCGACCATTCCAATGCTGAAGAAGGATATTGAAAAGCAACAGCTTTATGTGGTGGAGCGAAACGGTGCGCTGTGTGGCGTGTTTTTATTTGCTTATGGTCCGGATCCTTGGTATGCGGTGATTGACCACGGCGATTGGAAGAGCGACGAGCAATATGGTGTTCTGCATCGTGTGGCAGCAAAAACGGCGGAGAAGGGTGTTTTTAGAGAATGCATGGATTTTGCTTTATCTAAAATCCGTCATTTGCGTATTGATACCCACGAAGATAATAAAGTGATGCAGCACATTTTGACTAAGAATGGCTTTGTTCACTGCGGAACAATCTATATGGATAATGGTGAACCCCGCCTTGCATTTGAATACCTAGAATAAAAAAGCAGTCCCAAGGACTGCTTTTTTTATGCTCGGTTACGGTCAATATAGTCTTGTAGAATGATCTGTGCGGAAAGGGCATCAATGGAGGCCTTTTTCTTTTTTCCTTTGGTGTTTGCTTCCATCATAAAGCGAGAAGCTACCATTGTGGTCATTCGCTCGTCATAAAAGTCAAGGGGGAGGTGGGGAAGGCGCTCTTGCAGCAGAGCAGCAAATTTACGGGTATGCTCTGCTCGAAATCCTTCGCTTCCATCCATGTTTTTGGGAAGGCCCATCACCAGCTTTTCGATTTGTTTTTCAGTGCAGACTGTAGCGATTTTATCGGCAAGTCGTTCCTTATCACGCTCCGGGATTGTTCCAACCACTGTGGCGATCATTTCGTGTTCATCGCATACAGCAAGACCGGTGCGGGCTTCGCCGTAATCAATACCTAAAATTCGCATTTAAAACTCCTCAATCATTTTGAGTAAATACTCGCAATTCTTTTTGGCGCTGGTTCTTGCATTATTCGCATAATCAGCCATTAATGTTCTTATCTTATCTTGATGTTCCCATAAGCGAATAAAAGCGCTTTCGATTTTTTCTGCAGTGATGTCATTGTGATCAATCAAGTATTCGGTCATTCCCATGTCAGAGGCCAACGAATAGTTCTTGGGATCATAATTAATGGGAAGGAACGGCGTTCCTAAAATAGTTGCAATGACTTGTCCATGAAAACGCTCAAATATCTGAAAATCAGCGATTTGAATGTATTGGATGAGCTCTTTGGGGTCTGTGGTGCATTCAACCAAATGGCTGATTTGCGGAATCTTGCGTTGTAAAACCTTCAGAGCGGGAAAATCTTGTTCATAATGGAAGGGGAGCAGATAGAAATATAGATTGTAGCGTTGGGCTAAATTGGAAAGTGCTGTTGCAATTTCATTGATACGCTTAATCTCTTTGCTATCCAGTTTGAAATTTACACCTACAATTATTCTATTATCCGCATGAGGAATGGAGATCTTATCAACTTCAGCGAAGGATAAGGAGAATACATCATCGGCAGTGAGCACAGTGGGACAATGAATAGAGAGCTTGTTCAGCAGATGAATGGATTCTTGATCTCTTGCTGTGATTAAATCGATTTGGTTTAATAACTTGGTGGTTTGTGTGCGATTGAATGAGTTGCGAATGGGACCAACGCCATTGGCATATAACATCACCTTACAATGATAACGAAGAGCCATTCGTAGGATAAAGTGATAATAGAAGATGGACCGATTGGAGGTGGCGTCTTGCAAAATGGAGCCGCTTCCCAATAAAAAGACCTTAGTCTTTTTCATTATACTTCGAATGGTCCATAAATGGAAACGATGCACTTTTAACACATGGTCGGGCGCACAGGTCTTTTTGACATTATGGGTCAAAAACGTTCCTTTTCTGCCATTTAAGTGATCCATTAGGATACTTAAGGTTAGATTATCACCGAAATTATCCGTTCCATAATAACCGCTGATCATATAGTCGTATGGTCTAAAACTATCGATGGCGCTTTGATATTGTTTCAAAGCGGTTTCGGCCATAGTGGAAATAGAGAAGTGCTCTTGAACCAAGCGTAGACCATCGCTGATTTCTTTTGATAGATCACGGCCGGAAAGGCACTCAGAAATAAGATTGATTAAATGTTCGTTGGATGGATAAGGGTATCCTCGACAAGTCAAATTGGTCTCAATACATTCCTTTTTGATTACATCGGAATAGAGTCCTAAATAGCCCAGATTTCCCAAAAGAATGGTGGGAACACCGGTAGACATTGCCTCCAGTGCAGAACGAGAAATGCCAACAAATAAATCGGCGGCAGCTGTGTATTGCTCGATGTTTGTTCGGGCACCTTGCAGCATAATGAATTCTTTGCCGCATTGCTTGTTAATAGCGTGTACTCGCTGAACAAACTCATTATATAATTTGCCGCTTCCGACGATGATGGTGCGCATGTTCGGGTGCCGCTTAAATACAGCGGGAGCCACATCCAAATAGCGGGAAACATGGTCGGAGGCTTCTTTGTCTAAGCGGCTGACCAAAAGGATCATTTTTTCGTTGGGGGCAATTCCTAAAGAAGCACGGAATGGAGTCTCATCGTGTTTCTTAAAGCGGTCCATATCGATCCCGTTTACGGTCAATTCAACATGGTGGGGATCATAATTGTAATTGTCGACCAAATAGGTTTTTAAGTCTTCACTGACCGCAAGAGAGCGGGTGCCCCAATTGGAAAACCAGCGAAAAAAGAGGCCGACACGAAAATTAAAATGTACAGTGGTGACCATGGGAATATTCATTCGTTTGCAAATTAATCCGCCAACAAAGTTGGAAATACGAGTGTGCGAATGAACAACCGACGGTCGATTCTTCTTGAATTCTTGCTTTAGGGTGCGATAAGAGGTGATTAGAGAATATAAGTTTTTTCGATGTAAGGGAGCTTGGACATGACGAATTCCGACCTTTTCCAAAGTGTCTGCATATACACCGCCATTGGAAAAGACCGTCACTGTGTGCCCCTTGGCTGTTAAGCCCTTTGCCAGCTCAAAAATATGGGTCTCGGCACCGCCGATATTTAATGACATGCACAAAAGTGCAAAGTGTTTACCCATAAATACTCCTATCGTTAATTATAAAACTCGTTAAAAATGGATGTTTCCGGAATATTGATTTCTTTGCAAGAGTGAAAGGCGTCCAAAAGATGAAGGGGAAGGAATCCCTCTAATTTTTTCAGATCAGATTCAGATAAATCTTTAATCGCCTCAAGCATTCTTGCTTTAAGAATACAGATTTCATACTCGAACGAAGAATTAAAGAAGAAATCTGCATATTGTTTCATTGGCTTGATATAGCGTTCTTCTCCGGCACGAACGCTGGGCCACATTTCCAGCGTTTGCATAACAGAAGAATTGCGATGTTTAAAATCTCGGATGCTTCTGCGCATCAAGCGAATTTCTTTTGATGTAATTTCGCCTTGCTGTGGAATGGTATAAGAATCGAAGGGGCAAATGTAAACCCCGACCGTGCGAGCAAAGGCGAGTCCCTCGGTGAGCTTTGGATTCATTGCATGAATGCCTTCAATGATCAGTAGATCCTTTTCGGTTGGCGCAAGAATCCTTCCACTGTCTACTCGGTAGCCGAGTTTGAAATCATAGTGGGGGAGATGAATGGTTTCACCTTGGAGAAAGTCGGTCATTTGCTGCTGAAAGAAAGAAACGTCAAATGCCTCTAGTACCTCGTAGTCCGGTTTTTCAACATTCGGTTGGCGAAGTCGAATCTCTTCACGAGAAAGGTAATAATCATCGATGGAGATTACTGTGCAATGAAAGCCTTCTTCCGTCATTAAACTGCTTAACCGCTTGGAAAAGGTGGTTTTTCCGGAAGAAGATGGGCCGGTTACCAAAACGGCAGCAGTTAAATGGTTTCCGATGGTTTTGGTGCAAGAGAAAGTAATTAATCGTTTTAATTGCTCGAATTGCAATGTATGGCGACTTTCGGCTACTTGAATTAACCGATCTACTTGATTATTGGCAAAATATTCATTAATGTCCTGGGGATAGAATTTCAAAACGGTTACCTCCGGGCAACATATTTATTATATTATACCATTAAATTCGGTTATAATGCAATATTAATCTACTAATTAATTTGATGTTTTTTATAAAAATCCCAGAAACAGCCTCATATCTGTAAGGCTTATTTACTTTACGACCCTATATTTGGTTTTTCCTAAAGCTTTATCCAAAAATTTCTATTGCAGCAATGATTCTTAACATTTCGGGGTTAAAATTTGAGCGGCCGTAGGCATCAAGGAAGCGATCCTGGTATGAATCGGTCTTTAGATTATAAAACAACGTCCATGCACCCCAAAATAAGTCAATATGCTTATCGCCGACTCCACCGTTTCCAAGATCAATAAATCCGCTGAATTTCCAATTGTTCAGAATTATGTTTGGTAGACAATAATCACCGTGAATCAAAGTATCGTTTTTTAATAGATACTTGTTTTTTTGTGCAATATCCCAGGCTTCCTCTTTGGATGAAAAGGTCCAATATTCGGGGAAGAGCGATAGATCAAATCGATTATTCCGATAGTTTTCTTCAGCGGTATGAATGTAGTTGCTGATACGATTAGGGATCGGGCAGTCTTTAATATCGGTATTATGAAGTGTGTATAATAGTTCTGCAGTGGTTTCGCTGAGTTTCTTTGGGTTTTGAAGATAATCGGGGTGTGTACAGTCTTCTCCGGAAATTGCTCGAGTCAGTAACCAATCCTTATCAGAGGAACTATAATGAAGTACTTCAGCGCCAAGTCCGATTTTATGGAAATATGCAGTGAGCATTGCTTCGGTTTTAAGGGATTCTTTGCTCGAACATTTTAAGTAATAGCCTTGATCCTTATCGATAAAAAATACTTTTGCATCGGGAGAACAACTGCTATCATAAACGGATGCGTTTTTCATGAGGGGATGAAAGATATGGGGAATTGTATCTAAAGAAACAGGAATCAGTGTTTTTTTCATTTCAATACCTCTAAATAAGAACAACTTGTATATCATTATTCTACACCTGTAGCAAAGTGAAATCAATGTAAATATGAAAAGTCCCCTCTGGCGAGGGGACTTTTTTACAGAAATTGTCGAATGTCGATAGCCAATCGCTCTTCCAAGTTGATTAAGCGTTTTGCAAGATCTTTGGATGTTTCATCTGCCGCTTTGTATTGGTTAAGATAGCGGCTCAGCGATTTTACTCCCATGTTGCAACCGTCTGTCATCAGATCTGCGATAGTATGATCGGACTCATGCATAATGAGCTTCATGTTGGTCTTCATCCATGACATTCCTTGTGCCATCGGATTTGGATCTTTTCCTTCATCCTGATACTTTTCTAAAAGTTCTTGTAATTCCCTATCTAAGGTTTGATGATCTTTTTTGCAATCACTAAGGTATTTTTCCAGTTGCTCCGAATGAACGTATTCCAAAACATCGTCGATGGATGATACACCCATTTTGATCCCTGCATCGCATTCCCTCAGCAAACGAATAGTATCTTGTTCAATCATTGTTTTTCCTCCTGTTCATTTTGATAAGCAGTGAAGGAGTATCCGAACCCGATTTATTTGGGCGGATTTTCCCATCTGCTGTGTTAAAATACTCGCAAATCCGTCAGGATTTGCTGCGTTTTAGGCGAGTTCGGATACTCCTTCACTGCTTATGAGTATGTCCAAAAATGTAAAGAATTATTTAAAAAAAGCGAACCAATTCTAAAGTGAATTGGTTCGCTTTTTTGTCTATGGGCTACAAAAAAGATATTTTCGGCACTTTTTCGTATGACTTAGAACTCTTACATAACCGTTAGTTTTAAGTGATATTCCGTCTACGACGGAGTGATATTTTCTCTTCGAGAAAGTGGTATTGAACCCTGCGGTTTCAGTGATATTATATTCGCCTCCAAAACTGGGCGAAGCCCAATATCACTTGCGAAGCAAATATAACTGGCGCAGCCAATATAACTCGCCGTAAGGCGAATATAACTGAAAACGACAGATTCCTGTCGGAATCTGTCTTTTTCTGGTGGAGCCGAGGGGAGTCGAACCCCTGTCCGAAAACCCATCCAAGTAACTTTCTACGCGTGTAGTTTACCTATTAAAATTCCCGCACCTGTCCGCCGATAAACAGGCTGACAGGCTTGGTAGCTTCATGGTACACTTGCGGGGCAAAGCTTAGCCGCAAGCGTTCACCGCTAAAATGACACCCCAAATGCGCTCGCGGTCCTTCGCACCGGGATGACGCCGCTTAATTAAGCAGCGTAAGCTAATTTATTATTGTTAGCGTTTATTTTTAGGTTACACATTTTAAGGTGGTTGTGCGCCACCACGCGCTTATCACTATTCAAGATCCCCGTCGAAACCTTTACGACCCCATATCAAAGGAGACGGTGTCTCCTTGAAATCAGTCTTTTTTGAAGGCGACGTCTTTGAGAAACTTAACGCTGTCGGCAACCCATTGGCGGGGGCGTTCTACTAAAAGGGTAGGATCGGAAACTCCGTTTTCGCACCGAGCAGAGCGTTCATCGGAAAGTCCTAAGCCGTGTCGACCGGTTGGATAAATGTGCATTTCAAAGGATACACCGTGATCGGCAAGTTTTTTTGCCATGATTAGAGAGTTTTGAACCGGAACGGTTGTATCAGTTGCAGTATGCCACAGAAATGTGGGGGGATATTCAGAGGTGACATGCTTTTCAATGGAAATTTTATCCATTTCTTCTTTTGAGGCGCTGTCACCCAATAAATGCCGAAATGATCCAAGGTGAGGATGCTCATCGTCTGAGATCACGGGATAACAGAGCACGGCAGCATTCGGTTTACATAACTTATAGTCGTCAAAGGCATTTTTTGCATAATCGGAGTTCCAGAAAATTCCGGTGGAGGCCGCAAGATGTCCGCCTGCAGAAAAACCTAAAACGGCGATTTTATCCGGATCAATATTCCATTCATCGCTGTGTTCTCTTACGGTCTTGATTGCAGTTAAAGCTTCCATGGTGCATCGTGGAAACGAAGCGGATTTATTCTTAACTGAATAAACCAATACGAAAGCCGCCATGTCTTGCGCAAGATATTGGAGGGCGATACATTCGGCTTCTCGATTGGAACAAATACGGTATGCACCGCCCGGACAAACGATTACAGCAGGTCTTTTGCGGTTTTCTTCAATATCGGGAAAATTGGAGGGAATATAGCACCAAAGCTCCGGTGTCATTCCATCGTCGGATTTTATGGGAAGTTTAAAGTGGTCCATCGTTAGTCTCCTTGATTTCTGGATTTTAGTCTGATTTCCATCTCTCTTGCCGCTTCTTTCTTGGCAATGGTATCTCGCTTATCATAATTCTTTTTTCCTCGACAAAGCCCAAGTTCAACCTTTACTTTAGATCCGCTGAAGTATAGAGAAAGGGGAATCAGAGTAAGCCCATCTTGCTTTGTTTTTCCAAAGAGTGACATAATTTCACGCTTGTGCATTAGTAGTTTTTTTAATCGCAAAGGGTCTCGATTGAATATGTTTCCTTGCTCATATGGGGAGATGTGCATCCCTCGCACAAACAGTTCACCGTCATTGAATTCGCAATAACTGTCTTTCAAATTAACACGTCCTTGGCGAATCGATTTGATTTCAGTGCCAAAAAGAGCAATTCCTGCTTCATAAGTGGAGAGGATGAAATAATCAAAAGAAGCCTTTTTATTTTTTGCAATATACTTTTTTTGATCGTTTTTCATAGGCACCTCCTCATACATATATGCAATTATAATAACACATTAAGAAAAAAAGTAAAGGATTTTGTTGATTTTTTTATTTTCAAATTTCGATATTTGTTGTATAATATTAACATCCGAAATGGATTTTGTTCGTGTTCGTGTTTTGTTTGCATTCGTTTAGGAGAAAATCAAGATGTTCAAAGTAGGAGATCGGATTGTTTATCCGATGCACGGCGCCGGTTTTGTGGAGGGCATAGAGCTGCAAACCGTTGGCGGCGTACAACGTGAGTATTATTGCATCCATGTTTTGGGGAGCACCATTCGTTTGAAAGTTCCGGTGGCGACAACCGGAACCATTCAGTTACGTCCTGTTATTGACCGTGAACAGGCAATAAAAGTGTTGGAGTATTTTTCTAATTTGGAAATCGATATGAGCCAACCTTGGGGAAAGCGGTATAAAGAAAACGTAGATCGACTGAAGACCGGTATACCTGAGGAGATGGCTTGGGTGGCCAAAACCTTAATGTTGCGTGATAAAAATGTAGGGCTTTCCATTGGGGATCGTCAGGTAATGTTAACGGCGAAAAATATTTTTACCGCTGAATTATCGTTGGCGTTGAATATGGAACATGAGGATGTTCAAAAAAAATTGACGGAGATCGTCAACAAAGAAATCGACAAATAATTCGATGAGGTGAGCAAGATGGCAAAAACAGCTGCTGTATTAGCCTGCGCCGGATCCGGAAGCAGAATGAAGGGGACGTGTTCAGATAAGCTTTTGTTTGATCGTGTTGGCATCCCCGTGGCTGTGCATGCAATCAAAGCGTATGACGCTACAGATGGTATTGATCTTATTGTAATCGTTACACAAGAGAATTTAGTGCCGATTTATCAAAAATTCAAAAAGAAATTTGACATAAAAAAGGACATGATTGTTACCGTTGGGGGCAAAACTCGCATGGAATCGGTTTTAAATGGGGTGCGGGCAGTTCCGGATGAATATGAGTTTGTAGCAATTGGCGATGGAGCACGACCGTTGATTCGTCCGCAAGAAATTCGGGCCACCTTAGAAGCTGCATGGAATACCGGTGCAGCTGCTTTGGGTCTTTTTTTGACGGACACAATCAAAGAAGTTCAAGACGGTCAGATTATGAGAACGCTTCCCCGAGATGTACTGGTTGGTATTCAAACGCCGCAGGTTTTTTCTCGTGAGGAATATCTAGAGTTGGCTATGCGTGCCATAGAGTGTGATAATTCTTTCACCGATGATGCTTCCATCTACGAATACTTTGGTAAAACGGTGACTTTTGTTGAGGGGCGTCGTGATAACATTAAAATTACTTTGCCGGAGGATATTGCAATCTTTCTGGCTTTAATGGAGGAGCAGGAATGAGAGTCGGACATGGGTATGATGTTCATCAGCTGGTGGAGAATCGCTTATTAATCTTGGGCGGCGTGACCATCCCTTATGAGAAAGGACTGCTGGGCCATTCTGATGCAGATGTATTAACTCATGCCTTAATGGATGCTCTTTTAGGGGCCGCCGGCTTGGGGGATATCGGAAAGCATTTCCCGGATTCGGATCCTGATTATAAGGGGGCGGATAGTCTGAAACTGCTTGCTCATGTTGCAGAACTCCTGCAAAACAATGGGTATTCTCTTGTGAATGCCGATGTTACAATGATCGCTCAAAAGCCTAAGATCGGCTCATATATTCCTCAAATGAAAGAAAACCTTTCAAAAGTTTTAGGGTGCAGCGAGGATCAACTGAACATCAAGGCGACAACGGAAGAACATCTTGGATTTACCGGCTCCGGAGAAGGGATGGCCTGCCACGCAGTATGCCTGATAAATGAAAAATGATTAAGCGAAAAACGGCGGATTTTGATTCATTTATTGCCTTTGATTTTGAAACAACCGGACTTTCTTCAAGAGAAAGAATCACGGAGATTGGTGCCGTCAAAGTAAAAAACGGTTACTTAGTGGCTCGGTTCTCGTCTTTGGCAGATCCTCAAAAGCCTATTGATCCATTTATTACTAAAATTACCGGCATAACAGACGAAATGGTAAAAGGAAAGCCAACTGCCGAGCAGTTGATGCCCTCTTTTTTCGCATTTACCGAGGGCCTTCCTTTGGTGGCGCATAATGCCGCTTTTGACTGCCGATTTTTAGAACGGGATGCCGCTGCGGCCGGATGCTTTTTTGACCAAGAGGTTTTTGACACTCTTCAATATGCAAAGCGTGTATTACCGGGACTTCCTTCCTATAAGTTGACAGATCTTTGTGCTTTTTTAGGAATTTCTCAATCGGAGGCACACCGAGCGTGGTGCGATGCAGAGGCTGCTGCTCGATTGTTTATGTATCTACGCACAAAAGATGAAACGATTTAATTAAAAATGCCTTGGAGAATCCAAGGCGTTTTTTTAATATGGATTTTCGGTTTCATCAATACTACGAAAACGCAGCGCTTCACTGATATGGGGCAGTTCGATGATTTCAGAACCGTCCAGATCGGCGATGGTACGAGCTACCTTCAATATACGATGGTATCCCCGTGCAGAAAGGTTCAATCTGTCAAAATTATTTTTTAATAGTTTTTCTGCATCGGTGCTTAATACACAGTATTTCTTCACAAGGGAAGAGGTGAGGTCAGCGTTTTTAGTGATTCCATCAATTTGATAGCGATTTTGCTGAATATTACGAGCGTTAATAACTCGTTGACGGATGGATTCGGAGCATTCGCCGGGTGCTTTGGTGCTTAATTCATCATAAGAAACTGCCGGTACTTCAATGTGTAGATCAATTCGATCTAAGAGAGGGCCGGAAACCCGGCGACGATACCGATGGACTTCTCCCGGTGAACAAGTGCATTTTTTTGTGGGGTGTCCTAAATATCCGCATTTACATGGGTTCATGGCACAAACCAGTATAATGTTGCAAGGGTAAGTGACGGTTCCGTTGGCTCGTGCAATGGTTATTTCATTGTCTTCCAAGGGAGAACGCATGGAATCCAAAACTTGAGGCGAAAACTCGGGAAGTTCGTCCAAGAACAAAACCCCGTTGTGAGCCATGGATAATTCGCCGGGCATTAATTGTTGACCACCGCCGCAAAGGGCAACATAAGTGGCGGTATGATGAGGGCTGCGAAATGGGCGTATTTGGCGAATATCCTTCTCTAAGAGACCGGCGACGGAGTAAATCTTGGTACACTCCAGCGCTTCTTCAAATGTCATAGGAGGCATGATGGTGGGTAAGCGCTTTGCCAGCATGCTTTTTCCGCTTCCCGGAGGGCCGATCATGGCAATGTTATGTCCGCCGGCGGCTGCAATTTCCATGGCACGACGGGGAATAAATTGTCCTTTGACATCGGAAAAATCAATGGGATATTCCAATGTGGATTGGGGGTGAAAGGTGGTAGGCATTAATGGCTCTGCTTCTTCGGGACATCGCAGTAACGAAACGACTTCTGCCACTGTGGAGACAGGAAAGAGTGCAATTTGATCGATATACTGAACCTCAGGAGCATTTTCGACGGGAAGAACCAAGGCGGAATAACCTAGTTCACGAGCCTTCAATGCCATGGGGAGCGCCCCTTTAACAGGTCGTACTTCCCCCATTAAGGATAATTCCCCGATAAAAGCAATGCCGGATAGATTTTCGGGAATTAAATTATCACAAGCGAGAAAGCCCATCAAGATTGCAAGGTCATATACAGGCCCGGCTTTTCTTATATCAGCAGGAGCTAAATTGACGGTGATACGCTTTGCGGGAAATGAAAAACCGGAGTTTTTTAGAGCGCTGCGAACCCGTTCTTTGGATTCCTTAACTGCGATGTCCGGCAAGCCGACAATTTCAAATGCAGGCAATCCTTTGGCAAGGTCTACTTCAACCGTAACAGGAAAAGCATCCAAGCCGTTGAGCCCGAAGGACATGACCTTTGAAACCATAATATCCCTCCCTTTCCGTTTCATTATAACTTTTGTAAAATAAAAAAGCAATTTATTTATGTTTTTTCAGCAAAATTTATTTATTTCACCCTTTACAGAAACTATTTTCCGTGTTAAAATATCTGTTGGTTATGTAATTAATTTCATTTTATATAAGGAGGACACTATGGCTAGAAAAATGAAAACCATGGACGGTAATAACGCCGCTGCACACGTTTCCTACGCGTTCACCGACGTTGCGGGTATTTACCCCATCACTCCGTCCTCAGTAATGGCTGAGATGACCGATAAGTGGTCTGCTGAAGGCAGAGTTAACGTTTTCGGTCAGAAGGTTAAGGTTGTTGAGATGCAGTCGGAGGCTGGTGCCGCTGGTACTGTACACGGCTCTTTGGCAGCCGGCGCTTTGACCACCACCTATACCGCTTCTCAGGGTCTGTTGCTGATGATCCCGAACATGTACAAAATTGCAGGTGAGCAGTTGCCCGGCGTTATTCATTGCTCCGCTCGTGCTCTGGCTTCTCATGCCTTGTCTATCTTCGGTGACCATTCCGACGTTATGGCTTGCCGTCAGACCGGCTTTGCTATGCTTTGCGCCGGTAACGTTCAGGAAGTTATGGATCTGGGTGCTGTTGCACATTTGTCCGCTATCAAGGGCAAGGTTCCCTTCCTGCATTTCTTCGATGGTTTCCGCACCTCTCATGAGTTGCAGAAGATCGAAGTATGGGATTATGAAGATCTGAAGGACATGCTGGATATGGATGCTGTTAATGCATTCCGCAAGAATGCACTGAATCCTGAGCATCCCGTTCTTCGTGGTTCCGCTCAGAACCCCGATGTATTCTTCCAAGCACGTGAAGCCTGCAATAAGTATTACGATGCTCTGCCTGCTGTTGTTGAAGAGTATATGGACAAGGTGAATGCCAAGATCGGCACCAACTATAAGCCCTTCAACTACTATGGTGCCGAAGATGCTGAGTATGTGATCGTTGCAATGGGTTCTGTTTGCGACACTGTTGAAGAAACCATTGACTACCTGAATGCTCATGGCAGCAAGGTTGGTTTGGTAAAGGTTCGTCTGTATCGTCCCTGGTCCACCAAGCATCTGTTGGCTGTTCTGCCTAAGACTGTTCAGAAGATCGCTGTTTTGGATCGTACCAAGGAGCCCGGTTCTTTGGGTGAGCCTCTCTATCTGGATGTTGTTACCGCTTTGGCCGGTACTGAGTTTGCCGGTGTGAAGGTTGTTGGCGGTCGTTATGGTCTTGGTTCTAAGGATACCACTCCCGGTTGTGTGGCTGCCGTTTATGAGAACTTGAAGGCTGCCGAGCCTAAGAACAGCTTTACCATCGGTATTGTTGATGATGTTACCGATTTGTCTTTGGAGACTGTGGATATCCATACCGCTCCCGAGGGTACTATTTCTTGTAAATTCTGGGGTCTGGGTTCCGACGGTACTGTTGGTGCTAACAAGAACTCCATCAAGATCATTGGTGACCATACCGACAAGTATGCTCAGGCTTACTTTGCATATGACTCCAAGAAGTCTGGCGGCGTTACCATTTCTCACTTGCGTTTTGGTGATACCCCCATCAAGTCCACCTACTTCATTTCCAATGCTGATTTCGTTGCTTGCCACAATCCTTCCTATATCGACAAGTACGATATGGTTTCTGAAGTAAAGAAGGGCGGCTCCTTCCTGCTGAACTGCCCCTGGTCTGTGGAAGAATTGGATGAGAAGCTGCCTGCTTCCGTGAAGAAGTATCTGGCTGATAACGACATCAACTTCTATATCATTGATGGTATCAAGATCGGTCGTGAGATCGGTTTGGGTGGTCGTATCAATACTGTTCTGCAGTCCGCTTTCTTTAAGATTGCCGGCGTGATTCCTGAGGCTGAGGCAATTCAGTATATGAAGGACGCTGCTACCTATTCTTACAGCAAGAAGGGTCAGCACATCGTTGATATGAACCACAAGGCTATTGAAGCCGGCGCCAACAACATCGTTAAGGTTGAGATTCCTGCTTCCTGGAAAAATGCAACCGGCGAGGCAGCTGCTGTAACCGTTGAGTGCGACAGAGCTGAATTGAAAGAGTACGTTGAGAATATTCTGGTTCCCATCAATGCTCAGAAGGGTGATAAGCTGCCTGTATCTGCATTCGAGAAGTATGTTGATGGTCATATGGAGCAGGGCGCTGCTGCTTTTGAGAAGCGTGGTATTGCCGTTGATGTTCCTCAGTGGATCCCCGAAAACTGTATTGAGTGTAACCAGTGTGCTCTGGTTTGCCCCCATGCCGTTATTCGTCCCTTCGCTCTGAATGCTGATGAGCTGGCTGCAGCTCCCGAAGGCATGAAGACCAAGAAGATGCTGGGTAAGGGACTGGACCACCTGACCTTTACTATGAGCGTTTCTGTTCTTGACTGTACCGGTTGCGGTAGCTGTGCTGCTGTATGTCCCGCCAAGGAGAAGGCTCTGGTTATGAACGGCCTTGACAAGGAAATCGGCGAACAGAAATACTTCAACTATAATTATAAGAATGTTGCTGAGAAGCCTGAAGTGAACGAAGTGTTCAAGGTTGAAACCGTTAAGGGTTCTCAGTTCAAGACTCCTCTGCTGGAGTACTCCGGCGCTTGCGCAGGCTGCGGCGAGACTCCTTATGCCAAGCTGATGACTCAGCTCTTTGGCGATCGGATGTATATCTCCAATGCCACCGGTTGTTCCTCCATCTGGGGTGGTTCTTCTCCCTCTACTCCTTACACCGTTGATAAGAACGGTCATGGTCCTGCTTGGGCAAACTCCTTGTTTGAGGATAATGCTGAGCACGGTTTGGGTATGTATCTGGGTGCTACTCAGCTGCGTGACAAGGTTACTGCTGAGATCGAAGAACTCTATAACTTTACCACCATCGACAGCCTGAAGGCTGCTATCGACGAGTGGAAGGCCACTTACAACGACACCAAGCTCAACACTGCTGCTACTGCTAAGTTGGTTGCAGAACTTGAGAAGGTTGATTGCTGTGAGAAGGGCAAGGCTGCTGCTGCCAGCATTTTGGCTCAGAAAGACTTTATCGCCAAGAAGTCCGTATGGATTCTGGGTGGTGACGGCTGGGCTTACGATATTGGCTTCGGCGGTTTGGATCATGTGATCGCTTCTAATGAGGATGTTAACATTCTGGTATTCGATACCGAAGTTTACTCCAACACCGGCGGTCAGGCTTCTAAGGCTACTCCTTCCGGTTCTATCGCACAGTTTGCTGCTGCCGGTAAGGTGACTAAGAAGAAGGATCTGGGCGCAATCGCTCGCTCCTATGGCTATGTATATGTAGCTCAGGTTTCCATGGGTGCTGATTATAATCAGTGCGTAAAAGCTTTTGCTGAGGCTGAGGCTTATCATGGTCCTTCCATCATCATTGCTTACGCTCCCTGTATCAACCATGGTATTAAGGGTGGTATGGGTACTTCTATGGCAGAGTCCAAGAAGGCTGTTCAGTCTGGTTATTGGCAGCTGTATCGCTTCAATCCCGATTTGGCTGAAGCCGGCAAGAACCCCTTGACCTATGATTCCAAGGAGCCTACGATGGAATATCGTGACTTCATTATGAATGAGGTCCGTTATAATGCTTTGAGCCGTGCTAATCCCGAGAGAGCTGAGGTTCTCTTCAGCGCCGGTGAAAAGGCTGCCATCGAAAAGAGAGAAAATCTGAAGAAACTCTCTGAGATGTAATTCTCAAATTAAAATGCCTGTCGCTTTATGCGACAGGCATTTTTTCTTCCTTTTTTCTCAAAAAAACTTGACAAATACTGTAGGTCGGTCTTATAATGACTATATTATTATAGAAAGGGTAGGAGAAATGTCTAAGAACTTTAATCGATTTTATTATTGCAATACGGACTTTCTGTCTACCAATGTATGCGAGCGCTAAATCGGTGTTCGCTTGATTAGGAACAGAAAGCCCGCCATTCCTTATGCTTATTTTCAAAAAGCAGAAGGTCATGCGGGCTTTATTTTTTGGAGGAAACATGAACCTTTCAGAAAAAATGCTGGGTCTAGGAAAAAAGAGTTCTGTGATCCGTGAGATATTTGAATATAGTAAAAAACGCAAGTCGGAGATTGGCGCTGAGAACGTATTTGATTTCAGCATTGGTAATCCCAGCGTTGCCGCTCCTGCGGCCATTAGCGATACGATGGTTCGCTTGCTGCTGGAAAAAGATCCGGTGTTATTGCATGGTTACACGGCCGCTTCCGGCGATCCCATGGTAAAAGAGAAAATTGCAGAAAGTATTAATCGTGAGTTTCAAGCCGGAGCCCGGGGCGATTTGATTTATATGACCTGCGGAGCTGCTGCATCGCTGACGATTTCATTAGCGGCGATTACAGATCCCGAGGATGAGGTGATCGTTTTTGCACCGTTTTTTCCGGAGTACCGGGTTTTTGTGGAGCATGCGGGGGCAAAATTAGTAACGGTTTCTTGTAATGCGCCGGCGTTTCAAATGGATTTTGATGCATTAGAAGTTGCAATTAATGCTCACACCAAAGCATTAATAATTAATTCTCCCAATAATCCAACGGGTGTTATTATTCCGAAAGAGGATCTGGAACGATTATCTTCTATTCTTCGCAAAAAAGAAAAGGAATATGGCCATATTATTTATTTAATTGCTGATGAACCGTATCGTAAATTGGCCTGGAATGGGGAAGCGGTTCCTTATGTATTAAATTATTATGATGATACTTTAGTATGTTATTCATTCAGCAAAGCGGTTTCGTTGCCCGGTGAGCGAATTGGATATATTTTGGTTTCGCCGAAGATGAAGGATGCGCAAGATGTATATGCCGCTGTTTGTGGCGCAGGTAGAGCACTTGGCTATGTGTGTGCACCGAGTTTGCTGCAATTTACAATAGCAGAATGCTTGGATGAAACGGCAGATTTTAGCGTATATCGCAAAAATCGAGACTTGCTTGCCGGGGAGCTCTCTCGCATTGGTTATGAGGCGGCACCTCCCGATGGGGCATTTTATCTTTTTATGAAAGCATTAGAAGAAGATGCGAATGCTTTTTGTGAGAAGGCAAAGAAATATGAATTACTGCTGGTTCCAAGTGATGATTTCGGATGTGAAGGCTACGTTCGAATCGCATACTGTGTAACAACGGAGCAGATTTTAAAAGCCATCCCCGCATTTGAAAAACTATATGAGGATTATAAACATGAGTAAATTAGAGGAAGCAAGAAAAATCATCAATGAGGTTGACAAAAAAATGGCAGACCTTTTTGCCGCTCGCATGAAAGCAGTTGAAATGGTTGCTGAGCATAAAAAAGAGCATGGCATTCCTATTTTAGATATAGCCAGAGAAGAAGAAGTGATCCGCAAAAATGCCGAATTGATGCAGGATGAGGCGCTAAAATCATATTATGTAAACTTCTTGAAGTATAATATGACCTTATCACGCAGTTATCAGCATCGTTTACTGGAAGGAATGCGGGTGGCGTATAGCGGGGTGCCGGGGGCTTTTGCGGATATTGCGGCGAAGAAGATTTTTCCTGATGGCTCCTCGGTGCCTTATAAAGATTTTAAAGCTGCATATGAAGCAGTAGTCAGCGGCGAGTGCGATTGTGCCGTTTTGCCTATTGAAAACAGCTACGCCGGTGATGTGTCTCAAGTGATGGATCTTGCATTTTTCGGCACTCTATTTGTAAATGGTGTCTATGATATGGAAATTGTGCAAAATCTTCTGGGGGTTGAGGGCGCCAGCGTAAGGGATGTGAAGGAAGTAATCAGTCATCCTCAAGGGTTGGGCCAATGTGCCGAGTATATTCGGAGTCACGATTTTATTGGCCACGAAGCGACCAATACAGCTCTTGCTGCTCAGCAGGTTGCCAAAGAAGGTCGCAAGGACCTTGCGGCGATTGCAAGTGCTGAAACTGCCGAGATTTACGGACTTACCATATTGGAAAAGAATATTAATGCAAGCAGTGTCAATACCACTCGATTTGCAGTATTTTCACGCTTTGCCAATCGTAACGAACAAAGAGACAACTACTTTGTGATGAACTTTACCGTTAAAAACGAAGCAGGTGGCTTGGGGAAAGCGATTTCCGCTATCGGAGATGCGGGATTTAACTTAAGAGCGTTAAAGAGTCGCCCCAGTAAAGAGTTGATCTGGGAGTATTATTTCTTTGCCGAAGGGGAAGGAAATATCAATAGTGAACAAGGAAAAGCGATGCTGAAGGAGCTTAAGAGGCATTGTAGCACTATAAAAGTAATCGGCTCATTTGAAAAAGAACAAATACTAGCATAAAGAGGAATATAGTATGATCATTCCCATAAATCTGGGTGCAGATAGTTATAATATTTGGTTAGAACGAGGCGCACTTTCCAAAGCAAATACATTTTTTAATTTAAACCGCAAGGTATTGATTGTGACGGATAGCGGCGTGCCTTCTCAATACAGTCAAACGATTGCGGCACTTTCTAAAACACCTTATATTGAGGTCTTTGCTCAAGGGGAACAGCAGAAGAATATGGAAACATATCAGAATATTCTGTCTCGTCTTGTGAAAGAAGGGTTTTCTCGTACCGACTGTATTGTGGCGGTGGGGGGTGGTGTCACCGGTGATATGGCAGGCTTTGCGGCTGCTTCTTATATGAGAGGAATCGATTTTTATAACATTCCAACTACTGTGCTTTCGCAGGTAGATTCCTCGATTGGCGGAAAGGTTGCCATTGATTTTAAAGGATATAAAAACATTGTTGGTGCATTTTATCAACCCAAAGGCGTTTTGATTGATCCGGATGTTTTAAAAACCTTACCTGCCCGTCAAATTGCAAATGGTCTAGCTGAATCAATTAAGATGGCAGCTACAAATAATGAAAAACTGTTTGCTGATTTAGAAAAATGTGATCCTTTGGAATGCATTGAATCGGTGATTGAGGGCTCTTTGCTTATTAAAAAGAGTGTTGTGGAACAGGATACCAAAGAAACCGGATTGAGAAAGGTTTTGAATTTTGGTCATACGGTTGGTCATGCTATTGAAACTGTTTCGGGGTTGTCTGACCTGTATCATGGCGAATGTGTTGCCTTGGGGATGCTGATTATGGCAGCGGAGCTGCCACGGAAACGGATCAAGGCTGTGTTGGAAAAAGTGGGGTTGCCCACATCCTATTCCTATGATGTTGACAAGGTAATTGAAGCAATGGCCATGGATAAAAAGGTGGCAGGGGAGAGCATCACGGTTGTGACATTGCCGGAGATTGGCCATTTTCAATTTGAAACGATTCCCCTACATGAATTAAAGATACGAATGAAGGAGGTGCTCTGATATGAAGAATACATTTGGCGATCATTTAAGCATCACACTTTTTGGAGAAAGCCATGGAAAGAGCATCGGCGTTGTATTGGATGGCCTTGCTCCCGGTATTAAAGTGGTCGACGATTTTATTCGAGCACAGCTGGCTAAGCGCCGTCCCGTTGGAAAGATCTCAACGGCACGTCAGGAGCAAGATGAGTATACGATTGAAAGCGGTGTTTTCAATGGATATACTACCGGCACTCCTCTTTGTATTCTAATTCCCAATACTGCTCAGCATTCCAAGGACTATTCTGCCACTCGTAATCTGGCTCGTCCCGGGCATGCCGACTATACAGCTTATTGTAAGTATCATGGTTTTGAAGATTATCGAGGTGGCGGTCATTTTAGCGGCAGAGTCACTGCGGGGTTGGTTGCGGCAGGTGCTATTCTATTGCCTGCATTGGAGCAAAAAGGAATTCGCCTCGCCACACATATGAGTCGTTGTGCCGGAGTGGAGGATCGTGCATTTTGCGACCTTTCTGCAGATATTGAGTATTTGAATAATCAGGTATTTCCTGTGCTTTCTAATGAAGCGGCAGCTAAAATGAATGTAGCTATTGAAAAGGCAGCTGATGAAGGGGATAGTGTTGGCGGTGTGCTGGAAACTGTGATTACCGGCGTTCCTGCAGGAGTGGGAGAGCCTTGGTTTGATACGGTAGAAGGCTTGCTGTCAAAGGGATTGTTCAGCATACCTGCTGTAAAGGGCGTTTCCTTTGGAGATGGCTTTGATATGGCCGATCTACGGGGAAGTGAGGCAAATGATCCTTTTTGCATAGAAAACGGAAAAATCCAAACTACCCAAAATAGCAATGGTGGGATTAATGGCGGAATTACCAATGGAATGCCGATTTTGATTCGTGTGGCTATTAAACCGACTCCGTCGATTTACAAAGAGCAAGAAACAGTTGATTTTATTAATGGCGAAAATGCTACACTGCAGATTAAGGGTCGTCATGATCCCTGCATTGTTCATCGTGCACGTGTTGTGGTAGACAGCATTTGCGCAATTGTGTTGGCAGATTTGTTGACCGGGCGGTTTGGAACTGATTTTTTAGGAGAAAACAAATGAAATATGGCTTGATTGGGGACCGGTTGGGTCATAGTTTTTCCAAAGAAATCCATGAAAGACTTGCAGATTATATCTATGACCTAAAAGAGTTATCGTCGCCCGAATTGGATGCATTTATGCGGAAAAAGGACTTTTCTGCCATAAATGTAACGATACCCTACAAACAATCGGTAATGCCCTACTTAGACGAAATTAGTGAGCAAGCTCAAAACATCGGTGCTGTAAACACCGTTGTGCGTAAAGGAAATAAACTTTACGGATATAATACCGATTTTTTGGGGATGCGAGCCTTGATTTTGCGCTCTGGCATCGTTTTTACCGATAAAAAGGTCTTGATTCTGGGCGGTGGCGGAACTTCCCGCACGGCGCAAGCGGTTGCCAAAGATCTCAAGGCGAAAGAAATCTATGTGGTGTCTCGCTTAGGGCGAGAGGGTATTTCATATTCCGAGGCAAGAGATTTTCATTCGGATGCTCAGATTATCATTAACACGACCCCCTGCGGCATGTATCCTCATATCGATGAGCTTCCGCCGATAGAGTTGGATGATTTCCCTGCTTTAGAAGGCGTTGTCGATGCCATTTATAACCCTTTGAGAACCAAGCTGGTTTCCGTGGCCTTAGAGCGTGGAATCCCTGCTGTGGGCGGCCTCTATATGTTAGTTGCTCAAGCGGGGTTTGCCGTGGAATACTTCTTGGATAAAAGAATTAATCAGACGGCGATTGAAGCGGTTTATTCTGATCTTTGCTCTCAAAAGGAAAATATCGTTTTGATCGGAATGCCAGGATGTGGTAAGTCCACGATCGGACGTATGTTATCAAAAAAGTTAAATCGCTCTTTAAAGGATTCAGATGATCTGATTAAAGAGCGTTTTGATGCAACTCCTGATCAAATTATTCGAAAACATGGAGAGAAGGTCTTCCGTGATATGGAGTCGATGGTTATTACGGAAAGAATCGCTCCATTAAATGGGCAAATAATCTCCACCGGTGGCGGGGCGATTTTAAGAGATGAAAATGTTCGGGCGCTGAAAATGAACGGGAAGATGGTGTTTTTGGATCGTCCGTTGGAACTTCTTGCCGTTTCGTCGGATCGTCCGTTATCATCTGATCGTACCCTTTTGGAAAAACGTTACCGAGAGCGTTACGGACGTTATTGTGAAATTGCAGATATTCGGATTTCTGCCGATAAGACCCCTGCAGAAATCTGCAAAGAAATAATAGAGGAATTAAGGAAATGAACATAATCGTAATCAATGGACCCAACTTAAATATGCTTGGTGTTCGTGAACCTGGAATCTATGGTAAGGAGACTTATGAAACCCTTTTAGATAAGATTCGCACTCACTGTGAAAAATGTGGAGTAAAGGTGCAGTTTTATCAGTCTAACCATGAGGGAGATTTGGTTGATGCCATTCAGGAAGCGTATGGAAAAATGGATGGTATTGTTATTAATCCGGGCGCCTATACCCATACCAGCATTGCATTGTTGGATGCCCTTAAAGCTGTTGGGATTCCAGCGGTTGAGGTTCATATTTCTGATGTGTCCAAACGGGAGGATTTTCGGCAGATCAGTTATATTCGGCAAGCATGTGTGAAAACCATCTGTGGTCATGGAACCGATGGATATATAGAAGGGATTAATTATTTGATGGAGGCGCATCATGACGGTTGAAATTGCTTCAGGTAAGGCGTTTGGAACCGTTAAGGCACCACCATCCAAGAGTATGTCTCATCGGTATCTGATTGCGGCAGCGTTGGTGAATGGCAAGAGTATTGTGCGTGGAGTGGCATACTCTCAGGATATTTTAGCAACCATTGACTGTTTGAAAGCGCTGGGCGTTTCCATTACCACACAAGGAGATGTCGTGGAGGTGTTCGGTAATGGGACGTTTGTGCCGGCGGGGGAGCTTTTGTGTCGTGAAAGCGGAAGCACCCTTCGTTTTCTGCTGCCGTTATGCTTGCTTTCGGGGAGAACAACAACACTGAAGGGCAGTACTCGTTTGATGGAACGTCCTTTGACAGTTTATGAGGATCTGGCGGCTAAAAATGGTTTTGAGTTTTGCAAGGGTGTTGACAAGGTCTCTGTTTGCGGCGTATTAAAAGCCGGAAACTACGAGGTGGATGGAAGCGTAAGCAGTCAATTTATCACCGGCTTGATTTTTGCATTATTGACCCGTGTGGGCGAAAGCAAAATCGTTTTGACCGAAAAAATTGAAAGTCGATCTTATATTGATTTGACCATTGATGCCTTGAGGGAGTTTGGCTTTGAAGTATGCTGGAGCGATACGGATACCATTCATCTGGTGGGCGGTGGAGGTGCTCCTCGAGAAATCACGGTGGAGGGCGATTACTCTAACACTGCTTTTTTTGATGCTTTAACGCTGATGGGTGGCAAGGTGCAAGTAACCGGCCTTAAAGAGACTTCTTTGCAAGGAGATCGTATCTATCGAGATTATTTTGATGCTTTATCTAAAGAAAAGCCAACTCTGTCTTTGGCAGATTGTCCCGACTTGGGACCGATTCTATTTGTGCTTGCGGCTGCTTTAAACGGCGGCATTTTTACCGATACGGCACGCTTGAGAATTAAAGAAAGCGATCGTGGCGCTGCAATGGCCGAGGAGTTGAGAAAATGCGGTGTTTTGATGCAAGTTGAAGAGAATCGAATCATCGTCCCCGAGGGTCAATTAATGAAACCGAAAGAGATGATTTTCGGTCATAACGATCATCGGATTGTAATGGCGATGGCTACTCTTTTGACCTGCTTTGGCGGTGTAATTGACGGAGCAGAGGCTGTTTCTAAGAGCATGCCGGATTTTTTTGAGAGATTATCTGAGTTGGGAATCGAGGTTATAACCCATGAAACTAAATAAAAATGCAAATACAAATATTTTGATTGTTGGCTTGGGACTATTGGGCGGAAGTTATGCGATCGCCTTAAAGAAAAAGGGTTATCATGTTGAGGCGATTACTCGATCTCAAGATTCTATTGATTATGCCCTTGAAAAAGGAATCATTGATGCCGGATCAATAACAGTTGATGCAGCCATGGTGCAAAAGGCTGATCTTACCGTTTTTGCATTGTATCCTCATATATTCATGGATTGGCTGAAGGAGTATCAGCATTTATTTCGACCGGGTGCGGTTTTAACGGACGTGACCGGTGTAAAGAGCAGTGTTGTTTATGATATTCAAGATCTGCTTCGTAAAGATATTGAATTCATCGCTGCTCATCCTATGGCCGGTAAAGAGGTTTATGGAGTTGAAAATGCAGACGATCGCATCTTTGAGGGAGCGAACTATATCGTTGTGCCGACGGATAAAAACAGCGAGGAAGCAATTGCATTGTGTGAAGAGTTGGGCTGGGAATTAGGTTTCCGTTCCGTTTCTCGCCTTTCTCCCGAGTCTCACGACGAAATGATTGCCTACTTATCGCAGTTGACCCACTGCATTGCAGTTACTTTGATGTGCTGTCACGACAATGAGAATTTGGTCGCATACACCGGGGACTCCTTCAGGGATCTTACTCGAATTGCAAAAATCAATGATGCCATGTGGAGCGAACTGTTTATGATGAATAAGCCGGCTTTACTAGCGCAAATGGATTTGTTTTTAGAGAAATTCAAGCAATTAAGAGATGATTTGGAAAATGGAAATGTGGATGATATGCGTGAAATGATGCGTCTGTCTACTAGGAGAAGACGTTTTTTTGATCGCTAAGAAAGGAGTGCCATACCATGAATATGAATTTTACCAGAAAACTGCCGATTCCTCAGGATATTAAAGCGCAATATCCCGTTTCAGAAGAAATGATGAAGTGTAAGGCGACTCGTGATGAAGAGATTCGCAAGATCTTTGCCGGGGAGAGCGATCGATTCATTTTGGTGATCGGTCCTTGTTCGGCTGACAGTAAAGAGTCTGTTTTGGATTATATCGGAAGATTACGACGACTTGAAGATCGGGTAAAGGATAAGATTTTAATTATCCCTCGTATTTATACCAATAAGCCCCGTACAACAGGTGAAGGGTATAAAGGGATGCTGCATCAGCCTGATCCTAATGAAAAGCCGGATATGCTGAAGGGAATCGTTGCTATTCGTGATATCCATATCGAGGCGTTAAAAAACTATCAATTCTCTTGTGCAGATGAAATGCTTTATCCCGAAAACCACCGTTACCTTTCTGATCTTCTTTCCTATGTTGCCATTGGTGCACGTTCGGTGGAGGATCAACAACACCGCTTGACCGCCAGTGGATTAGACATTCCCGTTGGTATGAAAAATCCCACCGGCGGAGACCTTTCGGTTATGATGAATGCATTGACTGCTGCCCAAAAATCCCACACTTTCATTTATCGTGGGTGGGAGGTTATCAGTCAGGGAAATCCGCTTGCTCATGCAATTTTAAGAGGGTATGTGGACAGTAGCGGAAGATCATTGCCCAATTACCACTATGAAGATCTGCGCCAACTGCATACTCTTTATGAAAAGTCCGGTTTGGCAAATCCTGCTGTGATTGTGGATACGAACCATGCAAATTCAGGAAAACAGTATTTAGAGCAGGTGCGTATTGCCAAGGATGTTTTACATAGCTGCCGTCAGCATGCGGATATTCGCAAATTAGTTAAAGGCTTGATGATTGAGAGCTATATTGAGGATGGCTCGCAAAAAATCGGTGAGTATTGCTACGGTAAATCGATTACAGACCCTTGTCTCGGGTGGGAAAAGACTGAGCAGTTGGTGCTGGATATTGCTGAAAAATGGTAAAAGAAAAGTGCTGAAGATCAAAGCTTCAGCACTATTTTTTTATAAAGGAGTAGGCCTGTAAGCCGAGTTCTGTCGAGAACAGTCATCTATCTGGGACACCCGTTGCCGGATGCCTCAAGCCACGCTTTCGAGGTTCAATCAGGCGGACCGCCCTTGCCTCTGTTGGTGTTGCATCGGATAGGGTTTACAGACCCCCTATGTCACCATAGGGCGTGGTGAGCTCTTACCTCGCCTTTCCATCCTTACCGATTAAATCGGCGGTATATTTCTGTTGCACTATCCCTGAAGTCGCCTTCGGTGGGTGTTACCCACTATCCCGGTCCGTGATGCTCGGACTTTCCTCCGCAGCGCTTAACACTACGGCGACTGTTCAGCCTACTCTGGAGACAATATAACATACTTTTGAAAAAAAGTAAACAAATATATTGCTAATTTTATAATAAAATTATATAATTAATTTGTATGTATAAATATAGTTTTGCACTTGACTGTGCCTTTTTAAGGAGGGGACAAAGTGAATCATATCGAACGATTTAAAAAGGATGTTGCCGGAAAGACTGTGGGCGTTGTTGGCATCGGCGTTTCCAACACCCCGATTATCAAAATGCTTGCTGAAATGGGTGTGCAGGTCTTTGCATATGATAAACGCCCCGTGGAACAATTAGGCGACCCCGGAAAAGCCTTGATGGATTTGGGGGTTGAAATGGTCTGCGGCGAAGATTATATGGAACATTTAGCGGGAGATTGGATTATTAAAACTCCCGGTATGCGATATGATCATCCCTCGCTTTTGTCTGCTCAAAAGAAGGGGAGTGTCATTACCAGCGAGATGGAGTTGTTTTTCGAATATTGCCCTTGTCCCATTGTTGCAGTAACCGGTAGTGATGGCAAAACAACCACAACCAGCCTGATCTATGAAATGCTTCGCCGTACCGAACGCAAAGTGCATTTAGGGGGCAATATCGGATATCCTTTATTCTGTCGATTGGAGCAGATCACTGCTGATGATATTGTGGTGGCCGAATTGTCCAGTTTTCAATTGCATACCTTGCGCAAAAGCGCCCATATCAGCGTTGTGACCAATCTTTCTCCCAATCATCTGGATGTTCATAAGGATATGGATGAGTATACACAGGCCAAAGCGAATATTTTTCGATATCAGGAGAAGAAGGACATTTTGGTATTAAATGCCGATAATGAAATTACCGATGGTTTTGCATCTCAAGCGAACGGTGCGGTTCGAAAGTTTTCTTTCCATAAGGATCCGGGTGGTGTTTGTGCCTTTTTTGAAAAGGGAAGTATTTATCTGAGAGATGAGGCGGATGTTCTTCATCTGTTGCTGAACCGCTCTGATCTTTTGCTGCGGGGAGATCATAATGTTGAAAACTTTATGGCGGCTGTTTTGGCCGTTTGGGGCTTTTGTTCGCCGGAAACGATTGCTGAGGTGGCAAAAACCTTTGGCGGAGTCCGCCACCGAATGGAGTTTATTCGTGAAATCAATGGTGTTCGGTTTTATAATGACTCTATCGGTTCTTCTCCCACACGCACCATTGCAACGCTCCATAGCTTTGATCGAAAGGTTCGCTTGATTGCCGGCGGATATGATAAGAAGATCCCTTATGATGCTCTGGGCCCGGTCGTTCCAAAACGGGTGGAGAAGTTATATCTTTGCGGAACAACAGCCCCTAAAATCAGGGATGCTGTTGCGGCATGTGAACCGAAATTTCCCATGGAAATTTATATGGATCTTAAAACGGCAATCGTTGCCGCTTATAAGGAGTCGGTGCCCGGCGATATTGTTTTGCTTTCTCCGGCTTCTGCAAGCTTTGATCAGTTTAAAAACTTTGAAGAACGAGGCGACTATTTTGTCTCGATTGTAAAGGAATTGTAATGAAGAATCTTCAGAATTATCTGTTTGAATTATGCGGAGAGCATCTTCCGTCCGGTTTTGAGGGTGCTGCGGTAGGGGTAAAAGATCTTCTTGCTCCGCTGGTGGATGAATGCTATAGCGATAAATCCGGAAATGTGATCGGATTTCGCAAGGCAGGTATTCCCAATGCAAAAAAAATAATGCTGGATGCTCATCTGGATGAAATTGGGTTGATGGTAACCAAGGTTGACGATAATGGCTTTATTCATTTTGCCAATCTGGCCGGCTTTTCTCCCGCATGTCTTCCGGCTTCCATGGTAACGGTAAAGGGCGTTCGTCCGTTGCCCGGCGTTGTTGCCACCTTGCCGCCTCATCTTTTGACCGAGGAAGAGCAAAAGAAGATCATTCCAATGGATAAGTTAGTTATTGATATTGGTTATTCGGCAGAGCGTGCCCGAGAATTGGTTCGAGTGGGTGATCCGATTATTTTGCGCCAAGGCTGTATGGACTTTATCAATGACCGGGTTTCCGGAAAGGCGCTTGATAACCGTGCCGGAGTGGCGGTACTGCTTGATGTGATGAATACTTTGCAGAAAATGCCCTTGATGGTTGATCTTTATGTTGTGTTTTCGGCAGGAGAGGAGTTTAGTGGCTTTGGGGCTCGCCATGCAGCATGGCAGATCGAGCCGTATGAAGCGATTGTTGTGGATGTAACTCATGGTGTATCTGCAAATGCTCCGAAGACCAAGGCGTTTGAATTAGGCTGTGGTGCCGTAATCGGTGTATCGCCGATATTAAACGGAGAAGTGACATCTCAATTGTTCCGGTTGGCCGATGAATATCGAATCCCCATTTCCCGTGAAGCTATGAGCGGTCGCACAGGGACCAACAGTGATTGTATTGCCGCTTCCAAAAAAGGTGTACGCACCGGTTTGGTTTCCATTCCTTTGCGTTACATGCATAGCGGTAGTGAAGTGGTGGATCTTGCAGATATGAAGGCGTGCTCCCAGCTGATCAGTCGTTATATTCATCGTGGAGGTGCCAAATATGAATAAACAGTTGAGTTATTTAACCTCCTTGTTTGGTGCTTCGGGAAGTGAAGGAGATGTTCGTCAGGCGGTTGTAAATGAGATTCGTGATTATTGCGATCGTATTGAGATTGATGCACTGGGAAATATCATTGCCTATAAACGAGGAAATCTGGAAGCACCTTTTACGATGATGCTCTCTGCTCATATGGATGAGGTGGCGTTGATGGTCACTCATATTGATGAGGCCGGATATTTGAAGTTTGATACGGTTGGCGGCATTGATCCTCGTATTTTGCCTGGAAAACATGTGGCTATCGGTCGGCGGAAATATCATGGGGTCATCGGCGTAAAAGCGGCTCACTTTATCAAGGATGATGAAGAGGGCGCTCCCAAAATCGAGGATTTGTTTATTGATTTCGGGGCCAAAAGCAAGGAAGATGCTGAAAAATATGTCTGTGTCGGTGATATTGTCGGGTTTCAATCAGATTATCAAGAATTTGGCAATGGTTTGGTTCGTGCAAAGGCTTTGGATGATCGTGCCGGATGCTATATCTTGATCGAGATGATAAAAAAAGAATTACCCTTTGATGCGTATTTTGTTTTTACGGTTATGGAGGAGATCGGATGTATCGGTGCGCAAACTGCTGCATTTGGCGTCCGTCCTCAATATGCGCTGATCATTGAGGGAACAACAGCCGGTGATATCCATTGCGAGAACAATAAAACCTTTGTATGCAGGGTTGGCAATGGACCTGTTTTGTCGTTTATGGATCACGCCGCAATTTATGATCGTGAGTTTTATAAAATGGCAAAGGACGCCGCAATAAAGAATAGTATTCCACTGCAGTTTAAAGAGGCGGTTGCCGGCGGCAATGAAAGCGGATCCATCCAGCGTACACGGGAGGGCTGCAGGGTATTGGCATTGTCAGTCCCTTGCCGCTATATTCATTCGCCGGTTAGTGTTGCTTCGCTGGATGATATTGAAAATACCGGCAAGTTGGCTCTTGCTATTTTGAATGAGTTGATGTAGGAGAAGTGTGATGATTGACCAAATTCGCAATTTGATTCAAATAAATGGGGTGTCCGGCAATGAAGGTGCTGTGGCTGCCTATATCAAAAAAGAGATTTTGTCCTATGCTGACAAAGTGTATGAAGATACATTGGGGAATTTAGTTGCCCTGCGAAAGGGCGACGGTCCTAAAGTAATGGTGATGGCGCATATGGATGAGATCGGTTTGGTGGCAACCTTTGCAGATGAGAAAGGGTTCATTCGTGTGGCGGCGGTTGGCGGCGTAAATCCCAAGACGGTTGTTGGCCGAGCTGTGATGTTTGAAAATGGCGTCAAGGGTGTGCTGTTTGGTAACACCAAGAAAATGGACGATCTTAAGATTTCGGATTGTTTTGTTGATATCGGCGCCGGCAGTCGGGAAGAAGCATTGAATCGTATTGACATCGGTATGACGGCTGCTTTCATCGGCGAAACCTTCGAGGCTGGTGATAAGATCGTATCAAGTGCTTTGGACGACCGTGTGGGCTGCTATTGTTTAATGGAAACTTTGCGGCGCTTGAAGAACCCGACCTGTGAGTTTTATGCGGTGTTTACCACCCAGGAAGAGGTTGGCTTACGAGGGGCAAAGATTAGCGGATTTGAAATACAGCCGGATATTGCAATTGCCGTGGATGTGAATCCCAGCGGAGACTATCCCGATGCTGAGGAGACTACCGCACGAATCGGAGGCGGTGCTGGAATACGGGTAAGAGACCGATCTGCCATTTGCAACAGCGAGATTGTTGAGGATTTGGAAAACCTTGCTCGCCGAAAAGGAATTCCTCATCAGCGGACACTTTCTGTGACGGGTGGCACCGATATCGGAAGCGTACAACTGCTTGGTACAGGTGTACAGGTTGGTGGATTATGCATTCCCATTCGTTACTGTCATTCCGCTGTTGAAATGGTCTGCCGTAGCGATGTGGAAGCAGTGGTTTCTCTGCTGACGGCCTACCTGGAAAAATGAGTTGCTTTTTAATATGTATTTTGTTATAATAAACGATATTGTTTAAAACAAAGGAAGTGACATTTTGCGTTTAAAATGTTTGGACATACAAGGGTTTAAATCCTTTCCGGATAAAATCAACATTGGATTTGATCATGGAATCACCGCAATCGTTGGTCCTAATGGTTCGGGTAAGAGTAATGTGTCGGATGCCATTCGCTGGGTATTGGGTGAACAATCCAATAAAAGCTTGCGCAGCACCAAGATGGAGGATGTTATCTTTTCGGGTACTGCAAAGCGTAAGCCTCAAGGCTTTGCGGAAGTGAGTTTGACCATTGATAATAGCGATCACGCACTGGATGTTGACTATAACGAGGTGATGATCACCCGTCGTTATTATCGTAGCGGCGAAAGTGAGTATTTTATTAATAAATCCCCAGCTCGTTTGAGAGACATCCATGAATTATTTATGGATACCGGTATTGGTCGAGACGGATATTCCATCATCGGTCAGGGTACCATTGATCAAATTTTGCTTGGTAAAAGTGATGAGCGTCGCTCTATGCTGGAAGAGGTGGCGGGTATTTCTAAATTCCGCTATCGTAAAAATGAAGCCGAGCGTAAATTGAGCGCAACTGAGGAAAATCTGGTGCGTCTCACTGATATTGTGGGCGAATTGGAAGAGCGTCTTCCTTCTTTGGAACGTCAGGCAGAAAAGGCCCGCAAGTACTTGGCGATGTATGAAGAGAAAAAGGATCTTGAAATCTCTCTTTGGTTGGAGGATTTGGACCAAATCAAGGAAAATGCCAAGAAGATTGAAGAGCAGCACTCTATTGCCAAGGGGCACCTGTCGGATTTGACGGTAGAGGTGGATAACATTGAACGAGAGATTAATCTGCTCTTTGAAGAAAACATCCAGATTACCACCGAAATTGATCAGATTCGCCGTCAGCAAACGGCTTGGGAAGAGCAGTTGGGCTCCATTTCCTCCCAAAAAGCGGTGTTGGAGAGTCAGGCTGAGTTTGAGCAGGGGGTAATTACACGCCTGGAGCAGGAACTGACATCTGTCAGCACCCGCAAGGAAGAGATTGATGCTCAGATCAAAGATCTCTATACGGACATTGAGGCGAAAACCGCTGAAATCAATATCATTGATGAGAAAATTAATGGAATTATATCTGAGATTCAGGAGATCACCGCAAAGAGTGAGGATCAGCAAAAGAAAACCGGTGCCTTACAAGAGGAACTGTTAAAAAACAGCACAGATCGCAATGAGTTGCAGATGGAAATGATTTCAGTTCGCTCCGGAATTGAATCTCATCAGGGTCGTATTTCTGATCTTACAGAAGCCAGAACCGGCCAAGTAGAGCAGGCAAATTCGGTTGAAGCAGAATTGGATGATTTGCATCGGCAAGAAAAAGAAAAGAACGAAGAAAAAGAAAGCGAACAAAATGCTCTTGCCGGCCTGCGCAAAATGCAGGAAATCAAGGAACGTGCATATAATACAGCTTTGGAGGCTGAACAAAAGAGTGCTTCTGAATGTAATGCATTGGAGCAACGCAGCCATATTCTTTCCGAGATGGAAAAGCATTTGGAAGGATTTGGCGGAGCTGTGAAGGCCGTGCTGGAGCAGAGTCGAAGAGGCGTACTGCAAGGTATTATCGGACCGGTTTCAAAGCTGATTAAAGTAGACGAAGAATACTTGGTTGCCATTGAAACGGCTTTGGGTGCAGGTATTCAAAATATCGTTACAAAAGATAGTATCTCTGCGAAAAACGCTATGCTTTGGTTGAAGCGCCAAGGCGGCGGTCGTGCTACCTTTTTGCCCTTGAATAGTTTAACTCCCAAGGGAATCAAAGAGGATTATTCTCGCAGCACCGGCTTTATCGGGATTGCAGATCAGTTGGTTGAAATTGATCCCGCCCACCGCAAGGCAATTGAATTCTTGCTGGGGCGCACATTGGTTTGTGAAACCATTGATCATGCGTTGGCGTTAGCAAAGACCTGTCAAAATCGCTATCGCATTGTGACGCTGGATGGTCAGGTGATCAATGCAGGAGGTTCCATGACCGGCGGTAGCGCCGCAAAGAGCGGCGGACTTCTTTCTCGTGGGATCGAATTGGAACGCATTGAGAAAGAACTGGCTGAAAAGACGAAGATTCATGAGGAATTGGCTGCAAAATTGGATGCGGCAGGCAGAGAAAAGAATGCTTTTGATGCCCGCATGACTGCTTCTGAGGATGCTATTCATGCTTTGGATGAGGAATTGACCCGAATTGCAGGTCTGTATGAGAGCAAAGAAGTCGTTTTGAGTTCTTATCGTGAATTGATCAATGGTTATGATCGTGAGATGGAAACCATTCGTAATGCAATTTCCGCTTCGGAAGAACGGTGCGGTGTGTTGCAGGCTCAAATTAATACTCTGGAGGAGAAAGCGACTGTTCTGCAGAACCAATTGACTTCTTTGCAGGGATTGAGTTCCGGTGATCAAGAGCGTATGGAAGCGCTAAAGCAGAATTCTTCTTCTTTCGAAATAGACAAAATGAGTCTTTTCAAGGAGATCGAAGGCCTTCATTCTTTGATTGGGCAATTAGAGAATCAATTAACGCTGATTGGACAAGAAGCAGAGGAAAAGCAAAGTCAGATCGCTTCTTCTCAAGCAAGAATTGAGTCTGCAAATGTTTCGGCAAAGGAATTGGAGACCCAGGCACATGAGATGCGTCGTCTCCAAGCAGAAGGGGAAGTGCGCACCAATGAACTGACGGAGCAGCGGCAAGAACAAGAACGCCGCCAAACTCAGTATCGTGCAGATCAAAAAGAAAAGAACTCGGCAAAAGAAAAACTGATCGAAGAGGTTTCTCGGTTAGACAATAAATTGGCAGGAGTTGCCGATCAATCGGATCGTTTGATTGGGCAATTGCTGGATATGTATGAGTTGACCGTTACCGAAGCTCGTGAAGTAGCCAAGCCCTTAGAGGATAAGGTGGAAGCGAAAAAGCGTGTACATAGCCTTAAAGGCAGTATCAAAGCGCTGGGTAGCGTAAATATCGAGGCCATTGAAGAGTACAATGCCGTAAAAGAGCGATACGACTTTATGAATGGTCAGGTTCAGGATCTCATTCAGTCGAAAGCGGAGCTGGAAAAGATCATCCGTGAACTACTCTCGCAAATGAAGGATATTTTCAGCGAGAAGTTTGCTCAGTTGAATCATGAGTTCCAGCAAGTGTTTACCGAATTGTTTGGCGGCGGTACTGCCAAGCTTGTTCTCAGTGACCCTGAGGATGTACTGAACTGCGATATTGATGTTAAAGCGGCGCCTCCCGGTAAGATTATCAAAAATCTGGTATCTCTTTCCGGTGGTGAGCGTGCATTTACGGCAATTTGCTTGTATTTTGCAATCTTGAAAGTCCGTCCCACGCCCTTCTGCGTGGTGGATGAGATTGAGGCTGCATTGGACGATGTAAACGTTACTCGTTTTGCAAGCTATTTGCGTCATTATTGTGCAACAACGCAATTCGTTTGTATTACTCACCGTCGTGGTACGATGGAAGAAGCGGATGTGCTTTATGGCGTCACTATGCCGGAGCAAGGAATTTCCAAACTTCTGACCATTAATGTAAACGAAATTGCAGAGCAACTAAAGATATAAAGGATTTGGAATGGGCTTTTTTGAAAAATTAAAAAAAGGTCTGTCAAAGACCTCGAAAAATCTAACTTCCCATATTGATTCAATTCTTACGGCGTTTGGTAAGATTGATGAGGATCTTTTTGAAGAATTGGAAGAGGCGCTGATTATGGCGGACATCGGCGTGGATACAACGATGAAGATCATCGAGCATCTGCGCAAGGATGTAAAGCAGGGGCGCATCACCAAGCCGGAAGAGATCCGCAATCAATTGGTGGAGATTATCGGCAATATGATGGAGGATGCAGTGCCGCCCATGGCGCTGAATACGAAACCTTCGGTTATTCTCTTAATCGGTGTAAACGGAGTTGGTAAAACAACGACCGCCGCAAAGCTTGCTCACATTTATAAAGAGCAAGGAAAGTCGATCCTTTTTGGTGCAGCCGATACCTTCCGTGCGGCTGCGGCAGAGCAACTTTCCACCTGGGCGGAGCGTGTTGGTGTGGATATTATCAAAAGTCAACAAGGTGCCGATCCGGCTGCCGTTGTTTTCGATACAGTTCAGGCTGCAAAAGCCCGTGGTGCTGATTTGATCATCTGTGACACCGCTGGAAGACTTCATAATAAGGTGAATCTCATGAACGAATTGGCGAAGATCCGTAAGGTAATTGAAACGCAATTGCCGGATGCGGATTTTGAAGCATTATTGGTATTGGATGCCACAACCGGGCAGAATGCCATGAATCAGGCAGTGGAATTCAAAAAAGTTACCCCCTTGACCGGTGTTGTACTGACCAAGTTGGACGGTACTGCAAAAGGCGGTATGGCGATTCCTCTGAAGGTTGAAATGGGATTGCCTATTCGTTTTGTGGGTGTGGGAGAGCAGATGGATGATCTGCAGCCATTTAGCGGTTTTGATTTTGCAAAAGCATTATTTTGAGGAATAACAATGAGAGCAGACGGAAGAAGCGAAAAACAAATCAGAAAAATTGAAATCATCAAAGACTTTACCATGCATGCTGAGGGAAGTGTTTTGTATTGCCAAGGAAACACAAAGGTTCTTTGCACGGCAACGGTAGAGGAAAGTGTACCCCCTTATCTTGCCGGAACCGGAAAAGGCTGGGTGACAGCAGAGTATTCTATGCTGCCTCGTGCAACTGCTACTCGTAATAAGAGAGATATCAGCAGATTAAAGCAAGCCCCCCGCAGCACAGAGATTCAGCGTTTGATCGGGCGAGCTCTTCGTGGTGCGGTAGACTTGACATTATTGGGCGAAAGAAGCATCGTGATCGATTGCGATGTTATTCAGGCAGATGGCGGTACTCGGTGTGCTTCCATCAGTGGTGGCTTTGTTGCTCTTGCATTGGCCATCAATAAACTGATGAAGGAAGGTCTGCTGGAGGTTAATCCCATCAAAAAGCAGGTTGCTGCCATTTCTGTTGGTGTTTCTGATGGTATTCCCGTTGTAGATCTTTGTTATACGGAAGATTGCAAGGCAGATACCGATATGAATGTGGTGATGTCTTCCAATGGCGGATTTATTGAAATCCAAGGAACAGCCGAAGGGGAAGAGTTTGATAAAAAACAATTAGATACCTTACTGACTCTTGCCAAAGGCGGCTGTAATAGAATATTTAAGGCTCAGGCAAAGGTGCTGGAATGATGAACAAACGATTTGTAATTGCGACGAATAACCCTCATAAGGTTGTGGAGTTTAAGAAAATTTTAGAGCCCTTGGGAATTGAATGTGTATCCCAAAAAGAAATGGGCATTGTTTGTGATGCGGAAGAAAACGGCACCACCTTTGCTGAAAATGCTAAAATTAAGGCTCAGGCAGTTTATGATCTGTGCCATCTGCCTACCGTTGCGGATGACAGCGGAATTTGCGTAGATGCCTTAAACGGAGAACCCGGAATCTATTCTGCTCGATATGGGGGAGAAGGATATGATGACGAAGGTCGGCTCTATCTTCTTCTTAAGAATATGGAAGACCAAGAGAACCGAGCCGCCCATTTCACCTCGGCGATTTGCTGTGTGATGAATGAAGATACGATAATTGAAGCGGAGGGCTATATTTTTGGTCAATTAACTCGTGAGCCGAGAGGGGCATATGGTTTTGGTTATGACCCCATCTTTTTGCCCGATGGATATGAACAGACTACCGCTGAAATGGAAGGCGAGGAGAAGAATGCCATTAGCCATCGTGGCAATGCCCTTCGTGAATTTGCAGTAAAATTAAAGGAGTATTATGATGCTGAATAGTAAGCAACGAGCCAAATTGCGTGGTCTTGCTTCCAAAGAGGATACCATCTTTCAGTTGGGAAAAGAAGGGATCACCGAGAATTTCTTAAAAGCGGTTGATACTGCATTGGCTGCCCGAGAATTGATTAAGTTTAAGGTGTTGGAGAATGCAATGATTGATCGTAGAGCGGCAGCTGAGGAAATTGCAGCCGCTACCAATAGCCAAGTGGTTACGGTGATTGGTACCAAGATCATCCTGTATCGTCCGGCTGAAAAACCGGTTATTCAACTTTAATATGGGGAAAGTATTGCTGTATGGCGGAACATTTGATCCGCCACACAAGGGACATCTTCATTTATTGAAGGCGGCTATACAGCAAGTGTCCTTTGATCGGATTTTATTGATCCCTGCTTATATTCCGCCCCATAAGGATCATCGCCCATCTCTTTCTTTTGATGTACGCTCCGTTGTCTTGAAGGATTGGTTTGGAGAAATTGCGGGACTGGAGATTTCGGATATAGAAGCCCGTCGTGGCGGCAAAAGTTTTACGGTTGATACGATTGAAGCGCTATTACATGAAAACCCGGAGGATGAACTGTATCTTTTAATCGGTACAGATATGTTTTTATCCTTTGAAACTTGGCATCGCTATGAAGATTTACTAGGACAGGTTGTTTTGGTGGTTGGCCCCAGAAATCCGGGGGAGATGGAAGTCCTTAAGCGCCATCGGGATCATTTGAACAGCCATTATGAGTGTAAAGGAATTATCCTTTGCGACATTGAACCAATCGTATGCGCCTCCTCGGATCTTAGAGCAGTAGGCAATGGTGCCGGAGAGCGAGCACTTGCTCATATCAGCAAAGAAATGACAGTTAAACGTGCACGCCATACCATGCAGGTGGCTGATTATGCAAAAAAGCTTGCCCCCCAATTTGGTGTTGATGCCGAGAAGGCATATTTGGCAGGATTACTGCACGATTGCACTAAGTGTTATTCTACTGACTGGCATATTCAATATGCAGAAAAAAACGGCATTCGCTTAACAGAGGAGGATCTTAAGAGCCCTCAAATACTTCATCAGTATACCGGGGCTGTGTTTGCGAAGAAAGAATTGGATGTGACCGATCAGGAGATCCTTTCTGCCATTGAATGCCATACCACCGGTAAGGCTGATATGACCCCCATGGAGCTACTGCTGTTTTTTGCAGACAGCTGTGAGCCCAGCAGAACCTATAGCGGGGTCGAAAACATTCGTTGTGTTGGCGAACATGATTTAAAAAACGGGGTAAAGATGTTGCTGGACAGCATGGTTTCGGCTTTACAAAAAAATAATAAGTATCTGCATCCTAGGACCTTGGATGCGCAGGATAGTTTATCAAAGGAGTTGGAATAAATGGATGAGGCTGTAAAAATAGCGGTTAATGCGCTTCACAGTAGAAAAGGCATGGATATCGAAGTTTTACATGTTGGGGATATTACGGTGATGGCAGATTACTTTATTATCTGCTCCGGTTCTTCCAGCACGCAGCTTCGCACCTTGGGCGATGAGGTGGAATATATGTTGGAAGAGAAACTGGGCTTGGTTCCGCTCCATCGAGAGGGCCATCCTTCCTCCAACTGGGTTTTACTGGACTATGGACACTTGATTGTTCACGTTTTCCATCGTGAAGCGAGGGACTTTTATAAATTAGAGCATTTATGGGCAGATGGTGATCATATTGATCCCGCAACCCTGATAGAAGAGGAGGAATAATCATGAAATATGATTACACTGCCATTGAGAAAAAATGGCAAAAGTATTGGGATGAAAACGAAACATATAAAGTGGAGATCGATCATTCTAAGCCAAAGTTTTATGCATTGGTTGAATTTCCCTATCCTTCCGGACAGGGTTTGCATGTTGGCCATCCCCGTTCTTATACTGCGTTGGATATTGTTAGCCGTAAAAAGAGAATGGAAGGCTATAATGTTCTCTATCCTATGGGATGGGATGCATTCGGCTTGCCTACTGAAAACTTTGCGATTAAGAATAAGATTCATCCGGCAATTGTTACCGAGAATAATATTGCACGCTTTAAGAGTCAGCTGAAGTCTTTGGGCTTGTCTTTTGATTGGTCCAGAGAGGTAAACACGACCGACCCTTCTTATTATAAGTGGACCCAGTGGATCTTCCTGCAACTCTTTAAAAAGGGACTTGCATATAAAAAAGAAATGAATGTAAACTGGTGTACCGGTTGTAAGGTGGTTTTGGCCAATGAAGAGGTGGTCAATGGTGTTTGCGAGCGTTGTGCCAGCCCGGTTGTTCATAAGGTGAAAAGCCAATGGATGCTGAAAATAACCGAGTATGCCGAAAAACTGATCCATGGACTCGATGATGTTGATTTTATTGAGCGTGTAAAGACCCAGCAGTTGAATTGGATCGGTAAGTCTACCGGTGCCACTGTTCGTTTTAACACTACCGTTGGTAGTGAACTGGTTGTTTATACCACCCGTCCGGATACTTTGTTTGGTGCTACTTATATGGTAATTGCGCCTGAGCATCCCATGATCGAGGAGTATAAGGATCAGTTGAGCAATTATGATGAGGTGATCGCTTATCGTGAGGCTGCTGCTGCAAAGAGTGACTTTGAACGTACAGAATTGGTAAAGGATAAGACCGGCGTAAAGTTGGAGGGTATTCGTGGTATCAATCCTGTTAATAATCAAGAAATTCCTATTTTTGTGTCAGACTATGTGTTGATGTCTTACGGTACCGGCGCCATTATGGCGGTACCTGCCCACGACACCCGCGACTATGAGTTTGCAAAGGTATTTGATCTGCCTATCATTCAGGTTGTTGCAGGCGGGGATATTTCCAAAGAAGCTTTTACCGATGTTGCTACCGGTATT
>JAZQFD010000004.1:0-51150 GCA_045539335.1 Eubacteriales bacterium
GGAAAAAACAAAAAACCCCGCAATCATGACCATTGCTCGATTCTCTTTTTTTAATCGTTATGACATCTTGCCAGAGAAAGGCAGGCGGCGGTGCCTAAGGTCAGGGAAAGGGTAAAGAGCAACAATCCGGTCAAAATAGCGCCCACCACGCTGGTAGCGGCCAAGGGGATCGCCAAAAGGATGCCGGCCAAAAGGGCGGTTGTCAGCACGCCAAACAGCAACAATGCCAAGGAGGAGCACCCTCCGTTATAGCACTGCCGGCACGGCACAGTGGCAAGAACGATGGCTAAAAAGCCCACAGCAATGCCCAACGCCACCCATAAAAAAACGGGGGTCACGGTGATAACGGCGGTAATGCGAAGAAAGGCGGTAACGATACCGATGATCAGCGCCGAAATCCCCACCAATACATTACAACTGCATCTGCAGGAACAATTACAATCAAAGCATAACATTCATTTTCACCTCCCCTTTACCTTATGCAAAAAAGAAGAAAAAGGTTTCAGGGACAAAAATAATCGGCCTCTCATACAATGAAGAAGTGTCGAACGGCACTTTAAAAATTGAATAAGGAGCGAATTCCAATGAACTTTGATTGCGAGAACCGCACCGGCGATCCTGTTGGCTGTCCGGTGGTTGGATATCAGGATGTGGATGTTTGCGTGCCGGTGGTCATTAAGCCCTTTGGCGAAGTGGGCAACGCCCGCACCCAATGCATCGGCAAGCCGGAGGTTTATGCCGGCTATACGGTAGGCAAGGGCAGACCCGACGAGGTTTGCTGCTTCACCATCAGCCAGAAGCTGCGGGTGGAGGTGCCGGTGGTCTTCGGGGCCCGTGCCGAAATCGGTGAAACCGCCATTGACTGCGGCTGCGCCGAGGAAAAAGACCACCATAAAGACTGCGAATACCACGATTGACAAAAACACAGGCACCGCCAATGGCGGTGCCTGCTTTTATCATTTATTTTTAGGCTCAAACTCTTTCCCCTTGATCAAATAATCAATTGATACATCAAAATACTCAGAAAGCTTGATCAACATATTAATGTCCGGACTTCGTTTGCCACTTTCGTAATAAGAAAGAGCTTCTCGACTAATAGATAGGTCCATGGCGACCTTAAGCTGGCTATAACCTTTTTGCTTACGGATTTCTCGTAAACCGATCATTTTCATGGCCATCCTCCAAAAAACTTCTTGACTTAAGTGTAACAAAATGTTACACTTGTGATGTAACAATATGTTACATATCTAAAATATGGAGGAAATTTCATGAAAAAAACATTAATTTGGTGCTTAGTAGTAGTTTTATCGTTTGTTATGATGGGCTGTTCTCAAACGCCGACATTTGACGATGAATTTTCAAGCACAACATCTTCAACCAATAAAAGCAATAACCGTGAAGGAAGCAAAAAAGGCACCGCCCATATCAATGATTGCTATATTGAAATTAAAGATTGTAAAGCACAAATTTCTATCGTTGGTGAATTCATCGCTGTTGTATGGATTGATTTTTCCAACAATAGCGACGCTGCAACCAGTCTATTTCATACTGCCCAAATTAACGCCTATCAAAATGGCGTGCAATTATCTCCTCCCGTATGGGCCCCTGCAGACCATGGTATAACCAACGACGATTCCGATAATGTGCAACCTGGATATAAGATTTCCACCGGTTGTGCCTTCGACATCAAAGACAGTTCCGCTCCGATAACCATTCAGATCTGCAAGGGCAGTACAGTCATTTCTGAAAAGACATTTAATATTTAAAAAGGAATTTTATCATGAAAAAATATATATGGGTGTTCATCTGCATTTTGTTTTTATGTGCTGGATGCACCAATACAACAACAGAGAACTTTGATGTTCATGACGATGACAGTCTTACACTTGACCTCAATGAAACAAAAGCCTGTGATCACAATTGGGAATCAGCAACCTGTACCAAAGCAAAAACATGTAGCTTATGTGGAGAATCGGAGGGAAAACCCCTAAATCATAGTTGGGAAGATGCAACTTGCACAACGCCCAAAACCTGCACCCGTTGCAACGCCACAGAAGGAAATATTACTGCACATAAGTATGTGGATCATAAATGTTCCACTTGCGGGAATGTTGATCCGGACATCCTGAAAATCCGTAAAATCTTAGAAGATTGTGATGGCTATGTTTACTTGACTAAAAGTGCTTCCAACCTCTTAAAATTAGAGATGCAATCCTACGCAATAAAACAAGAAGCATCCACTCTTTTTGAAATTGAACAACAAATTTTAAAAATTGACGATTATATGGACAAAATCCATAGCTTGTGCGAACCATACGGAGATATGCTTCTGTACACACTGTATGATTCATGCGAAGCTGAAATGCCAACCGTCAAACCACCATCATTCTTTGATGTACAACGCTATATTTTAGATGTTGAAAGTTTAGCTTCCACCTACGAAAATTTATGTTCCCTTTATCTAAATTGATCTGATGATCCACGCTTATTAAAATCCTGCCGCAAAACAAATTTGCGGCAGGATTTTTTATTGACATTTTCGGAAAAAGGACTATACTATAGAAGGATTTTAAAAAGAGCGGTTATTTATTGCTCTTTTGGAGGGAAAATATGCAGATTTTAATGAGTTTATCCATCGCCCTTTTTGCAGGGTTGATGCTTTCAAGATTGGCAAAGCAGGTGAGGCTGCCGGCGGTGACTGCCTATTTGGTGGCGGGCATTCTCATCGGCCCTTACCTTTTAGGGGCCTTCAAGGTGCCGGGGTTGGGCTTTACCAGCATGGAGGATATTGCCTCCTACAGCTTGCTTTCGGATATTGCTTTAGGCTTCATCGCCTTTTCCATCGGCAATGAATTCCGCCTTGGGCAGTTAAAAAAGACCGGCAAGCAGGCAACGATCATTGGAATTGTACAGGCGGTGGTGGCCACCCTTTTGGTGGATGCGGCGCTGATCGGGCTTCATTTTCTCATTCCCGACAAGCTACCCTTGCCTTCGGCGATTATTTTAGGCGCTGTGGCTTCTGCTACCGCTCCTGCCGCCACTTTGATGGTGGTGCGGCAATATAAGGCCAAAGGCCCCTTGACCGACATTCTCTTACCCATTGTGGCCTTAGATGATGCGGTAGGCTTGGTGCTTTTTGCCATATCCTTCGGCGTTGCCAAGGCGCTGATGTCCGGTCAGGTGGATCTGATCTCGGTGATTGTGGAGCCCATCTTAGAGGTAGTCCTCTCCCTGCTGCTGGGTGCGGTGATGGGCGCTCTCTTTAGCTTCTTTGAGCAATTTTTCCATTCTCGCTCCAAGCGCCTTGCCATGTCGGTAACCTTTGTGTTGTTTACCGTTGCCTTATCCATGATGAGTTTTGAAATCGGCGGCGTGCACATCGCCTTTTCCTCCCTCTTGGTGTGCATGATGCTGGGTACCATCTTCTGCAATGTTTGCGATTTTTCCGAGGAACTGATGGACCGTATCGACCGTTGGACGGCGCCCCTTTTTATCTTATTCTTTGTGATCAGCGGCGCAGAGCTGGAGCTTTCGGTGTTCCGGGATCCCATCATCGTGTTAGTAGGATTGGTTTATATCCTTTTCCGCTCCATGGGCAAGTATTTCGGTGCCTCCTTCAGCGCCAAAGCCACCCATTGCGACCCCAACATTGTGAAATACTTAGGCATCACCCTGCTGCCTCAGGCGGGGGTCGCCTTAGGCATGGCCATGAAGGCCGAGGCCATCGGCCCCGAGGGTGCCATTGTGGCCAACATTACCCTCTTCTCGGTGCTGATCTATGAATTGGTGGGTCCTTTCCTGACCAAGATCTCTTTGATGAAGGCCGGCGAGATTCGCCCCGAAGGACGCACCAGCCAGCGAGATCTGGCGAAAAAATCTGCCGAATAATCGGTCAAACCCCTTGCGAAAGAGCAAGGGGTTTGGTATTATATTAGAGGAAATGAAGAAAAAAGGAGTGTTCTCTATGTCCAACATTTGGCATGATATTTCCCCCAAGCGAATCACACCGGAAGATTTTATGTGCGTCATTGAAATCTCCAAGGGAAGCAAGAAAAAATACGAACTGGATAAAGAAACCGGCTATTTGATGCTGGATCGCATTCTGCACACCTCCACCCACTATCCCGCCAACTATGGCTTTATCCCCCGCACCTATGGTGATGATGGGGACCCTCTGGATGTGCTGCTCCTTTGCTCTGAGCCCATCGAGCCCATGACCTTGGTGCGGGCGTATCCCATCGGCTACATTTCCATGATCGATAATGGGCGCAACGATGAAAAGATCATCGCCATTCCCTTTAATGATCCTACCTATAATCATTATACCAACATCGATCAACTGCCCATTCACATCTTTGACGAGATGCGCCACTTCTTTACCGTGTATAAAAACCTGGAAAACAAGACCACGGCGGTGGATGAGGTTCGTGTCAAGGAAGAGGCGGTCAAGGTGATTTCCGAAGCCATTGATCGGTATGTGGAGAGTTTTTGCAAATGAGTATCGATTATAAAATTGTTGCCACCGATCTGGATGGTACTTTATTTAACACAGCGATTGAAGTCACTCCGGAGAATCTGGCAGCCATTGCCGAGATGGAGCGGCGAGGGGTATACTTTGTTCCGTCGTCGGGTCGGGCCATATCGGAAATTCCCGATAAGGTACTGAAGATTCCGCAAGCCCGCTATGTGATCACTGCAGACGGTGCTACCATCTATGATCAAAAGACCCAAACGATCATTAGCTCTGCCAACATGGACAAAGACCTTTCCAAGCTGGTATTGGATATGCTCTATGAATATCAAACCCTGCCTACGGTACGCTATGGCGGTCTTGCTTATGTGGATCAGGAATTTCATGATTGGGATACCTACGATGAATACCGCCTGACCGGCAATTATAAAAAATTTATTTATAAATTTGACCGACCTACCCCCAATTTCAAGCAATTCTGCTATGATCTCCCCTCCATTGAGATGATCTGCGTCTTCTTTAAGAGCAATCGGGAGATGGCCGAATGCAAGCGGCGGCTGCTGGAAACCGGACGGGTGCAGGTGGCATCCTCCGAGCCCTATAACTTAGAGGTTTTCGATATCAATGCCGGCAAGGGCAATGCCCTTTTGCGGCTGGCGGATTATCTGGGCGTAGACCGTGCCGCCACCATCGGCGTGGGCGACAGTCTCAACGATATGGACAATATTCGCAAGGCAGGTCTTGGTCTTGCCATGGAGAATGCCTGCGAGGCTCTCAAGGTGGAAGCCAATCGAATCATCTGCAACAACGACCAGCACGCCATGCAATATATTTTGGAAAATTTTATCAAATAATTTAAAAAAATGCCTTGACAAATTCATCCAAAACCATTAATATATATTCGGTTAGCAAACGCTAACCGAATATTTTTGCTTTAGAGTTAGCCTCTGCTAATTCAAAAAACAAGGAGGGCAAACAGTGAAAACACTACGAGAAGCCAAAATCGGATCCACCGTGAAGGTCGTTAAACTTCATGGCGAAGGGCCGGTTCGGCGGCGGATTATGGATATGGGTCTTACCAAGGGCGTAACGATCTATGTGCGCAAGGTTGCTCCGCTGGGAGATCCGGTGGAGATCATGGTGCGTGGCTATGAGCTTTCCCTGCGGAAAGATGATGCGGCCATGGTAGAAATTGAGTAAGGAGATCTGAATCATGAGTATTCGCATTGCGCTGGCAGGAAATCCAAACAGCGGAAAAACCACCGTTTTCAATGTCCTGACCGGAGCCAACCAATATGTAGGAAACTGGCCCGGTGTTACGGTAGAGAAAAAAGAAGGTCCTTTAAAGAATCATAAAGATATTATTATCACTGACCTTCCCGGTATCTACTCCCTCTCTCCCTATACGCTGGAGGAGGTAGTGGCTCGTAATTATCTGATCAACGAGCGCCCCGATGCCATTTTGAATGTAGTAGACGGTACCAATCTGGAGCGAAATCTTTATCTTTCCACCCAGTTAATGGAGATTGGCATTCCGGTGGTGATTGCCATTAATATGATGGATATTGTTCGTAAAAACGGCGATAAAATCAACATCGAGCAACTGAGCAAAAAGCTGGGTTGCCCCATCGTTGAAATCTCCGCTTTGAAAAACGAAGGTCTTTTTGAAGCCGCCGAGGTTGCCATTCAGGCGGTTCAAACCCCTTCCCTCACCTCCGCTCATAATTTTTCCGGACCGGTGGAGCATGTGCTCGCCCATATGGAAGAAGCGGCCGTGCATCATCTTCCTGAGGAACAGCAACGATGGTATTCCATCAAGCTTTTTGAACGGGATCAGCGAGTGATGGATCAGTTAAAGCTGGATGCATCTACTCGTGATCATTTGGAAAAAGATATTGCAAAGGTAGAGGCACGCTTGGACGATGACGCTGAAAGCATCATCACCAACGAGCGCTACAACTACATTACCGCCATTTTAAAGGATTGCTACAAGAAAAAGAATGCCGGCAAGCTGACGGTTTCCGATAAGATCGACCGCATTGTGACCAATCGAGTGCTGGCGCTCCCCATCTTTGCCTTGGCCATGTTTTTGGTTTATTACATCTCCATCGGCTCCATCGGCGCCTGGACGGTCGACTTCATGAACGATACCCTCTTTGGAGAGTGGATCATTCCCCATGTAAGCGGTTGGCTGGAGCAGATTGGCTGTCTGCCTTGGCTCAACAGCCTGATTTCCGACGGTATTGTGGGAGGAGTAGGCGCAGTATTGGGCTTTGTGCCCCAAATGATGATTCTCTTTTTCCTGCTTTCCCTTTTGGAGGATTGCGGCTATATGTCCCGTGTGGCTTTCATTATGGACCGTCTGTTCCGTAAGTTTGGTCTTTCGGGCAAATCCTTCATCCCCATGCTGGTTGCCACCGGTTGCGGTGTACCCGGCATTATGGCCAGCCGCACCATTGAGCAGGATCGGGATCGCAAAATGACCATTATGACCACCGGCTTTATTGTTTGCGGTGCCAAGCTTCCCATTGTGAGCATGATTGCAGGCGGCCTTTTCGGCGGTAGCGCTCTTATTGCCACCACCGCCTATTTTAGTGGCATTGCCGCCGTGATCATCTCCGGCCTGATGCTGAAAAAGACTAAGCCCTTTGCAGGAGATCCCGCTCCCTTTGTGATGGAACTGCCTGCCTACCACGCCCCGATTCCCGCCAATATTTTGCGTACAACCTGGGATCGTGGCTGGGGCTTCATCAAGCGTGCCGGCACGGTTATTCTGGCGGCCAGCATCATTATTTGGGTGCTGAATAATCTGACCCTGCAGGGCGGATTCCACTATATCGGCGAAGGAACGGAAGATTCTGTTTTAGAGGTATTGGGTAAAGCCATTTCGGTGCTCTTTGTCCCCTTAGGCTTTGGAAACTGGGAGGCAACGGTTGCCACCATTTTGGGCCTGGTTGCCAAAGAAGAGGTGGTTGGCGTATTCGGCACCTTGGGTGCAGAGCATGGCATGAATGCCGAGCAGTTTATCCACCATATCTGGGATGGAAGCGGCCTTGCCGGAATGTCCTTCTTGCTCTTTAACTTGCTTTGTGCTCCCTGCTTTGCGGCAATGGGTGCCATTAAGAGAGAGATGAACAACTGGAAATGGTCTGCCGGCGCCATCACCTATATGTGTGTATTTGCCTATGGCATCTCCCTTTGCGTCTATCAGTTCGGCGCCTGGTTTATGGGTGCAGGAAACCTGATCGGCACCATCGCTGCCGCTTTGGTGGCGCTCACCATCCTCTATTTCTTATTCCGCCCCAATCCCTATCAGAAAAAGGAGCGCTGATCGGTATGAACCTACCTTCTGCCATTATTTTAGCCTTGGTGATTTTGGTTTTCGTTGCCATCATCGCCGGCGAAATCATCAAAAAGAAAAAGGGAAAATCCTCTTGCAACTGCGGCGGTTCCTGCGGCACCTGCTCCATGAATTGTCATACGAAAGAGGACTCAAAATAATGAAAAACCGCAATGCTTTTCGCATTGCGGTTTTCTCTATTATACCCTTCGGCGGGGGGCTTTGCTTGCAGGAAGATTGCGGGCGGCGGGGAAGGTCACAAACTTAATGGAATAAAAATCGCAAACCACATAATTGCCGCTCCGGGGCTCAAAAAGGGTAATAAAGCTCATTCCCACATCATAAATGATCCCCTCTTTTTGCACCAGTCCGGAGGTGCCGATCAAAAAATCAATAATGCAATACTGCCCCACATTATTTTGAAGGGCCTGCTGCCAAGAGCCGGCAAAGCCGGGAAGCTGATCCACCGGCGGATCGGTGGGACCGCCGGGAACAAAGGTACTGCCGTTTCCATTCAATTCTGCCATAAGATTCTCCTTATCAGGTAAATTCATATAAATCCGTAGGATCGTAAAAGCAGTGGGCTTGATATTTGCCGATGAAATACCCCACATCCGAGGGAAAGTTCTGCCGACAGGCCGACGCAAAGGGATTATAAAACCAAAGGGCATTCCCCAGCCCCGGCAGGCGATTGCCGGCAATGGCCCAATCGGCGATGTTATAATGCTCCTGAGTGGGATTCATATTATAAATATTTTGAGGATTATACACTCCGTTTTCCTCGGTACGCACACAGGCAAACTGCCCCGGCTGATAAATGATATTGCGGATACTGCCCCCTTGGCTGACCCGAGCATACTCCCCATAGGGCACCTGCACTCGATTCATAATGACGCTGGCCACCGCCTTCATGCCGGTATCCCCCTCGCCGCCTGCCTCGCATTCGATGAGCCTTGCCAGCAGCTCTCGATCGGAATAGGCCATTTGATCACCTCGCTTGCTTTAATTTATGAACCCAGCCATAAAAAAAGACCCGCCTGCAGGCGGTTCTTTTTTTATACTCCTGATTTTTTCAGATAGATGCCGGTGTAGCTTTGGGGACATGCCGCCACCTCTTCGGGGGTGCCGGTTGCCACCACCGTACCGCCGCCCACGCCCCCTTCGGGGCCAAGGTCGATGATATGGTCGGCCGTCTTGATCACATCCAGATTATGCTCGATGACCACCACCGTGTTGCCGGTATCCACCAGCCGTTGCAAAACGGTGATCAGCATCTGCACATCGGCGGTATGAAGGCCGGTGGTGGGCTCATCCAAAATATAAATCGTCTGACCGGTGGGGCGCTTGGAAAGCTCGGTGGCCAGCTTCACTCGCTGCGCCTCTCCTCCCGAAAGGGTGGTGGAGGGCTGACCGATCTTCACATAGGAAAGCCCCACATCATAAAGGGTCTGCAGCTTGCGGCGGATCTTTTCATGGTTTTCAAAGAACAAAAGTCCTTCCTCCACCGTCATATCCAGCACATCGGCAATGGATTTATCCTTATACTTCACCTCTAAGGTCTCCCGATTATACCGCTTGCCCTTGCAGACCTCGCAGGGAATATACACATCGGGTAAAAAGTGCATTTCGATCTTAATAATGCCATCCCCTTGGCAGGCTTCGCACCGCCCGCCCCGCACATTAAAGGAGAAGCGGCTGGAGGTATAGCCTCTGGCCTTGGCGCCGTTGGTGGAGGCATACAGATCCCGAATATCGGTAAAGACCGAGGTATAGGTAGCCGGATTGGAGCGAGGGGTTCTGCCGATGGGAGATTGATCGATATTGATTACCTTATCCAGATGCATAAGACCCCGAAGTTCCTGCACCTTACCGGGATAGGCCTTGGCATTATTCAGTTCATGGGCCAAGGTACGATAGATCACCGAATTGACCAAGGAGGATTTACCGGAGCCGGACACACCGGTCACGCAGGTAAAGGTGCCCAAGGGGATCTTTACATCGATCTTTTGCAGATTATTCTCTGCCGCACCGATGACCTCCAGATAATTGCCATTCCCTTGGCGGCGCTCCTTGGGGATCTCGATCTTCTTTTTGCCGGAAAGATACTGGCCGGTAAGAGAATCTTCACAAGCCATGATCTCTTGGGGGGTTCCCGCCGCCACCACCTGACCGCCATGGATGCCGGCACCGGGGCCGATATCCACAATATAATCGGCGGCCTTCATGGTATCTTCATCATGCTCCACCACGATCAGAGTATTCCCCAAATCTCTTAGCCGCTTTAAGGTGGCGATGAGCTTATCATTATCTCGCTGATGGAGACCGATGGAAGGCTCGTCCAGAATATAAAGAACCCCCATCAGGGAAGAACCGATCTGAGTGGCCAAGCGAATGCGCTGGCTCTCACCACCGGAGAGGGTGCCCGCCGAGCGGGAAAGGGTAAGGTATTCCAGCCCCACGCTCTTTAAGAAACTCAGCCGCTCGATCACCTCTTTGAGCACCCGAGCCCCGATCATCCGATCCTTTTCGGAAAGGGTGATGGTCTCAAAAAACTTCACTGCCTCTACCACCGAAAGATCTGTGACTTCTGCAATGTTCTTCTCCCCTACCGTTACCGACAGTACATCGGCCTTAAGGCGCTTGCCGGCGCAGGTGGAGCAAGGACAATCGCTCATTACCATCTCGATCTCACGGCGCACCCAATCGCTGTTGGTCTCCTTAAACCGCCGCTCCAGATTGGGCACCACGCCCTCAAAGGAGGTATTATAGTTCATGGAGCCGTAGGTGGAATTGCGCTGCATCTCCAGCTTTTCCCCGTTATTGCCGTAGAGCAGGATATTTTGCTGTGCCTTTGTTAACTGCTCAAAGGGAGTATCCAGAGAAAAATCGTATTTTTTGCTGAGGGCTTTGAAGTACATTTTGGCGATATTCTCCGTGGAGGAAAGATACCAGCCACTGGCCTTAATGGCCCCCTCATTAATAGAAAGATGTGGGTTGGGCACCACCAAAGCGGGGTCTACCTTCATTAAAAAGCCCAGCCCGTCGCACTCGGGGCAGGCGCCGAAGGGATTATTGAAGGAAAACATTCTGGGCGACAGCTCTTCCATGGAGAAGCCATGCTCGGGGCAGGTGAAATTCTGAGAAAAGAGAATTTCCTCCTCCCCTTCGGGAGCAATGATCACCAGCCCATCAGCCTGATGAAGAGCGGTTTCCACCGAATCGGTCAATCGCTGCTGGATGCCCTCCTTCATAATCAAGCGATCCACCACGATCTCAATGGAATGCTTGATATTTTTATCCAAGGCAATCTCCTCGGAAAGATCATAAAGACTGCCATCGATCCGCACCCGCACAAAGCCGCTGCGCTTGGCATCCTCCAATAATTTTTCATGGCGACCCTTTTTGGCTCGCACCACCGGCGCCAGCACCGTCAGCTTGGTGCGCTCCGGCAAGGTGCAGACCCGATCCACGATCTGATCCACCGTTTGCTGGGTGATCTCTCTGCCGCAGACGGGGCAATGAGGCTTGCCGATGCGGGCATATAAAAGCCGCAAATAATCATAGATCTCGGTAACGGTTCCCACCGTGGAACGAGGGTTTTTGGAGGTGGTTTTCTGGTCAATGGAGATGGCGGGAGAAAGACCGTCGATGCTATCCACATCCGGCTTATTCATCTGCCCCAAAAACATGCGGGCATAGGAAGAAAGACTCTCCACATACCGCCGCCGACCCTCAGCATAGATGGTATCAAAGGCCAGAGAGGTTTTGCCGGAGCCGGAAAGACCGGTAAAGACCACTATTTTATCCCGAGGGATCTTTAGATCCACATTTTTCAGGTTGTTTTCTTTTGCACCTTTAATGGTAATAAATTCGTGTGCCATTTTATTCTTCTTTCAAACGTTCTATCTTATCCCGCAGCATGGCGGCATATTCGAATTCCAGCAGCTTAGCCGCCTCTTTCATCTGCTTTTCCAGATCCCGAATCATGGCGGCCTTCTCCTCCTTGGAGAACTTCATCTTCCGCCGCTCGGGGGTGGTGGGCATGGCGCCGATGTTCAACACCTCATGCACCGCCTTGGTAATGGTTTTGGGCACAATGCCATGGGCCTCATTATAGGCCTCTTGGAGACTGCGGCGGCGCACCGTTTCGGAAATGGCACGCTCCATGGAGGGAGTTACCTGATCGGCATATAAAATCACCCGACCGCCTGCATTTCGGGCGGCACGGCCAATGGTCTGAATCAAGGCGCCCTCACTACGCAAAAAGCCTTCCTTATCCGCATCCAAAATCGCCACCAAGGAGACCTCGGGAATATCCAAGCCCTCCCGCAGCAGGTTGATGCCGACCAACACATCGAAAACGCCCAGCCGCAGCTGGCGCACCAGCTCCATTCGCTCTACGGTTTTTACATCGCTGTGCAGATACTTGACCTTGATGCCCATGCCGTCCAGATACTCGGTGAGATCTTCCGCCATTCGCTTGGTGAGGGTGGTTACCAACACCCGCTCCTTTTTCTCCACCGTTTCATGGATTTCTGCCAAAAGATCGTCCATCTGCCCTTCCACGGGGCGTACCGAAATCTCGGGATCCAAAAGGCCGGTGGGGCGGATGATCTGCTCCGCCACCTGCTGACTGCGCTCCAATTCATAAGCGGCAGGGGTGGCGCTGACATATAAAACCTTATCCAAACGGTGAGTAAATTCTTCAAAATTCAAGGGGCGATTATCGTAAGCCGAGGGCAGGCGGAAGCCATAGGTCACCAGCATATCCTTGCGGGAGCGATCCCCGCCGTACATGCCCCGCACCTGAGGCAGGGTCACATGGGATTCATCCACGATCAATAAGAAATCATCCCCGAAAAAGTCCAAAAGGGTGGCAGGAGGACTGCCCGGCTTTCGCCCGCTCAGCACCCGAGAATAGTTTTCAATGCCGGTGCAGAAGCCGATCTCCCGCAGCATCTCCAAATCATAGCGGGTGCGCTGTTCGATGCGCTGAGCCTCCAAGAATTTGCCTTCTTTTTGAAAACAAGCGATCCGATCCTCCAGTTCCCGTTCGATCTCCAAAAGAGCCTTTTCCCGCTTTTCATCGCCGATGACATAGTGGGAGGCGGGATAGATCGCCACATGGGTTAGTTCCCGAATCAGCTTGCCGGTGAGATGATCCCCCTCAGAGATCCGATCGATCTCATCCCCGAAGAATTCGATCCGAATCACCGTATCGGTAGAGGCGGCAGGAAAGACCTCCAGCACATCCCCTCGCACTCGAAACTTATTGCGAGCAAAATCAAAATCATTTCGCTCATATTGGATCCGCACCAGATCTTCGATGACCTCATCCCGATCCCGCACCATTCCGGGGCGCAGAGAGATCACCAGATTTTTATACTCCTCGGGATCGCCCAAGCCATAGATGCAGGAAACTGAGGAGACCACGATCACATCCTTGCGCTCCAGCAAGGAAAAGGTGGCACTATGGCGCAGTTTATCGATTTCATCGTTGATGGAACTGTCTTTTTCAATATAGGTATCGGAGGACGGAATATAGGCCTCCGGCTGATAATAATCATAGTAGGAAACAAAATATTCCACCGCATTCTCGGGGAAGAATTCCTTAAACTCCGAGCAAAGCTGAGCGGCAAGGGTTTTATTATGAGCAAGAACCAAGGTGGGCTTATTGATGTTGGCAATAATATTGGCCATGGTAAAGGTTTTACCCGAGCCGGTCACGCCTAAAAGCGTCTGCTCTTTGAGGCCGGCTTTAAGCCCTTCGGTCAGTTTTTCAATAGCCTGGGGCTGATCGCCGGTAGGCTGATACTTAGAAACTAATTTAAAGCGCTCCATTGCCAACACCTCCTTACAAATTATTATGGAACTATTGTATCATAATAATATTAAAAAATAAAGATTTTTGTCAAGATTACTCCCCATTTGGATTTTTATTGCATTCGACATATTTTTGTGCTAAAATGATTATAATAAAGCATAAGGAGGACTATAATTATGCCGTTTGTTATTGGATTACTTGCCGTGGTGCTTTTGATCTTGATTACTTGCTTGAAGATCGTGCCTCAGGCCAATGAGTATGTCATTGAATTTTTAGGAAAATATAAGACCACCTGGTCGGCGGGTCTGCATTTTAAGATCCCTGTGTTGGAGCGGGTGGCTAAGCGTGTGACCCTCAAGGAGCAGGTTTTGGATTCCCCTCCCCAGCCGGTGATCACCAAGGATAACGTGACCATGCAGATCGACACGGTGATCTACTACGCCATCTATGACGCCAAGCTTTATGCTTACGGTGCCGTGAACCCCATTTCCGCTCTGGCCAATCTGGCCGCTACTACCCTGCGAAATCTGGTGGGTGAATTGGAACTGGACGGTACCTTGACCTCTCGTGATACCATCAACGGTAAAATGACCGAGATTTTGGATGAAGCCACCGATAAATGGGGCATCAAGGTCCATCGGGTGGAGCTGCGCAACATTATTCCCCCCGAAGAGATTCAAAATGCCATGGAAAAGCAGATGAAGGCAGAGCGTGATCGTCGGGAAACCATGCTGCAGGCAGAAGGTCATAAGGCGGCCGCCGTTACCCGTGCAGAGGGTGATAAGCAGGCCATGATCTTAGCCGCCGAAGGTGAACGGGATGCACGCATTGCCCGTGCCGAAGGTGAAGCCAAGGCCATTTTCCTTGCCAAAAAGGCAGAGGCAGACGGTTTGAAGGCCTTGCTGGATGCCGGAGTAGACCCTGCGGTATTGGAACTGAAAAAGTATGAAGCGCTGGTGGCAATGTCCAACGGCCGTGCTTCCAAAATCATCATCCCCACCGATGCGGTGCAGATGACCAAGGCCAATGTGCTCTTTTCCGAGACCACCGGCTTGGGGGATGTGACCCCCGAGGCCCCCGAAGAGCCCAGTGCTCCCAAGGCAGACCCCTGCTGCGATAAATAAAGAAGAAAAAACCTGCGGCTTGGCCAAGTGTTCTTAAGGACACTTGGCCAGTTTTATTCGCCTTACGGCGAGTTATATTGCTTCGCAGTTATATTTGAACTAAAGTCCAAGTGATATTGCCTTCGGCAGTTCTAAGGCGAATAAAATAACACTAAAACCGAAAGGTTTTAATACCACTTTGCCGTTAGGTAAAATATAACTGTGAGACTAAGTCTCACAATATCACTTCTTTTGAGATGAGTTGAAAGGATTTTAGGTTCCCCTAACAAGTGGAAGTTGCCGTACAAATGTCCTGCTTGTTACGGTATGCGACAAAACGAAAAGGATGTGTAGAATTTCTACACATCCTTTTTACTGTCCTTAGCAACCTTGCGCTTATCCGCAGGTTTTTTTATAATAAAACTTGAATTTCTTTTAAACGATCCACAATATGATCGGCCATTGCCCCTTTTTCCAAGGGCTCCTTGCCGAAATTAAACCAAATGGTTTGGAGGCCATATTCATGGGCACCGGTGATATCGGCAGAAATGGAATCTCCGATCATCACCACCTCCTCCTTGGAAACCCCGGGGAGTGCCGCAAAGCAGGCATCGAAAAATTCTTTTTTCGGCTTGGCATGTCCGATCTTCTCCGAAATGAAAAGATGGTCAAAGGCCTCTAAAAGCCCCGCATTGGTCAGGCGGCTGGTCTGCTGATAATAGGGAGCATTGCTGGCCACGCAGAGGGTATATTTTTCTTTCAGATAGGTCACCAACTCCTCTGCCCCCTCCACGGTGGCAGAGCCTTTGGCAATATTCTTCAAAAAGCTTTGCTCAAAAATCCACCCGTCAAAGTCAAGACCGATGGCGGCAAAGATTTTATTCCATCGAATGTGGTGCAGTTCATCCACCGTGATCTCCTCCCGCTCCACCTGATGCCAAAGACCGTTGTTGATCTCGGTGAAAATCGAGAAAATATTCTCGGGAAAGGAAACTCCCAATTCTTGGGCGGTAAATTCCATGGACTGGCGGGCACATTCATGGAAATCCATAATGGTATTATCCACATCCAATAAAACAACCTTGATCATTTTAAAACTCCTTAAAAATGAGATAAAATCATCTCAAAACTCAGCTTTAGACCGGGGAGAATGGAGCTGCGCTCGATGTATTCCTCTCGGGTATGAAGCTTATCCCCTAAAATACAGCCGGTGCAAACCGCAGGAATGCCCATGGCCAAAGCAACATTGCAATCGGTAGAGGAGGCGGTGAACTTGGGCGTGATGCCAAAGGAGCGTTCCACCGCCTGCAGGGTGCGTGCCCTCAGTGCCTCATGGGCCTCTTTCGGCACATCGCCGGAGCAGGGGCGATCCCCCAAAAGGGTCATAGAAATCTCCAAGCCCTTGGCTCGGTGCGCCTCTAAGATTTTATTCAAATGCTCCTCCATCATGGCCAAGGATTCCCGCTCATCGGAGCGGAATTCATAAAGCATCTCGGCCTGCTGGGCAATGGTATTCACTGAAGTGCCCCCTTGAATCAAGCCCACATTATAGGTGGTTTTTCCTAAAGAAGGCACCTGCACCCCATATAGATCGTCAATGAAGGATGCCAGGCAGGCAATGGCATTGCGATTGCCGAAATGAGCATAGGAATGCCCACCCTCGGTAGTAATCTCAATGCGATACCGCTTAGAGCCCACCGCCCGATCGGTAATTTTTTGGGGATAGGTATCAAAGGAGATAAACTCCCGAATACGGTCCCCAAAGTCTCCAACAATTTTTTTAGAGCCTTTCAGATTTCCCAAGCCCTCCTCGCAGGCGTTGACGATCAACAAAAGGCCGCCCTTCTTAGGGGTCAGGTTGTTTTCGGCAATGTATTTTGCCGCCATCAAAAGAGCCACCGCATTGGCGGTATCATCCCCAATACCGGGGCAATAGATCCGCTCCTCATCCATCTTAAGCGGCAAAGGTTCCGGATCGGGGAACACCACATCGCTATGGGCCATATAAACGGTCAAAGAACCGCTCAGATTCCCCACCGGATAAATCACATTCAGCGCCTCATCCATATAAACGCCCTTGGCGCCCTGCCGCTCCAGCCACTTTTTGCAAAAAGCAGCACGCTTCTCCTCATGGTGAGAAGGAGCGGGAATCTGCGCCAATTCGATTAAGAGTTCCTCTGCCTCTTGGGCGTGGGACTCGATATAGGCATGAATCTCCGAGGTTAAATTCATGTTGATCGCTCCTTTAAAAATCGGCTTCAATTGGTTCTTGTTCCCCCATTATAGCAAATATTTCTTGGGTGGTCAACCAATTAAGCCCTTTACATTGACCCATTAATATGCTACAATAAAATCAATAAAAAAGACAGTTTTTGACTGTTTTTTCGTGAGGAGGATTTTTTATGAAAACAAGAGCTGAATTAAAGGCCATGGCCAAAGAACAGATCCGTGGACATATCGGCGTTCTCTTTTTGATTGCGCTGGTGATTGCGCTGATTACCGGTGCAGTTTCATCCATCGCCGGCGTGGGGCAAACGGTTTCTGCCTTCATTATCACCCCTGCCTTTTCTTTGAGCACGATCTTGATTTATCTGAATCTGGTCAAAGGGCAAAAACCGGAAGTGAAAGATGCCTTCAACGGCTTCAACGATTTCTGGACGGCGTTTAAAGCCACCTTCTTAACCGGCTTATTCACCTTCCTTTGGAGTCTGCTGTTTGTCATCCCCGGTATTGTTAAGAGCTATTCCTATTCTCAGGTTCTCTATATCGTGGCAGAGAATCCCAAAATCAGCGCCAGAGAAGCCATCAAGCGCTCCATGGCCATGACCGAAGGTCATAAAATGGAACTGTTTGTGTTGGATCTGTCTTTCCTGGGTTGGGCTTTCTTAGGCTTGCTCACCCTTGGAATTGCTTATATCTGGGTCGGTCCTTATATCAATGCTACCAAGGTTAATTTCTATAATGAAATCAAACCCGCTGAGCCGGTGATTGAAGTTGCCGCTGAAGAAGTTTCCGCCGAATAAAAAATAAAAAACACCACCCTGATGGGTGGTGTTTTTTATTGCGAAAGAGCGACGAAAAGTAGTATAAGAAGGGGTAAGAACGACTAAAAGTAGTGTAGCACTAATCTTCAAGAACGGATTTACCTTTTGTTCCGTCAGGATTTATATAATACCCGTCAACAATTTCATTAAATCCGCCACCAAAATACCAACCTTTTGATTCAATCCATTGGATAAAGGCATCTGTAAATTCATCTATTGAAACTTCAAAAGGTATTTCAACACAACCATTTATCTCTATTTCTTTACGCATTATCATCACCTCATTTAGGTATTATACCACATTTTCGCAAATACATCAAGGCGAAGCCTTGCATATCATCCGCAACTTGTTGCGGTATATCATCAATGCAAAGCATTGTATCTCATCAAGCCGCAGGAGGAATTATACACGGCTTTGCCGTGATGATATACAGCTCCAAAGGAGCTGATGAGATACACGCTGATGCGTGATGATATGCCAAGCCTGCGGCTTGGATAAAAAAAGAAGTAACTTTTGGTAGACAAAAGTTACTTCTTTTTTGGCGGAGAGAGGGGGATTCGAACCCCCGAACGGGTTTAAGCCGTTACACGATTTCCAATCGTGCGCCTTCGACCAGCTCAGCCATCTCTCCAAACTGCTTGAATAGTATATAACAAAGCAGCACAAAAGTCAAGGTTTTTTTAATAAATTTCTTGCCCGTCTTCTTTTAAAAAATTTCGGCGGCAAACCTTTTTGATTCGGCAGGGAATCTCAGCACGATTCAAACCCTCGGCCAGATAATTGGGGCTCAAGGAGCGCTGATTGCCGGCGGCCAACTGGGCGGTGAGCACCACCAAGCCTTCCTCCCCTTCCCTTACCTGAATTTCCCGGATAAATTCTCGAATATCCACCTCTTGCTCGGTGCGCTTGGTCTTTTTCAGCGCATAAATAGGCTGCTCAAAGGCGGCGGCAATGGCTTGGGCGGAAGAATCCGTTGCCAAGGTTACCTCATAGGTGGCATAAGCCACCTCTTTAAAAGGATCTCTGGGCTCATAAATCTCCAAAACCTTCAAGGACTCGGGAAAAGCCGCCTTCAGGGCCTCTGGATCCCACTCCGCATCGGGAAGCAGGCGAAAATCCAGCAGTTCTCCGGTACTCTCAAAGCCCAAGGACAAGGGCTGGGCAAAAACGCAATAGGGATGGGGGCTAAAGCCCCCTTTGCTCCAATAGGGAATCCCGCTGCGGCGCAGGGCACGAAGGACCGCACGGTTCAGATCCAGATGGGAAAGATAAATGGATTCGCCGGTTTTACAAAACTTCAACCGCATATCTTTAAACAACATCACATTTCCCCCCGATCATTTTAGATGCCCCGCAACCGGTGCATTGTTCCTTGCAATTAGGCGTAGTTTCGGCCCGATAGCTTCGCTCCGCTTCTCTTTTTAAGTAGTCCTTGGTGACGCCGATATCGATGAAATCCCAAGGCAGCAGTTCATCAAACTCCCGCTTACGGGCGGAATAGAAATTGGGATCGATCCCGACGGCTTTAAAGGCTTCTTGCCAAAGATCGAACCGGAAATACTCCGTCCAAGCGTCCAGCTTTCCGCCTTTTTTCACCAAATATTCCAAAGCCGGTGCCAAGCGGCGATCTCCTCTTGCCAGTACGGCCTCGATCAGGGAGGTGCGGCAATCATGGCAGCTTAAGGTCAGCTGCTTGGAGCTCATCATTTTCTTTAGGTACTCCTGCTTGCGGTGAATCTCTTCCTCCGTATCCTGCGCCTCCCATTGAAAGGCGGTAAAGGGCTTGGGAATAAAGGTAGCAACGCTGAGAGCGATCTTAATATAGCGATTGCGCTTTTCTTTATCGGTATCGTAAAAATAGCCAATGATCTTATCGGCCATAGAGCGAATGGCGGCAAGATCCTCATCGGTTTCGGTGGGCAGACCCATCATGAAATAAAGCTTGACCGAGGAGTTGCCGTTCTCAAAAGCAATGCGGCAACTACGCTCAATATCCTCTTCGGTTACATTCTTATTAATCACATCCCGCATCCGTTGACTGCCGGCCTCTGCCGCAAAGGTAAAGGTGGATTTTTTCACGGCGGTGATCTTAGCGGCCAGATCCTTGGAGAAATTATCGGCTCGCAAGGAGGGCAAGGAAAGATTGATGCCCCGAGGCTCGGTATAGCGAAGCAGTCCATCCACCAGCGGCTCAATTTCCGGATAATCGCTGGAGGACAGAGAGCAAAGGGATAATTGCTCATAGCCGGTATTTTCCAAAAGGGTGCAGGCATCATTGATCAAGGTCTTGGCGGATTTACAGCGAATGGGGCGAAAAAGCATTCCCGCCTGGCAAAAGCGACAGCCCCGAATACATCCTCGGAACAACTCCACCGTCACCCGATCATGAACCGCCTCGGTAAAGGGAATGATCTGAGTCTTGGGATAATAGACCTGATCCAGATCTTCAATCACCCGTTTCCGCACCACCTTGGGAACTCCCTCTTTGATGGGCGCAAAGGAGGCCAAGGTGCCATCCTCATGGTAGGTAGCTTCATAAAGGGAGGGAACATAAAAACCCTCCATTTTGGAGACTGCCAGCAAAAAGTCCTCTCGGCTCCAGCCCTCTTGGCGGGCTTTGCGAAGCATATCGGCCAGTTCCGGCAAGGCCTCCTCCCCCTCACCGATGCTGAATACATCGAAAAAGGGTGCCAACGGCTCAGGATTATAGGCGCAAGGGCCACCACCCACCACAATATTTTTCAGACCCTCTCGATCCTTGGCATAAAGGGGCACACCCCCCAGTTCCAGCATATTGAGAACGGTGGGGTAGCACATTTCATACTGCAAGGTAAACCCGATCAGATCAAATTCATCCAAGGTGGTATGGCTTTCCATGGAATAGAGAGCGATTCCCTGCTCCCGCATCTTTTCTTCCATATCGGGCCAAGGCTGGAAAAATCGCTCGCACCAAGTGCCCTTTTGCTCATTGAGCGCACCATAAAGAATGCGAAGTCCCAGATGGGACATCCCGATATCATAAATATCCGGGAAGCAGAATCCAAAGCGAATGTCCACCTCGCTCAAATCCTTCACCGTTTGGTTCATTTCACCGCCCACATAGCGGGCAGGCTTCTGCACCGAAAGCAAAAGATCTCTCATGTCCTCAATTTTATACGTCATATCCGTTCACTCCTATTAAACTGATCAGGTAAAAACAAACAAAAAGCAATGAAATATTATAACCACTGCTTAAAAATTGCCAAAAGGCAACCGCCAAAAGAGGCAGCAACACCGAAAGCCCCACAATCATGCTGACCAACGGTCGGCGATGGGGCTCAAGATGAAGGGCAAGAATCGCCCCCAGCACCCGCCCGCCATCCAACGGCATCACCGGCAAAAGATTCATCCCTGCCAGCATCAGATTGGCAAAGGTAAAAAAGGGCGCACCCCCAAGGGCAAATCCCCCTGCCAGCAAAAGATTAACCAAAGGTCCTGCCAAGGCAACCAGCAGTTCTTTTTCATAAGAGAGCCCCTCTACCGATAATCCAAAGCCCTGCCCTTGGCCGAAAAATCCGGTGGCTTTACCGCCCAATAGGCGAATGGCCAGCAGATGCCCTCCTTCATGGAGCAGGGAAAACAGTAAAATCCATAAAGGATCGAAGGTCCCCTCAATTAACATATAAGAGACCAACAGCAGTACCATCAGCGGAGAGAGGTTAAACCCTTTCATTCTGCTCCTCTAACGCTTGATTGACCGTTTGCTGCACATCCTCCGACTCTTGAGGCTGAAAAACCGACACCAGTTCCTCCCCCCAGCGAATCACTGTTTGCTTCACGGTAGACAGGCGTCCGGTGGTTTTTAAATAAAAGCCGCCGGCAGCTAAAAACAGCAGGATGATCAGAAGGGTGATCCATACCGATCCCCGCTCCCTTTTTACCGACTGTTGCTCCAATTCCATGCGGCGCATCTGCCGCAAGGAATCACGATGATATTCTTCCATTTTGCTCAACTCCTTTTTACATATCTATGTAAAAAGGGCAAGCCATAGACTAAAATTATGGCCCCTTTAAAAAGACTCGCTGGAGGATCAGCGCTGTTTGATAGCGATTGAAGCTCTGATCATAAAGCACATAGGGCAATGCCTCCGGAGAGCCGGTGATATGCCCCTCCTCCAAGCACCATTTTAAGGCCAAAAGCGTTTTTTCAGACAGATAAGGGTACTGTTCCTCCTCGGCAGAAATATCCACACTGCGAGGATATTTCAATCGGGAATATTCATAAAGAATGGTGGCCACTCCCTCATAGGTTAAGGGGGTATCGGCCTTGACCTTTTTATCGATCAGACCCACCTGCCGTCCCCATTCCATCCCGTCTCCCTCCCGCTCATAGTAGATGCGGTAGAGACCGTCCAGCAGTTCCTTGGCAACACTTTGCCGATCCGCCCCGAATTTTTCCTTACTCAAGGGCTCCATCAACTGATGAGAAACCACAAAGATGGCTGTGGACTCCACATAAGGGTCGGTAATATCTTCAAAATTCAATACCCCCTCGGTGCCGTTCTCTGCGGCGGCGCCAAAGGCATGGGCATAATAATCGCTTTCCAGCAAGGCGGTGGAGAGGGAAAACCGATTCTCCACATAAGCGCAAGCATCCTTCACCACCGTCGGGTCTACCGAAGAACCATCCGCTGTCATAGCCCGATCGGTAGCGGCATCATAGCGAAATTCCGCTGTGATGAAGCTTCCGTCTGCCAGCACCGCAAAGGCAGGCGCCTCCGACAGTACATCCTTTCCTGCCAGCAGGCGAGAATCATACTCCACCCCCATCAGATTCAAAAGGGTGGGCAAAATATCCATACTGCTGCAATAATCTGCCACCTTTACCGGCTCCATGCCGGGCACATAGCAAATAAAGGAATTGCGAAATTTTTCAAAAACAGGGTCTACCGTCTCCCCTGCCAACTCATTATATTGCGCCTCGGTCAGACCATAAGGATAATGGTCGCCGGTGAGGGCGATGACGGTGCGATCTGCCAGCCCCGCCTCTTCCAAGGCGCTCATCAGAGCAGTCAGAGCGTGCTCCAATTCCAGATTGCAGGCAATATAGGCCTTGACCCCCTCGGAATAAGGCAAGCTCTCCACCAACGCCTGATTTTTGGCAGACATTTCATTGTTCCAATCATACTGATAGTGACCGCTGTAGGTCATATAATAGGCATGAAACGGTTTTTCCGAACCCAAAAGATCCGGCAAAGATGCCTCTATCATGGCAAGATCTGAGGTGGGATTCCCCACCGGGATTTCCAAACCTTGACCGATGGCTTTAAATTCGTAGCCCATATTCTTATGGGTCAGGTAGCGATCGTAGAAGGAGCCGTAATAATTATGATAAGCGTAGGCATTATAGCCCTCTTCCTTCATAGCATTGCCTAAGGTGTAGGGCAGATAATGACCCACCGTGTCATTAAAACTGCTTTGGATCTTATTGCGGGTCATATTGGGTAAAAGACCCATGCACATGGTATACTCCCCATTGGTGGTGGTATTGGGGAAGGAATTATAAAAGTTTTCAAACACAAAGCCGTTGGTACTGAGCTTATAAAGGGTGGGCGTCAACTCCTCGCTGATCACCAGAGGAGAAAAGGCCTCAGCGCAGATGGTAATGAGATTATACCCTTTTGCCAAACCGGTATAGGCATGCTGATTGGTGGCAGAAACCCCCGCCAAATAATCGTTGATCTGCTTTAGGGTCTTACTGGGAGCGTATTTACTCAATTGCTCAAAATCCAAATCCAAAGCATTGGTCGGCAGGCCGCTTTCCACCTTGTCCAGCGGGGTTTCCTGAAAAGAAACCTCCTGACCGGCAGGGTTCATCATTCCCCTGAGCTCCTGCAGGGTGGTGGCCACCAGCCCGTTGGTCTTCACGCAAAGATCGGTGGAGGTATGGGGATCGGTTAAAATCTGATAGGCAGAAGTACTCCCTGTGTTGGTGACGATCAGCAGTACCGCCGAAAGGACTCCCAATGCGCCGGGCAAAGAAAGTGCGATCAGATACTCCCATTTTTTCAGCTGCCATGCAGGCAGCTTCTTTTTGCAAAGTAAGACAATGGTAAGCGGCAGCGGCGCCAGCAACACCAGAATGGGCAGCCAATTGGTAACCACCCCATGGAGAAGCTGAGCGGCAAAATTGGTCACCGCATCGGCACCCATCAAAAGCTGAGAGATGGGCATAAAGCCTTTGAAAATGCAATAATAAATCAACTGCACCTCATACCACACCGTCACCAGCGAAAGAACCACCCCGCCCATGATCCGATTGACCTTTTGAGGCAATAGAGAGCAAAGGTACCAAAGCACCGAGCCGGCCACCGCTCCAAAGAAAATGGGGTAAATAAACCTCCAGTCCAAAGAGCGGTATACCGCCAGATGCAGCACCAATTCACTATAGATAAATACCAACACATAGTGCAGGGCAGACAACCATTTTTTCTTCACGCAACCATAGAACTCCATCTTATAATTTATATTGCATTATAACATAGTAATAATATTAAGTCAATGAACCCACGGTCTTGACTTTTTGAACTTTTTTATATATTATTTAAACAACTCTGCGCTTGTAGCTCAGCAGGATAGAGCAATCGCCTCCTAAGCGATAGGTCGGAGGTTCGAATCCCCTCAAGCGCACCAAAAAATAAAGACCATCTTTCGATGGTCTTTATTTTTTATGTCTTATTTCTTGGGCTTTTTGATCTTATTGAGCTTTGCATTCAGATCCAGCAGTTCTTCCTTGGTGAAGGTTACATCGGCTGCGCCCATCAGGCTGGTCAAACGGATCACGGTGAAGCTGCCCATCATCTGCATCAAGCCTTCGCTCATTTCAAAGCCGGCAGCACCGCCGCCCTTCTTCATGGATTTCATCACCTTTGCGGCCAGACCGGCAAAGAGCATCTTACCCTGAAGAGTTGCGGTAATATCCGAAAGGGTATCATTGAGGGAGAAATAGCCCTCAGGGGCTTCGATATCAAACCAGTTGAGAACGGTGCCCTTTTCCACCAAGCGATATGCCTCATTGAACTTCTCTACCTTGCGGATCTTGCCTTCATCCTTAAACTCGCCGGCAACGGCAACCAAGGTGGTTTCGCCCACATTGGGAACATCGAAATAGAAGAAATGATCCTCGGCGGTCTTTTTACCCAAAGAAACGCCATTAGCAAAAAGCTCTACCTCCGGCAAGTTGGAATAAACGGTGACCTTGGTGGTTTCCTCCACACGGTCGATATACCGCTTGCCGCACAAATGCACAAAGGGATCATCGGACAGCCATGCCTTATAAGCATAGAAGGCATCCTTCTTATACTTACGATCGAAGGTCACCAAACCCTTATGGTTCTGACCGTTTTCGCCGCCCTCTGCACGAGCATCGGCACCAAAGTCAAACATATTCCACACATGGGTGGCCCAGAGATATTTACGGCTGAACAGCTGCTTGATCAGCTCTTCATGGTAATAAGCCTGATATTCCTCGGTATAATCGCCCTGAGCAGGATTGGAGGTATGCCAATTCAGCGCCTCACAGCCATACTCGGAGCAACCGATGGGCAGGTTGGGGAACTTGGCATGGAACTTATCGAACCAAGGACCGTTCATAGAGGTATTGCCGCCATACCAGCCGAAATAGTGGTTATAGGAAACCACATCGGGGATCTGCACATAATCAGAATCCATATCCGCCATGGTCAAGCAAGCCATGGTGGTCAGACGGGTCTTATCCATTTCATGACACAGGTCATTAAGGATATGATGGTTTTCCAAAAGATCGGGATCTTCCTCGCCGCTCATGGTGATCTCATTGGAAAGACCCCACACCACGATGGAGGGATGGTTATAATTCTGAACAATCAGTTCTTTCATCTGAGAAATAGTGTTTTCACGGCCGCCGGGCATATGCTTGGAGATATAAGGGATCTCCGCCCAGATCACCAAGCCCCGCTCATCGCAAAGATCATAGAAATACTGATCATGCTGATAATGGGCCAAGCGAATGGTGGTAGCACCCACCTCGCAGATCAGATCCATATCCTCTTTATGATGCTCGGGCAGCAGGGCATTGCCCAGACCCCAACGGTCCTGATGGCGGGAAACGCCACGCAGAGGATATTCCTCTCCATTCAAGATAAAGCCACGCTGGGGATCGATCTCAAAGGAGCGGCAACCGAAACGGGCAGACACCTCATCCAGTACCTCTTCGCCTTCCAGCAGCTCTACCTTAGCGGTATAGAGATAAGGATCCTTGCGGCCATGCCACAAATGGGCATCGGCGATCACAAATTCCACCTTGGTATCATTGGCAACGGTTTCATAAATCACCTTGCCCTCGCCATCACAAACGGTATATTTCAGTTCCTGACCGATCTTTCCGTTGGTCACGAAAGTTTCGATCTCCACTTTGGCGTCCTTACCGTCCATCACCGGGGTGATCTTCAAGCCGGGGCCACCATAAAAGTCCAGATCAAAATGAGATTCGCTGACGCAGATGAGATTCACATCCCGATACAGACCGCCATAGAAGGTAAAGTCGGCCATCTGAGGATAAACCCGCTCATTGGCCGCATTATCCACGGCGATGGCAAAGAGGTTCTTGGCCTCCAGATGTTCGGTAACATCCACACGCCAGGTGGAATAGCCGCCATCATGGGAAGCCAGCTTCTTGCCGTTGAGATAAACCTCGGCAGAGGAATTGGCACCACGAATCTCCAGATAATAGCGATCGGCCTTGGGCAGATCCATCTGCTCCACTTCTTTCACATAATGGCAGGTACCACGGAAATAATCGGCACCGCCGTCTTGACCGTCAATATTATTCCAAGAATGGGGCAGGTTCACAAAATACCAATCGGTGGGAACGGTGGTGGGCAGCTCTGCCACATTTTTGGCAAAGGCCCATTTGGCATTCAAATTATAAACTTGTCTCATAAATTATTACCTCCAACAGTAGTGTAATCCCATTATACAGGTTTTTTGGGATTTTTTTAATAACAAATTGTAAATTCTAAAAAACTGCCGCATCTGCTTAGGCGGATGCGGCAGCAACTCAAATCACTTTTCGTTGTGGCGTTCAGCCAGCTCAGCGTTCATCTTCTCCAGAGTCTTCTTATCCAGGTTATAAACCAGAACCAGACCAACGAACATCATAATACCGGCCACGGAGAACAAAATAGCAACCAAAGTACGCAGTTCAACCGCAAAGTCCCAGCCAAGCAGAGAAACATCAATAGCAGTGAATTTGCCTGCAGCATCGGGATTTGCATTGTTCACATAACCCATACCCTGCATAATTGCAAGAGCCACAGCGGGGCCTACACCCTGCGCCAGCTTACGGAAGAAGGAATGCAAGGAGTACACAATACCCTCTTCACGGTTGCCGGTCTTCCACTCATTATAGTCGATGGCATCGCCCATCATTGCCCAGGATACGGTGGAATAGATACCCATACCCAAAGCCATGATCAGCTGTGCAACAATATAAACAATCAAATCAATTGCGGTGTTGCCCTGGCTGACAGGAACAAGACCCAAGGGTGCAGCAAACAGAACAGCGGCACCGGCAATGTAGCACAAAGAGCCCACCAAGGACAACTCTTTCTTACCATACTTGGTAACCATCTTACGAGCCAGCGGAGTAAATACAACGATGGGGATCATGGAGAACATGGAAACCAAACCGGAAATCTGGGGATTCTCAAAATAGATCTGGAAGGTAACGGAAACAGCGGTGTTCGCCCCCTGCATGCCGATGAACATACCCATGGCAGCCAAGGTGGCACCTACGGCAGGACGGTTCTTCAGGAAGTTGCCCATTGCCTTGAACACATTGAACTTGGGCTGATCTTCGTTTACAGAAATTTCGGTGTCCACACGGATATCGGTATTCTTAATCATAAACTGGAAGCAAATAAAGCCCAAGAAACCCATTACCAGAGCGGCAACGAAAACCATCGGTCCGTTCAGAGACTTATCGGGATTGTATACCAAGAAAGGCAGAATAACCATGGGCAGCATATTCCCGATCATGCTACCGATGGAACGCCAAGCAGACAGAGATGCACGGTCGGCAGGCTCTTTGGAAATCAAAGAAAGCAGGCTGCCATAAGGAACGTTTGCAACCGTATAGAATGCATCCCAAATGATATAACCGGCCATAAAGATGATGATCTTTGCCCAGGTGGGAGCGCCGGGGAAGGGCAAGAAGCAGCAAGCGCCGCCAATGATCAAGCCGATGGAACCGACCCAAATGTACTGTAAAAACTTATTTCTCTTGTACTGATGTCTGTCCGCATCCACAATGGAACCGATCAGAGGATCGTTGATGGCATCCCAAACCTGCAAAATGATGATCAGCAGAGAATACCATGCACTCAGACCCATCACCTGCGTCCAAAACAACGGCATGATGGTGCCCTTTAAGGCAAAGCTCATGTTGCAGCCTAAATCGCCGGCAGCATAAGCCAGACAGTCCCGCATACCAAACTTGCGGTGACCCTTTTCGTCTAAAACTACCTTTTTACTCATTTTTCAAAAAAGCCTCCTATGTTTTTTTAATGAGTGTTACCTATTTTCTATTATAAAAAAATTTCCACGACAGTGTGAGGACAATTTTCATCTCTTTTGGTATTATCTTCGCCTAAAATCCTTTAAGGCAGTTGAAAAGTGCGAAATAATGTATTATAATAAATAAGAAGTTGAATAAATTTTGTAAAAAATTCCAAAGAAAAACGAGGTGACCTCTATGTATCATGAGCCCACCCTCCGGATGCTGCGGGATACCTTCCGCAAATGCCGGGTACAGACCCTTCTTTTGGACCCCGACGCCCCCTTGGATCCCAGAGCGGATATGGGGCTGTACAAACTCCTTTATGCGCAAACCCCTTCCACTTCTGTTCGGGAAGCCATTCCCGAGCTGACGCACAACACCGTCTATCGCCTGCTGGATCTTTACGATCGCCATTATATCTTTTTTCTGCTGCCGGAGGAAGATGGGAACACTGCCCTCTTTCTTGTGGGCCCTTATCTGACCAAGGATTTTGGCCCACGGCGCATTTTGGAGCTCAGCGAGCGACTAAAGATCTCCCCCGCCAAGAGCAAGGAGCTGGAAAGCTATTTCGCCAGCCTGCCCTTGGTTTCCAACGATAGTCCGCTTTTTGTTCTTTTAGATACCTTTCAGGAACAGATCTGGGGCGGAAAGCGCCATTATAAGACGGTGGAAATGACCCAAGACCGTTCCAACATTGCCCCCGCCCCTTCCGATCCCAAACCGGCAGACCCCGAACGCTCAGCTTGGGATGTTCAGATTTTAGAAGAGCGCTACCATTTTGAAAATGAATTGATGGCGGCGGTGGAGCATGGGCAGATCCATAAAACGGAGCTGATCTTCTCCAATCTCTCTACCTCCAGTTTTGAAAAGCGCACCGCCGATCCGGTACGAAACGCCAAAAACTACTGTATTATAATGAATACCCTTCTTCGCAAGTCTGCCGAGCGAGGGGGCGTACATCCGGTGCATCTGGATCGGATTTCTTCGGATTTTGCCAGGCGGATCGAAAGTGTGGCCTCCTTGAATGAAACCGAGGGGCTGATGCTGGAAATGTATCGCTCCTATTGCCGCTTGGTGCAGAAATTCTCTTTAAAGGACTATTCCGCCACGGTGCAACGGGTGATTTTGATCATCGACAATGACCTGAGTGCCAATCTTACCCTTTCCACCTTGGCAGGAATGCTGAATATCAGCGCCGGCTACCTTTCGGATCTGTTTCGGCGGGAGGTAGGACAAACCCTGACCGAGTTTGTCAACCGCAAGCGAATCGAGCGTGCCAAACAGCTGCTGACCACGACCCAACTGCAAATTCAAACCATTGCTCAGCATTGCGGCATTCTGGACGTGCAGTATTTCTCCAAAACCTTTAAAAAATACGCCGGCATGACCCCCAAGGAATACCGCAACGCCAATAAATAATTTTTATCTTTCATTTTAAAATAATTGTGCTACAATATCAAAGGAGGCTGTTTTCCATGAAACCTTTTATGGACCGTGATTTTTTACTTTCCACCGACACGGCACGAACCCTTTACCATGAATATGCCGCTCTTTGCCCTATTTTGGACTATCATTGCCATGTGAGCTCTCAGGAGATTTTTGAGGATCGGCATTTTTCCAACATCACCGAGGTATGGCTGGGGGGCGATCATTATAAATGGCGGATCATGCGTTCCAACGGTGTGGAGGAGCATTATATCACCGGAACCGCCTCCCCTCGGGAAAAATTCCAAAAATTTGCCGAAGCCCTTCCCAAAGCCATCGGCAATCCCATGTACCATTGGTGCCATCTGGAACTGAAAACCTATTTCGGCTATACCGGCGTGCTCAACGGCGATACCGCCCAAGAGGTTTGGGATCTGACGGCTGAAAAATTGAAGAATTCCGACATGGGCGTGCGGGGGCTGATTGCCAAAAGCAATGTGGCCATGATCGGCACTACCGACGATCCCATCGATTCCTTGGAATGGCATCAACGGATCGCAAACGATCCTACCTTCTCCACCAAGGTCTGTCCCTCTTTCCGCCCTGATAAGGCGCTGAACATTGATAAGGCCGGCTGGATCGATTATATGGCCGCTCTTTCTACTGCATCGGGCATGGAAATTCGAGATCTGGCCTCTTTGGAGGTGGCCCTGCGCCGCAGGATGGTCTTTTTCGCTTCCTGCGGGTGCCGTGCCAGCGATCACGGTTTGGACTATATGTTCTATCGGGAGGGCACTCCCGCCCAAGCCGATGCCGTTATCATGAAAGGGCTGGCCGGCAAAGCCGTTTCCAAAGAAGAGGCTGAACTGCTCAAAACCCATCTTTTGAAATTCTGCGCCAGAGAATACCATCATCTGGGCTGGGTGATGCAGATTCATTATAATTGCCTCAGAAACCCCAACAGCCGTATGCTCAAGGAGCTGGGCCCTGATACCGGCTTTGATTGCATCGGCCCTCATAACGGTTCTGCTCAATTGGCTGCCTTTTTGGATGCGTTGGAGCAGGAGAATAAACTGCCCCGCACCATTCTCTACAGTCTGGACACCGGCGACAATAGCTTTTTGGACACCCTTATCGGCGCCTTCCAAGGCACTGACATTGCCGGCAAGCTGCAGCATGGCAGTGCTTGGTGGTTCAATGATAATAAGCAAGGAATGCGGGATCAACTGATCTCTTTGGCCAACCTTAGCCTTTTGGGCAACTTTATCGGCATGTTGACCGACTCCCGCAGCTTCTTAAGCTATACCCGCCATGAGTATTTCCGCCGCATTCTTTGCGACCTTTTGGGTCAGTGGGTAGAAAATGGAGAATACCCTGCAGACCTTCCCGCCTTGGGTGCCATGGTGCAGGACATTTGTTGCAATAACGCAAAGCAATATTTTAATTTGGAGGACGAAGCATGAAAATGAAACTTTCCTTCCGTTGGTACGGTGAAAGTGACCCCATTTCTCTGGAATATATTTCTCAGATTCCCGGAATGCGCTCCATCGTTTCGGCGGTTTATGATGTAAAGCCCGGCGAAGTATGGCCGGAGGAGAGCCTTGCCAAGATCAAAGAGCAATGTGAAGCCCACGGGCTGATCTTTGATGTGGTGGAATCCATTCCCGTCCATGAAGACATTAAGTTGGGCAGAGGGGATGTGGAGCACCTTTTGGAGGTCTACTGCGAAAACATCCGCCGCTGCGCCAAATACGGCGTCAAATGCGTCACCTATAATTTCATGCCGGTCTTTGACTGGACCCGCACCCAGCTGGATAAAAAAGCCCCCGACGGTTCTACCAGTCTGGTGATGTATTGGGATCAGATGAAGGGCCTGGATCCTTTGAAGGACGATATTCATCTTCCCGGCTGGGACTCCAGCTACACCCAAGAGGAGGTGCGGGAACTGATCCATGCCTACGGTGAGCTGGGTGAGGAAGGCCTTTGGGCCAATTTGAAGCGCTTCTTAGAGAAGGTGATTCCCGTTGCCGAGGAGTGCGACGTGAAGATGGCCATCCAACCCGACGATCCCCCCTACCCCATCTTCGGTCTGCCCCGCATCATCACCTGCGAGAAAAATCTGGATCGGTTCCTGCGACTGTACGACAGCCCTTATAACGGCCTTTGCCTTTGCACCGGCAGTTTGGGCTGTGCCGAAAGCAATGATATTCCCTTTATGATCCGCAAATATGCCAAAGCCGATCGCATTGCCTTTATGCACATTCGCAATGTAAAGATTATGGAGGACGGTTCCTTCGAGGAACGAGCCCATCTTTCCTCCTGCGGCTCTTTGGACATTTATGAAATCGTTAACGATCTGGTGAAAAACGGCTTTGAGGGCTATGTGCGCCCCGACCACGGCCGCATGATCTGGGGCGAGACCGGCAAGCCCGGCTATGGCCTTTTCGACCGTGCCCTAGGCGCCACCTATATCAACGGACTGTTTGAGGCTTGCGAAAAAGCCAATGATAATAAATAAGGAGAGAAATGCCATGAAATCCAACGTTCTCAATACCGATCTCACCGGCAAAGTGGCGGTGGTGACCGGCGCAGGCGGTGTGCTTTGCAGCCATTTCGCCAAGGTACTGGCAAGAGCCGGCGCCAAGGTTGCCCTTTTGGATCTGAATCTGGAGGCCGCTGAGGCCTATGCCAAGGAGATCACCCAAGAAGGCGGCATTGCCAAAGCCTATAGCTGCAATGTGCTGAATAAAGAGATCTGCTACGCTGTTGCCGATGAGGTAAAGGCCGATCTGGGCCCTTGCGACATTTTGGTTAACGGTGCCGGCGGCAACAATCCCCGTGCCACCACCGATAAAGAGTATTTTGAATTGGGTGACATCGATGCCGATACCAAAAGCTTCTTTGATCTGGAGGCCGATAGCGTGGGCTTTGTGTTCAACCTGAACTTTTTGGGCACCCTGATTCCCACCCAAGCCTTTGCCGCTCAAATGGTAGGCAGAGAGGGCTGCAACATTCTGAATATTTCTTCCATGAATGCCTATACCCCCTTGACTAAGATCCCCGCTTATTCCGGCGCCAAAGCCGCCATCTCCAATTTCACCCAATGGCTGGCGGTGCATTTTTCCAAGGTGGGCATTCGGGTCAACGCCATTGCCCCCGGCTTTTTCTCCACCAAGCAAAATGCTAAATTGCTTTTTAATGAGGACGGCACTCCCACCCCCCGCACCGGCAAGATTCTTGCCGCCACCCCCATGGGTCGCTTCGGAGAAAGCGAGGAGCTGGAGGGCGGCTTGCTCTTCTTATTGAATAATGAAGCCGCCGGCTTTATCACCGGCGTAGTACTCCCAATCGACGGCGGATTCTCCGCTTATTCAGGCGTGTAAAGAAAGGAAGGATTTGATATCATGACTGTACTGGAAAGATTGCGGAATGCAGGCGTTGTGCCTGTGGTTGTTTTAGACGATGCCAAGGATGCGGTTCCCACCGCCAAGGCGATGCTGGCCGGAGGCATCGATGTGATGGAGATCACCTTCCGCACCGCAGCGGCTGCTGATTCCATTAAGGCAGTTGCCGAGGAATGCCCCGATATGCTGGTAGGTGCCGGCACCATTCTGAACTTAGAGCAGTGCAAGCTGGCGGTTGAAATGGGTGCTAAATTCATTGTATCCCCCGGCTTTGATGCTCAGGTGGTAGGCTATTGCATTGAAAATAATATCGCCGTGACCCCCGGTTGCGTGACTCCCACCGAGATCACCGCCGCCGTGAATATGGGTCTTAAAGTGATTAAATTCTTCCCCGCCAATGTTTACGGCGGGCTCAATGCCATGAAGAATCTCTCCGCTCCCTTTGTGGGGGTGAAGTTTATGCCCACCGGCGGCGTGAACGCCCAGAATCTGAGAGAATATTTGGATGCTCCCTTTATCCATGCCGTTGGCGGCTCTTGGGTCTGCCCCAAGGCGGATATTGCGGCCGGCAACTTTGAAAAAATCACCGCCCTGTGTAAAGAAGCACGGGTTGCGGCATTTGGTGAATAAGGAGGAACAAACACCATGGCTAAAATTGTCACATTCGGCGAGCTGATGCTTCGCCTGCAACCCTATAATTATGAGCGCTTTGTTCAATGCGATCATGTGGAATTTACCTTTGGCGGCGGCGAGGCCAATGTGGCCGTTTCCTTGGCAAACTATGGCATGGATGCCAAATTTGTTACCAAGCTTCCTGCCCACGCCATTGGTCAGGCAGCCGTTAATTCCTTAAGACGCTATGGAGTGGACACCTCCATGATCGTTCGTGGCGGCGAGCGTGTGGGCATCTATTTCAATGAAAAGGGTGCTTCTCAGCGTGGCTCTGTTTGCATCTATGACCGTGCCCATTCCGCTATTCAGACGGCGGATCCCTCAGATTTTGATTGGGATGCCATCTGTGAGGGAGTGGATTGGTTCCATTTCACCGGCATCACCCCCGCTTTGGGCCCCAATCTGGTAGAAATGTGTCTGGCCGCCTGTAAGGCCGCCAAGGCCAAGGGCGTGAAGATCTCTTGCGACCTGAACTACCGTGGCAAGCTCTGGACCAGAGAGCAGGCAAGAGCCGCCATGACCCAGCTTTGCCAATATGTGGATGTTTGCATCTCCAATGAGGAGGATGCCAAGGATGTATTCGGCATCGAGGCCGAGAACACCGATATTTACGGTGGTTCCTTAAACCATGAGGGCTATAAATCCGTTGCCAAGCAGTTGGCCGATAAATTCGGCTTTGAAAAGGTGGCCATCACCCTGCGTGAATCCCATTCTGCTTTTGACAATGGCTGGTCGGCCATGCTCTATAATGTGGAGACCGACGAATATTGCTTCTCCAAAAAGTATGACCTGCACATCATCGACCGTGTGGGCGGCGGCGACTCCTTCGGCGGCGGGCTGATCTACTCCCTGCTGACCGGCAAGGACACCCAGGCGGCAGTAGAATTTGCCGTTGCAGCCTCTGCTCTGAAGCATTCCATCGAGGGTGACTATAATATGGTCACCGTTGCAGAAGTGGAAAAACTGGCCGGTGGCGACGGCTCCGGCCGCATCCCGCGGTAAATAAAAAGAGAATCCCGTAATGCTTTTGCATTACGGGATTTTTTTATTGGGGTATTTTCGGCTCCACCAACACCGAGTAGTGGCCCTCATAGACCACCATGCCGGGGCGGGCACCGTTGGGCTTTTTTACATGAGAAACAGGGCAGTAATCCACCTCTACCTTCGGAGCATCCTTGGCCTTGCTATAGTAGGCGCAGATGGAAGCAGCCTCTAAAATGGTCTTGTCATCGATCTCTTTTCCCTCTGCCGCAATCAGCACATGGGCGCTATGAACATCCTTGGTATGGAGCCAAAGATCGCCCTTGCGGGAAAGCTTCACCGTCAGATAATCATTTTGCACATTATTCCGCCCCACCAAAATGGAAAAGCCGGTGGAGGAAATAAACTTTCGGGGTGCGGAAACAACGGCCTTCTGCCCGTTATTCTTCCGCTTATGCTTGCTGAATCCGGTGCGAACCAGTTCCTCCCGAATCTGATCCACATCGCCGGAGGTCTCGCATTCGCAAAGAGCCAGATAGACGCTGTCCAAATAGGAAAGATCCTCCCGATCCTTTTGGATCAGCTCCGCTACCACCCGAGCGGAGGTTTTGGCTTTATTATACTTTTTGAAATAAAGCTGGGCGTTTTGCTGGGGATTTTTATCCACCCGCAACGGGATGGTAAAGGGCTTGCAATCGTCATAATAGTTTTCCACGGTGATCTGCGTCATGCCGCTTTTGGCCAGATGAAGATTGCTTTGGAGCAGTTCTCCGCAGATGCGATAATGCTCCGCCTTTTTCCCCTCCTCCAATTCCTTCTCCCGCACCCGCATGGTGCGCTCGATGCGGGCAGAGGTACGGCTGAGGAGCAACTCCACATCCTTTGTTTTTTGCTTGAGGCGGGTATCCTCAGCGCTTTTTTCATAATAGTCTTCGATCAGCGCCACAGGCGTTTCATAAAAATGAGCGATGGCGGCATCGCCGTATTGGGTGATGGGCAGGAAGGAAAAATCCAACCATTTTCCGCTTTTTTCTTCCCGCACGGCGCAAGGGGTACAGTGGCCTTCCCGCAAGTTGGAGGCGGCCTCCTCCAGCGCCGATTCCAGTTGCTTTTTCTGATTGGGAGTCAGCCCTAAAGCAGAGGCATCGCACCGTCCGGCGGCCCGATGGGCCAGCTCTCTTGCCACCACCGGGGAGATGCCGCTATAGGTCTCCATGATCCCCTTCCAAAGGGGCAGATCCTTGGCGGTGATGCTTCCGCAATCGGCGGCCGTTGCTTCAATAAAGGGCTTTTTCTCTTGAGGAACCACCGGCTCATAGTAAAGACCGGGCAGCATCTGCCGACCGGTGGTCACCGAAAGATCCACATGGCGAATGGCATCAATAATCTTCTTCTGCTCATCCAGCAATAAAAGATTGGAGGTGCGCCCCAAAATCTCCAGCACCAGATATTTTTTGACCGGCTCAAAAAAGTCGTTTTTTCCTTCCAGTTCTAAAAATACCGCCCGCTCAAAGGCCGGCAGATACACCCGCTCCACCTTAGCGCCGATCAGGTGCTTGCGAAGCACCATGCAAAAAAGAGGGGGCTGAGCAGGGTTCTCCACTTCCTTTTCAGTCAGGGTAATACGGGCGCAGTTGGGGGTACAGCAAAAGAGCAGGCGATTTTTGCCTCTCAGATGTACCAGCACCTCATCCTTTCCCGGCTGATAGATCTTCTCGATCCTCAGCCCTGCAAGGCGCTGATTCAGCTCCTGCACCAAAAACGATAAATAACAAGCATCCAATGCCATATCAGAAACACTCCATGGGGGACTTGCAGGGCAAAACGGCGATCTCCAGCTGGGGGAACGCCTCACATAGTGCCTCTGCCAAAGGCATCAGCACCGGATACTCGGTCTCATAATGCCCCAAAACCAACACATTCATCGAATACTCACGGGCGGTGAGCAGTTGGTGATATTTTGCCTCGCCGGTAACCAAGGTATCGCAACCGGCGGCCAAAGCCTCCTCCAGCAGACTTCCGCCGCTTCCGCCGACCACCGCCACTTTTTTCACCCATTCATGAGAGCAAACGCCCACGCAATGAGCAGAGGGCAGTTCTTTTTTGAGTTTTTCTGCCAAAGCAGAAAGGGTGGTCTCCACCATGCCCATTCGACCCAAACCGCCAAAAGGCTCTACCTGCTCCAGCCCGCAACGCTCCGCCAGCACCGTGTTGACCCCGCCTTCGGCGGCATCCAGATTGGTATGGCAGGCAATATGGGCAATGCCGCTTTCTGCAAGGGCCAAGATCCGCTCTCCGTCCGCCGTTTCATCGCTAACGGTCTTTATGGGATCCATCAGCAGGGGGTGATGGGTCAGCAAAAGGTCTGCTCCCATCTCCTTGGCGGCCTCAATATTTTCCAAAGTCACATCCAATGCCACCAGCACCCGCTTCACCGAGCGGTTTTTCCGCCCCACGTTGATGCCGGCATTATCCCACTCCTCTGCCAGAGCAAAGGGGCAATATTCATTTAAAAAATTATAGATTTTTTCTACGGTCATGCTTCTTTTGCCTTTCTGATTTTATCCAAAAGGATCTCTTCCTCATGAATGCGTGCCTCATTGGGCACCTTAGCGGAACGCAAGCCCTCTAAGGCCGTCTGCACCCGCCTCTCTTCTTTTTCCAAAAGGGTTTCATAAAGAGGGTCTCCTACATGGGGCGCAAAATAATCCGCTTCATAGGGAGCACCTCCCGGTTTCACCCCATAAACCCGATATAGCTTATCCCCCTCTTGGGCCAAGGCGGCAGAGTAAACTTTCCAGCCCCATTTTCCCAAGGTATCCAGCAGCTCATAAATGGCGCTCATGGGCTGAAGCACCAAAAAGGGCGGCTTCTTGGGCGCTTCCTTCAGGATCCTCTCCATTACTTCGCCCCCCATGCCCGCCACCGCTACGGCGGTCACCTCATCTAAAACGTCCAAAGGGATTTGGGAGAGCCCATTGGATAAAAATAATTCCACCTGCTCTCCAAGCCCTAAGGCCGCCAACTGCTTTTGGGCCGCCTCCAGAGGACCTTTTTTTACATCGGAGGCATAGGCCTTTTGAAGATGCCCCGATAAAAGCCCCTCTGCCGGCAGCTTGCAATGGTCGGTACCCACATCCAAAAGGATACTGCCTTGAGGGATTAACTGTAACACCGCCTGCAGGCGGGCGTCTAATAAACTCATGAATGTTCCTCTAATTTTTCTAAAATATACCGATAAACGGTCTCTTTATCCTGTTCCATTAAGATCTCATGGCGCATGCCGCCGAAAAGCTTTCGGGCAGGGGCATAGCCTAAGTTCTTCAAATGATCGCAAGCTCGATGGAAATTAGCTTCGCCCGTATGGCAGGGGTCATCCTGACCGGAGATCACATAGATGGGCAACGCCTTATTCTTCAGCGCCCAATCCTTTTTGGAATAGCCTTCCGCCATCAGCCCCATCAACCCTTCAAAGCCGCTTAAGGTAAAGCAAAAGCCGCAAAGGGGATCGGCATCATAGGCATCCACATTTTCCTGATTATAAGAAATCCATTGATTGGGAGAGGCAGGATCTTTGATCGCCTTATTAAAGGCGCCGGTGACCAACCCATTGACCATATGAGAGCGATGGGCATCCCCCTGAAAGGGGATCTTGGCGGCGATCAGCCCTCTTGCCGCCCCGATGGCAACCGGAGGCGCATAGGGAGTTCCGCATAAAAAGAGGCCGGAAAGCTCTTCATCAAATCGCTTGAGATAGCACCGAGCCACCAAGCTACCCATGCTATGGCCAAAGAGCCAAAAGGGAAGGCCCGGGAACTTCTCTTTCGCCAACAGCGAAACGGCATGGGCATCCAATATAATGCCTTCTTTTCCCCCTTTGCCGAAATGGCCGGTCAACTCACATTGACCATGCCCCCGATGATCGTGCATCACCGTGGCATACCCCTGCTCCGCCAAAAAGGTCATAATCCCTTGGTAGCGGCCTTTATGCTCCGCCATTCCGTGCAGAAACTGCACCACGCCCTTCGGGTTTTCGGGATAGATATAGATCCCCTGCAGACAAACTCCGTCTACAGGAGAATTCAGAGAAAATGTTTCATGGTGGATCATTTGGACAAACCCTCCTTCTCTTTTCTGATTCTATTTTACCAAAACCGAAAAAGAACTGCAAGTTTTTATTGCAATCCAACGGTTTCAATGGTATACTTAGTATATATGTTTATAGAAAGGAGATTATCATGAGCGTTTCTGTTTTGGGTCTGCCGATTCAAAATGTCACCATGGATGAAGCCATGAAGGATGTTACCGCTTTTTTGGATCAGCGGGAGAGTAAAATTATTGTGACCCCCAATGCTGAGATTTTGCAGCTTTTTTCCAAAGATTCGGCTGTAAAAGAAGCCTTGCTGAAGGCAGATTATGTGATTCCTGATGGAATCGGCGTCATTATCGCCGCCAAACGCTTAGGGACTCCTTTAAAAGAAAAGGTCGCCGGAGTAGACCTTGGCACCAAGCTTTTGAAGGTCTGCGCCGAGACCGGCAAAAAGGTTTTCTTCTTGGGTGGAAAGCCCGGAGTGGCAGAGCAGGCCAAGGAAAAGCTTTTGGCTCAGTACCCCACCATTCAGGTCGTGGGCACGAGAGACGGTTATTTCAAAGCCGAGGACGAGGCCCAAATCGTGGAAGAGATCAATGCCTCCCAAGCGGATATGCTGTTTGTTTGCTTAGGTGCTCCCAAGCAAGAGATGTTTATGGCCAATCATAAGCAGGAGCTTAAAATCGGGGTTATGCTGGGTCTGGGCGGTACTTTGGATATCATCGCCGGCAATTTAAAGCGGGCACCCCGATGGATGATCACCTGCCGCATGGAATGGTTGTATCGGCTGATCAAGGAGCCTCGCCGCTTCAAGCGCATGATCAGTCTTCCCTTCTTCCTCTTAAGCGTGAAAAAGAAATAAACAATAAAAGGCAGAGATCACCTCTGCCTTTTTTAAGGAGTTATCATCATGGCAGAACAAAAATTAAAAGTACGTTTGCTTGCTTATAATCCCGAAGGAGAAAAGATTGTGGCCGCAGCGGCCAAGCTTTGCTATGCCCGTGCCGATATCGACACGGTGCTGGAAGGACTGACCCCCGAAAAGACCCGTGAATTTTTGGAGATGCTGACCAATCTGGGTCATGCCAGCCCCATTGAGCATATCACCTTTACCTTTGGCATCGAGAACGTTTCCCGTGCCCTTCTGGCGCAGATCACCCGCCATCGGATCGCCTCCTTCAGCGTGCAATCCCAGCGGTATGTGGCAGAAGATGGCTTTGATTTTGTGCTTCCCCCTGCCATTGCGGAAAATGAGGAAGCAAAGGCCTTATATCTGGAGACCATGGACGAGCTGGCCGCTCGCTATACCAAGCTGACCGAGCTTTTAATGGAAGGGACTCCCGGCACCACCGCCGATAAAAAGAAGGCCATTGAGGATGCACGGTTTGTACTACCCAACGGCTGTACCACCAAAATGATGGTGACCATGAACGCCAGAAGCTTGCTGAATTTCTTTAATCTGCGGTGCTGCAACCGTGCCCAATGGGAGATTCGGGATCTTGCCACCCAGATGCTGATGCTGGTGCGGGAGGTCTGCCCCACCATCTTCCGCTATGCAGGCCCGCCTTGCGTGGCAGATAAATGCCCCGAAGGAAAGATGACCTGCGGTAAAATGAAGGAAATGAAAGAAAAGTTTTTAGGAGCATAAACCATGGGCAAACTATTGGTAATCGACGGGCTGGACGGCAGCGGAAAAGGCACCCATTCCAAGCGGGTGACCGAAGCCCTCAACGAGATGGGCATCCCTGCCATGCGGATCTCTTTCCCCGACTATGAATCCCCCTCCAGCGCCCTTTTACAGATGTATTTACACGGCGAATTCGGCTCCCATGCCGATGATGTGAACGCCTATGCCGCCTCGGTGCTTTTTGCCGCCGATCGCTTTGCAGGCTTTCGCACCAAATATCAAAAGCCCTATGATGAGGGCGTGATCTTGGTGGCCGACCGCTATACCACCTCGAATATCGTGCATCAAATGTGCAAGCTGCCCCGTGAGGAATGGGATGATTTTATTGCATGGCTCACCGATCTGGAATACGGAAAGTTTGAGCTTCCCAAGCCGGATGCGGTTTTATATCTGGACATGCTGCCGGAGATTTCCCAGCAGCTGATCGAGCGCCGCTATCGGGGGGATCTTTCCAAAAAGGATATTCACGAGCTGGATGTTGGCTATCTCCATAAGAGTCGGGAGGTTGCCCTTTATGTAGGCGAGCGGTTAGGCTGGCATATGGTACCCATGTATGATGAGCAAGGAGTTCCCCGCAGTAAGGATGACAATACCGCCATCATCATGAAGCAGGTAAAGGAAATCTATGGACTTTAAAACACCGGAATTTTCTCAAAAAGAAGCGGTAGATCGGTTTGTTCGGGAAGAGGACAGTCTCCTTTGCGATCAGACCTTCGGCAATATCTTTTGCTGGTCCGCCGCTTTTGACGTAAAACTCGCCGTTACCGACGGCGGGTTTATCGTTCGTTGGGGCAAGCGCTGTACCCTCCCCATCGGCAAAGAGCGGAAAGCCCTTTTGGATCAGCTTTTGGCAGAGGGCGAAACCGTCTTTTTAGGCATTGACGACCGAGCCAAATGCTGGCTGGAGGAAACCTACCCCCGGCAGTTTACCTTCACCGAGCTGCGAAACAGCGCCGATTATATCTATAACCGCCAGTCCCTTGAGACCCTCAGCGGCAAAAAACTGGCGTCCAAGCGCAATCATATTCATTATTTTGAAGAGCATTTTCAATGGGAGACCCGCCCCATCAACGAAACCAACTTAGCAGAGGTTTTGGCCTTCAATGATGAATGGTGCCGCAAAAACCATTGCCCTGAGGAGCAATCCTTGGAATGGGAGAGCTGCGCTGTGCGGCGAGGGCTGCGCCATTTTAAAGAACTGGGCTATCAGGGTCTTGCCCTCTATGCCGACGGCAAAATCTGCGCCTTCACCTATGGAGAGCCCTTGGGCAAAGAAGGCTTTTGCGTTCATGTGGAAAAGGCCGATAGTGAGATTCGAGGCGCTTATCCCATGATCAATCGGGAATTTGTTCGCTCCCTTCCTCCCACGATCCTTTGGATCAATCGGGAGGATGATACCGGCGATGAAGGCTTGCGCAAAGCCAAGCTCAGCTATCGCCCTGAACTTCTATTGATGAAATACCGAGCGGAGGTAAAAAAATGAGCCGTATCACCGTATTATTAGCCGAAGGCTTTGAAGAACTGGAGGCCTTTGCGCCGGTGGATCTTTTAAGAAGAGCCGGCGCTCAGGTGCAAACCCTTTCCATTACTGAAAATACCACTGTTGCGGGCGCCCGTGGCATCCAAGCGGTGGCAGACGGCACTTTGGCCGATCTGGATTTTGAGTCGATGGATCTGCTGGTGCTCCCCGGCGGCTATCCCGGCTATGTGAACTTAGGGGAAAGTGACGCTGTTTGCGCCCTCATCCAAAAAACCATTGCCGCCGGCAAAACCGTTGCCGCCATCTGCGGTGCTCCCTCTGTTTTGGGGAAATTGGGGCTTTTGACCGATAAAAAAGCCACCTGCTATCCCGGCATGGAGCAAGAACTTCATTGCAAAGAGGTTTCTTTTGAGAAGGTGGTGGAGGATGGCAATATCATCACCTCCCGTGGCGCCGGCACCGCCCTTGATTTTGCGCTCAAATTGATTGAGAGAACCGTTTCTGTGGAGAAAGCCCAAGAAATCAAAGAAAGTATTGTATATTCATGAGTAAGCGTAGAGATCTTTCCAAAGAAATATCGGGGCTATTGCTGGTGATTCTGGTGCTCCTGCTGGGGCTTTCCTTCTGCCGCCAATGGTTGCCCACCCTGACCACCGGCTGGACCTGCTTGATCTATGGGGTGATCTATCTGATTCCCATTTTGATCTATTGCCGCAACCATCGCTATAAAAAGCGCACCGCCCTGCGGCTGAAGCCGGTCTCCCCTCGCTACTGGATTTTCATCCTCTTTTTCGGGCTGTCTGTTTGCCTGATTTGCTCCCTCATCAATGTGGGAACCACCGCTTTGGTGCGCGCCCTCTTCCATGTGAGCTTTCAGAGCAATATCGTGGATCTCTCCGGCGCCAATCCGGCAGGGCTGCTGATCACCTCCGTATTGTTGCCTGCCCTCTCGGAGGAACTTTTGCTGCGAGGCTTGGTGCAATCGGAATATGAAAAATACGGGCTGACCATCGGCGTGTTGCTCACCTCCCTGATCTTTGCCCTCTTTCATACCAGCCCCACCCAGATCCCCTCTTTATTTATCGCCGGTGTTTGCTACGGGGTGCTGACGGTGCTGTTCCGCAGCGTCTGGCCGGCAGTGTTTGCCCATGCCGTCAATAATGGCGTGGCGGTGCTACTGGCCCAAAAGTCCGATTTTTTGCGGTATCTTTTTCAGGATCAGCTCTTTTTGATCCTTGCGGTGCTGGTCTGCTTCCTGATTCTGATCTTCACCCTTAAAATGCTGGAAACCGCCATATCAGAGCAGTTGGGAAAGAATAAAAAACTCAAAGCCAGCACCCGAAAGCTGGCCTATGGAGATCCCCTCCTTTCCCCTTACATCTGGATCTTTGCCGCCCTTTGCATCGGCAAGATGGTCTACAACGGGTTCTTTAACTAATCAAAGCCTCAATGAGTGTTCTCATTGAGGCTTTTTCTATTCCATATTCGACAATAAACAAGTATTCTTTTGTTCTACTATACAATTTAAAACCAAGCAATTATTTCGGAAAAGTTATTACACACTTCTTCAATCTTACAGCGTATTCTAAGGCAATTTTGGTGCCGCTTTTGCGGGTAGTGGGAGTACATTGTTCATTGTAATAAACAATGCAAAAGTGGCTGTTATTTATCATTTCACAGTTGCGCTCAACATAGACGGCTTTGCCGGAACCGATTATCCTCTCGGGGTAATAGGTGTCCTCATAGCTTTCTAATAGATAGTTTTTATATGTCTCGCTTATATGTGGATACTCTGCCCGTACATAGACTCGTTTTATATACGGGTATTTTTCTTTTATTTCAGTTACCAATTCATGACAAAGATCGTTAAAGCGGCTTTTACTCCCGAAAAGGAATGTATCAACATTCTCATCCACAATTAGTTTTTGGATCATTTGATATAATTGTTCTTTTAGTTCATCCGTTTCATTTATTGTCCTATGGCCGAAAAAGGAACATGTATTCATTTTCATAAACGCCCCCAAAAATATTAGATATACCATGTATCTATTTTTAACATTGTAACACATAATATATCTAAAATAAATATATAAAATATTTATTGTGAGGTAAGTTTATGGCCATCAAGAGTGTTTCAATCAGAATCGAAGAAGAAATGTTGAATAAAATCGCATACATCGCTGATTATGAAGGGAGAAGTGTTAACAGTCAAGTTCTTGTTTTAATAAGAGAACGCATTAAAAATTTCGAGGATGTCAACGGTGCTATTGATGGCAATATCGCTCCTGCTTCAAATGTAAAACCCACCCGAAAATAACAACAAAAACCTCTCTGCCATGCGGCAGAGAGGTTTTTATTTCATGCCTTCTTAAACTCACGGATTGGCAACAGCGCCAATAAAGAGAGGCGTATTCCATTCGGAGGTGATCACAAAGAGGAAGGGGCGATCAACGATAAAATCAACCTCCTCTTTGGGGGGCATGGCCGAGCCGCATTCTTGCATCACCGTAATGGCGGTGGCGGTACAGCCTTCTTCATCCAAAAGCACTCGAGCATCATGGATGGCATCGGTCACGGCAATGGTTTCGTCGCAAAGGGGAGAAAAATCGGATTTATTAAAATCAAAGATATCGGTAACCCCCAGATTTTTCAATCCATCCATCAATTCAATCTCCGAAACCACATCGAATTTCGGCAATGCCAGATTCACGATCAGATTCTTGGCGTTTTCATAATCTCGTGAATTGATCATGTGATTCACCTGCTGATCTTTTAAGAGAGCCGAAACCTCCACCCCCTCATCGGGCAGGATCAGCCACATTTTTCCGCTTTCCTCCAAGGGAAGATTCACCGCACTAAACTGCTCGCCCCAATAATATACATTGCGGGCGCTTTGGTGCATAAAATCGCAGGTCACTTCCCCATCGGGAGCATGAAAGACCTTTTCCTTGGTATTGCTCTCCAAAAACGGATGCTCCCACATGGCACGAAAGTAGATGGTGGTGGCCAAGGTCAAGACCATCTCGGGATTCATCTCAATCTTCCCGATCTGCTCCTCCAATAAACCGCCGGTCTGCTCATTAAGCCACTTGCGCAGGGCCTCATTGAATTCGGCAGTGCCCGGCGTTCCTTCATAAGAAGAAGCATAATAGGTCTCTGCCAAGCGGTCCAGAGTTTCTTGATGAACCTCCACCTGTTCATTGAGCCAAAAGGAGCCGGCTAAAATATCAGTGACCACGCCGTCATCCCGATAATGAGCATTCCATAAGGCAGAGGCCTCTCGGCGAAGCTGCTCTATATCGGAAACGCCCAAAAGCTTCAGAATCTGCTGTCGGCTATTGCCGCCGGCGGTTTCTGCCACCATGGCAAGGGCCATATAAACATTCAGAGGAGAATAGATCCGATTGCCCTCTCCAACCAAAAATTCCTCCATGGTCTTTTGAATAAAGGGCTCTAAATTCCCCATGCTTCGAGCGGCGGTACGGGCGGCATCCCGATCCTTTTCCCACTCCTCATAGCGAGGAGTCCAATCCTTTTCCCAATCGGTGATGTTTTCCGCATCGGGATAACGGTGGGTGGTGGGATAAACGGCCTCTGCCAATTTATGGGCTTTGGCGGGCGTAACGGTAGGTGGCAGTGTCTCCTCTCCCTGGGGCGGCTTTGCACATCCGCCCAAAAGGCAAAGAATCAAAAGAACGCAAATAAGAGAATTCCATCGTTTTTTCTTCATGGTGCTCCCTCCTTTTTTAAGGATTTTGAACGGTGCCCATAAATAAGGGCACATGATACTCTGAAGTGACCGCAAAGAGGAAGGGACGATCCAAAGTAAACGCAACCTCATCGCCCGGGGCGGGGATGCCTTTTGAAGCATCAAAGTTGGTAAAAGCGGTGGCGGTGCATCCTTCTTCATCTACCGTTACCCGTGCGGCATGGGTGGCATCATATACCATCAGACCGGAGGACTCACAAATCTTCGTCAGCTCCGTTTTTTCAAAAATACCGGTAACGCCTAATTTTTTTAAGTTTTCTTCTAACTCCGTATTTTGGCAAACATCAAATTTCGGCATCGAGAGATGCACGGTTTTTACCTGCATATTCTCGGTTTTCTGCCCTTGGATCAAAGCCTGCACCTGAGGATCTGCCAAAAGACTATTCATCTCCACCCCTTCATCGGGCAGGATCAGCCACATACCGCCGCCGGTATCAATCTCATGGAATACGGCGGTAAATTGATCCCCATAGTAATAGTTTTTTTCATGGATGGTAGCATTCATAAAGGAGCAGGTTTTATCCCCGTTTGTGCCGTGGAATACTCCATCTTTGGTGTTTTCTTCCTTAAACTGCACCGACCATTTTCCTTGGTAATAAACCGCCGAGATCAGCGAAAAGATCAAGCCCGGCTCCGATTCCAGTTCATTTACCTGCTGATCCAAAAGTCCGCCGGTCTGCTCATTGATCCAGTCTCGGATCCCTTGATCAAATTCTTCGGTGCCCGGGGTTCCTTCATATGCGGAAACATAATACTCCTCTGCCAGCAAATCCAAGGTCTCTTGCATATAAGATTCCTTTTGATCCAGCCAAATGGAATTGGCAAGGACGCTGGTCAATGCCCCATCATCCCGATAATGGGCCTGCCAAAGATTGGAAACCTTTACCCGCAGTTTTTCCACACTCTCCATTCCAACAAGTTCCAGAATCTGCTGCTGACTTTCCTCTTCGGCAAGCTCTGCCAGCATGGCAAGAGAAACATAAAGATTCAAGGGCGAATAAACGGCATTTTCTTTTCCCTTTAAAAACTCCTTCATGGTTGCCCCAACAAAGGAATGCACATTTCCGGCCTTACTGGCCTGAAAGCTTCGTATGGAACGGGCGTTATTCCAGCGGCTGTAGGCCTCTTGGTCAAAGGAGGTGGGATACGGGGTCGCCTCGGGATAAACCGCCATGGCTAAATTCTGCACCTTTAGGTTCGAGGTGCCCGGCTTTTGACTGCCGGTGGAGGGAGGGCCCTGATTCTCATCCGGTGCAGGTGCGCCGGGCTCGGTGGGCTCCATACCGTCCAAATCAGGAGGAGCGTCCTCCGGCGGATCGCCGCTTATATCCAAAGGCGGCAATACGCCAAAATCTTCCTCCTTGGGAGGCATTTTAAAGAAAAATCCACCCACCACGATAGCCACAATGGCCGCAGTGGCCACGGTGGGGATATACCACCGCCGCAACAAGCGTGCGGCTTTTTTTCGTTGCGCCTTGGCCTCTAAAATCAGATCATCTCCGATAAGGCCTATGGCGTCTTGCAATTTTTGTTGTTTTTTCATAAGGTGATCTCCTCTCGTTGTAAACGCTGCAGGAGTTTGGCTCGGGTACGCAAAAGCTTCATCTTCACCTTACTTTCGCTATATCCGAACTGCACGCTGATTTCCTTCACGGAATCAAAATACCAATAGCGGCAAAGAAAGAGCGCTCGCTCTTCTTTGGAAAGGGTGCGCAAAAAATCATCGATGATGGCGGCAAGTTCCAAAAGCTCCACTTCCTGCTCCACCGTATTGGGTGCGGGAATGCAGTCCTTCAGCTCCTCCAAGGTCATTGCCACCTCCCCGCCGCCACGCTTTTGGGCGGATTTCTCCCGCCATTTTTTTAAGGAAAGATTCCTTGTAATCTTGGCCAAAAAGGCAGAGAGAGGATTGGGGCGATGGGGTGGCATACTCTGCCATGCACCTAAGTAAGTATCGTTGACGCTTTCCTCCGCATCCTCCCGATTTTGGAGAATCCGATAGGCAATGGCATAGCAATATCCGCCATATTTTTGCTGTGTTTCGGTGATGGCCTGCTCATTTCGCTGCCAGTATAATTCAATGATTTGACGATCGTCCATTTTTTGCCATCCCCCTTTCACCTTTATGCTACCCCTTTAATATGAGTCGGTCACATTTTTATCATATCATATAAAAAAGAAAAAGGAAAGCACGGCGTGCTTTCCTTTTTAAATCAAATCAAGAATTACCAGCTCCGGCGGATTAAAAAGCCGAGGAATTTTATGAAAATTCCCCAAGCCTCGGCTGATGATCAGTCGCTCCTCATGGATGCCGGCAGTAAATTTTGGAAAAAGTCCCTGACCGGGGGCCAAGACTCCCCGACCGAAAAAGCGCCATTGTCCCCCATGGGCATGGCCGCTTAAGATCAGATCCGCCTTTCCTTCTTTTAAATAGGGAAGATAATACTCCGGATGATGATTCAGCAACAATTTAAAGCCCGGTTGCTGATAGTACTCCTGCAACCAATCCAATTGAGGCGGAGGCGTTTGCTCCAGCAGTTCGATCTTCCCTGCCCAGCCGGAGGTGAGACCCCCGATGCAAATCCCTTGAAATTCCATAAAGGAATTATCCAGCAAAATGGCACCGGTCTCCTCTATCGCCTGCCGAATGTTGCGTCGAAAGCGCTTTTCATGGTTGCCCAAGGAGCAGATCACCGGCCACCGCTCAGAAGCAGTCCGCAGAAAATCAAAGCCCCGTTGGTAAACGGTGTTGTTGTGAATATAATCTCCGCCACCCAAAATCCCATGAGGCCGCTCCTGTTCAAGAGCCTTTAAAATCGGCTCATTGGCCGTGTCGTGCAAATCCGACACAAAGGCAAACCGCACCGGCTTTGGAATCTGCGCTTGTATGGTATAGCGTGTAATTTCCAATCAATCGTCTCCTCAATCAGCAAGTTCTTGATAAACCGCTTCCACATTGCGAGCAAACTGCTTGGCACTGTATTGCTGATGATAGCGGGCGTTTCCGTTATTTCCAAGGGCGCTTGCCTCTTCCCGATGATGATAGAGGCGGAGAATGGCCGCCGCAATGGACTTTGCATCTCCCCGCCGACAGATCAGCGAAGTTTTTTCATTCTCGGAAATTTCGCAAAAGCCTGCCGCATCGGTGGTCACAGTCGGCAGCCCTGCCGACCAAGCTTCCACCAAGGTCAGACCATAGCTTTCCTCCAAGGAGGTGATGCAATAAAGATCCATGGCATGATAAGCGGGACGGCAATCCATCACCCGTCCGGCAAAGACACACCGCTCTTGGATGTTTAATTCTGCGGAAAGACTCTTTATCTCCTTCAAGGTCTCTCCATCGCCACACAGTAAAAAACGAGCATCCGGGCAGGCCTCTGCCACCTTAGCCGCTGCCTGAATCCAGGTGCGATAATCTTTTTCAGGGGCAAAACGGGCAATGCAGCCCACCACATAATCCGAAGGGCTTAATCCAAACTCCTCTTTGCAGGCCGCCTGTTGCTCCGGTGTAGCAACTCCCATATCCTCGGCGCCATTTAATACCGTATAGATGTGGTTTTTTCGGAAGCCTAACGCCAAAAGATTTTCCTCTGCCGCCTTTGAGACGGCAATGGCAAAACCACCGACCATACGATAAATCCATTTTTCCACCAAGCCCTTAAGACCCGTCTTTTCTTTCGACAGGGTGTGCTTGGTAAACACACAGGGGCAAAGACCCTTCGCCGCCAGTCGAGCAGATACACTTCCATGAGCATGCACAATGTCATAGCCCCCCGCTCGAATCCATCGCCGCAGAACCCCAATTGATTTCATATCCAAGGATCGATCCGGTGCAATGGACGCTTCGATCATGCGACAGTTCGCCCCGGCCAAAAGCCCCACTACCGCAGAACCCTTCGGCAAAAGCACCGTTGGCTCCACCAAGGCAGGGTCATGGTTTTTTATATAATTGGCAACATAAGTTCCGGCACCACCAATGTTGGTGTCCGTCAACACATGTAATACTCTGATCATATAAACCTCGATAAAAATAAAATCTTATGATTATTTTACCATGTATTAAAAAAAAGTGCAAGGGAGAAGCAAGCACACATAGCTCGTGTATGTTGTTTTAAAAAAATGGAAGAGAAAAATCAATGTTTTTTTCTGAAAACTCTTGACAAATGCATCTCATATTGTTATACTAACTCTTGCTTATTAATGCACCTTTAGCTCAGTTGGTAGTCGTGACTGCGAAGCGCTGCCCTTTGGCAGATAAAGCGAGCAGGTTAACGGTTGCCGCAACACAGAAAATGTCGAGCAAACATAGTTTGCGAAGAGTTTTCTGATGTTGCAAAAGTCTCGCTGATTTAAACAAGGATCAGGTAAGACTTTTGAGCAAGGTCAATATGCACCTTTAGCTCAGTTGGTAGAGCAACTGACTCTTAATCAGTGGGTCCCGGGTTCGAGTCCCTGAAGGTGCACCAAAATTAAGACCACCCAAACGGGTGGTCTTTTATTTTTATGTCCCTTTATTTAAAATAAAAACGACCATCGCATGATGGTCGTTTTTGTTATGTCGGCATTACGTATCTTTCCGGGCCGTCACCAGCCAAGTATTGTCCGCATGAAGTTGCTTAACTACCGTGTTCGGAATGGGAACGGGTGGGACCAACTCATAATCAACACCGACTATTGAAAGTATCTCAAACTCTTTCGAGCTCTTACACTCTCAAAACTGAATAGAAGAATTCCATTGCTATGAAGATTCCATTAAGGTCAAGCCCTCGATCTATTAGTATCAGTCAGCTAAACATGTTACCATGCTTACACCCCTGACCTATCAACCTCGTAGTCTTCAAGGGATCTTACTAGTTTACACTATGGGAAGTCTTATCTTGAGGGTGGCTTCACGCTTAGATGCTTTCAGCGTTTATCCATGCCGTACTTGGCTACCCAGCTGTGCCACTGGCGTGACAACTGGTGCACCAGAGGTACGTCCATCCCGGTCCTCTCGTACTAAGGACAGCTCCTCTCAAACTTCCTGCGCCCACGACAGATAGGGACCGAACTGTCTCGCGACGTTCTGAACCCAGCTCGCGTACCGCTTTAATTGGCGAACAGCCAAACCCTTGGGACCGAATACAGCCCCAGGATGCGATGAGCCGACATCGAGGTGCCAAACCTCCCCGTCGATGTGGACTCTTGGGGGAGATCAGCCTGTTATCCCCAGGGTAGCTTTTATCCGTTGAGCGACGGCATTTCCACTCACATACCGCCGGATCACTAACTCCAACTTTCGTT
>JAZQFD010000005.1:0-50600 GCA_045539335.1 Eubacteriales bacterium
CTCGTACTCCAGCAGTGTGGCAGAGGCAGCCAATGGCACCACATCCACAGATGCCAGCGAAACCGTCTCCCAGACCCAGAACCAGAACTTTGAGAAGGGCGGAACTTACGAACTGACCGTCACAAAGAAGGGCTATTACACTGCCGCAGAGGCTGTGGCGGGGGCTGCATCCGGCGGCCATCCGACCAGCGTTTGCAAGCCCGGCAGCTATTATATCTTCAATACTGCCAAGGGGATGCTCAACATCACAAAGAAGCAGGGGTCCCCTGGCTCCTGGATTAACCCGAACTAAGGAGGTGCAGACATGGCCAATACTCAAGTTTTGCGGATTGGAAAAGTGTCCAGCATCAACTACAAAAACGGCACAGCCCGTGTCACCTACGAGGACCGGGACGGCAGCACCACATCAGAAATGCCGTTCCTGGCATGGGAATACTGGATGCCCCGGGTGTCTGACCAGGTGCTGGTGGGCCATCTTTCCAATGGCTCATCCAGTGCTGTAATCCTTGGGCCGGTTTGGAACGCAAGCCACCGGCCCCATGCGTATGGTGAGGGCCTGTTCCGTAAAGAACTGAGTACCATCAAAAACAAGGCTGTCATTTCCCATGATGATAAAGATGGAACCGTCCGCATCCGGGCGGAGCATATCGTTTTCGATCCCTATAAGGACGGAGATCCTTTGGGCGTGGCGGATTTGATGGCCGCAATTTCCCGGCTTGCAACGCTGGCCGGAACGGTCAGCGGATTGCAGGAAACTGCCCAAGAATTGCAGGGGCAGATCAATGCACTTAGTGGGCGGATTTCCTCGCTCGGCGGCTAAGGAGGTATAGACTATGGCAATTGGATGCTGGGGAACCGAGTTGGTTTTCTCTGTCAGTGATGATATGGTCAAAACCTTCATGAACCTCAAGAGAACGACATCCTCCAGTTGGGCAACCCACAGCCGGATCGGCAAAAAGGATGAGGTTGAATTCCTCCGTCCCGGTTTGCAGAAGATCACCTTCACCATGGAGCTTAATGCTATGCTCGGAGTACGCCCTCGGGCCATGCTTGAGGTACTGGAACGGAGTGTGGAGAAAGGAACGGTCAATACCTTCGTGATCGGCGGCAAGCGTGTAGGCTCTCACCGTTGGCGGATCACCGGCACCAGTGAGGAATGGGATGTACTTTTGAACAAGGGTGAGTTGGTCAAGGCCAGCGTATCGGTGACGATGGAGGAATACCTATGATGGATTTGACGAATGTTGAATTTCAGTACGAATCTGCCATCGATCAGGTGGAGGAGATTGTCCGTAATTTGAGAACACTCCTGCTGACTCCGGCTGGCACTTGCCCCCTGGACCGTGACTTCGGTCTGGACTATTCGCTGTTCATGGGTATGCCCATGGATGTTGCCCAGAATGCCCTTGCCGTGGAAATCATGGACAAGGTGGATAAATATGAACCCCGGGTCACCGTGCGGGAGGTTTCCTGTACCGCCACGGCAACCGGGCAGCTTATAGCAAAGGTGGCGATTGCAAGTGCCTAATGCAACAATCAATTCTGTTTTCAATCTCCCGGACATCTCCTTCACGGACGGTGATACGCTGGAGGCGATGATGAATCGGATGATCGCCAACTATGAATCACGCTACAAAGAGATCACAGGAAAAAGCATCAGCCTGTCCATGGCGGATCCCATGCGGATTGCAATCTATGCCTGCGCCCTGGAACTTTACCAAACTGAGCAGTATGTGGACCGTGCTGGCAAGCAAGATCTGCTGAAATACAGCTACGGTGAATTTCTGGACAACCTGGCTGGTAACCGTAGCGTTATCCGTCAACAGCCGTCTGCGGCAAGAACAACGCTGCGCTTCACTCTTTCGGAAACGAAGGACTATGCAATCAGCATTCCTGCTGGCACCCGAGCCACCAACGGCGATGGTGTCTACTTTGAAACGGTGGAGTACGGCGAGATCAGTGCTGGGAGCCTTTATGTAGACATCGAGGCGGTATGCACCGCACAGGGCATTGAGGGTAATGATTTCGTTCCTGGGCAAATCAATGTCCTGGTTGATACGGTAGCCTATATCCAGAGCGTGGCCAATGTGACCACCACCAGCGGCGGCACCGATCTGGAGGACGATGATAGTCTGGCGGAGCGTGTATTCCTTGCTCCGTCCAGCTATAGTGCAGGCACCTACGATTCCTATGTTTACAGGGCAAAGACCTTCAATATTGGCATCGGCTCCGTGAGGCCCACAAGCCCGAGTCCGTGCGAGGTTGTCATCTACATCCTGATGACAGATGGCAGCCTGCCCGGTGAGGAGGTAACCCAAGGCCTGCAAGAGTATTTGATGGAAACGCAGGATCAGAGGGCGATGACCGACTACATAACGGTCAAGGCACCTGATGCAAAGCCCTTCAATATTGATCTGACCTACTACATCAACAAATCCGATTCAGCATCCGCTCTTACAATCCAGGCCGAAGTTGAAGCTGCCGTGAACGATTATGTGAAATGGCAGACCACAGAGATCGGTAAGGATATCAACCCTTCGGAACTCATCATGCGTGTCAAGGCCGCCGGAGCAAAGCGTGTGGAGGTTGTCAGCCCCGCCTTTGAAAAGGTGACTGACACCGAGGTCGCTCAGATTGCGGACTTCACGGTGAATTACGGAGGGCTGGAAGATGACTAATCTGTACGAAGGTCAGATCACTGACCTTTTGAACAACGGCCTAAAAAATAACCCGGAGATCCAGGCACTGTCCTTTGCTATCCAGCAGGAGAAGCAGCGGATCCTCCGTCTGGCCGATTCCACCAGGACCGCAGCTGTCATTGATCAACTGCCGGAGGCGGTCCTTGATCATCTGGCCGTTGAACTTCGGACCCAGTATTATGGCGCAGATCTTCCTATTGAAACAAAGAGAACCCTGATAAAAAACACCCTGATATGGTATCAGAAAGCTGGTACGCTTGCTGCCGTCAAGGAACTTTCCACCATTGCCTATGGTGACTGCGATGTGCAGGAGTGGTTCCAGTACGGTGGTCAGCCGGGTTATTTCAAGGTTAACACCAGCAGCTTCCAGATGGTCTATGACAATCTGGATATGTTCTTTGCGACACTGGAGAAGGTCAAGCGGCTTTCCGCCCACCTGGAAAAAGTCAATATCATTTCGGAGTTTTCGCAGACTGTCGGTGTAGGTTTTTCCCATCAAATTACACTGGCGAAAACCTATATCATGCCGGAATTTTCTCTGGATGAATTGTTTGACTGGTTGGTGGATGAAAACAATGCAATCCTGGTCGATGAGAACGGCCAGATTCTCATTGAATGAAAGGGGTGTAAACCCATGATTCCTAAATTGACAGCAAACGGATATAGCCTGATGATCCGTGCGCTGGATGGCGAGGGGTTGACATTTTCCAAGATCAAAATCGGCAACGGCGATATGCCGGAAGATTTTCTGATTTTGGAAGATCTTCAGAACCCCCTCATTGAGGTGGGAATTGAAGAAATCACGAAGCTGGATAAGTATGTGAAAATCAAAGCGGTCATGTCGAACAAGGATTATGATTCCGGCTTTGACTGGACCGAGGCGGGCATCTATGTGGTGGATCCCGATGGCGGCGAGGCAGATATCCTCTACGCATATTCCCACTATCAGATTTCCGGGGATGAAAAACCCCTCCGGGTACCGGCATTTAGTTCCAACTTGGTGGAGATTATCCACTATTTCCATGTATTCATCGGTGAACTGGATGATGTTACTGCCATCCTGGCGGACTCCTCTGAGTACGCAAAGGCATCTGAGTTCAAAAATCATGTGGAGGATAAAAACAACCCGCATGGCGTTACCAAAACCCATGTGGGTCTGGGCAATGTTCCCAATGTTACCCCGGAAAATCAGCAGCCGATTTTTTCCAATGTCTATGGTACGGTTACCGTTTCTGCTGTCAACGATGCGGCGGCTGGGACCGTCATCAAGAAAACCACATTCGCCAACATTGCATCGGGCGAAAGAATGGGATCCATTCTGAATAAGATCAGGACTGCGTTTTATGTTGTTCTGAATCATCTGAATGGTTCAAATCCGCACTCCATCACACCTAAGTTGATTGGAGCGGCTGCAACTTCCCACAATCACTCCGCTTCGGATATTAACAAGGGTGTTCTCGGAATACTCCGTGGTGGCACCGGCGGAAATTCTCCTGCAACAGCCCGTGTGGCATTGGGCATTCAGTCCGGGCATGGTGGCATCGTTGGTAAGGCGGGACAGGCTGTAACGGCAGAGTTCAACTTTCTGGAGGAGTTTGCCACAGCCCCGAAGGTGGTAATCACACCGACAACCTCCATCTACGCAGGAAATGAGATCTATCTTTCGGTGAAAGAGGTTACTACTAAGGGATTCACGCTTTTCCTCTATTCGGAAACCTTGACTCCCACCATTCAATTCTACTGGATCGCAATTCAGTAAGGAGGCAATATGGGACAGCAAAAAATTACTGAAAAGGAGTTAGTCCAGAAGCTGCTCGAATCCGCCAATGTCCTTGTGACCATGCCGGTAGAGCAGACGGATGGATCCTCCAAAGAATCTCTGCGCCGGGTGCCTTTGGCCGTTTTCCTCGCAGAACTCTACGATGCCCGGATCGACAACCCCGATGCAGAAACCGGGGAGGATGTGACCTATGCATCCGTCGGAGCATTTTTGCGGGAACTCTCGAAGAAAGTGGCCGGAGCAGCTGACGGTGTTGGTTTTTCTTCCTGGTATTACGATACCACCAATTATTATCTCCATCTGTATAATGCAAAGGGAGAAGATGTTATCGACCCGGTGTACATTCCCGGTGGCGGTGGCGGTGGCGGCGGTGATAGCGGCTCCGTGCTGACTGTTGCTATGCAGACACCGACGGTCATGTCAGTGGCGGAGAGTTCCACGGAGGCGAACATCTCCATGATCGTCAAGTCCCTGGATGCAATCACGCAAGTGGAAACCGGCAACTGCACACTTCAGGTCTATGTCGGTGGCAGCCTCAAGAAAACATCTTCCATCCCTCAGGGTGAAAATTCCGTCAATGTGCGGAGCTATCTTTCCAGCGGCTCCAATGCTGTCAAGCTGGTGGTCACTGATGCTTATGGAAAGACCGCAACCCGTAATTGCACAATCAGTGTTGAAACCCTTACTCTGGAATGGAGCCTGGGGAACACTGATGTTGCAAGCGGCAATCTGACCTTTACCTTGACCCCCACAGGCAACTACGAAAAGACTGTGTACATCCTCGTTGATGGAGAGGAATATGATTCCTTCTCCGTGACCACCACTGGTAGAAAGCAGACCAAAACCATCGAAGCCCAGGCGCATGGCGGACACCTTGTTTCCGCATATTGCACCATGGATCTGAATGGTGTGCTGTTGACTTCGGATGTGCTGACTTGTGCAGTCGCATGGACCGCCGAAGGCAACACCACAGCGGTTATCGCCTGCGATACCATCCCGGACGAAATTTCTCAGTATTCCACCGTGAACATTGTCCACCGGGTGGTAGATCCGCAGAACAACCCCACTGTGGTGGAATATTTGGTGAATGGCAGCACCTACAAATCTGAGGAAGTGGATCAGACGGAGCAGACCTGGAACTATCGTGTTACTGCTGCTGGCGAGGTGACCCTTGCCATCAAGTGCGGCGATCAGACCTACTCCAAGAAAATCACCGTGACCAGCATCGGTGCCGATATTGAGGAGGTCACCGACGGTCTCCAGATCAAAGTCGAACCGTCCAGCATGACCAGCCTCCAGGACTGGGCATACGGTGACTATGGCATCACTCTGTCGGATGATTTCGACGAAGTGAACGGCGGTCTTGTAAATGACTCTGCTGGTGTGCGTTGCATCCGCATTACGGCTGGTGACCGCCTGACCATTAATTACCCGATGTTTTCTGGCGATGCCAGAAAGAATGGCCTTGCTGCAAAAGTCGTCTATATGGTCAAGGATAGCTCCAAGAAAGATACCGTTGCCATTTCCTGTATGTCCAGCGGCATTGGTTTGGAGATCCAGGCGAACAATGCCTATCTGAGCGGCAATCAGACCAAAATCACTCTGAGTACTTGCGAGGATATGAAAACCGAGTTGGATCTCAACATCCAGCCCGATACCGAAGATGGGCTTATGTGCATGATGGAGCAGATCAGCACATTCTCCTATCAGAAGTATGCTACGGATGAAAGCTTTGCCCATACCACTGCCCAGGGGATTACTTTCGGCAGCGATGATGCCGATGTTTACCTCTATCTGTTCATGGCATGGAACCGTGATCTGACCGATGAGGAGATGATAGCAAACTATGTTGCACATGGTGCGGACACAGCAGAAATCCTTGCCCGTAAAGATCGTAACGATATTTATAGCAACGGTGCTGTTGATCCCTATGCGGCGGCAGCCAAAAACCCCGATGCCCATGTGGTTATCATCAATGCGGAGCGCATGACCCTCGGCAAGAGCGATACTGTGTACGGAACCATCCAGCACATGAAGGGATCCGGCGAGGCAGATCAGCAGTTCACCGCTGAAACGGAGTTTGTGGTTCAGGGTACTTCCTCTGTGGAACACGCTCCCACAGCAGGCCCTAATATCAATATGACCTTCCCCAAAGGCATTGTTCTGGAGAATGGTACGGTCCTTGAAGGTTATGCCATGCACGGCACGGAGAACTCCATCCCCGTCAAGGAGATCACCTACAAGAAGAACATCGCCTCCCAGGACCATGTTGTCAACCGGGCGGCTTCCGAGTGGTACAACCGCTTCCAGCCCTCTATCAGAACCGCCAGAGAGGAAGATCCCCGAGTGCGGGACTGCATGGAAAGTGCCATGTGCATTGTGTTCTTCCACAATACCGGCAGCACGGCGGTTCAGGTCGGCCCGGATCTTGTCCAGCCTGATGGGACGATTTTCTTTGGATTGGGCAACCTCTGCACCAATAAGGACAGCGTGAATGCATTCGATTATGACCCCATCGTTATCGAGGTCAAGAATAACACCGAACCGCAGGTGCGCTTCAAGTCCGATGATTTGAGCGGGGACAATTTCAAGAATAACTATGATTTCCGCCACCTGGATACTACTCAGTACACCGAGGATGAAGCCAAGGCCTTGTGGCAAGTGGTCCAGACTTTCCTCTACGAAACGGACTACACCTCTCCGACCGGCAATCTCCTCGCCGCTGCGACCACCATCAACGGTGTGACCTACACCAACGATACCGTCGAATATCGAAAGGCACGATGGACCGCAGAGGCCCCGGAGCATTTCGATATGGACACCACATACTGGCATGACAACATCACCTTGTTCCTGCTCCTCCGTGACAATCGGGCAAAGAATATGTTCTGGTCCTACGATCCTGTCACGAAGAAATGGCGGCTGATCTTTGCGTGGGACCATGATACCGGCCTCTGCCGCAACAATGAGGGCTATGTCGATATCGAACCCGGCTACATGGATTTTGACACCATCGGAACCGCTGATGTGTTCAACGGCGCAGATAATGTACTGTTTACCAATCTTCGGGAATGCAATGCAGATGAGCTGCGGGCTAACTACCTGGATCGTGAGAGTGCGGGTGCCTGGGACATCGATGCGTTCTATTCCTATGTCAAGGAAAGCCAGGACAGCATCTGCGAGGCCCTGTGGCTGGAAGATGCCCAGCACAATGCCATCCGAGTTATGCAGAATTTGAAAACCACAGCCTACCTCGCAAGAGCCACCGGCAAACTTCGGCTCCATATCAAAAAAGCCCTCATGTTCCAGAAGGTCATGGTGGACAGCTACTACAACGCAACGGCATCTACTTCTGATTCCGCAGCGATCCGTGGCTATACCCCCACGGAGTGGGCTGGTGTGGCTCCTTCTGGCCTCGTGGATGTTGTTTTCTACACGGATATGTATGCCAATGTCCTGGCAGGCTCCGTGGCCCACAGGCAGCGTGTCAAGGCGGGTGAAACCGTTACCCTGGACCTTTCTGCATACTTGAACGATACGGAGATCTATTTCCGTAATGCACAATGGATTCAGTCCTTCGGCGATCTTTCCGGCCTTTACCTGGGCCAGTTCGAGGGATCGAAACTGAAGCGTGTCCGCAGGCTGCTGCTGGGTAGTTCCGTGGAAGGGTACTACAATACCAACTTTACCACGGCATCCTTCGACAACTGCAAGAAGCTGGAGGAGGTAAATATGGGCGGCCTGGTCAATGCGACTAAGGCCTTTGACTTCTCGCCCAATATCTACCTTAAGAAACTCTACACGATGGGATCGGGTGTCACCGGCATCACCTTTGCAAAGCGTGGTCGCATCCAGGAGGTGTACCTCAATGCAGTGGCATCGCTGTACATGAATGGTCTCTACAAGCTGGAAACCTTTGAGATGGAGAGTTATGCCGGGTTGACCTCGCTGACCATTGTAGACTGTCCCACCGTTGACAGCTACAATATCGCCAACTATGCAACGAATCTGACCCGAGTTCGGTTCATTGATATCGACTGGACCTGTGGCAACGCTGATACCCTGATGCGGTTGAAGAATTGCGGCGGCAAGGATGACAGCGGCTACGATGTGGACCAGGCGGTTATCACCGGCAATGCTCACATTGCGGCATTGAGCCAGACCAAACTGACCACTTTGGAAACGGAGTTCCCGGACCTGGACATCGTGTATGATGAACTCACCCAGGAATGGATCCTGCGCTTCTGGAATGAAGGAAAGACCAAGATTCTGGATGAGCAGCTGATTGAGCATGGCTACGGCGGCGAGGATCCCGTTACCAGGGCGGTGAATCCCATTGACAAACCCGCAACGGAGTACACGGACTACCTGGTCCGTGAATTTGCCGGATGGTCCGGCTCCTTCAGCACGATCATTCAGGATACCGATGTTGTGGCCATGTTCAAGGAAAGCACCCGGTATTACACCGCCGTGTGGTACAATGGCCTGATGCAGGTTCAGAAAAAGAGTATCCCCGCAGGCGGAAGTGCCGTCTATGAGGGATCCGATCTGACCAAAACAGGCTTCATCTGGACCGGCTGGGATAAGAATGTGAAGGATGTTCTGGCGGACATCGATGTCTATGCGACCTTCGAGGCCCCCTCGCTGCCTGCTGAAAAGTTGGACACTACACAGTTCGACTATGTGTATTCCGATGACAAGGACGATAACTATGCCTACTCCTTCGGTGAGTTCATCGGCATTATTACCTCCGGCTTGGCATCCGAATACTTCAATCAGTATGATAAGTTCAAGATGGTCAATGTAGGCACGGTATTCCCGGATACCGATGTGGTATACAGCCTCCATTCCTTCGGACACTTCATGCTGGCAGATGGCAGCAATGAACTGGCGGCAACTACCTGGTTCCCCATTGGTGTCCTGAACCTCACTTCCAAATGGAATGAAACTAATACCAATGTGGGTGGCTATTTTGGTTGTGTGCTGGACAACCTCATTGAGAACAAAATCTATCCCAGCTTAGCCTGCCACTGGAGGGCGGTTATCAACCCTGTGTATGTGAGAGCCAATGCAGGCAATCAGACAGCAACGATCAAGGAAGAAGTGCGTCATATGTATGCACCTTCCGCAAGTGAACTTGGTGTGTACACCAACGATGTTCCCTTTGTCAACGAAATCTGTGATGAAGCCAATGAGAAGCAGTTCTCTATGTACACTGGCAATACCCAGCGTATCAAGAAAACCTTCAACAACACTGGCACTGCAAGAGATTACTGGACCCGCTCTGCTTGGTCCGGCTCTGCCGTGGCGGCTGTGGGTATCAACTACAACGGCGGCAGCTACACCGGCAACGCTTCCAATTCGTATTGCGTTTGCCCCGGCCTCTCGATTTCAAAAATCAATGCATCCACCTAATCTGGCCCCCGAACAGGGGGCCCTTCCTCCGAGTGGCGATGAGGAGAAACCCCAATGGTCCGCCCGTAAGGGCGGCGATTTTTTTAGAAAAAAACTGGTCTTTTCTTGGTCTGTATGTTATCATACCTACCGAGGTGATTATGGATGTCCAAATACTACTGGCAGCGGAACGATAGTGCCGTGGCCTTCATTGATACAGCCCGCAGAATTTCCAAACGGCTCAAAACATCATGTGCAAATGCGAATCATAAGAAATACACATTTTACGGATTGCAGGATCTTTCCCGCTATTCTTCGGAATTGTGCCGGGTGTGTTTTCAGTTGAACCGCATGAATATGAATGATCCGATGGAGGCAAAGAAGCGGCAGATCATGGTGAAGGAAGCCCGTGGTTTAGTGGACACCATTGCATCCCTAATGGGTGAGTGCGATGATATCATCGGTTTCAGCGAAGGAGTTCTGCGAGAGGTCAGCGATCTTCTGGAGAAGGAAGATAAACTGCTTGCGGGTCTCCAAAAGAGTGATACCGAGCGGCGCAGATCCCTATATTGATTTCGGCATTGGTTATATCCTATGAGTTATTCCGTCTGTTGGGCGAGTTTCTGCTGGTCGGCACCTGGTTCCGTGCTTGGTCCGGCTCTGCCGTGGCGGCTGTGAATATCAACAACAACGGCAACAGCAACAACAACAACGCTTCCAATTCGTATTGCGTTTGCCCCGGCTCCTCTCCAAGCCAGACTAAGTAGCGAAAGCGAACACAGAGCAAGAGGAGAGAGGGAGGATATGACCATCCCGCAAGGGTAAATATAGTCCATGATAGACCTGGGCGGACGCTGCTTGCATGGCAGGGGTTGATGGTGAACCCCCTGTTTCATGCCCAGTGGTCTTATGCAGCTGGACGAACCATCAAATATGCTGTACGGGACTGGCGAATCCCCACGGCAGGAGGTGACAGAGAGTGACAAGTGAAGAACGGCGAGAAGCACGGTATCGGCGGAGAAAGCTGCGGAGGATCCAACACCGCAGAGAACTCCATCCCGGTGCCGATGATTACAATGCGGTTTTCTCATTCGGCAATCTCTGGACCTCCTACCGTAATTGCCGAAAGAATGTAGGCTGGAAGGGATCCGTGCAACGGTATACCTTCGCTGCCCCCATCCGTGTCATTCAGACCCATAAGAAGCTGATGCTCGGTAAGTACAAATGCGTAACTCCCCATGAATGGGACACCTGGGAGCGAGGAAAGAAACGGCACATCAAATCTGTTCCCATTGGAGAACGAGTGATGCAGCGATGCCTAGCAGATAATGCCTTAATCCCAGTCTTGGGGCCATCGTTCATCTATGACAACGGTGCCTGCATGAAGTACAAAGGCTATGATTTTGCTATGCGCCGGTTAGAGTGCCACCTCCAGCGGCACTATCGGAAGCACGGCAATGAGGGCTATATCCTCATGTTTGACTTCTCCAAGTTCTATGAGAACATCGACCATAATCAGATCAGGGGCATCATCAGGAAGTATTTCTACGATCCCAGGATCCGCAAGGCGGTGGATGATATCATGGCTACCTTCGGACCCAGCGGCCTCGGATTGGGAAGCCAGATCAGCCAGGTTCTGGCTCTCGCATCCGGCAGCCCCCTGGACCATGCCATCAAGCAGGACATGGGTATAAAACACTATGCCCGGTACAATGATGATGGCTACCTCATCCACCCCAGCAAAGAATACCTCCATGAGTGTCTGGCCAAGATGGAAACGATATGTGAGGCCCTGCACATCAAGCTGAACAGGAAGAAAACCCAGATCGTTAAACTGAGCCATGGCTTCAAATTCCTAAAGGCACGAATCTACCTGACATCCACAGGAAAGATTATCAGGAAGATCTCCAAGAAAAGTATCGTTTGCGAACGCAGAAAGCTGAAAAAGCTGAAGATCAAGCTGGAACAGGGCTGTATCGATATGGCCCACATTGAGATGCAGTACCAGTCCTGGCGTTCGTTCGCTCTGAAATTCGATGCCTGGAATACAGTCCAGAGCATGGATAAGCTGTACCATCAGATTTATGTCTTGAAGGAGGCAGTATGAGCAATATCAAATTGATCTACGAGAACTCGGTGGTAGATGCCATCAAGTCCCCGTGTTATGTGGTCTATGTACCACGCTTGCAGCTGTTCCTGGCCTGCCCCGAGGCGGAAGCCCAGGGTGTGGCCTCCCGGAACGGCACAACCTACTGGCACCTTGAGGGCCGCCCTGAATTCGGCGTTGACGGTTATCAGACTGTCAGCGCCGTTTCCATTTCGGAGGATGAAGCGGACGAATTGATCGCCGCTCTGGAGGCCGGAGAGCAGCCCATTGAGCCGGAGCCGGATGAGGGCGATGGTGGGGAAGGTTCTGCGGAACCCGAACAGGTTATCTCCCTCGCCACCGTCCATGCCCAGGTGCTGGCCACCCAGGCGGAAGTCGCAGCACTGACCGCAGCCATTGAGAAAGGACTGAGCTTATGAATCAGAAAATGCTTGATGCCCTGGCTAGTACGATCTATGCTGCCAAGCTGTCCCTGCGGGGCGAAACCGTGGACGATGATGACAAGCGCATCCGGGCCAGCGGCCTCTATGATGATTGGTCCCCCGGCTCCCATACCGTCGGTGAAATCTTCAATGCTGATGGCCAGACCTGGGAATGCTTTCAGGCCTATGACAATGCGGTATATCCCGACATTGCCCCCGGCAACTCCGCATGGTTTACCTTCAACCGTCCCCTCCACGGCAAGAGCAAGGAAACTGCCCGCCCCTGGGTGGCCCCCATGGGCGCACATGACATCTACCGATTCGGTGAGTATATGATCTGGACAGACGGTACGATCCAGCGGTGTAAAGCCGCCAACGGCACCAATTTCCCCCCGGATCAGTATCCCGACGGATGGGAGATCCCCGAATAAATAAATCTGTTTATTGAGAAGCACCTCGGAAGGGGTGCTTCTTTTGTTTGGAGGTGATTCAGATGGCAGCTATGTACCCCGCATTGCTGATCGCCGGTGGCGGTCTCAGATCTTCGATTTAATCACTACCAACCCATAGGAGATCAACCCAGATGTATGTAACCGTTGACACCATTATTACTGCGAGTGCTGTTGTTGGTGCTTTGGGTGGCTTTGTTGCCCTCGGATGGAAACTGTTCAAGTGGATCAATCATCAGAAAGAGCAGGATGCCACAATCGAGGAAATGAAGCAATCCATTCAGAAGCTGGAGCAAAAGCACAATCATGATGCCCACGGCATCCAGGAGGAACAGACCCTTGTGATCTACGGCCTTCTGGCTTGCCTTAAGGGCCTCAAAGAGCAGGGCTGCAACGGCCCTGTTACAGAAGCGATCAATAAGATCGATAAGTACATCAATCAGAAAGCCCACGATCAATAAGGAGGTTATTTCATGAATCTGCATAAGCTGATTTTCACCGAAAACCTTTGCTACAAGCGGAATGTCGATAAGCATGACAGCCGCTACACCACCTTCCAGAGCCGTGGTCCCCAGGGCATCATGGTTCACTCCACTGGTGCTAACAACCCCTGGCTGAAGCGGTATGTCGGCCCCGATGATGGCCAGCTGGGCAAGAATGCCTATAACAATCATTGGAACCAGCTGATGGACCGGCTGGTCTGTGTCCACGGTTTTATCGGCAAACTGGCTGATGGCAGCGTGGCCACTTATCAGACTCTGCCCTGGAACTTCCGTGGCTGGCACTGTGCCGGTGATGGCAATAACACCCACATCAGCTTCGAGATCTGCGAGGATGGTCTGGAGGATCCCGTCTACTTCGGCAAGGTCTACCAGGAGGCCGTGGACCTCTGTGTCTACCTCTGCAAGATGTTCCCCAACCTGACCGCCAAGGACATCATCTGCCATTCTGAGGGCTATGACAAGGGCATCGCCTCCAACCATGGTGATGTGATGCACTGGTTCCCCAAGCACGGCAAGAGCATGGACACCTTCCGGGCAGCTGTGCAGGCCGCTCTGGATGCAGAGAAGGAGCCTGCCCCCAAGCCTGAAACCGAGGCACCTAGCACCAACTCCGACTTCAAGGAGGGCGATGTGGTCTCCATCGCTGCCGGAGCCACCTACTACAGCAGTTCCAAGAAGGTGCCTGATTGGGTCCTGGCCAAGAAGTGGATCGTCAAAGAAGATCCCGACGGCAACCGGGTGGTCATTGATAAGAGTGTGGATGGCAAGAATGCTATTTGCAGCCCCATCCATGCAAAGTACCTGACCAAGGAGGCCAACCCCGAACCCTATGTGCCTAAGAAGGGTGATATTGTGCAGTTCAAGGCAAAGGTCCACTATCGGAGTGCCAACGGCACCAAGGCCTACCGCTGCACCCCCGGCAAGGCCCGGATTTCCGAGGAACCCTACATGGTCGGCAAGAGCAAGCACCCCTATCACCTGATCGGTATCAACTGTACCGTTCATGGCTGGGTGGATGCCGACAGCTTCACCAAGGCATAACACAACAGGCCCCGGCGGAACTCAACTGCCGGGGCCTGGAAAGCAACATCAACCCAAGAAAAAGTAATGACTTTCATAATGACATTTTAGGAGGATAATCATGGATATCAATGCTATCATCAACACCATCATCAACTACGCATCCATCTGCATGGGCATCATGTTCCTGCTGGTGTTCGCTGTCAACATTATCGTCGAGGTGACCAAGCGGCTGTTCCCCAAGGTTCCCACCGACATCGTGGTGTTCATCGTTTCCATCGTGGTCACCGTCCTGGCCCTGGTCATCGTGGCGGCGATCATGGAGATCACCATCATGTGGTACTACGCTGTTGGTGCCGTGGTCCTGGGCATCTTCGTGGCCTATGCTGCCATGTTCGGCTTCGACAAGTTCAAGGAGCTGTATGAGCGGCTGAAGGACTTCAAGGGTATGTAATTAAATAATCTGGCCCCCACCGTTACGGTTTGCTCCGCAGCGGTGGGGGCCTCTTTTTTTGTGTCTGTGACGGCGAGCGTGCCGCTGTGTGGGCTTTTTATGTGAGTGGGGTAAACTTGCATACCCCTAAGGATGTGCCGGAGTTTTTTCCAAAAGAAAAAACTTCCTCAAACCGGGGAGAACCCATGACGGTGCAGATAGTTCTGCGCCTGCCGCTCCTGGGTGAAGCTACGGCTTTTCAGCTTCTGGCGATCCCGTCCGATGACCTTGGTTTCACCGATGCCCTTGATGATCCACTGATCCTTGCCGTTCTTGGTGACGAAGTTATAATAGACGGCCTCGCCCTTGTTATTCATCATTTTCATAATCAACCCTCCATAGATTCCAGATATGTAAAGGCACCCATCAGGGCCTCACCCTCGGTATTGAACCGTTCACCATACCACTCGGTGATGTTTTCCAGCCGGAGGTTATGGAACTCAATCCCGGTTTCCTCCTCGGTTTCAATAGGCTGCCATGCGGTAACCTCAAACCACTCACCAGCGGGACCGGCCACAAACTCAGTGGCCACAACGAAATCCTTGTAGCGGACAACCGTGCCGTCCAGATCCAGCTTGACCTTCAGCTTCAGCATCGTCATAAATTCCATTTTGGGATCCTCCTCACATTTTATAGCCAGCGTTCTGCATGGTGGCGACGATTGCGTTATATGTGCGCTTGCCAATGGTATCGTACCAGCGGCTCTTGGATTCTCTGCCGTCCTGCTGGTAGCTTACATGGCAGATGCCGGAATCCTGGTTAATGAATACCCGGATGGAATAATGCTCGGTACGCTTGCCATAGAAAGCTACTTCGATTTCCTTCTCGAAGTCCCGCTGGAGAATCAGGCCGTTGCACTGACGAAGCAGTTCGCTCTCAATAGGCTGCTCGGTGAAGCCTTTATCCATCAACATTTCGATCAAGACCTTTTTCATTTTTATTTCCTCCGTGCTTTACTTTGTAACTGTATATTACCATGCAAATGAGTGGTTTACAAGTTGGGATAATGTACAAATAACCACTCAACTGTGTGGTTATAATGTCAATATTGACATTCCCACGCAAATGCAGTACAATGGCGGCGAGAAGCCAGAAGGAGGCAAACCCATGAGAAAAATGGCAATGACTGAAAACATGACCCCCATCGATAAGAAGTGCATCGAGAAGGGGATCACCCGGGCGGAGTTGTCCCGGCAGAGCGGTGTACCTATTCGGACCCTGGAGGGCTGGGCCAAACGGCAGCGTACCAACCCGAATGTCTATCAGCTGTACAAGGTGGCCAAGGTCCTGGAGTGCCACATTGAGGACCTGATCGAGCCGGATCTGGGAGAAGAATAGTGTTCTATGTTATATAACACATAACGCACGGCAGGTGATCTGATCACTCGCCGTGCGTTTTTCGTTGCCATTCTGTTGCCACTTTTGTGTCTTGGACCCCGTCCAACCGTCTGCAAACCGAAACAGATGGACGAAATAACGGACACCCTAAAATGCTATAAAGTACACTAAAGTCGGAGAAAACCGAAAAAAACCGCCCTGGACTAACATCCAGAGCGGTTTTCTTATGGTGCGAGAGATGGGACTCGAACCCATGAAAAAAACGGCAAAAACCATTGCGGCTCTAGGGGGAATTATTGAGCGTTGCCATTTTCATTGCCATTTTGGGATTCTGAGTCAGTCTGAGGTGAGGAGAAAAAGGCGGTGAAGTTCTGGGAGTGCTTGGTGACATCGGCTTCGGAGATGTGGGTGTAGATCTTCCGCATGGTGTTGAAGTCAGACCAGCCCCCGATTTCCATGACCGCATCCTCCGGCATCCCGAGGTGTTTTGCAAGGCTGGCAAAGCTATGACGGAGGCCGTGCAGGCCCACCTTGGGCAAGCCGTTCTTTTCACAGATGCGGTTGATCCGGCACATAATAGAATTGGGGTGCCAGGTGACAATATACTCGCCCCGGTGTTCGGCTTTTTCCAGGGCTTCATGCAGCGGAGGAATGATGGGGACCGTCCGCCGTGAGGAAGCGTTCTTGGTCTCCTCCTTCCGCACCAGGACACCGTCCTCATCAAAGACGGCGGCTCCGTCTACCTTGAGGACATTGTTCTGAAGATCTACATCCGTCCATCGGAGGTTGATGAGTTCGGATCGGCGCAGGCTGGACAGTGCGAGGAGAGCCGGGATCTCGATAGGGTCCCCCTTGATGAGGTTAACGAAGTCCGGGATTTGTTCAGCGGTGAGCCATGCTTTCTGATGAGGGACGATCTGAGGGAGCCGGACGGTGACTTCCTCGCCGGTTGCTTCAGCGATTACGGAAGCCATGAGGCCCCATGAGTTCTTGAGGGTTTTGGCAGAGATGGTCTTGCTGCTGTTACGCTGGGAACGGATCTTTGCCTCTAGGTTCACAGCCCGCTGCCAGTCGGCGGCGGTGAGTTTGTAGATGTCCTTCTTCATCATAGACTGGAAGCGCAGCTTCTGGATCCTGCGGTACCCGGCGATAGTTGAGGGTGAGAGGACATTCTTTCGTACCGCAATATAATCGTCTATGGCTTCGGACACGGTTTTCTTTTTGGGCTGTTTGGCCGCCTCTTTGATTCCCGCTTTTATGGCCATGGCCTCGGCCACAGCCTCCTTCTCGGTGTCCCTTGTAATAGAGATGTCTTGGTCACCGATTCGGACACGGCAAAACCAGGCTCCAGACGGAAGCTGCCTGGCCTTTGGTATTTTCATGTTTGACTTTCCTTTCCGGGTATGATACCCTAAAAGGGTAGACTACCCCTATAGTGATGTGTGGAGGGTTTTCTATGCTGCCGCTCTGGTGCGCCAACACCAGGGCGGCTTTCTTTATTTTGAGAAGTTCAGGCCCATCGGGCCGGTGTAGTAATCGACAGCCTTACGAATGAAATCCTCCGGCAAATCGAAATGCTCGGCCAGTTCCCAGGGTTCCCGGAGGCCCTGCTCGAATGCCCCAAGAAGAACATCATAAGGTAACAGCCTGCGGATCGCCCAGCGGTCCGCTTTTTGTTCATTCCTTGCCCGTTCATCAAATGGGGAGTACCGATTATAGAAACTGCCCGTTTCACAATGGCCCAGTTCATGGGCCAGCTTGACAGCTTCGTCCGCAGAACCGCATAGCTTGGTGGGATCCAGTGCAATGGCACAGGTCCCGTCAAAAAGCGGAACGGAGAGCGAGGCTGCCTTGCTCATGATGCACCAGTCCACATCAATATTATGTTCGTCTGCATATTGATATAGCGATGCAGCATAGTTCATTTTTTCTTTTTCCTTTGCTGGGTTTTGAACTCAATATAGGATGCGACATCGGCCCAGAGGGCATCAATATCATCCTGGCTCAAGTCCTTGTCACCACCCCACAGAGCCGCTTTGATGGCGTCGGTTCGACGATCCCCCTCCGGCTGAAAAGGTTCGATCAGCTGAGAGGTCGGAACACCGAAAAACTGGGCCATCCATTCTACCTTATCCATTCGGGGCATCTTTTCAGCATTACACCAGCTGGATACCGTAGAAGGGGCAACCCCCATCTGATTTGCAAGGTCGAGTTGGGTGATTTGCGCCCGATCTATTAGCCGGTTCAGATTCTGGGCGAAAATTCTTTTTGTTTCATAGCTTGCCATGCCATCTCCTCCTCGCTTAATATTATACACTTAAAACGAAAAAAATCAATAATTTATTGAAAAAAATTCGCTTTTGGTATTGACATTCGCTTTAAGTGAATGTATAATCTGTCATGTCCAGAGAACAACGGACCACTTAAGGAGGTGACACCATGTTTCAGATTTCTCTTGCGGCAGCCAGAGTGAATGCCGGATTGAGCCAAAAACAGGCTGCAACTCGCCTGGGAGTCAATACTGCGACCCTCTCCAATTGGGAAAGCGGTAAAACCTCTCCTGATGTCGATAAGTTCAAAGCCCTTTGTGAGATCTACGGTTGCCCCACTGATCTTATTTTTTTGGGAAAGAAATTCACTTTAAGTGAACCTGCGTAAGCATCATGAACTTACTATTTCGAGTATATCAGCAACGCAGTCCAATAAACTGGACCATTTAAGAAAGGAGGAATCAAGATGCCCCGCATTCCCCAGTACGAAGAAAAGTACGCAAAGACGGACTTCCAAACCGAGATCCGCCGCAGGCAGGGCCACTACGATCTGATGTCCTGCCGTTCCCTGTCCCAGGCCGTGGGGATCCCCCACAGCACCCTCAACCCGAAGATCAACGATCCCTTCAAACTCACCGTGGAGGATTTCAGAAAGCTGGTCCCGGTACTCCACCCTGACCCTGCGCCGGTGCTTGCCCTCCTGGGTTTCAGTAAAAAGGAAATCAAGAGTTTCAGGGAGGGAACGGAATGAAGCAAACCAAAAAGCTGACCCGCAGCCAGAAGATCCTGCTGAGTAACCAGGGAATGAATCCTGCCAACTATCGCCTGGTCCGGGAACGGCCCACTCACCTGATCGTATACAACACCGCTACAAAAACCGAGGAAGCGGTACTGAAATAACCATTGGAGGAATGATGCAATGAATCCCACCACCATGACCCATGCCCCCCGCAACCTTACCGCCCCCCGCCGGAAGAAAAGAGTATCCCGGAAAAGTATGCAAGCCTTCTGCCACATCCTGATCGCCATCCTGGCCATCCTGCTCGGCATTGTCCTTGGTGATGGATTGGCCCTCCGTGCCGGAGAGGATGAGGTGCTGATCTTCCAGGAGCCGCAGGCCCAGGATGCCCCCATCATTACCACCCTGGAAGTCCAGACTACCACGGAATGCTGTCCCCCGCTGCTTGAGATCGCAGATCTTGACCCCGCCCTGCAAGAAGCCATCTTCGAGATGTGCCACTACGATATCAACCGATTCTGCGCCGTCATGGCCATCGCCTTCTCGGAATCCCGGTACAACCCGGATGCCGTTGGTGACAACGGCCAGAGCATCGGCATGATGCAGATCAACACCGCAGCTCAGGCCGACAGGATTCAGGCTCTGGGAGTTACAGACCTCACCGACCCCCTGCAAAATGTGGCGGTGGCGGTTGACTACCTCCTCTGGCTGGAAGATAACCTCGGCTCCGCAGATCCCTACAGCAAACACGCAATCTACATGGCCTACAACATGGGCTTGACAGGCTGCCGGGAAGCCCTTCAGAACGGTATCTCCTGCACCAACTACAGCACCAGCACCCTGGCAACCTACCACACCTATCTGGAATGGATGGAGGTGAATGGCGAATGAAAATGGCTCTGAAAGACAATGTCCTCCTGATCAAGGAAGCAGACAATGTGCAGTTCACGATCATCAAGTCCTGGAACAAGATGAAGTGGACCAAAGCCACCCAGACCCTCTCCGGCCTTGCCGATCTGGAACTTCTGGACAAGCTGGCCAGCATCGTCAAACTGCCGCCCACCATTGAGGCTCGGCGGGTGGAACTCCAGGCGATTCAGGATGCGGTGGACCGGGAGCGGGTAAACCCGGATCCGAAGCCCCTCTACAACTACCCCGTGAAGTTACCCCTTTACAAGCATCAGGTCCGGGGTGCCAACATGGCCCTCTTGACATTCGGATTTGTCCCGCCTGAAAGGAGTGAGCAGTGATGGATGAAAAACAGATCATCGACGCTCTCAAGGCTGCGGGATGCAAGGACACTTGGCAGGCCATGGCCTTGATCGGCAGGCACCTGCCTGCGGCACCTTTCCACAAAGATGGGGTGTGGCATTGCCCCACTTGCAACAGCAGAGCCAAGGTGTGGCATTCTTACTGCCACCAATGCGGCCAGAAAATGAACTGGGGGAGGTTTAAGAAATGAGTGAGATCCTGGGCGGTCTGAATTACACGGCCATCATCATGACGGTGCTGATCTGCACCACCACGCTCAAGACGATGGAACATCTGCGGGTCCTTTCCAAGACCTGGCTGGAAGGTCTGAGGACTGAGTTGGAAATCCAGCGCACCATTCACAGAAAGCACTAAAGGAGGAATGAATCATGAATATTGCAATCCGCACGAAGCACACCCACAAGGGCCGAACCTTTGAGATGGTGTTCTTCAAATCCCCCTATCGCACCGGCGGCACCCGGCTCCAGCTGGGCGGCACCTGGCACTGGCACCTCTCCGTCTGCTACGAAAACGGCGGCAGCACCGAGGTCGACCACGGCATGATCGACGGCATCTTCCCCATCTTCAAGATGAGGCGGCTGCTGAGATACCGGGCCATCTACTGGTGCCACATCCTCGATAAGAAGGAGGCATACATCTGATGGGCTACCGCAAGGTTGGATACCTGGAGCAGATATTCTACATCATCAAGGGATTGCTCAGGTATGCCCTACACAAGTTAAAGAGAAGGAATTGATGAAAATGCAAGTGCTTGTTGCCTGCGAAGAAAGCCAAGCGGTATGCATGGCCCTACGGGAGTTGGGCCATGAAGCATACTCCTGCGACATTATCGATTGTTCTGGCGGCCACCCCGAGTGGCACATCAAAGGAGATGCGCTGAATGTTATAAGGCCGCACCCCACAGGCTGCGGATATGGATACCGCCCCTTCATCAATTTCGTTACCTGTGACGGAACTTACCATGTTCTCGGAGAGCGATGGGATATGATTATCGCTCACCCTCCGTGTACATACCTGACGAACGCAAGCTCGGTAAGACTCCGTGTGGGGGGGACAATCGTACAAGAAAGAATGGAAAAAGCCATTGAGGCTAAGAAGTTCTTCATGCAATTCTTGGAAGCTGACTGCCCGAGAATATGTGTTGAAAATCCAACCCCCGGAAAGATTCATCAGTTGCCGCCATATACCCAAGCAATTCAGCCTTGGATGTTTGGTCATCCCTACACAAAGCGAACTTGCCTGTGGCTGAAGGGGTTACCGCCTCTTGAACCCACCAACATTATCACCGAGGGAATAACCCCCTATGTTAATGGCGGATGCAAGGACGCTCATGGCAACTACCGAAGGTTTCAAGGGCGGAAAGAGCGTGATCCGAGAACTCGGTCAAAGACATTCCCCGGCATAGCAGCCGCTATGGCCCAGCAATGGGCCGGAGCCGTGGATATAAATAACAATAATCGAAAGGAATGATGCAAAATGTTGAACAAAGAAAAGGTCTATATTGCCGGTCCCATCACCAGCAATATGGAAAACTACCGTGAGGAATTCGCCAAGGCAGAGCGGATCCTCGAAGCAGAGGGTTACATTGTCCTGAACCCTGCGGCACTGCCCAATGGCCTGCGCCCCGCCGACTATATGCGGATCGGGCTGGCCATGCTGGAAGCAGCTGATTACATCTGCCTCCTGGACAACTGGGACAAGAGTGACGGTGCAAAGATTGAATACTCCTTTGCAGCATACATCGGCAAGGGCATCCATGACATTCAGTCCCTGACCCACTCCCAGCCCCAGAAGGTGACAGTGAAGCCCAAACCCCAGACCACCAGCCGGGTGGAGCGGATGTTCGGTAACAAGGCGGTATGGAGTACCCCCGCAGCCCCCAAGGAAAAGCCTAAGCCCCAGGCAAAGGAAGAACCCGGCTACAAGGGTTTCCTGCTTTTGAAGTGCGAGGACTGCGGTGAGATCAAGGCCTTCTGCGCCAAGCATCCCACTACCACCTTTCGTTGCGGCGGCTGCGGCCACGAACACCATCTGCACGATCTTCTCCCTGCCCATGTCAACTGCACCAAATGCGGCAAGGGCTACACCTACCGCACCAACATCAAGGCATCCACGATCCCCTTTGAGTGTTTCGGTTGCCATAGCCCGGTGGACCTGATGCTGAACAAGCGGGAAACCGCCTATGTGACCATCGGTGACGAAGAACGGAGGCACTAATGGGTAAAGGATTCGGTTTCCTTTTCGAGATGGGCTGCGGCAAAACGCTGACCGCCATCTCGGTCATCGGTGCCGGATATCAGATGGGCAGAATCAAGAAGGTACTGATTGTGGCTCCCACATCGGTCTGCGCCGTCTGGCCGAAAGAGTTTGCAGAGTATGCGGACTTCCGCTATATGGTCAAGACCCTCCTGGGGACCAAGCCCCAGCGGCTCAAGGCTCTGGACGATCTGGAAGCATTTCCTTTTCAGTCCCTGAAGGTGGCGGTTATCAACTACGAATCCACCTGGCGGGATGAGATCTTCGAGCGGCTGCTGGAGTTCGATGCAGACCTGATTATTGCCGATGAGAGCCAGCGCATCAAAACCCACGATGCCAGCCAGAGTAAGGCCATGCACCAGCTTGGGGACCAGGCACGGTACAAGATGATCCTCTCCGGCACCCCGGTGCAGAACGAAGCCATCGACATATTCAGTCAATACCGCTTCCTGGATCCTACGATCTTCGGTATGAACTTCTACTCCTTCCGGGGCCGGTATGCGGTGATGGGCGGTTTCAACCGCAAGCAGATCGTCCAGTATCGGGACCTTGACGGCCTGATCAAGAAAGAACATTCCATCGCCTACCGGGTCACCAAAGAGGAGGCCCTGGACCTTCCCCAGCAGACCTTTGAGAACCGCTACATAACACTCAGTACCAAAGAGCGGAACCTTTATGACCGGCTCCGGCGGGACAGTTTCGCAGAACTGGATGGTGGCGGCAAGATCACGGCCACCACGGTCCTCACCAAATTGCTCCGCCTTCAGCAGTTCACCGGCGGCTTCCTTGTGGAGGATGATGCCGAAAGGCCGCAGCTGGTGAGCCACGGAAAGCTGGATGCCCTGGCTGACATCCTCCAGGACTATGTGGTGGAGGGCAAAAAGAAGCTGGTGATCTTCGCTCGGTTTATCCCGGAGGTCATGGAGATCATCAAACTGACCGATGCCACCCTGAAAAAACATGGCATGACCAGCGTGGCAATCTACGGTGACATTAAGAAGGAACTCCGGGGCGATATCGTCAAGCAGTTCCAGGAGGATCCGAAAACGATGGTGTTCGTCGGTCAGATCGACACCGCAGGCACCGGCATCACCCTGACCGCAGCTGACACCTGCGTGTACTACAGCGTGAACTTCAACTATGCCACCTACAGCCAGAGCCTCGCCCGGATCCACCGCATCGGCCAGCACCACCCCTGCACCTACATCCATCTGGTTGCCGAGAACACGGTAGACAGCACCATCCTCGCCTCGCTCGGCAAAAAGGAGGATCTGGCCAAAACGGTGGTCGATAGCTGGCGGGATTACTTTTAACCCATAGGAGGAATTAACACAATGGCAGAAACTCAGAAAAAGTTGTGTCCGTTCAAAAAGGCCATTACCACGGAGAAGAACGGCATGACTGGCTCCACCACCACCCATGAGCGGTTCGAGGAATGCGCCGGGTCCCGGTGCATGGCCTACAGTCAGCGGCGGCAGGTCTGCCGCCTGACCAAAAAGGAGGATGTCCATGGCCAGCGGCGATAACCATTTCATTATCATGATCGGGGACATCCCCTTGGCAGAAATCCAGGTGAAGCAGACCCCCAGCGGTGGGGATCCCAGCCTGCCCGGTTTCGCCACCCCCATCGACCCCAGCGGAGTGACCCTCAGTTGTGTGGCACCCAGGGCAATGGCCCGGTGCCGGAGCCGGAAGCGGTTCATCAAACTGCTCTGCGCCACCATGGGTGTGCAGCGGAATGATGCCCGGTATTTGGCAGAGGTAGCCTTTCGGGCTGGCTGCCATAGCTACTTTGATTTGTGGTGTGATGCTTACATCTTCATGGTGGAAGCCGCTCTGCGATTAATGACAAAAGAAAGGAATGAGCAAAATGACCCTGCTTGACATGGTACGAGAGTACCAAACCCAGTTGGAGCGCAAGGATGAACTTGCCGCCCAGACCAAGGCAAACAATGCCACCCTCGAAGAACTGAAAGGCCAGATCGCCCAGCAGATGATCGACGATGACTGCCCCCGCATTTCTGTCGGCGGCTACTCCTTCAGCCTCTCCACTAAGACGATCTACAGCAAACGCTCCGAAGCCGATATGGCCGAAGCCGGTGTGGACTTCTTCGACACCCTCCGGGAGGAGGGCCTCGGTGACATCATCGTGGAAACGGTGAACTCCCGCACCTTGCAGTCCACCATCAAGGCCTATGTGGAGGAGAACGGCGATCTTTCCGAGGGCCTGGAGAAGGTGGTCACCACCTACGAAACCTATGACATCACCCGCCGTAAGGATACTAAGAAAGCTGGAGGTAAGAAGTAATGAAGAACGAAAAGTATGAGCAGATGGAACTGGACACCCGGGCCGATCTCATTAAGGCCATCGATGCGGTGGCGGAGGATGCTATCGGGATCGTCCAGGAGATGATCGGTGCCTGCGGTGAGTCCCCTAGCAGGGTTCGCAACCGCCATGAGGCCTATGGCATCGCCGCCGCCCAGATGGTCAACATCAACACGGCGGTAAAGCATATCAAGGGTGACATTGCAGTCCTGCTCGGCACTCTGGAAAACCCCAACTACCCCGCATTGGAGGCAGTCAGTTCCATCTGCAACAGCGCAACTTCCGCCGCTGCGGTTCTGCTCCGGGCCTCCGCTGAAATGAAGCGAACCCTGAACAACCTCTATTTCGCTGAAACTCACGGCGATGATCTCGATGACACCACCCCCATGGAAGCCATGGCGGCGGCTGCTACCGATGAGGAATACGAAGATGCCGACATCACCGAGGCTGATGACCTCGACGAAGAATAAGGAGGATACTTACCATGGCAAAGAACGAACTGGCTCTGATGGACAATTTCAAGATCGCAAACCGCTTCGAGGGCATGGATCCCGACCTGGTCGAAGAACTCCAGGATCAGATGGAGGACCTGGACGAAGAAAGCGGCATCGCCTGCCGCAGAATCAAGATCCCCTCCGGCGGCGGACTGGCCTATGAGGTCGAGGGTGACGATGAGGACGATACCGAACCCATGAAGGAGGTCTCCGGCGTTGTGGTTTTCACCCACCGCATGAATGCCTACTGGGAGAGCGCATACGGCGAAAACCCCGATGAGAGCAAGGCTCCCTCCTGCGCCAGCATGGATGGCAAGGTCGGCATCGACGGCGAAACCGGCGAGGTCCGCAGCTGTGAGAACTGCCCCTACAATGAGTACGGCACCGACATCAAGGGCGGCAAGGGCAAGGCCTGCAAGAATATGCGCCGGGTCTACCTGATGATGGACGGCAACCCCAACCTCTACCTCCTGACGGTTCCCCCCACTTCCATCAAGGATGTCAATAAGCAGCTGGCCCGGATCATGGGCAACGGTGTCCCTTACACCGGCCTGATCCTTTCCTTCAAGCTGGAAAAGGCCACCAATGCCAACGGCATCAAGTACAGCAAGATGGTGGTCTGCAAGAAGGGCCTGCTGCCTGCCGCTGTGGCTGCATCCGCCCGGGATCTTCGCCGCCAGCTGAAGGACAAGTACAAGGAGATGGCGGTCACCGCTGGTGACTACAATGCCCCGCAGGAACCTGGTGCTGACTATGTCGAAGTGACCGGCGAGGACAGTGCCCTTCCTTTCAACTAAGCGACCCTATGGAGGGTGCCACCCGGCACCCTCCTCGAATGGCAGGAGATCCATATGGAACACTTTAGGAAAATGGTGGTGATGGCGCATGGCAGCCAGAGAGCAAGTGAATTTAGATCAGGTGGTCGATTATCGGGCTGAATACAGTGCCGTCATCGAAAAATATACAATCACCGGCGATCAACTCATAGGTCTGTGTCCTTTCCACGATGACCGCAATAACAGTTTTTCGGTGGACCTACTGACAGGCCAGTGGTATTGCTTTTCAGAGGATGAGGGCGGCAACTTTGTATCCTTTTGGTCAAAGTATCATCAGGTATCGACTAAGGATGCATACAAGGCCATTCTGGAAAAATACAGAGTGGACCAGGGCGGCAACCGCAAGCCGGAGAAGAAAGCGGCCAAGGCGGAGCGAACAAACTCACCCTATACCGTAGCCCAGTATTCCTTTGAGAAGCGGCTCCCGGAGGACTTTCTCACCCAGACTTGCCGGGTCAGTACAGCTCGTGAGCGGGACGGCACCAACTTCATGCGGATCCCATACTTCGATATCAACAATCAGGAATCCACCTACCGTAAGAGGTTCGGTGGCAAGGATTTCAGATGGCGGTATGGATCCAGCGGCAAGATCTGCCTGTATGGTGAATGGAGAATCCCGGAGTTCCGCAAGGTGGGCTATGCTGTCATGGTCGAGGGCGAAAGCGATACCCAGAGCCTGTGGTACATGGGCATCCCGGCCATTGGTGTGGCGGGAGCCTCCATGTTTAAGCCCCATCAATCCGATGTTCTCCAGGAACTGAAGATCTACATTCATAAGGAACCCGATAAGGGCGGTGACACCTTCGTGGCCAAGGTTTGTTCTGGGCTGCGGGAGGGCGGATTCATTGGTGAGGTTTACCTTTGGAGTTGCCAACGGCTCGGAGTAAAAGACCCCTCGGACCTTTATCTGAAGCATGGCCAGGAGGAAGCCGCCCGGATGATTCGTGAAGCCCTGAAAGGGGCGGAGCCGGTGGACCTGAACAAGGAAACCGTGCCGGAAGCCATCAAGGGTGCGCCTATCAGTCTGCGGCAGCCGGAGGGCTGGATCTACTCGGAAAAGGGTATCAGTGAGATCGATGAGAAGAAATTCACCCCCGTGCCGGTTTGCCGTACCCCGATCATTCTCACCCAGCGGCTCAAGAGTCTGGAAACAGGCGATGAGAAGATGGAGATCGCATTCAAGCGGGACGATCAGTGGCATACTGCCATATACCCACGGTCCACGATCTTCTCCAGCAGATCCATCACGGCTCTGGCGGACCTCGGATGCACGATCACCTCGGAGAATGCAAAACAGGTGGTGCGCTTCCTCGGTGCTTTGGAGGCAGAGAATATCGACATCATCCCGAAAGCCGATGCCACTGCTACCTTCGGATGGCAGCCGGGAAATCGGTTCATCCCCGGCCATGACAATGGGATCACTCTGGACATTGACCCCTCGCAGAAGGGTATGGCCTCCGCCTATTGTCAGAATGGCACCTTTGAAAAGTGGAAAGCAAATATGACACCCCATCGGGTGCGTGACAAATTCAGATTCATCCTGGCGGCCAGCTTTGCCGCCCCGCTGCTGCGGATCGTGAAGCAGCGTATCTTTTTCGTATACAACTGGGGTGGCTCAAAGGGTGGTAAGACAGCTGCCCTGAAAGCAGCCCTCTCCGCCTGGGGTGACCCGGAGCGGCTGATGGTAAACTTCAATGCCACCCAGGTCGGCCTTGAACGGACTGCGGCATTTTACTGCGATCTGCCCCTGGGCATAGATGAGCGGCAGCTGGCAGGCAACAATCAGGGTGCCTTGGAGAAAATCGTCTACATGATCGCATCCGGCACCGGCAAGATCCGTGGTGCCAAGGGTGGCGGTTTGCAGACCGTCCATCAATGGAGAACTGTGGCTCTGGCCACCGGCGAGGAGCCGCTAAGTACAGATACCACCCAGACAGGTGTCAGCACCCGTGTGCTGGAGATCTACGGCGGCCCCTTTGACAATGAGCAGGATGCAGGCCTCATGCACCAGCAGGCGGCAATGGACTGCGGCTGGGCTGGCCCTGCATTCATTGAGAAGATCCTCGGTGTGGAGGAGCGGCAGATCGTCGAGGCCTATGAACGGATGCAGAGATTTGTCCGGGGAATCAGTGAGGGCAAGAATGGATCCCACATCGCTGGCATCTCGGCGGTGGCCCTGGCAGATGCCCTCGTAGATAGCTGGATCTTCGGTGCAAAAACTGACACCCCCCATGCGCCCCCCGGCGATGACCGGGAAATTTTGGAGCAGCTGGGCATCCATCCCTCCTCATGGGCAGCAGCAAAGCGCATGGCTGCCAATATCCTGGTAGACCAGGTGGAGAGCAATGCCGGGGATGTGAACGAGAATGCCACCCAGTACATGGTGGACTGGGTGCTGTCAAATAAGGCTTACTTCGGAACAAACACCGTCGGCACCTGCCTCGGCATGACCAGCGAATCCGGGAACACCGTGTACATATTCCCCTCAATGTTGAATCAGGCCCTGACAAAGGCTGGCTATTCACCCCGTAAAACTCTGAAATACCTTGCAGAGAATGATCTTATTTCTACCTACACAGACAAAAACGGCAAAAAGACCTACTCCATTATGCGTCGTTTTGGTGATCGCAACTGCCGCTTCGTGGAGTTCTTCATAGGCAAGGTGGCAGAGAACCGGGATCCCATCGACGATTATGACGATGATGAAGATGATCTCCCCGCAGCTTGGAGAGAGCCGCCCCAGAGTTACCATCAGACTGAATTTGCAGAGATCACAGAGGGCGATGAACAACTTCCATTCTAACTAGAATGCGTTGCACCTAATTCTAGGTGAAACGCAAGGTGAAACATTAGGAGAAACACGAAAAATGCTAGAGCCGCAAGGCCTTTTATATACCTGTTTCACCTGTTTCACCTATTTCACCAATGTGTATTGGTTTTTGCGAATTTTGCATGGATGCACGGTTTATGTGCAGAATTGCAAAATATCAAAAAAGACGGTATGTGTTTTCTGATTAGGTGAAACAGGAGAAACGGAAAGAAAAACCCTAGAGCCGCAAGGGGAAATTTGGTTTCACCTATTTTTCGAGATTAGGTGAAACAGCGGCAAAAACACCCCCTGGAAGGAAGTGCAGAAATGAGCGAAGAAATCACAATCGCAGATTTTACCGCAGCATTTGAGAAATTGAAGCACAACCGGGAGAAGGTGCCTCTGGATCAGCTTCAGACCCGGTACGGAAAGTCCTATCGGCAGTTGGTCCAGGAGGTTGAGAAATATGCCAGATGGTTCACGGAGCAATACCTTCTGTCCCTTGAGTTCCCAGAGAACCCAAAGGATGAAGTCGGAAATCAGATGCTCCGAAAGAACATCGACAAGATCATCGAGGAGGAGCAGCAACCCGGCGGCCTTTACGATCAGCAGAAAGCCGCCCTGATTGACCACTTGGATCTGGATGAATTCTACGAACTGGTCTACCAGCTGTATAACAAGATCTTCCTCGAAGCCTATACCACTTACTGGAACCAGCACTGCCGGGAAGTAAAGAACCCCGCCACCGGCACGGTCTGGATCTACAACGATATCATCAGAAAATACTGGCTCCCGCCAAGTGAGAAATACCCGGAGGGCTGCTGGATTGACAGCAACCGTCAGGTACACTTCGTAGGGTGGCCCCACATATCAAGGAGGAATAACGATGAATACCGCAAACCTGATCGCACGATTTGAGAACGAACTGGGCAAGGTCAACCGCCCCGGCATGGATAAACTGCTGGCCTACATCCGGCAGAGTGATTTCTATACCGCACCCGCATCCACTAAATACCACCTCTCCTGCGAGGGCGGCCTGCTCCAGCACAGCCTCAATGTTCTGGATGCCCTGCGTGGTCTGCTGGTTGAGAACACCGAGGATGGCACCTACGAATACAAGGTGGCTGGACGGGTGATTGAGAAGATCCCCGCCGACAGCGTCATCATCATGGCCCTACTCCATGACATCTGCAAGACCCACTTCTATACCACCAGTTTGCGGAATGTCAAGAATGAGCAGACAGGCAGATGGGAAAAGGTGCCGTACTACACTGTAAAGGACAAGATGCCCCTGGGCCACGGCGATAAGAGCGTTATGATCATCAAGCAGTACATCAGCATGACGGTCAAAGAAATGTATGCCATCTGGTGGCATATGGGATTCGCTGATGCCTCCGACACTCGTACCCTCGGTAGCGCACTCGACACCTATCCCATTATTTGGGCATTGCACACTGCGGATACGCTGGCCAGTCATGCAATGGAGGAAGAATCCGGCAATCAGGCCCCTTTTGTGGATCCTGAACCCACCTCCGCAGGCGAATGGGCAGATCAGGACACCGAACCCCGGTTTGAGGAGGTACAGACCTATGCCGCAGAATAATATCCTAATTGACCTTGATGCAGCAAAGAAGTTGTTTGATGATATTCCGCCCTTTATTGGCATGACTGGCAAATGCGTACAGGAAATGCTGGATAAGGCTCCTGCCGTGGATGCCGTGGAAGTGGTGCATGGACACTGGGTGTACAGCGGAGAGCCGGATGATGATAGAAATATTCAGGCTAATTGCAGCGTTTGCGGTGCTGGTGACAAACACGCAACCAGCATGATAGGCCATGTTCCGTACTGCTGGAAGTGCGGTGCAAAGATGGACGGAGGTGCCGATAATGGCGGAAGTAATGATGGGTGAAGAACTTCATCCTGACAGGGCTATCAGGGTCGAAAAGCTGTATGAGATCCTAAATAAATACGAAACTCCGTACAGTTTCCCGATTGCTCATGAAGTTGAAAACAATGCGTTTGCGGTTGTGATGTGTGGCGAATGTCAATTTTACGATACTGACGATTGCCCCATGAGCGGAACACCGGGAAGGGTTTCTGCAAGTGATTTCTGTTCCTATGGAGAAAGGAGGCAGACCAATGAAAAAAAGCAAACCAATCCCCAAGATGAAGATCAGAAAATGGGTGGAGGAACTGGATCCGGAAACGCTGTACCTTCGGCTTGATGCCTTGCTTGATTGCCAGTTGAATGTGGATCAGGTCGAGAATGTCCTCCGGGAGGCACTCCCCAAGGAAAGCTACTATCAGACCAAAATCATGGCTGCGATCCGGGAGGCATACCCCAAGGCATTCATTTGGAAAGCCGCAGCTGGCCCTTATTCACGGCTGGGCATCCCGGATGTGTGCGTGGTCACAAATGGCCGATATTATGGATTCGAGGTCAAACGGCCCTACATCGGGGAGCCGTCCAAGATCCAGGAACAGACAATCGAACTGATCCGTGCCGCCGGTGGTGTGGCCGACTTTGTATCATTCCCCCGGCAGGCCCTGGAGATCATCGCAAGGGAGGAAGCGAAACATGGCACTTAAGAAGAAAAAGCCGAAGAAATCGGCGGATCAGAAAACCATCGAAAAGAAGCTGGCTGCCGCAAAGGCTGCCCAGGCCGGATTTCAGAATTTGCCGATCCCCGCCATTGTGGCCACCATCGACATGATGATCGCAACCCTCCGCCTCAGAGGAGTGGAGGTTGTGGACTTTGATGACCGTGACAAAGTTCTCCACGGAATCAAGGTGATCGGCAACAGGGTTTTTCTCCTGGCTCCCCGCAAAAGCCAGGCCAAACAAGAGGTGACCCACGATGACAGAACTGGAAAAGCTGGAGAATCAGCCGACGAATGAGCAGCGTAGCCTATTGAAGCGATACCTCGACCAATACCACTACGCACGGCGGAAAAAGCGTGTCCTTGAGGAACGGCTCACCGCCATCAGAGATGACTTGAAGCACCCGTCCATCTCCGCTTCCATCGGCGGAATGCCCTCGGCAGGCAATGTCAGCAATGGGGCCGCATCCCTGGTTTTCAAGGAAGCGGAGATCGTGGAACGGATCAAGCGGCAGACGGAGATCGCCGCCACCGTCATTATTGATGTGATGGATATGCTGGAATTTCTCCCGGCAGATTCCACGGAGAAGATGATCCTGGAACTCCGCCACATCGACTGCAAGGGATGGGATGAAATCACCCAGGTTGTCCACCTCACTCGGACCCCTTGCTTTGAACACTACAGAAAAGGCCTGGACAAGCTGCTCTCGTTTAAGAAGGTCATGCAGATCCTCGAAGATTTTGAACGGCGGCAGATGCTGGCCGAAAAAGACGGCTACTGAGTTTTTTCTTTTGGAAAAAACACAGATTTCCGCAGGGACGGAGGGCAGTTTTACCCCTGTTTTTTGTGGGCGGCACAGGGGCGCAGAAAGCCCCACAAAACAAGGATCCGGGGGTTGATTTTCGGAATTGACCCCCGGATTTTTTGTACCCCGAAGGGCCGAAAAAACGAAGCCCCGAAATATAGTCCCCATGACGAAGCCGAAAAAAACTGACCTTGAATATTCGGACATGGTAAACAAGCCGCTTATACAAGCCCCCAATTCAAGGCTCTGTTTTTACCATGCTCCCAATATACCCCCATGCAGAAAGACACCCCCTATACAGCACAGGGGCATAGCCCCAGGAAAAAGACCCCCTATTTACAGGGTCATGTAGGGGGCTGAAATAATAGGGCATATACACGGCCATACATACAGCACTACATATGGCACAGTGCATAGAGGCCACACATAACCCCCCTGCTATAAGAAAGCCCCCTATCAATATGGACCATACAGCACTCATAAAAAAGCACCCCCTATAAACAAAGTCAGTACTCAAAAGTACATTCTGATGTGATAAGATGTTATTGTGGTCAGTCAGGCAGGGGGCTGGTCCACAGTGGAGCATCATTCCTCCTCTTTCTTTAGCAGGGGCGCACCTCATCGTGGGGTGCGCCTTTGCCATGCCCCGAGGGCGGCCCCCACCCCCTGCACCGCCGTAGGTACTACTGACGGAAAAGAAAAGTGCGGGGCGTGGAAGGCGCGGAATTTTCCCGGATAAAACTCAAAATTTTTTCACCATTTCGTTACGCAAGCCCCAATACCCCCAAAGGAGGTGGCCTGCCATGCAGGATTTGCCCAAAATCGCCGGGTCAGATATGCGGTTTGAGAAGTGGAAGCTGGCAGATATGAAGCCTGCCGCCTACAACCCCCGCAAAAAACTGACCCCAGAGGACCCCGAATATCAGGAAATCAAGCGCAGTATTGAAACCTTTGACTATTCGGATCCCATCGTTTTGAACTACGATGGCACCATTATCAAGGGCCACCAGCGGCGAACCGTCATGATGGACGGTGGCTACACCGAAGCCTATGTCATTGTTCTGAATATCAGGGACAAGGCAAAGGAAAAGGCCCTTAATATCGCACTCAATAAAATCACCGGCAAATGGGATCTTCAGCTGCTCAAGGATGTTCTGCAGGACCTTGACCTTGAGGGCTATGATTTTACCGTCACCGGCTTCCATCAGGATGATCTGCAGGACCTGATTCAGAAGCTGGACTTCCCCGAGGAAGCTACGGACGATGACTTTGACCCCGATGCCGAAGCTAATACGATTGAAGTCCCGATCACCAACAGAGGTGACATCTGGCTGCTCGGTGAGCATCGGCTCATGTGCGGCGATGCCACCGACCCGGACGATGTGGCCCAGCTGATGCAGGGTGACACTCTGGATTTGGTGATTACAGACCCGCCCTACAATGTCGCATATGGAGAAAAAACAGCATACCTCGAAGATGCCCTGGGCATGGCCAGCAACAGAGAGAACAGCACCATTCTGAATGATCAGATGGATGAGCGCAGTTTTTACCTGTTCCTGCTTGCTGCGTTTCGGAGCCTCATCGATGCTATGCGCCCCGGTGCCGCCATCTATGTGTTTCATGCTGAAAGCACAGGCTTACAGTTCCGGCAGGCTTTTGCCGATGCCGGATACAAGATGGCGCAGTGCCTTGTCTGGGAGAAAAACGCTTTTGTTCTTGGCCGCCAGGATTATCAATGGCGGCATGAGCCGATTCTTTACGGATGGAAGAAAGGAGCAGCTCATTACTTCATCAATGATCGAACCCAGGATACCATCCTCCTGGATGATGAATTGGATTTGAAATCCATGAAAGCCCCGGAACTCCGGGCCATGCTGGAACAGGTCATCCAGCAGTACAAGGACCTTACCACGGTCCACTATGAAAACAAGCCTACCCGAAACGATATGCACCCCACCATGAAACCCATCCCTCTTGTTGGACGGCTTATGAACAATTCCAGCAAGCCCGGTTGGATCATCGGTGATTTCTTTGGCGGAAGCGGATCCACCCTGATTGCTGCGGAGCAGCTGGGGCGGACAGCCTACATCATGGAACTTGACGAACGCAACTGCGATGTGATCGTCAGGAGGTGGGAAGCATATACCGGAAGGCAGGCTGTAAAACATGATCGATATTGACCACCTAAAAGCTGAAATCGCTGCGGGAGGAGGTATTCTCATGAATGAAAAAGGCGAAATTAAAGGCGGCTCCTATTATAGGGTCGAGATCATCGCCCAGTTGTTCGGGGTTACCGTGCGCCGCATCCAGCAGTTGACCCAGGAAGGAGTTCTCCCTACCGTTGAAACGCCGGATGGCCGTCGTTACGATTTGGTCCCGTCAATTCAGAGATATGTGAAATACCTCTCAGACAAGGCATACGGCAAGAGCCGTTCAGAAAAAGAAATGGAACTGCGAGAGCAAAAATTGACAGCGGAAATCGCCCTGAAGGAAAGCCAGGGCGAACTGCATCGTCTTAGAACCGACATCGCAGCTGGTAAGTACATAGGCATCGAGGAGGTGCAGTTGGACTATTCCCGGTTCTTCGTTACCTTCAAGAAATTTGCTATGTCACTGCCCAGCCGTTTGACAGGCATGATAAGCGGATCTATTGAACCGCTTGAGGCCCGTCGGATCGAAAAGGACTTGCAGAGCGAAATCCTGAAACTGTTGGGAGGCTTTGTTGTGGCAGGAGTAACCGAACTGCCGCAGCCCAAGAATGGCAAGAGCTAAAGGCCCACGCTTCCGCAAATACCAGGTTCCCCAATACCTGAAGGATGCTCTCGAATACCTGAAACCACCCGAAGATATTACTGTGTCCGAATGGGCAGAGAAATACCGGGTACTGGATTCAAAAACATCAGCTTTCCCAGGCCCCTGGCGCAATGAGAAAACCCCGTACCTGGTCGGCATCATGGATGAATTCCGAAACTACGAAACAGAGGAAATCATCTTCGTGAAGCCCACCCAGGTCGGCGGAACGGAAGTTCTGCTCAATGCGCTGGGTCATATTATCCATCAAGATCCGTCACCCACGATGGTTGTTTATCCTTCGGAGGAACTGGCGAAAAGCATTTCCGATAACCGTTTAGATCCCATGCTTCTTGCATCGCCTCCGCTTCGGGAGCGGTACAAGATAAATGAATCCTCCCAGTTGGAATTGCAGTTTGATGGTATGTACTTGAGCCTCGTAGGCTCCAATTCCCCGGCCAACCTGGCCAGTAAACCCATCCGCTTTTTGTTTTTCGATGAAACGGACAAATACCCCGGTGCATCAAAGAAAGAGGCGGATCCCATATCTCTGGCAAGAGAAAGAACAAAGACTTTCGCACATAACCGTAAGATATTCATGACCAGCACCCCCACGCTGCGGACCGGCCACATCTGGAAAGCATTGGAGGGTGCTGATCTTGTCAAGCACTTCTTTGTGCCTTGTCCCCATTGCGGGGAGTTCATCGAACTCAAATGGGCGCAGATAAAGTTCCCGGATAATGAAGGAATGTCCTATGCTGACCGTGCGGAGTTTGCGTTCTATGTCTGCCAGGAATGTGGCAGCGTAATCACCGATAATCAAAAACCGCAGATGCTGCGGTATGGTGAGTGGCGGGTGGTCAAAGAAAACACCCAGTTCGCCCGGAAGGTTGGATTCTGGCTCAATACGCTGTATTCTCCCTTCGTCCGTTTTTCGGAGGTTGCCAAAGCATTCCTGACAAGCAAGGATGACCCCGATGCTTTTCAGAACTTCGTCAACTCCTGGCTTGCGGAGCCTTGGGAAGATACGAAGCTGAAAACCAATGCGGATATGGTCATGGATCGGCAGACAGATGTGCCAGAGTTCACCGTTCCCGATTGGGCGAAACTGCTGACCGCCGGTGTTGATGTCCAGGAGAACTGCCTATACTGGACGATCCGAGCATGGGGCAACTACCTGACATCTCAGAACATTGCCCATGGGCAGGCCTACTCTTTCGCTGATATTGAGAGGATAATGAACCTCCAGTATGAGCGGCAGGACGGCACCGACCCCCTGGTGGTTGCGCTGGCACTCATCGACTCCGGCTACGATGCCGATGCCGTGTATGATTTCTGTGCCATGAACTCCGATTGGGCATTGCCCAGCAAGGGTTCTTCCAATCCGATGATGTCCCACTTCAAACTGTCAAAGGTCAATAAGACCGATAGCAAGGCCTATGGTATGAACCTTGTTATGGTTGACGGTGGCAAGTACAAGGATATGATCGCAGGCCGCCTGCGGAAGGAAAACGGCACCGGCAGTTGGATGGTTTATCAAGGGTGTGATCGGGAATATGCAGAACAGGTAACTTCGGAGCATAAGGTCAATGTTCGCTCTGGCCAGCATATTCGGCAGGAGTGGAAGGTGAAAACCTCCCATGCCGATAACCACTACCTGGACTGTGAAGTCTATGCTATGGCAGCCGCCGATGTCCTGGGTGTGAGAACGCTCCATCTGACAGAAGCGGAGATCCAGCCCCGCACGGAGGCACCGCCGCAGCCTACCGCAGAGGAAAACTGGATCGGCACAAATGAATCCTGGATACAAGGAGGAAACACATGAGTGGTAGCGTAAATGCGAATTACACTCCGGCTACGATGCTGGAGGAAGTCAACAAGGCCATCCAGGCGGTTCTTGTTGGCGGTCAGTCCTACAAGATCGGCTCCCGAAGCCTGACCCGTGCTGACCTTGCACTGCTGCGGTCCATGCAGAGTGATCTGATGGCCCAGGTGGCCAGTGAGAACAATTCCTCCCTCTTTTCGGACACCTATGTGGCCGTATTTGAGGGGAGGTGACCCCGGTGGCAAACTGGCTTGATAGTTTGATCGGCTGGATCAGTCCTGAGTGGGGAGCCAGGCGGGAAGCGTGGCGAGCCGTTCTGGAAGATCAGCGAAACTACGATGCAGGAAACCATGACCGGCTGAATGCCAACTGGCGGGTCTCCAATCAGTCCGCAGAGTACACGGACCGTTACAGCCGTGACACCGTCCGGGCAAGAGCCAGGGATCTGGAACGGAACAGCGATATGATGAACTCCGTCATTGGTCCGTTTGTTCGGAATGTGGTGGGTAAAGGATTCACCTTGCAGGCCGACACCGGCAACGATAAGCTGAACGAAGATCTGGAGAAACTCTGGATCCGCTGGTGCAAAAAGCGGAACTGCGATGTAACCGGCACCCAAAGTTTCAACGAGATTCTCCGCATGGCGGTCCGTCGCAAGCGGGTGGATGGAGGAATCCTGTTTGTCAAACGCTACACCAGCGGCGGTGTGGTGCCTTTCAAACTGCAAATGTTTGAGGTGGACGAACTGGACACTTCTCAGATGGTCCCCCAAAAGAGCAGCCACCGGGTAGTCGGTGGCATTGAGTACAACGAGTACAACCGCCCTATGGGTTACTGGATCAAGCAGTATTCCGTGGACGGCATGAGTATCGTTGAACCCATTTATATCAAGGGCGATGATGTGATCTTCTACTTCACAAAGCGTCGCCCCTCCCAGTTGCGGGAGATGTCCGATATGAGCCAGACAATCACTCGGATCCGAGATGCCAACCAGTTTATGGAGGCAGTCAGCGTAAAGCAGCGGATCGAGGCCTGTCTGGCTGTTTTCATTAAGAGGGCAATTCCTACTGCTGGCATTGGCAGAACTGGCGGCTCTCAGGCAGCCCCCCGGCAGACCTATGAGGGAAAAACCCTTGCTCCCGGCATGATCAAGGAAATGAATGTCGGTGATGAGGTCCAGGTAGTCAATCCGCAGGGGCAGGCTACAGATGCGGCCAGCTATATCAAGTTGCAGCAGCGCATGATCGGCGCAGGCCAGGGCATCAGCTACGAGGCCACCGCCCGGGACATGAGCGAAAGCACCTACTCCTCCGCACGGCAGGGCATTATCGAAGATGACCTCACCTATACGGAGGACGATGAGCAGCTGGAAGCGGTGATGGATGAGATCTACGAAACCTTCGTGATTTCCGCCGTCCTTTGCGGTGCCGTCAGTATCCCAGGCTTTTGGAATGACAAGGAAAAATACTTTGGTCATTCCTTCGTGAAGCCTCCCAAGCCCTGGATTGATCCGGCCAAGGAGGCCACCGCAACAAAGACCGCTATGCAGTCTGGTCAAAAGACCTTCAAGCAGATTGCTGCCGAAAACGGTGCCGACTGGCGAAAGCAGGTCGATGATATCTGCGAGGTTTTGACATATGCCCGTGATAAACACGGAGTTGATTTAGGAGGTGTAATCCTTGGACAAAAGAAGTCCGACGGCCTGTATGACGAAGAATCCGATGACGGCGATGCTTCCCAGCAGGCAGACGGCTCCTCCGTTCCCGATGATGAATCGGACGATGGAGAGGGCGGAAGCGAATCCGGCACCGAGGAAAAGAAGTAATACTGAACGGCGAGAATTTACCCAGGGTGCCATCCGTGGAATGGATGGCGAAGGTAATGAACGCAAGTTCCTTCTTTCTTTTTCCTCGGAGGAACCCTACGAGCGGTGGTGGGGCATTGAGATCCTCGACCACTCGGATGGAGCCGTGGATCTTACCCGGCTGAACGAAATCGGCTGTCTGCTGTTCAATCACAACAGAGATGTCGTGATCGGTAAAATCAACCGGGCATGGATTGAGAATAACCGGGGCTGTGCGGAGGTCGAGTTCGATACCGATGAACAGTCTGAGGTTATTTATCAGAAAGTGCGGAGCGGCACCCTCAAGGGTGTTTCTGTTGGCTACCGCATTGATTCCCTTGAGGAAGTTCAGGCAGGAAAAGCAACGGCGGATGGTCGGTTCACTGGTCCCGCTGAGATCGCAAGGAAGTGGTGGCCTTACGAAATCAGCATCGTCAGTGTCCCGGCAGACGGTACCGTGGGTGTTGGCAGAGATGCCAGCGATCAGGAGCCGTCCGAAATCCCGCTGGGTATCTTTGAGTGCCAACTTCAGATAAATCAGAATACCACAGGAGGTAAAAGCAATGAATAAGCATCAGCAGCGTCAGCAGAAAATCCAGCGGCAGCAGGCCCTGGTTAATGGCGCACGATCCGCCAACCGCTCTCTGAATGAGAGTGAGCAGGCGGAGTTCGATACCCTTCAGAGAGAAATCGACCAGCTGACTGCGGAGATCGCTGCCGAGGAACGGCAGGGCGCACCCGCTACCCCCGCCGCTCCTGCGACCGGCGATCCCGCCCCCGCCGCTTCCGTCCCCGACGATCAGCAGCGGGCAATCCAGGCAGAGCGGAGCCGTATCACCGAAATCACCAATCTGTGCCGTGATTTCGATGTGGATCCTGCTACCTACATCTCCGGCGGCAACACCGTCGATCAGGTCCGCACGGCCATCGTTGACCAGTTGCGTAGCCAGAGAGGCCCCATCCGCACCGGCACCCGTGTCGATGCAAATGAGGATGAAACCTTCCGCCGGGATGCCGTGGACGGTATGCTGATCCGTGGTGGTGTGACTCTGGAGAATCCCAGCCGTCAGGCCCAGGAGCTGGCATCCATGTCCATGCGTGATCTGGCTATCGAATGCCTGGAGCGCAGCGGTGTGCAGGGCGCACGGCGCATGAGTTCCGAGACCCTGTTCCAGGAGGTTCTGACCCGCCAGTTCTACAACCCCACTTCCGCATTCCCCACCATCCTGGACAACGCTATCAATAAGGCCTATGTCCAGGGTCATAAGACTGCCGCCGTCACCTTTGACCGCTGGACCAAGAAGGGCAACCTGAAGGACTTTAAGGTCCATGACAACAACTACCTGGCCGGTCCCATCGGTGATTTCCTGGAGGTTCCCGAGGGCGGCGAACTGAAGCATGACAAGCCCACCGATGCCAAGCTGCCCACCCGTAAGCTCAAGACCTACGGTAAGCAGTTCACCCTGTCCCGTCAGGCATTCATCAACGATGATATCGAACTGGTTACTGGCCTGCCTGCCCGTTATGCAGCCGCAGCTCGGCGCACCATCAACACCCAGTGCTATCAGATCCTGATGAACAATCCCAACATCTACGATGGCACCCCTCTGTTCAGCGCAAAGCACGGCAACCTGGTCAAGACCGGCACCGGCATCACTCTGGCTTCCATGCAGGCCATGATTATGGCTCTCTCCACCCAGAAGGACCAGTTCAACCAGCCCATCATCATCCGTCCTGCGGCCATCATCGTTCCCGCTGGCTATGCCTTTGAGATGTTCACCCTGTTCAACAGCCCCACCATCAACACCGAGGGTAACACCCAGGCCGTGAACCCCATGTACCAGTACCGCACCGCCATCGAAATCATTGAGGATCCCACCATCAATGCACTGGCCGGTGGCTTCGGTAAGGTCATGCCCTGGTGGTTGATCGGCAACCGTGACGATACCGCCTTCATTGAGGTGGACTACCTGAACGGCAATGAGATCCCCATCATCCGCCGCATGGAGACTCCCGGCCAGCTGGGCTTCGTCTGGGATGTGTACCATGACTGGGGCATCAATGTCATGGACTACCGTGGCGCAATCAAGAACCCCGGTGTGGTCATCAATGACCCCCTGGGTTAATCTTTGAAAGGAGATAACCGCTATGGCAAAAGCAGAATTCTGGCAGCGTGGTGAGGCTCTGGACTACACCAACGCTACCACCGAAACCATCCCCAACAATACCATCGTTAAGATCGGCACCCGGCTGGGTGTCACTGGCTGCTCTATCGAACCCGGTCAGAAAGGTTCCCTCCATGTCGGCGGTGTCTGGGAGGTTGCAAAGACCAGCACCAAAGCCATCGCCATGGGTACCACCGTGTACTTTGACGGCACCGGCATGACCGAAACCAATGCAGAGGGTTCCGTCGAGGCTGGCTTCGCTGCGGCTGATGCTGCCGCTGGCGATACCACCATGTATGTGAAGCTGCGTGGCTAAGCGGTTGGTGGCATTGTGCCACATCCAGTATGGCTTTGATCGGTATAAGCCCGGTGACACGCTCCCGGCATCAGATGTGGCCATGACTGTGGCATGGCTGGCTGCCGGATCCGCAAAAATGGTGGATGAGGATACTGGACAGACCATCTTCCCGAAAGCAAAGCGGATTACGGCCCTTCCGGGTCTCTCCGGCACCGCAGTAGGCGGTGAGCAGACCGGGGATGACCTGGTGGGCCGTGTACCCATGACCAAAGAAAGGATGACAGAATAATGGAACCCATTACCTTCAAGCAGGTTATGCAGAATGACATTGATCGGACATTTTTCAATGAGGAAGAATTTTCCGACAGTCACACCATCGATGGCGTTTCCATGACCGTCATGTTTGACGATATGGAGAATATCGAGCGGGAGAAAAAGATGAAGTCCAATATGGACGGCATCTATGCCCGTCAGATATTGATCTATGTCAAGGCCTCGGAGTTTGGTCCGCTTCCCGCCTTTGGCCGCCTGCTCTCTTTAGATGGCAAGCGGTACCGGGTGCTGGATGCAGCAGATGAAGGTGGTGTCTACACAATTACCCTGGAGGCGAATAAGAGCCGATGAAAACTTCATCTACAGACGGACTAATCCGATTTGAATTTGATGAAGATCTTCTCAAGGTAATCGAAGATGCCCTGGGTGACTTAAGAAGTGAGAGCCGAAAAGTCCTGAAGAATGCCGTCAATGCCACGGCCAAACAGGCCAAAGCGGATCTTGCTAAGAAAGCCCAGGAAACCTATGTGGTGAAAAAGACCCGGTTCACCAAAGCGATGGATACGAAAAATGCCACGGTTGCAAGGCCAGAAGCCGTAATCAATATCACCAGCGCACAGTTGGAATTGAAGGACTTCCGTGTTTCCCCGGCTACATACTCTACTGGCGAAAATCGCCCGAATGTGTATAAGGCCAAAGTGCTGCTGGCCAGCAGCATGAAGGGATTGCAGGCCCACACCAAAGCATTCCTCGTAAAATTCCGCAATGGCCATGTTTCCGTGGCACAACGGCGTGGAAAGCGTCGCTTTCCCATCAAAAAACTGTTGTCGAACTCCATCCCCACTATGATCGGCAACCAGGAGCGGGTATTCGGAATCGTGGAGCCGGACATCTACGATAATCTCATGGACAACATCGTGATACAGATCGGAAAGGTTTTGAAGAAATGAACGCAAGGCAATTACAAACTGCCCTGGTGGATGACCTTAAGAAGTTATTTACCGGGAAGCTGTATAAGACCCCCGCCGGGGAAAATGCGGGACTTTCTGTGTTTGAGCAGCATCTCCCGAAACTGCTGGATGATGAGAGTGAGGATCCGTTCCCTTACATCATTGTGCGGCTGGATAGCGGCGGTATTGATACTCAGACAAATCCCCACAAGGTGGCGGTTCTCCTGCTGGTCGGTATCTACGATGATTCCATCAAGAATGAGGGTCATAAGGCCGTCATGGAGATCATTGAGAAGATCCAGGACCACTACGAATCCGAACCGTTGCTTGCTGGTCAGTTCCGCAGGAGCGATCCGTTCAACTGGGCATTGCAGGATGAGGAAAGCTACCCCTATTTCTTTGGAGCGGCAAACCTCACCTGGGAACTGCCTGCCACCAGGACGAAATGGAGTGGTCTCGTATGAGTAAAATCGTCTATGTTGGCCCCACCATTATCGGTGTGGCCACCCGCAACACTACATATAGCGCAGTTCCCGATGCGCTGAAGGAGGCGGCAAAAACCGCCCCTTACTTGATGGGGCTGTGTGTGCCGGTGACCCGGCTGAATGTGGCCCTATCCCAAATTCAGAAAGCAGAGGGCAGTTTCTATACCCTCTACCAAAAGGCACTGGGTTATAGACCCCAGTGACCGTGAAAGGAGCGAAGTAAAATGGCATATCAGCATGGTGTGCGTGTGCTGGAACAGGAAACCAGCGTCAATACCCCCATTGAGGGCAACGCTGGCCTTCAGGTTGTTTTCGGCACCGCTCCCGTCAATCTTGCAGCCGATCCTTACGGTGTTACCAATAAACCCGTGATCGCCTACAACTACGCAGAAGCCGTGGCCCAGCTGGGCTATTCCGATGACTTCGAGAACTACACCCTGTGTCAGAGCATCTATGCCAGCTTCAAGCTGTTTGGTGTGGCTCCCGTTATCTTCGTGAATGTGCTGGACCCTGCCCAGCACAAGAAGGTGAATGAGGCCGTCACGGCCAATGTGGTGGATATGCAGGCGGTGATCAATGTCACCGGCATCCTGCCCGATACCGTCACCGTTAAGGCGGCTGAAACTGTTCTGGCCGTTGACACTGACTACATTCTGACTTTCGACAGTGCTGGCAAGCTGGTCATTACTCTGACTGCGACCGGCGCAGGTGCTGATGCGGAATCCCTGACCGTTGAAAGCACCAGCATTGACCCCACCATGGTGACCGTGGATGATCTCATCGGCACCGTGGATGCCGCCACCGGCAAGGAAACTGGCCTGGAAGTCCTGCGTCAGGTCTATCCTAAGTTCGGTCTTACTCCCGGCCTGCTGCTGGCCCCTGGTTGGAGCCAGGAACCCGCTGTGGGTGTGCTTCTGGCCGCCAAGTGCGAGGAGATCAATGGCTACTTCAAGTGTGAGTGCCTGATCGACATTGACAGCACCGCAGATGGTGCCGTGGTGTACACTGCCGTAAAGGAGGAAAAGTCCGATGCGGGTTGTTCTTCCAAGCATAGCGGTGCGCTGTGGCCCTGCGTTGCCGTTGGCAGCCGGATCCTTTGGTACAGTGCCGTCTACGGTGCGCTGACCGCATACACCGATGCCAACAATGACGATGTCCCCAGCCTGTCCCCCAGCAATAAGCTGCTGGGCATCACTGGCACCGTTCTGGCCGATGGCACCGAAGTGAACCTGGATCAGATCCAGGCCAACACCCTGAATGAGATCGGTGTCATTACTGCCATCAATGTGAACGGCTGGCGCAGCTGGGGCAACAATACTGCCGCCTACCCTGGCACCACCGACCCCAAGGACCGCTGGTTCTGCTGCCGCCGGTTCTTCTCCTGGTGGGGCAACAGCTTCATTCAGACCTATGCCCAGAAGGTTGACGATCCCGCCAACTACCGGCTGATCGAATCCATTGTGGATAGCGAGAACATCCGTGGCAACGCTTATGTGGCCCAGGACAAATGTGCCGCTGCCTACATTGAATTCAGTGAAGCGGAAAACACCATTGAGAAGCTGCTCAATGGCCAGATCCGCTTCCACCAGCACCTGGCCCCCTATGTCCCTGCGGAGGACATTGTCAACACTCTGGAATTCGACACCGATGCGCTCCGCAGCGCACTCAACGGAGGTGAATAATCATGGCTATCAGCGGAATCCCTGAACTGATCCACGATTTCAATATGTACAATTCCGGCAACAAAATCGTCGGCATGACCGGCGAGGTGGCTCTGCCCGATTTCGAGTCCATGACCGAAACCCTGAGTGGTCCCGGCATCCTGGGCGAGATCGAAACCAGCATCCCTGGCCGCTTCGGCAGCATGGAGCAGGAGATCCCCTTCCGGGTGATTGATGAGGACTACTTCAAGCTGATCGATTCCACCAAGCCCGTGGAACTGACCCTTCGTGGTGCGATCCAGATGACCGTTGCTTCCACGGGTGCCCTCGACTATGTCGGTATGCGTGTGGTCGTCAGAGGTAAGTGCAAGAAGATTTCCATCGGCACCGTCAAGCAGGGCGGTGCCATGGATAGTAAGATCACCCAGGAACTGACCTACATCCTCATTGAGATGGACGGCAAGAAGCGGGTGGAACTGGACAAGCTGAACGGCGTGTACAAAATTAACGGCAAAGATATGCTGGCGAAAGTGAGGAAATATTGCTAATGGAAAAGATGAATAATGTTCCTGTGGATCAGGAACCCACCCCCGATATGAAGGTCAACGCTCCCGCAGCGCAGGCCGAAGATGACACCACCATCATCAAACTCAGCAAGCCCTACCTCTTCGAGGACAAGACCTACGAGGAGATCGATCTCTCTGGCCTGGACAACCTGAGTGCAGAGGATATGATCGCAGCGGACAAGTATCTGTCCCGCTCCGGCACCTTCTCCGTCATGCCGGAAATGAGCCTGGAGTACAGCTGCTTCATTGCCAGCCGTGCTACTCATATGCCCGTTGAGTTCTTCAGACGGCTGCCCCCCAAGGATGCCATTAAGCTGAAGAACCGGGTGACCTCTTTTTTCTACGGCGAGGGCTAAGTCCTGAAGATGGTAAAAAGCTGAGATCCATTTGCATCAATCTTTCCATTGCGTTGCGGACCGGCATGGACTATTTTATGGGCCAGCCGATCCGTGACCTGACGGAAACTGCAAAGGAGGCGGCAAATATCATCAATGGCAAGCGGAGGTAAGGAATACCAGCTGGCGGTGAAAATTGCTGGCTCGGTATCAAAATCTTTTAATAGTGCGATGGGTACTGCCGAGGCTAGAATGGTTAGCCTCGGCAGTATTGCTAGTAAGGCGGCGGCCATTGCAGCGGCTGCCTGGAGCGCACTCAAGATCGGTGAGTTCATTGCGGATTCCATCCAAGCCGCTACCGACTTTGAGAGTGCCATGGCCGATGTTGCAAAGGTTGTTGACGGACTTCGTGATGAAAATGGTAACCTGACACAGTCGTATTACGATATGTCGGATTCCATAATCGAGATGTCTAAGAACATACCTATGACCGCCGAGGAATTGGCTGCCATAACCGCTGCGGCGGGTACGGCAGGCATAGCCTTGGACGAATTGGGTGAGTTCACAGAAACAGCCGCAAAGATGGGCGTGGCATTCGACACCACCGCAGAGCAGGCAGGCGATTGGATGGCGAAATGGCGAACATCCTTCTCCATGACACAGGAGGAGGTCACCGCCCTCGCTGATCAGATCAACTACTTATCGAACAACAGCGCAGCCACAGCATCGGAAATCTCCACAATCGTCACAGCGGTAGGTCCGCTGGGTGATGTGGCTGGTATGACCGCTGCGGACATCGCCGCCCTCGGCTCCACGATGGTCGGTGTTGGTGTCCAGCAGGATGTGGCCGCCACCGGCATCAAGAAGCTGGCTACCGTCATGGTGTCCGGCGCATCTGCTACTAAGGCCCAGCAGGCTGTCCTGAAACAGCTTGGTTTCGATGCTACGGAACTGGCTGAACGAATGCAGACCGATGCCAAGGGCGCAATTCTGGACTTCCTGGCTGCCGTCCAGCGGCTCCCGGAAGCTGAACAGGCTGCTGCCCTGAAAAACTACTTCGGACAGGAATCCGTTGGTGCCATCGCACCGCTCCTGACGAATCTGCCGGTTCTGGAGGAACGGTTCAATATGGTTGGCGATGCTGCTCTTTATGCGGGTAGCATGAATGATGAGTATGCTGCAAGAGCAAGCACATCGGCCAATAATATCCAGTTGTTCCAGAATAAGCTGGAAGCCCTGAAAATCCAGCTTGGCACCTATCTGCTGCCGATAGTGAACACGGTTCTGGATGTTGCATCGGATGGCATCGACTACCTGGCGCAGCTGGGTGAGGGTGCAGCTGAAGCATTCGGAACGATGGCCACAAAGGCTGACGAACTGGCCCAGCGGTTCCCGGAACTGATTGCCTGGATCGAAGGTGTCGGAACCGGTGCAGAGGAAGTGTTCTCCTACCTCTCCGGGCTAGCTGGCACCGTTGTGAGCGGAGTTGCCGGGGAAATCTCGGAGCATGGAGATATCGTTGACAAGTTCCTTCAGATTGTCACTCAAGCGGGAGAAAAACTCAGCGGAGTATGGACGGACATCCAGCCAGCCATCTCCTATGTAGCCGGGACACTGATTCCGGGAGCCGTTGGTGTGGTTTTGGATCTTGTGAGTGCATTTGCCGATGTGGTTCTCCATGTGGGTGATTTCAAAACGGAGTTCATGGCCGCCGCTGCGGTTTACGGTGCATTTAAGGCCGGATCCGCAATCCAGAGTATTGTCACTGGTTTCGGAAATGCAAAGATGCAACTCCAGTTGTTCACCATGGCCAGTAAGAATGCCAATATTGCCCAGGCGGCTCTGAATGGCACTCTGAAGCTGAGTGAAACGATTGTGGCTCTGATGACCGGCAAGGTCACTCTGGCACAGCTGGCACAGGCTGCCTGGTCCACGGTCACCGGCGCACTTTCCAAGGCCCAGGCGGCTCTCAATGCCGTCCTGAGTGCCAACCCCATCGGACTGATCATCACGGCCATCGCTGCCGTGATCGCTATTGTTGTGGTTCTCTACAACAAATGCGAGTGGTTCCGTGATGGAGTAAATGCAATCCTTTCTGCCGTGGTTGGATTCTTCCAGGAGCTGTGGGAAGGTATCAAACTGGTATGGGATAAAATCATCGCAAGCCTTCAACCGCTGATCGATGCCATGACCGGGGCCTTCAAAGAGGGCTGGGAACTCATTAAGACGATCTGGAATATGGTGGAGCCGTATTTCAAGGTTATCTGGGAAGCCATCAAGGCTGTATTCTCCGTTGTAAAGGAATTCTTCGTGGCAAGGTTCCAGGTTGCATGGGAGGGCATTAAGCTGGCATGGTCCGTAGCAGTCTCCTACTTCCAGACGGTATGGGAGAATATTAAGCTGGTATTCTCTGTGGTGAAAGTATTCTTTGAGGGGATGTTCAGCACCGCCTGGGAAGCCATCAAGGCTGTATGGGATGCCGTGGTTGGTTATTTTGCGGCCATCTGGGATACCATCAGAGGAATCTTCTCCGTTGTCAAGGCTGTTCTGACAGGCGACTGGCAGGGTGCCTGGGATGGCATCAAGGGGATCGTCAATACCTGGACCAGCTACTTCCAGGGTGTATGGTCTTCCATCAAGAATGTGTTCTCCAGCGTCAAGACCTGGTTCTCCAACACTTTCTCCGCCGCCTGGAATGCCGTCAAAGGTATTCTGGCAAACTGGGGCAGCTTTTTCAGCGGTCTGGTGGATAAGATCAAGGGTGCATTTGCCAATGTCAAAGAGATCATGTCTAAGCCTATCAATGCGGCTCGAGATGTTATCAAGACGGCCATCGACAAGATCAAGAGTTTTGTGAACTTCAAGTGGGATCTCCCCAAACTGAAACTGCCTCACATCACGATCACTGGCAAGTGGAGCTTCAATCCTCCGCAGATCCCCAAGTTCAGCATCAGCTGGTATAAGGACGGCGGTATTTTGGATGGGGCGCAGATCTTCGGCCAAGCCGGAAACACCCTCTTGGGCGGCGGCGAGGCTGGTAAAGAAGCGGTCCTGCCCTTGTCGGAACTGTGGACACAGATGCGCTCCATTATGAGTGATCTTCTGACTCGCTCGGAGCCGACGGCAATCACCAATGCCATCAACACCATTCTGGACCGTCTGGATGCCGCTGTAAGCGGCTCTGGAACTACCGGCATCTCTGATATCCTGGACAAGCTGATCGGCCCTGTCAAGGGTAACAATCCCCAGCCTGCACCGGCCGGAGGTCCTCCCATCCATGTTTCCTATGCCCCCGTATATCAGTTCCACGGCGCAGCACCGACCAAGGAAGATATGGTGGAAGCATCCCGAATTTCCCAGGAGGAATTCGATGAATTCATGGCCCAGTGGATGAAGGACCATGACCGCAAAGACTTCTAAGGAGGTAGCACATGGATACCTATACCACCATTCAGGGTGACACCTGGGATATGATCGCTCATAAATGCTATGGCGATGCCAAGAAAGCCCACCACTTGATGCAGGCCCGGGAGAACATCCGGCTTCTGGATTATCAGGTATTTCCGACGGGAATCACGGTTGTGGTTCCCGTCCTTCAGGATGACGATTATGAGGACGATGTCCCCGATTGGAGAAAGGACTGAGGAACATGGATCCACGCAGAGCAACGGTGGAAGTCACCTATAATGGAAAAGATGCCACCATTCCGCTGGCGCCGGATCTTGATTCCGTAAAGTACACCGATGTGGCATCCGGCTCAAGTGATGATATCTCCTTTGAGATCAACGATAAGCACCGGCGGTGGATCAATGGGTGGTTCCCCCAAAAGGGGGACCGCCTGACGGCCACCATTCGGATGCATAATTGGGAGCATGACGGAAAGACCGCAGCCATCTCCTGCGGCTCTTTCTGCGTAGATGACTTCTCTTTCAAGGGAGGTCCCATTCGGCTCAGCCTCAAGGGCTTGGCGATTCCTGCTGACAGCGGATTCAAAACCACTAAACGCACCTATACCTATGAGAAAACCACACTCAAGGAGATCGGGCGAAAGGTGGCCAGCCGAGCCGGGATCACACTGTACTATGAAGCCTCGGAAATCAGCATCGAAAAGGTAGCCCAGGACAACGAGGATGACTGCTCGTTTTATAACAGCTTGGTCACCCGCTTTGGCTTGGCCCTCAAAGTATTCAATAACCGCCTCGTTGTTTTTAACGAGGGAACCTATGAAGCAAGATCCCCGGTGGCCACACTTGGGGAATCGGACTTCGATCCCGGCTGGACATGGAATACCACCCTGGACGGCACATATACCGGGGTCAAATACCAGTACACCAACAGCGATAAGGACAAGGTCTTTACGGTTACGGCAGGAAGCGGCAATCGGATTTTGACTTGTAATGAGGCGGCGGAGAATTTGACCGAAGCCACGGTAATTGCTCTGGCCGCTTTGAACAATGCCAATAAGAAAACCACCACAATGAAGATTACAATCCGGGCCTGCCGAAAGATCATTGCAACATCGTGTGTTGAGATTGTCGGACTTGGCAAACTCAGCGGCAAGTATTTCGTGGAGGAGGTTTCCCACTCCATTGGCAGCGGCTATAAGATGTCGCTGTCGCTTCGGAAGGTGGAGGCGAGGTTCACAAAAGCATCCTCGTACTCCAGCAGTGTGGCAGAGGCAGCCAATGGCACCACATCCACAGATGCCAGCGAAACCGTCTCCCAGACCCAGAACCAGAACTTTGAGAAGGGCGGAACTTACGAACTGACCGTCACAAAGAAGGGCTATTACAC
>JAZQFD010000006.1:0-4929 GCA_045539335.1 Eubacteriales bacterium
GCCGCCCACAGTGGAAATTTCCTCTTGCCCTTCTTCCCTCATCCGTCCCATTCTGGAATCCGTTCCCTTATGGCCGCCCGTGGCCGTCGATGGGCAGGAGGTTCCTTCCTTCCCCTCCCTCTTTTCTGGCCGCCGATGCCCTGCCAGTAATTTCTCCCGCCGTCCTTCCTCCCTCATCCGTGACCGCTGACCTTCGGCAGGGTGTCCACCGTTTCCCCCTTTTCGCCATCCAGTGAGCAGGAGCCGCCTCCCGATGCAGGGGAGGAAAAGCCGCTTGAGCGTCCCTCTGGATGAAAGACCCGCCCGCGCCCTTCCCTGTGCTCTCCGTGGAATTGGTACGGGAGCCGATAGCCGCCCGCCCTTGACTTAATATTTTTCTCCCTTCCAGATAGCTATGAGCCTTTGCAATTTCTGGATTTTGCCAGAGGAAAAATTTATTAAGCCAATATCTTTTTTCATGCCTAGATATTTCCCGCGCTCGAAAGCCGACCGCATGGAGCCGCCCCCTCTGGAAGAACCTAGACCCTTTGAACAGGCCGCCTCGATGCAAGCCGCCAAAGGGATATGACCCTGTTTCCGTTGTGATTCATTGGGGAACGTGGTATAATTCCAGTAGGCAAAAGGAGCGTTATTGTATAGCGTCCAAAACAGAAGCCCCGTAGGGAGTACCATTCCCCACGGGGCTTTTGCTGTTTCACGGCACAACAGAGCCGGGGCAGGTCACTCCAAGAGCGAAAGAAGCACGTCCAGCCACTTGCAGACATAATAGGCAGTTATGCCCGCCATGACGGCCTCCAAAAAGGAGCGTATGCGCATAGCGTCCCCCCTTCCCGTTGCCAGTATCGGGGTGGAGCAACGAGGATATTATATCACACGTTCCCCTTTTCCTTCCTCCCTCATCCGTGGCCGCTGACCTTCGGCAGGGTGTCCACCTTTTCCCCTCTTCGCCATCCAGAGGGACAGGAGCCGCCCTACTCTATCCATGAAAAACCGTTGGAGGATTCCTCTGGATGGTTGCCCCGCCCGCGCCCTCTCTATGGAGCGGGTTCCGAATGGCAGGAGGTTCCTTTCTTCCACTCCCTTCTGGGGGACTTACTACGAACTTTTCCCAAAGTGGGCAGTTTCTTTCGTGAAGTGTTTGAACTGTCAAAAAGGCTTTTTTGTGTTTATTCGGTGGACATTGCCGCCTAATTGAGAATGGGAGATTGCTTCTTCTTGGTTTCGCCGTGAAAAATTTTTAGGTGAAGTTTCAAAAATCCAGTATTTTCGCGTGGTTTCGTCACTTTTTGGGCGTATTACTTCCGATAATTTAATTCTATCGGAAGTAATAATATATTGTCTAAACCATTGATTTTACTTGTCTTTTGTTTATTTTATATATAAGCCTTTATTAGCTTATATTTTTATGGTATAATGACACTGAAAGGGGTTGATTCCATGGCCAAGAAATTAGGGAGGCCGAAAGCCAAGCGGGAGAACATCATAAGCATACCGCTGACCGCCCGCGAACTGGATGATGTGCGAAAAGTGGCCGTTGCCCTCGATACGACCATAGCGCAATTCGTGAGGGATTCCATAGCAAGGACGAAGAAGGGCTTGAAAGCGTCGGGGAAATGGCCAGAGGCGGCAGAGCGTCCCACGATGGAGGAAAGAGAGGAAATACAGGAACGATGGGAGCGGGCTTGCAGGAGGTATCTGGAATCAGAGGGAGCTTATACGGAAGATGCACGACGGGAAATGTTTTTCCTCTGTGAGACATTGGCGAACGTCCTGGGCTTGCCTTATGGAGCAAGTACCGCGAGAGTAGAGGAATTGGAAAGGATGCAGGAGGCAAAAACAAAGGGAGCAGGTTCCTTCCCTGCTTGAATCTGTGAGGGAAAAGAAAGCCCCTTCCGTGGTTCCGTGGAATCCAGAGGGGGCTTTCCGTGAAAAGTTGCAGGGGTTTTGTGGTAGTTTGATGTGTTAGAAATCCAGTATTATCAAGGATTTTCAAGGATTTTCAAGCATTTTGGGAAGGTTTCTCTTCTCTTGATTTTGGTATACGTCTTTTCAAGATTCCATAGGAAAAGGGAGCCGAAAAGGAAAAATCATCATCATCCGATGCATGGGACGGAACAGGGAGAAAAGGGGAGTAGCTTGATATGATGATGCTTTATCATATAATGCTTTAAGATGCTTTCGGCGTTCAGAGGCCGCGCCGTTTCTGGGTTGTGGGGTTTAGTTGGCTACTTTTTGGGGAGTAGTTGGCTACTTTTTGGGGAGATTTTTGAGTTTAGTTGGCTACTTTTTCATTGTATATATGTAGCAATCTTGATAAAATCATTGATGAAAGGAGATGATTCCATGAAAAAGAGGACTGGCAAGGGGAAGAATGACAGGAGAGAACTGGCAGTTTATCAAGCGAATCCACTGATACAGGCAAGAAAGCATTATGGCATAATAGAGCACCGCCTTTTTCGTCTGGCCATTGCTGACCTTCGCCCAAAGCTGAAAAATTCTATGTACTATGACGAAGAGTTTAGACCCTTTCACATGACAGCCAAGGAGTTATTAGACCAATTTCAAGGGGAGGAAGGAGGGGAAAGGCATAGCCTGTATGAAAGGATTTTTGAGGCACACAAGAACATGATGGGGTCTTATGTGCAGATAGGGACGGCTAAAGACCACACTCTTTTTCCAGTATTTGACATGATAAAATTCAACGTGAAAGAAGGGCTTTCCATCCAGTTCCACAGGAGCATGAAGAAATTTCTCTTGGATTTGGAGCATGGAGGATATACGAAAAGCCTTTTGAGATTGGCTTTCTCTCTTTCCAGCACATACGCCCTTATTCTTCTGGAATTGATGCTACAGTATCAAGGGAGGCAGAAGAACGGGAGAATAGAGCGGGATTTGGACATGGAGGAACTTCGCTTTTCTATGGACGTTCCAGAAAATGCCTATGATGGAAGAATGAATAATTTTAGAAAACGTGTGGTAGATGCGGCCATCCGTGAGATAAACGAAAAGACGGATTACCGCATGGAGCCGAAATATGGCCTTTTGCGTGGGAAGTATAACAGGGTGACAGGGTTTCATTTCGTCCTGCACCTTCCAGAAGCCAAGGAACAGGAGAAAGAGCCGCCCGCCCCCGCCGATGGGATGGAGGAACGGCTAAAGAAATATGGGATTCATTGGAGCACGGCCAGACGGCTTTCCAAGATGCCCAATGTAGAGGGATGCTTGCAGATAGCCCTTGAGAATATCCAGAAGGGAAAGGCAAAGAATCCCGCCGCCTATATCAGAGCCGCCATAGAACAGGACTGGCAGAGCCAAAGGGAGGCCGTGAAAAGGGCTATGGAGGAAGAAGAGCGGGAGAGGAAGGACAAGAAGAAATGGGACTTGGAGGCCACTCGAAGGGCTTTCATGGTGGAGGATTCCAAGCGGCAAGAGGAACGGAGGCAAAGCCTAGAGGAAATAGCCAAAGGGGAATCCCCATTTTCTGGACTGGCAAGGAAGATTTTGAGCAGGAGGAAGGAGGCCGCCAACGATGGGCAGGAACAGGAGCACACGGAAACAGAAGGAGCGGGAGCGGAAAAAGCAACGCCAAAGAAGGGAACAGCAGGAGCAGGAAAGGCAGGGAAGAAAGTTTCTGGAAGCGGAAGAGGTGGAGCCTCCAAGGAATGAGCCAAAGGGAGCCGCCCGAAAAGAGGCAAAAGAAAAGCCCCTTCCCGTGGATGATACAGGGAAGGGGACAGCCCCCCGCACATGGGGAGGGAGAAGGGAAGGAGCAGGGAGGAAAAAAGCTGATAGGGATTCCCCCCGCCGTCACTACTCCCTATATTGCAACGAGGAAGAAAGGGACTTCCTACGATTTGCCTTGAAGGAATTGAGAGTGTGGAAAGATATAGGGGACGGAACAGACGAAGAACTAGAGGCACTGGATAAGCCATTCAAGCGGGTTATCAGTGATTTCTTCGGGGTGTGATGTGTCCGAATCGGACACTATAGGCAGGACGGGGAAAACCGTCCCAAAAAGTCAAAAATTTGGTGTCAGTGAAAAAAGGGGTTGGCCTCTGGTCTTGCGGGAAAACCTCTTCCTTTCACTCTGGGGGGAGTAGATTCCAGCAAGTGGAGCGGTTTTTTCGTTTGTTTCCGCTTTTGGTTCCTTCTGAATATGGTACGGCGAAAAGGGGCGTTTTTCTATTGTCGCATTGACGAAAGACCCGATAAATACTAGGGTTTCGGGAAATTGTTTTGGGGCGTTTTTGAGTTGTTTGGTTTTGCCCTTTGGCCTTGAAAGAGGTATGTAACAAGTGGAGCGTTTCTTTGTGTTCCACTTATCCAGAAAGCCCTTTCACATGGGAATGTGTTTCCACCATGCGGAAGGGCTTTTTCTTTGTCTGGTTCTTCTTGATTTTGGTATACGTTGAATCATGTTTCCGTGAAAAGTTACATCTGCATACAAGTCCGACCGCCTCCCGAAAGAGGCAGTGTTTGCAAGGGCTGAAAGATATTTTCGTAGTGGGACTTTTCTTCTTGGTTTTGGTATACGACAATCAACCTTCTCCAAGATGTTAATACACTACACAAGCCCGCCGCCTCCATCAAAGGGAGGCAGTTTGCATGGACTTGGAAGCCCGCCACCACTCGCACGGCGGCAGATTGCAAACGGATATCAAAGCCCACAGGCGTTATGGTGGGATTGATGCGAGATTTTAGGCACATTCAGTTTTGTTTATCGTATCACGAAAAAATTTTTCCCGCAAATGTTTCTTGATGTGGTTCGGACTGGCCGCCCCGATGCAAGCCGCCCACAGTGGAAATTTCCTCTTGCCCTTCTTCCCTCATCCGTCCCATTCTGGAATCCGTTCCCTTATGGCCGCCCGTGGCCGTCGATGGGCAGGAGGTTCCTTCCTTCCCCTCCCTCTTTTCTGGCCGCCGATGCCC
>JAZQFD010000007.1:0-161934 GCA_045539335.1 Eubacteriales bacterium
AGCCCAGACGGAGCAGGCTCAGCTGACGCTGCGCTGGGAGACTGCCCAAAGGGCGCAGCAGGTCAGACTGACGTTCGACCAGGATCTGAATCAGGCGCTGCGTATCTGCCTGTCGAACAGAGGACAGCGGAAACAGCCCAAAGGCATCCCGGAGCGTCTGGTGCGGGATTATGATGTGCTTTTGCTGAAAGATGGTCAGATTGTCCATACCATTCAGGTGCGGGATAATCATCAAAGACAGAATATCCTTAACTTTGAAGCGGTTGATGCCGATGAAGTTCAGATTCATATCCTTCGCACGCATGGGTATCCCTGTGCCAGAGTGTATGAAGTGCGCGTTTATTGATGCAGGTGGTATGAGATGCATGGTGATGCATCCATATCTCATCAGTCCATCAGGACTGTATATCATCACGCTTTAACGTGTATCAAAAAACTTTCGCAATGATGATATACAAAACTAAAGTTTTGATGATATGCAATTCCTTGCAGAATTGATGATATACAAGGCTTTGCCTTGATTGTAAAGCCTAGTATTTATGCGGGTTGGCGCTTGATTACTATAACGCTACTCGCACCATAAAAAAGAAGTTCTCTTTCGGGAACTTCTTTTTTATTTTCTAAGTTGCTGCTTGAACCTGCGTTCACCTTATCCAATTTAAAATTGACATTTCTTCCCAAAATGGATATACTATTAAGCGTTATTATAAAGATAGGAGGATACCATGAAAGAAACATTCAAAAAATGCCTATCGGTCTTTTGGACGTTCTTTAAGATTGGCGCTTTTACCTTTGGCGGCGGCTATGCTATGGTGCCGTTGATTCAAAAGGAAGCGGTGGAAAAGAAGGGCTGGATTACCGATGATGATATTTTAGAGATTTTGGCCATTGCCGAGAGTACCCCCGGCCCCATTGCCATTAATTCCGCTACCTTTGTGGGCTATCGTGCCGCCGGATTTTTCGGTGCGGCCTTTGCCACCTTTGGGGTGGTGCTGCCCTCCTTTGTGGTGATTCTGGCAATTTCTTATATTTTGGAAGCTTTTCAGGATTTTCAGCCGGTGCAGTATGCCTTCTTCGGCATTCGGGCCGGTGTGCTGGCTCTGGTGATTAAGGCTCTTTGGACCATGTATAAAAAATGCCCCAAGAATCCGGTATCCTATATTGTTTTGGGCGGGGCGTTCCTGTTGGCTGCTTTTACGGAGATCAATGTGATCTTTGTGGTGATCGGCTGTGCCGTTTTTGGACTCATTGCGGCGCTGATGGCAGAGAGGAGGAATAAAGCATGATCTTTTTGACCTTATTCCTTACCTTCTTTAAGATCGGTCTTTTCACCTTTGGCGGCGGCTATGCCATGTTGCCCTTGATTCAGGAAGAGGTGATGGCCAATGAATGGATCGCCATGGATGAATTCACCAATTTCATTGCGGTCAGTGAAAGCACCCCCGGTCCTTTCGCTATTAATATGGCCACTTATGTGGGCTCCACGGTGGGCGGCGAATTCGGTGTATGGGGAAGCATTTTCGGCTCCTTCTGTTCCACCTTGGGAACGGTGATGCCTTCCTTTATCGTGATTTTGATTGTTGCCCGCATTTATGAGGCCTTTAAGAAAAACCGCTATGTAAAGGGCTGCATGTCGGGCTTAAAGCCTGCGGCCGTCGGCTTGATTGCCGCCGCCGTGCTGACCATTGCCAAGGCCGCTTTAGCGCCCGAGGGTTGGTCGCTTACCCTTTTTACGGATATGGCCTTCTATGCCGCCGTGGTGATCTTCGCCATTGGTATGGTGCTGGCCTTTAAAAAGAAGCATCCCATTTTGATTATTTGCATCTCCGCCGTACTTGGTATCATCTGCGGATATGTTGGAATTTTGGCATAAAAAAAGTCCCCTGCTCAGCAGGGGACTTTTTTATGTGTTCGTATTTAAAGCAGTCATCAGAATTTTGCAGCCGAGACTAAAGCCATCACAAAAAGCCTTCTCAGTTGTTAAAGATAAGTATTCTTCAACACAGTTACAATATTTTTCAAAGATGCTTTTTTGTTTGTCATTTAGCGTTTTGTCTAAGTTTTCACTATTTTTTGCCATTAGTTGAAGTAGATGGCTGATTTCTGAATTATTTACTTCAAATTCTTCGATGGGAGCAATATCGCCATGCCATAAATCTGCAAGAATATTGTTCATTATAATCACCTCGCAAACATTTTAACCTGTTTCAGGTTAAAAGTCAATAACCTATTTTAGGTTATTGTATAATATTTTAGAGGTGATATTGTGTATAAAAGAATTCGTGATCTTCGAGAAGATAAAGATATGACACAAAAACAAATTGCAGAAGTGCTTGGTATGTCTCAAACGGGATATTCCAAGTATGAGACAGGAGAAAATGACATCCCAACGCCAGTGTTGCTTAAACTTGCGGATTTTTATAAAACATCCGTAGATTATATTCTTGGAAGAACTGATCAAAAATAAGGCTGTCCAAAAAGAGATCAGATCCGGTTGCAATGATCCCGAAGGCGTATGCGATACGCCGAGCGGTCATTTCGACCGGAAGCAATCAAAAAGGTTCCCGAAGAAATTCGGGAACCTTCCTTTTTAATTTGCGGTGTGGTCCTTTTTCGACAGCCGTTATCTTTCAACAATCTTTTCCTGGCCGCCCATATAAGGTCTCAAAGCCTCGGGGATACGGATGGTGTACTTCTCACCGTCGAACTCCAGATTGTTCTCCAAGAAAGCAATCAGCATACGAGGAGGAGCCACCACGGTGTTGTTGAGGGTGTGGGCCAGATATTTCTTGCCGTCCTCACCCTTCACACGGATGCCAAGGCGGCGAGCCTGTGCATCGCCCAGATTGGAGCAAGAGCAAACCTCGAAATATTTTTGCTGCTTGGGAGACCAAGCTTCCACATCATAGGACTTCACCTTCAGGTCAGCCAGATCACCGGTACAGCACTCCAAGGTGCGAACGGGAATATCCAAGGAGCGGAACAGCTCTACCGAATAGCTCCACATTTTATGGAACCAATCCATGCTCTCCTCGGGCTTGCAGTTGACGATCATCTCCTGCTTTTCAAACTGATGGATGCGGTAGATGCCACGCTCCTCAATGCCATGGGCGCCCTTTTCCTTGCGGAAGCAGGGAGAATAGCTGGTCAGCGTCAGGGGCAGAGCGGTTTCGGGGGTAATGGTATCGATAAACTTACCGATCATGGAATGCTCGCTGGTGCCGATGAGATAGAGGTCTTCGCCTTCGATCTTATACATCATGGCATCCATTTCCTCAAAGCTCATAACGCCGGTAACCACCTTACTGCGGATCATAAAGGGAGGCACGCAATAGGTAAAGCCTTTATTGATCATAAAGTCACGGGCATAAGAAAGCACAGCACTGTGCAGGCGGGCAATATCGCCCATCAAATAATAGAAGCCTTCTCCTGCCACACGGCCTGCGGCCTCTTTATCGATGCCGGCAAAGTGAGCCATAATGTCGGTATGATAGGGGATCTCAAAATCCACCTGAGTCTGCGCACCAAACTGCTCTACCTCTACATTTTCCTCATCGTTTTTACCGATGGGCACACTATCATCCACCATTTGGGGAATCTTCATCATCACTTCATTGAGCTGAACCTGCAGTTGGGCTTCTTTTTGCTCCAGCTCTGCCAGTTCCTTGGCCTGAGCACCTACCTGGGCTTTGATCTCCTCAGCCTCATCCCGCTTGCCTTGACCCATCAGCATACCGATCTGCTTGCTCAGGCGGTTGCGGTTGGCACGTAGCTCATCGGCACGCTTATTGGAGGCCAGCTTCTCATCATAAAGAGCGATGGCTTCGTCTACTAAGGGCAGTTTGGCATCCTTAAACTTTTTGCGGATGTTTTCCTTGACTGCCTCGGGATTTTCTTTGATAAATTTAATGTCCAGCATCTTTATTTCCTCTTCTTTATAAGATTTTTCAAACTATTATAAGGGACCACTGCGTCAAAGACGGGGAGCATTCCCTTTTTCTCGGGGTTTTGAGCAACCAACTGATAAATATCATGGCCCGGATAGTGGTTGCCTTCCACCAGCACAGGCCCGTCAGGGGTCAGTGCCAGATCCCAACCCACCAAGCGAACGCCGGGCACCTTTACCGCCGCCTTTTCAATCAAGGCCTTGGCTTCCTTCCAGTTGGGGAGGGTGTATCCGTCGAATTTCATGCCGCTGTCGGGATGGGTGGCAAAGGCTTCACTGTTTTTATTAACAGCCACGCCCACCAGTTTTCCGGTTTCCAAATCCACCGGAATGACCATGCCGCCGGAATTGAAATTGTCTACCACCGCACCGCCGGAGCCGAGGCGCATGGCGGCATAAAGAAGGTGGGGCGCGCCCTCATTATCCAGCATGGAAACCAAGCGGACGGTATTGATAGATCCGTCATAAAGGGCATTCACAGAGGGGTGCTGGGTCAACACCTGCTCAATCAGCGTTTGACCGCCGGTCTTTAAAGTGTTATACAGGGTAACGCAGCTATCATATTCATCGGTGTCCAGCTTTTCAATGTTTTTGCCGCAAAGTCCGTCTTCCGGCTTCACCATCACCACATGATGCTTATGGGCAAATTCCAGAAAATCATCGGAGGTGGCATGATTGAGATCCAAAAACTCTCGACCCACTTCTTCGGAAAAGAGGGTTAAGAATTCGGTCTTATTATTAAAAAAGTGGCAATAGGCTTTATCGTTAAGTGCCTGCACATATTTGGTGTTTTTTCCACGGGTCAACATGTCCTTGCGTTGGTCAGGGGTCATATCATACATGCCAAAGATGGTATAGTCGATATACCCTGCTTCATAGCGAAGGGCGCAGACAGCCATATCCAAAAGAATGGCAAAGGAGGATTTGCCGGTGGCTTTTCGCACCTGCTTGATCCGAGCCTTCAGCCCATCTAAATTCATGGCGAAGATCCGTTTTAAAAGATAAGTGAATTTACTCATAGGGACATCCTCTTTCTCAGTTCAGCCAATTCAAAAGAGGAGGCTACCGTTTCGCCATTCATCCGCAGGCGGTAAAGCTGGCTGGCGGTGTTTTGCTCCACTGTTTTTTCATCAAGCGTCAAAACCGTTACCCATTTGGAATAAGGGGATTCCACTAAGGGAAGGTATGCGGCATCCTCGGTCATGGCTCGCAAAAGGGCAGGGACATCACTGCCAAAGGCAAGGGTGATCTCCCGAGTATTCTGAAAGAGGGTGGCCAATGTCACCGCTCCTTGCCAGCCCAAAGAAGCACGCCATTTTTCAATTTCAACTAAGGTTTTTTTGGACATTCCCAAAAGGGAACTCATTTTTTCTTGACTGTATCCCAATTCATTCCGCACCAGTTTTTCCTTGCGGTTGCAAAGGGCGATAAAGGATTCACGGGTCATGTGCAGTCACCTCACAATGATTATAGTGGGGGATATCTCAGTGTAATTTTACACCCTTTTCCGTTGTTTGTCAATAGGGGGTAGTTGGGCCAGCATCACCGCCGCCAGCATCAGTCCACAGCCTAAAAGTTCTCGCCCGCTGGGCAGGCTCATTTTAATGGCCGCCTCGGTCAACACGGCAAAGAGGGATTCCAAGCTCATAAGAATGGTCACCACCGTGGGGTTGGCTCCTCGCTGGGCAATGATTTGCAGGGTGTATGCCACGCCGCTGGAGAGCATGCCGGTATAAAGCAGGGGAATGGTGCAGGCAGGCAGATAAGACCAATCGGGGGTCTCAAAGAAAAGAGCGACCACTGCCGAGAGTATCGCCACCACCGCAAATTGCATGCAGGAGAGGCGCATTCCATCCACCTTTTGGGTGAAATGATCGATCACCAGAATATGAGCAGTAAAGGCTACGGCACAAAGAAGCACCAACAAATCCGAGGAAGCGATGGTAAAGGAGCCTTTTTTAATGCAGAGGAAATAAAGGCCTGCGGTGGATAATGCCACGGCGATCCAAACGGTAAAGGGCGCTTTCTTTTTCATGAATATTCCCGCAATGGGCACCAATACAATGTAGAGCGCTGTGATAAATCCAGCTTTTCCCGGATCGGTATCGGCAAGACCTGCCTGTTGAAGACCGGAGGCCATGGTCAGAACCGTTCCGCAGCAGATGCCGCCCAAAATCAAATCTTTTCGCTCCTCTTTAGGAGGCAGAAAAGAGGTTTTACGCACTCTGGAAAAAAGAAAGATCACCACCAAAAGAGTGGCAACGGCGATCACCGACCGTACCGCATTAAAAGAAAAAGGCGGCAGATAATCGGCCCCCGCACTTTGGGCCACAAAGGCCGAGCCCCATATAAATGCCGCAATAATCGGCAACATATTTTTTCTTAATTGTTCCATTTTATCCCTTTTTATATGTACAGAATTATAAAATATTCTATCAGCAACCCCTGAAAAAATCAAGTAAAACCCTGCCCCTTTTCTTTAAAGATCCATTAAAAATGTCGAAAAATGTTGCATCAGGGCGCATTTTCGTGTAAAATAAGAGTGTATTTGCATTAATGGAGGATTTTTTATGAGTAGAAAGGACGGCATTCGTGTCCCCTTAAAAGACGTTGAACCCATGTATCTGGTGGCGGCTCATATTATGGATAAGCGAGTAGATTCCATGAATATGATCTCTCTGGATATCCCCCTGGATCCCATGCTTCAATATGTTCATCAAAAAAGAGATGAAGGGCAGAAGATTTCCCGTCTGGCCGTATTTTTGGCGGCCTATATTCGGGTAATCGCTGAATTTCCGGAACTCAATCGCTTTGTGATCAACAGTAAGATTTTTGCCCGCAATGAACTGGCGGTCAGCATGGTGGTGCTCAAAGGCTCCATGAAAAACGGCGGCACCATGAGCAAGATCTATTTCCAACCCACCGACACGGTGTTTGATGTTCAAAGAAAGCTTAGCGAGTATATCGATAACAATCGCCAAGAGGAGCCCGACAACGGTACCGAAAAAATCATTAAGATCTTGCTTTCCATTCCCGGTCTTTTGCGTTTTGGCGTGAAGGTATTTAAATGGATGGATCGCCATGGATTGTTGCCCAAGGCCATTATCGATGTCAGCCCCTTTCATGCTTCTTTGCTGATCACTGATCTGGCCAGCATCCGTACCGGCGCCATTTACCATCATGTGTATGAATTCGGCACCACCTCGGTGGGCGTTGCCATGGGCAACACAAAGGAGCTTCCTAAGATGAAGGACGGTCAGGTGGTACTGGCTAAGCATATGCCTTTGGGCATTGTGATGGATGAGCGCATTGCCAGCGGCAGTTATTTTGCCATGGCCTTCCATAAAATGCAAGGGTATTTTAAGAACCCTGCTATTTTGGAGAATCCGCCGGAAGTCATTCACCCCGAAATCAAACGAATCTTTAAAATTGACTGAATTAAAAAGCCCTGAGGTTAAGGGTTGTACTCTTAAGGACAGTAAAAAAGCTGTGTAGAAAATTTCTACACAGCTTTTAATTATACCATACTTTTCCGTTAGAGTGGCTTATCGTTTCTTATTTCTACAAACTCTGCAAACACCAATGCTAATAAGGACAGCACTCACAAATAAAAATGATAATAAAATGATAAAGAGAACATTTCCGCCAGTGTGTTGCGTCCAGTTATAAAAATCAATTTCATAATAATTTTCTGATAAGTTAAACAAGTAGTTCACGATATGGCCTGAAAAATAATATGCCACAGTACTGAGCAATGTGCAGAATCCTGCCTTGATATATGAATCAAAAGGAAGCATACATATAACACAGCAGAGGAAGACGGGGATAAATCCATAGCAGGTTATCTTTATTGCAGAGGTGAGCATAAACGGTTGCAATACATAAATGGTTTGTAACAGTGCAATTGTAAAAAAGAATGTCAGCACAAATGAAATCATGAATCTAATATTTTTGATTCTTGACTTAGATAACAGCACAGGAAGAAACAATAATGTATATCCCATTAAAATTCCGATGCATGCTGTTGGAAACCAAAACAAAGTATTTGTATATGCGGCACAGGTATATAAAAGCAGACAAATCGAAATAAAGCTTGTTGCTGTAAAAACAAGTAGTTTTTTGGACTTAAAAAAGGATGTAAATGTTGGGATAAACGAGTAGGCACAAAGCAGCGCGGTTAATACAATGAAGAACCAAGACAATGTGTGGTCTACGGCAAGATTGCAAATAAAACAAGTTAAGAGTGCGACTGCATATGATATTGTCGGAACCCAAAACCATGTGTCGCGAATCACACGGAACTTACGTGCTTCGTACTTAATTTTCCTTGAATCTGTATCAGTTGAGGCGGTAATAAATTCATGTTCGCTTATATCAAGGACACGGCAAATATCAGCAATTAAAGTAATGTCTGGATAGGACGCGCCTCGCTCCCATTTACTTACTGCGCCCTCGGTAACAAACAGCATTTCCGCCAAATCTTTTTGTGAATAGTTTTTCTCGATTCGTTTTATTTTTATGAATGAACCGAATGTTTTTTTATCGGTCATATAGATTCACCTCCGCCTACATTCTACGGAAACAATAGATAACTGTCAATGGACTGTTAAGACACCCCTTGTTTTCATATGCTAACAGCAACCTATTACTGGGATTATACCATTTTTCTTCTCAAGGTTCAACACAAAGAAAAATCCGCCCAATTTCTCGGGCGGATAATTTATTTTACTGTCCTCAAGAGTACGACTCATATGCCTCAGGGCTTTTTTAATGCTTTTGTTGCTTGAGCCATACCCACATCACAAAGCGGGTGGGGGCAAATTTCACCAAAAGGGTCTGCAACTTATTCTGCCAGGAGGGCACGCTGACGGTCTTGCCCTTGGCAAGATCTTTAAGTCCTGCTCGTACCGCCTCTTCAGCGGTGAAGGTTTTATTAAAGTAGGTAACGGCAGTGTCGCTGGTGGCTTCGGCGTGGTCGAAGAATTCCGTTTTGACCCAGCCGGGGCAAAAGGCCATCACTTGAATGCCTCGTTCCTTCAGTTCTGCACCCAAAGCTTGAGAATAGCGAAGCACAAAGCCCTTGGTGGCGGCGTACACATTGAGATAGGGCACCGGCTGAAAGGCGGAGAGGGAATCCACCTGCAAAATGCGGCTGCCCTTGCCCAAATAGGGAAGAGTCAACTGGGTAACCGCTACCAGCGCCTTGCAGTTGAGATCGATCATATCCAGGCAATCCTGCAGGGGAATTTGATCATACCGCCCGAACTTTCCAAAGCCGCTGCAATTAATGAGAATGGAGACGGTGGGCTGTTCCTTTTTCAGCAGTTCCTCATAGGCGGTAAGACTTTCTTTTTGGGTCAGGTCCATGGAAAGAATGCGGGCGGGGCAGGGAAGCGCCTTGGCAAGTTCCTCCAAGCGCTCTTTTCGGCGGGCAATGATCCACACCTCATCAAAAGTCTCTTTTTGGGTCAACTGACGGGCAAATTCTCTGCCCATACCACTGCTGGCACCGGTGATCACGGCGATGTTCATAGTTGGTCTCCTTTGGATGTTTTTTTCATCTTAACATAGTTTGTAATGATTGACAATCCTTATTTTATTTCTTATAATGGTTTCATCAACAAATAGTGAGGAATTGCTATGAAAAGACGCTTATTATTGTGCCTGATGATCTTCGCTTTGATGCTGACTGCTTTGGCAGGCTGCGGCAAGGTGGAGGAGGAAGATTTCGGAGTTTCGGATTCTGTGATTTCCAAGGATGAAAAAGAGGAATCGGATTCTCCTTCTAAGGAAGAAGATCCTGCCGAGGATCCCAAGGAAGAAGACCCCAAAGAAGAGGATTCCAAAGAAGAGGATCCCAAGGAAGAGGACCCTAAAGAGGAAGAACCCAAGGAAGAAGAGCCCAAGGAAGAGGATCCTAAGGAAGAACCGAAGGAGGAAGATCCCAAAGAAGAGGCTCCTAAGGAGGAAGAACCTAAAGAGGACAAGCCGGTGGAAGAGGGCCCCAAGGACCACGATGGATTTCCCCTTCCCGCTGAAGGAATCGACTATACCAATGGGTATATTAAGGTCATGTCTTATAATATCAAGCACTTAGGCTCTCAAAGTCAGAATATGGATCCATTGGTGGACTACTTAAAGAATACCAATCCCGACATTGTGTGCTTCCAAGAGGTGGATAATGGCCATAGCCGTAGCGGCAGATTGGATCAGGTAAAGGTCATTGCCGAGCGGTGCGGATATCCGTATTTCCATTTCGGCAAAAATATCGATATCGATGGCGGCGGGGAATATGGCAACGCCATGGTTAGCAAATTCCCCATTAAAAACGCTGAGGTTGTGAATTTTAATGCAGTTGCGCCTGATGATCATAACCGTTCTTATAGCCGTTATGAATTGAATGTAGACGGAAAGACGCTTTGCGTTTATAATATGCACGGCACCTTGGACGGCACTCCGGATCACCGCCTGATCGGTGCAGAGGTAACCCAAATGTTCACCGCCGCCGAAAAAGATGAATATGCGGTGTTGATGGGGGATTTTAACCTGCAGGCTCAGCATATGAATAAATTCTTGGATACCAAAAAGTTTATGGTGCTCAACGGCGGCTTGGATTTTGAAACCTTTATTTATACCTTCAATTCCGCCAACCCCACCTCCAACATCGATAATATCATGGTTTCCCGCAACTTGGAATATTATTGGAATCATCAGACCGGTGTTGGCTGTGAAACCGATAAGAATCCCAAAATCAGCGACCATAACCCCATTTACACTTGGATCAAGATCCCTGCATAATAAGGAGAAAAATATGAAGATCATTTCGTTTAATGTTAAGCATTTTATGCACGATAGCCGTCAGTTGCCGGAGGTGGCGGCCTTATTGAAAGAAAAGGGCGCCGATTTGGTGGGTCTGCAGGAAGTGGATGACGGTTGTACCCGCAGCGGTCAGGTTCGCCAAGCCGCAGAATGCGCTAAGCTGGCCGGTTTCCCTTACTTTGCTTTTGGTAAAAATATTGACCATCAGGGCGGGGAATACGGCAATGCCATTTTGAGCAAGTATCCCATTGTTTCGGCAGAAACGGTCTCTTATCAGGTCAAAGCCCCCACCGACCATAACCGCAGTTATATGCGGGTAGGAGTAGAGGTGGACGGAAAAACCGTGTATTTCTATAATACTCATTTGACTCTCCAAAAAAACGGAGAAGCCACGGAAGAGGTCAAAGAGCTGTGTGCTCGGATGCAGCAGGATGAATATGCGATAGCAGTCGGTGATTTTAACCTTTATGCCGATATCGTGGCAGAGATTGCGGAACCGGAAATTCTGGCTCTGAACGGTGGTGCCGGCCGCCAAACCCTGAATACCTTCAGCACCAATAATCCCATTCGTCCCATTGATAATATTCTGATTACCCCCAATATGGTGGTGGCCGAAGAGGCGCAAACCCATCATGGCACCTTAAGCGACCATAACCCCCTTTGGGCGACCATCGATGTTCCGGAGCGTGCAGAATGACAAGTCAAGAATCTGTTGTAAAGGCGCTGATGGAAAAGGATCTTCGGATCACCTTTGCCGAATCCTGCACCGGCGGCATGGCCGCCGCAGCCTTGGTGGATGTTCCCGATGCCTCCAAGGTATTTGACGGTTCTTTTGTAACCTACGCCAATGTGCTGAAAATGGAACTGTTGGATGTGTGGGGGGATACCATTGCAGAGCATGGAGTGGTCAGCGAGCCGGTGGCCATTCAAATGGCGGTCGGCGCCGCAGAGCGCACCGGAGCGCAGGTTTCGGTGGGCATCTCCGGCATTGCAGGCCCCGGCGGAGGCACTCCCGAGAAGCCGGTAGGCACCGTTTGCTTTGGCTTTTTGGTGGAGGAGGAGCTCTTTTCCGCTACCTGCCATTTTGAGGGACTGGACCGAAAAGGCGTCCGTCAGGCGGCGGTGGATTTTGTGTATCAAACCTTGCTGGAGCACTTATAAGATGAAAATGCTGAAAGGCAAAAGCCTTTCAGCATTTTTTATTCGGTAAATTCTTCGGGCAAATAGGCTCTGGTCATAGCCTTCTCGTTATGAGAATCCCAAACCTCAAAGCGAATGAATTTCGGTTGCCGTTTAAACTTGGAAAGATCAAAAACCGCATGGGTCAAATCATCCCCGAAGGCACGTTCGCTTAAGTGCGGGCGATATTCGGTGCGCAGAAGGATTACCTTGGCAGGGGAAGTCTCAATATGCACCTTGCCATCCTCAATATAAAGATCTTTAATCTCAGGACCGGTGGTGGCGTAAAGATCTCCCTGCTCCATGGCGTTCAGCACCGCCTCATAAGTGAGAGCAGGGGCCTTGATCATGGTCCAGCCGATGAAACTGTCACTGTAAGGAGAGTCTAAGGGTTGGCGGTTGTGGTTATCATCACCGCCGGTGGGGCAGAGGAACTTACCCATACAGCACATTTGGTGGAATTCAATATCCCCCCAGCCATCCATCTTGGTGGAGTGGCAGCCGCCGTTGATGACCTCAAAGCCCCAAAGACCTTCCAGTCCTCCAAAGTCCCGCACATCCTGGCAAGACCAGCGGGGATGGTTATACTGCCCCAAAAAGCCTGCTTCTTTGGCTCGCAGGATCACATCGTTGATCTTCTCCACATCATAGGTGGTTTTCAGCAGTTCCCAATCATAGGGCACAAACTCCGTGCGAAGCTCCTCTTTGCTGAAAAAGTTCAGATGATAGGTGGGAGGATCCACTCGATCGGGATCTCGCAGATCCTTCACATCGAATTCCAAAGCGGTGATAGGCAGGAAGCTCTCATCCTTTAGCTCAGGGTGAGGGATCAGCTTGCGATGATCCGCATAGGCATAGATCTGATAGCCCTTTGCCTTGTATGCGGCTTTGGCTTCCTCGGCAGTGAGCTTACCGTCGGATTCGGTGCAATGGGAATGGAGGTTGGCTTTATAGAATTGTCCGTCTTTGGGAAGCAGGTAATGCTTCATAGTGGTTTCTCCTTATTTTTTCAGAGCTCTTTGCAGCCAGATCTGGCCAATGTCCAGTGCCTCATAAAGGCTGTTCTTTTCACTCTTTTTTTGGGAGCGCTCAAAGATGGAGATGCTCTCATCGGTGGCCAAAAGCTCCACCGATACCTTAGTGGGCAGGTCATTCTCCGTGCCGTCGGTGGCAAGAATGGTAATAAAGATCACATAAGGATCCTTGGGATCGCCGTAATAAATTGCGTTGCCGCTGCGTACTAAGGGATAACCCTTATACATTTGGAAGGGCAGTTTTTCTTTTTTTGCTGCTGCCATATCTATTCCTCCTTTTGGGATTTTTATCGTTCATTTAAGTATACCACATTCAAAAAGGAATGTAAACAGATAATTTGGCACCTTTTTGAAAGAAAAACCGTAGCATGGAAATGAGCGGGTTGACCCCCGCCAATGAAAGGAGATTTTGAAATGGACGATTTTGATCTGCGGGATCTTCTGTCGCCTCCCATGCGCTTTCAGGCCCAATGGAGCGACCCGAATCCCGTAAGAAATAAACCGGTGCCTGCCCCGAAGGAGCCTCAAGTGCTGGCCATGGCATACGTTCCCAACCAAATCTGGCAAGAACTGTATGACGCCGCTGAGGGCTTCCCCAAAGGCACTATTTTTCGGCAGTTGGATCTGCCCTTTGAAGGAGGGCACCGCCATGACTGAGCAAAGAAAAATGATGGAAGCGGTCTATACCAACGGCTTTGCCGCCGATGAAGCCCGCCTGTTTTTAGATACCCATCCCCATGATCGTGGAGCCTTGGAGTATTATCAGAAAAAAATGAATTTGTACCGTCAGGCAGTGGCCCATTATGAAGAAAAATACGGCCCCATTACCGTAGAAGGTGCCGCCATGGGCGGAAGCTGGCAGTGGGCCAAGAGCCCTTGGCCGTGGGAAGGAGGCATGTAAGGAATGTGGGTTTATCAAAAACGCTTGCAATACCCGGTAGATATTAAAAAGCCCGACGCTCGCTTGGCAAAGGTGATCCTCACGCAATTCGGTGGTCCCGATGGAGAGCTGGGTGCTTCTCAGCGCTACCTGTCTCAACGGTATGCGATGCCCCTTCCCGAAGTGGCCGCTACCCTTACCGATATCGGAACCGAAGAACTTGCCCATATGGAAATTGTTTCCACCATCGTTCGTCAGCTTTTGAAGGGTCTTTCTGCCGATGAGATTCAAAAGCAGGGCTTTGCAGATTATTATGTGGATCATACAGCGGGAATTTGGCCTCAGGCCGCCAGCGGCGAGCCTTGGAGCGCCACCACCTTCCAATCGAAGGGCGATCCTCTGACCGACCTTTTTGAGGATATGGGTGCTGAGCAAAAGGCACGCACCACCTATGATAATATTCTGCGGCTGATTCAGGATCCCGATGTGCGGGACCCCATTAAGTTCCTCCGCCAGCGAGAGATTGTGCACTTCCAGCGCTTTGGCGAAGCCATGGGGCAGTTGCGCCGGCATCTGGACAGCAAAAACTACTACCGCATCAACCCCGCCTTTGATCAATAAGACGGAAAAGAGCATCGCCTTTGTGGCACCTTCCGTAAGGAGGTGCCACAGTTATATTCATGCTTCGCACGAGCGATATATCTTTGATGCGATATGTGGCAAGCCACTCGATATACGGCTTTCGCCATGCGAAAAAGCACGAATATAATATCGCAAAAGCCAAAGGCTTTTATATCGCTTTTGCCGCAAGGCAAAAATATCGCTGTGAGACCTGTCTCACAATATCGTCTTTCATTCTTATTTTGAGATAGGTAAATTTCAAAGTATCATTTTCTTTTTGCATAGAAAAACGGAGACTGCTTCTTTACGAAGTGTCTCCTTTGCGATGCTCTTTTTACATAAATTTATTTTTTGATCATAGACTAAGATAAAAGGAGGTCTGGAAGATGCAAAAGAAGAAATTATGGATCCCCATTGTGGTGGGAATTTTGATTGCAGAGGCAGTGGGGGCTTTATCGGCCTTTCTTTCCGGTGGATTCGGCAATCTCTATACCGAGCTGGAACAGCCGCCCTTGGCACCGCCCGGCTGGGTCTTTCCGGTGGCGTGGACCATTCTTTATGCCATGATGGGGGCCGCATCGGGATTAATCTGGGCGGCGGCTGGGGATACGCCTCAAGGGAAAAATGCCCTGACCCTGTATGCGGTGCAGTTGACCTTGAATTTTTCTTGGAGTATTATCTTTTTCCGCTTTCAGATGCTGGGACTTTCGGTGGCGGTGATTCTGCTCTTGACCCTGATGGTCATCTGGACCACCGTGGCCTTTTCCCGCATAAAGCCGGTGGCAGGCTATTTGATGATTCCTTATATTGTATGGCTGCTTTTTGCTTCCTATCTCAATATCGGTGTTTGGGTGCTCAATTAAAAAACCGTGGCAATCGCCACGGTTTTTCCTTTACTTAATCAGCTGGAACTTGCCGATGATGGGCAGTTCCTTTGCCTTCCCGTTGTAGGCATTCACCATGCCCATGATGGCCAAAGCAATCAGGGCCACATTAATGGCCAGTGCTGCCAGCCAACCCAACACAGGGATCCAACCCACAATGCCGGAGGCAATCTCCATCACAATACAAGCCAAAAACAGCACCAAGCCTTGATTGGCATGGAAGCGTGCAAACTTGGAGTCGGGAGAGGCCAGCAGGGGGATCAAGAAGAGAATCCCGAAATAGCCCAGCAAAGCCACCCATTTATTATCAGCAGCATCCTTGGCATCTACTTCGATTTCAGGGGTGTCGGCGAAGGGATTGGCCTTGGGCTCCGAAGCAGGAGCGGCAGCAGTATTTTTACCGCAAGCAGGGCAAAAACGATCAGATTCAAGAATTTCTTTTCCACAATGTCTGCAAAAAGGCATCGTTCATTACCTCCTAATTCTTTTCTTAATTATAGTTTATTAAAATAAGTGGAGATTTGTCAAGACCCATTCGGCAATAAAAACGCCGCCGCAAGAAAGAAGTGCCACCGGCAGCAGTCCCAACTCGAAAAAGGAGGTGACCAGCGCCACCCCTAATCCAACCGCCGCAGAGAGGGGGGAGGAGGTAGCGCTTAAAATAGCGGGAAAGGTCATGGCGGATAATACCGCATAGGGAATATAGTATAAAAAGGAGCGGATAAAGGGATTCTCGATCTTCTTTTTGAAGATGACCAAAGGGAGCATCCGCACCAGATAGGTGGTGCCCGCCATCACCAGGATATAGAGGGCGATTTTCATGCGTCTCCCTCCTTTACCGGTGCCAATAAAGCGCCAAGGCCTGCCGAGATCACAGCGCAGAGGATAATGGTAAAGCCATCGGATACTGAGTTTAGCCCGGGCACCCACGTAAAGCAGCAACTTAATGCCACGGCGCAAAGGGCTACCAAGGCAACACTGAGGCTTTGCTTGGCTTTAGGCAGCACTACGGCGATAAACATGCCGTAGATGGCAACACCCAAGGCTGAGAGGATCATAGCAGGCAGGATTTTTCCTGCCGCCGCTCCCACCAAAGTGCCGCCCGACCAGCAAAGGATGGGCAGGGTCATCAGTCCATAAAAATAAGGGGCGGTAATGGTATTCTTTTGGCCGGAGGCAATGGCAAAGATCTCATCGGTATTGCCAAAGGCAATTAAAAACCGTTGCCCCAGTTTTACCGAAGGATCCATTTTTTGGGAGAGGGAAACCGACATCAGCGCATAGCGCAGATTAATGACCAACTGGGTCATGGCCATTTCTACAAGGCTTCCTGCCGCCGCAATGACCGAAAGGCCGGCCAACTGTCCGGCAGAGGTCAGATTGGTCAGAGAGATGGCAACGGCCGCCAAAATGGGGAGTCCGTTTTGTACGGCGGTGACGCCAAAGGCGATGGAGACGGAAAAATAGCCCAGTCCCACCGGCAGACCGTCTTTTAATCCCCTTAAGTAGTCTTTCATGGGTTTATCTTCTTTCTTTTAAGGTTCGAATTGTTGTTTATCCTAAAACGGCCTTCAGTACCTCTTGATTGCAGGGGGTGAGGGTACGCATAAAGTCAATAACATAAGGAGTGATCAGCTCATAGCCGCTGGCATCGGGATGCACAAAATCGTTGGTGTGCTCTTTGGTATCGTATTTCAGGTCGGCATTGAGCTTTTCATGGTTATAAAGATCCAAGAAATCGATGCCCCATTTCTTGCAGATCTCTTTGGCCAGATCATAATATTCTTTTTCGATGCCATGATCCTTGGGGATCTTGAAGGTGACGATAAAGCCGATGGCGGCAGTATCCCCATGATACTTAATGGTATTGTAAATGGTGCGCTCCATGCCGCCGGCAAAGGTGGAGGTGTCAAAATCGGCCAAATCATAGGAATCGCTTATTACACCCAAGGGGACTTTTTTGCAAGCGTCATTATAACCGCCTTGGAGCACCACATAATCGAAATCCTTGGAGGCATTGGCCTGCAAAAGATCGTTGATGGGACCGTAGTTGGATTTCACATTGGTGAAATGATAGCCGCTTTTTCCTACATTGGTGGCGATCAAGCCGGTATCCCGCTCCACACGGGCCGCCCAACCACCGGTGCCGCCCTTAAAGGTGCCGGCCATTTCATCTCGGCTGGACATGCCATGGTTAATGGAATCGCCGGCAAAAAGGCCGGTAGCATCCTTTAAGGGATCCTGATAAGTCTGAGGATTCAGCTGGATCATAGCTCCGTCGAAGGTCTGATTTTTCATCGCACAAAAATCTTCTTTTATGGCCTTGGGCACCAAAAGACGCACCCAAGCCACCTCTTCGGTGGCGGTATAGGTAAAGATGCTCATGCCCTTGGCAAAGGTGGCGTGCGGTTTGAGATTATTGGCATTGATGAGGGTGGTGGGCTTTTGGTTAGCATTGTAGCCATAAGCCAAAACCACCTGAGCGGGATTGCAGGGCCCAAAGGTCAAGGTTTCTCCCTTGGTCATGCGGATGGCATGAGAAAGGTGATAATCGGTGGAATTACTTTCTTTCCCGTTCCAGCTGATGGTTTTGCCGGAACTGTCCAGATTGGGATCATAAAGATTGGCACCGCCGGCCATATCCCAATGAAGATGATATTTCGTGTCGCTCATTTCTTGCTCCTTGGAAATTAAAAAGCGGGATTCATATCCTTCTGAGGCCTTAATCACGATAGAGCCGGCAGAGGGGGCTTTATAAGAAAAAATGCGATAACCGCCGCCCAGCTTAAAGGCTTCTTTGGTGTCTTCTTTTTGAATACTCTTGCCGTTGAAGGTCAAGACCTCTTTGGCGGTAATGGGGGTGGGACCAAACCAAACAGTCTCGCCTGCCGCTACCTCAAAGGGTTCGCCCGCCTTTTGCAGTTGGGTCAAATTGGCGAAGGTGGGATCGGGATCCTTGGGATCGGAATCCTCGGGCGAGCCTGGCTGATCGGGATCCGATTGATCAGGGGTTGCATCTTCCTTGGGATCATCGGAAGGATCAGAAGAATCCCCTTTTGGATCCTCCTTGTTCTCTTCCTTTTGAGAAGGACTTTGAGAATCCTCGGATGGCTTTTTATTTTCGGAATCCGACGACGGGTTCTTCTCCTCCGTTTCATTATCTTTATCATTGCTGGTAAAGCCGGTATCACCGCCGACCTCGAAGTCCTCATCGGTGGTCTTGCAGGAAGCAAGCATGGTGATCAGTAAAGCAAAAACCATGCAAAATAATAAAAAGCGTTTTTTCATGGGGAAATCTCCTCCTTTTTCCATCCTATCATATCATAGAATGACAAAAAAAGAAAGCCCTTTAAAGGGCTTTCTTTAAATGATTTTGTCCAAAATCTCCTGTTTGCAGGGGGTGATGGTTCGCATATAATCGGCAATATAAGGGGCCAAGATGTCGTACCCTTCCGGATTGGGGTGAATAAAATCGGTGGTATGCACATTGGTGTGGTACATCAGCTCCTTGGTGAGTTGCTCATGGTTATACATATCAAAATAGGAAATGCCCCATTTTTCGCAGATCTCTTTGGCCACCTTCACATAGGCGCTCATATCGGAAATGGTTCCATTTTGGCATTTGGGCGCCTTGAAATTAATGAGATAGCCGATGGCGGCCGTATCCCCATAAGTGGTAATGGCGGTATAGATCAGCCGCTCCAATCCACCGGCAAAGGTGGTGGTGTCAAAGGAATTGGCGGTAAAGCCTTTGGAAACCGTTCCTGCAGGCATACTGTCCCAAGCGTCGTTGACGCCGCCGTGCAGCACCACATAATCAAAATCCTGATCCTTGCTTTTGAGCAGTTGATCGTGGATCAAGCCATGGCGGTCTTTACGAGCATCCGAAAGGGAGGTGCCGCTTTTGCCGTTGTTGGTGGCAATGAGGCCGGTGGCCTCAGCGATGCGACCTGCCCAAGCGCTTTTATTTGCGGTATCCCGAGAACCGTAGCAGATGGAATCGCCCACAAAAAGGGCCGTCTTCCCGGTCAGGGGATCTAAGTTGGTTTCAGCATCCGCCGTGGTGAAGGTCTGATTCTTGGTGAGCATAAAAGCATCCTTTACTTTTTCGGAAACATTGAACTGTAAATAGGTGACACCCTTTGGAACGGTATAGGAATAAATCCGCATACCACTTTCATAAGAAGCCTCTTCTTTGGAAATGGTGGCATTGATGGCCTCCGTGGCTTTTCCGCTGCTGAAGGCAAAGCCGTGTACTCGCTCTGCCGCCGAGGCAGGTCCATAGGTGATGGTCTCTCCTTCTTTTACCGAAATGGCTTCGGAAAGACAAACACCCTTTTGATACCCGCTTTTTCCAAAGATGGAGACTGCCGTATCGGCAGTGGCCTTTTCTTTATTGAAAAGATTTTGCAGCTTAGGCTCTTCATTGGGAGTAGGTTCAGGCTCATCTGGAGTAGGCTTTTGCTGTTCCTGCTCTTGTTCTTGTTCCTGCTCCTCATCGGGAGTATCCGGGGTGGAGGGCTTCTCTTCGGGCGTTTGCGGCGAAGAGGGCTTTTCTTCTTTTTCTTCTTCGGAAGGCTTTTGCTGCTCCGGTTTTGCAGGCTTTTTTTCGTCTTCTTGGGTTTCCACTTCGGTGTCAAGATCGGCGCCGACTTCAAAATCCTCGGTGTTGTCTTGGCAGGCCGTCATGGTCAGCACCAAAAGAAGGGCGCAGAGCAATGCAAAAAATCGCTTCATCATTGAGGCTGTACCTTTTCATAGGTGGCGGGCTTGCAGGGAGTGAGGCTCCGCATCATTTCAATGATGTAGGGCACAACCATTTTATAGCCCTCGCCGTTCATGTGAATAAAGTCGCCGGTATAGGTTTTATTATTCACATCCATCCGCTGTATCAGTTCATCAATTTCGTTCATGTCAAAGAAAAGAATGCCCCATTTTTCACAGATCTCTTTGGCAACCTCTAAATATTGGGGAAGATTGCCATAGTTTCCGCTGGGATGGTTGGGGAAGGCGGGGGTGAAGATATAGGCAATGGCGGCAGTGTCGCCATAATACTCGATGGCCTTATAAATGGTATACTCCAAACCGCCGGCATAGGTGGAAATTTCGAACTCATCGATATCATAGGAATCCGACATGCTGCCCACCTTTCTATTATGAGACATATCATTGATGCCGCCCTGGATCACCACATAGTCGTAGTCATTATTCTTTAAGGTTTCGAATTGCTTGTAAACAGGCTTTTCATTGGAAATAGTGGAACTGCCTACTCCTGCATTGGTGGCTTCAATGCCGGTTTCTTTCGCAATAAGACCGGAATAAGCATCGGGGAAGCGGGGAATGCCGGTGATGCCGTTTTTCCAGCCCTCGCAGATGGAGTCGCCCACAAAGAGGGCGGTCTTTTTCTTAAGGGGATCGATCAAGCTGCTGCCTTTTTCGCCGGTCAGAGTTTCATATTCTGCGGTGTTGAAGGCTTTATTCTTGGTGGCGGCGAATTTGGTTTTCAGTTCATTATCGACCACCAGTCGAATGGAGGAAACCCCTTCGGGTACCGTATAGGTATAGATCTTCAATCCCTTTTCAAAGGTGCCTTCTTCTTTGAGAATGCCGCCGTTGATAAGGGTGGTGGCTTTGCCCTTGGCATCATAACCAAAGGCTTGCACTACCTGTGCCGAAGAAGCGGGACCAAAGGTCAAGGTGTCTCCCTTATTCACAACAATGGCATGAGAAAGATGCTGTGCAGAGGAGGTCTTCTCTTTGCCGGCCCAATCAATGGTTTTGCCGGTGCTGTCCAAAGCGCCGTCGTAGAGGTTAACGCCGTTCTTTTGATCAAAATGATAATAATATTCGGTCTCGGTCATTTCCTGACCCTTGGAGATCAAGAACTTCTCGGCATAGCCATCGGGGGCTTTTACCGTCATGGAACCGGCCGAAGTAGCCTTATAGGAATAAAGACGATAGCCGCCGCCGAATTTATAAACCTCGGTCACAGCGCTCTTGTTCACTCCGCTGCCTCCAAAGGTGGCAACCTCTTCGGCGGTGATAGGCATGGGGCCAAACCAAACGGTCTCACCTGCCGCCACATCAAAAGCCTTGCCGGCCGTTTGCAGCTTGGTCAGGGTGGCAATCACCGTGCCGGTGGAGGGGTTTTCTTGTCCGCCATCGGGAGTGGGCTTGTTTGCTTCCTCTTTATTATTGTTGGGTGTTTTATCGTCCGGCTCATCGTCGGAAGGCTTTTTGTCAGGATCGGAGTCCGAGGGAGTTTCGTCTTTCTCATCGGGCTTGGAAGGATCCTTGGGATCGGAGTCTGAGGGAGTCTCGTCCTTCTCGTTGGGCTTGGAGGAAGAATCGTCTTTATCGGTATTGTTGATATCGATGTCTCCGCCCACATCAAAATCCTCTTCTTGAGAGGCACAGCCGGTCAGCATGGTGATCATCATGGCGATGATCAATAAAAAAACACCCATTCGGTTTGTCATTTTTTCTTTTCTCCTTTGTTGAGTTTAGTCAGATCATAGGGAGTGGTCTGATATACAAAATAGTTGAGCCAGTTGCTGTACAGCAGGTTGGCGCAGGAGCGCCAGGTAACATTCGGCTTTTTCTTGGGATCGTCGTTGGGAAAGTAGTTTTTGGGAATGGAAATGGGCTTCCCTTGGGAAAGATCCCGCTGATATTCATTATTGAGGGTCATGGCATCATATTCCGAATGGCCGGTAATAAAGATCTGCTTGCCTCGCTTGGTGGAAACGGCGTAAACGCCTGCTTCCTTAGAGGAGGCCAAGATCTTCAGTTCGGGCACCGCCTCAATATCCTCTCGCCGCACAGTGGTATGGCGGGAATGAGGAACCATGAAGGTATCATCAAAGCCACGGAACAAAATGGATTTTTTATGATCCAGCTTATGAGGGAAGATGCCAAACATTTTTTCCGGCAGAGGCTGTTTGCCGATGCCGAAATGATAGTAAAGACCGGCTTGTGCACCCCAGCAGATGTGGAAGGTGCTGTGCACATGGGTTTTGCTCCATTCCATAATGGTACAAAGCTCTTCCCAATAGTCCACCTCTTCAAAGGGCAGATGCTCCACCGGTGCGCCGGTGATGATCAGACCGTCGAAGTTGCGATCCTTAATGTCGTCAAAGGTCTTGTAAAAGGCCAACAGATGCTCTTCCGAAACATTTTGAGATTCATGGGTTTTGGTGTGAATCAGTTCCAGCTCCACCTGCAAAGGAGTGTTACCCAACAGGCGGGAAAGCTGCGTCTCTGTTTCAATCTTCTTGGGCATCAGGTTCAAAAGTAAGATCTGCAGAGGGCGCATATCCTGAGAAAGAGCCCGAGTCTCATTCATCACAAAGATGTTTTCTTTTTGCAAAGTGTCGGCGGCAGGTAAGCCGGCGGGAATTTTAATGGGCATGGGTCATGCCTCCTGTCGTTTATTTTACAAATTCAAGGGCCTGCTCAATGTCGGCGATCAGATCATCGGCGTGTTCCAGACCGCAGGAATATCCAACCAAGTCGCCGGAGATACCGCAGGCAATCAGCTCTTGCTCGTTCATCTGGCGGTGGGTGGCGGTAGCAGGATGCAGGCAGCAGGTGCGGGCATCAGCCACATGGGTCTCAATGGCGGCCACATTCAACTTCTGCATAAAGAGGCTTGCGGCTTCCTTGCCGCCCTTCACGCCGAAGCTGATCACGCCGCATCCGCCGTTTCCGCCCAGATATTTCTCGGCTTTGGCGTGCTCAGGGTCATTTTTAAGACCGGGATAGCGCACCCAGCTGATTTTGGGATGCTTCTCTAAATATTCGGCGATCTTCAAGGCATTCTCGCAATGGCGGGGCATCCGCACATGGAGACTCTCAATGCCCAAATTCAAGATAAAGGCGTTTTGAGGAGATTGAATGGAGCCCAGATCTCGCATCAGCTGAGCGGTGGCTTTGGTGATGTAAGCCCCTTCCAAGCCAAAACGCTCGGTATAGGTCACTCCGTGGTAGCTGTCGTCGGGGGTGCACAGACCGGGGAATTTATCGGGATACTTGGTCCAGTCAAATTTACCGGAATCCACAATGCAACCGCCTACTGCCGCACCGTGACCGTCCAGATACTTGGTGGTGGAGTGGATCACGATATCAGCGCCCCATTCGATGGGACGGCAGTTGATGGGGGTAGCAAAGGTATTATCGATAATCAGGGGTACCCCGTGGGCATGGGCGGCGTTGGCGAACTTTTCAATATCCAATACCACCAAAGCGGGGTTGGCAATGGTCTCGCCGAAAACAGCTTTGGTCTCAGGGCGGAATGCAGCGTTAAGCTCTTCCTCGGTACAATCGGGAGAAACGAAGGTGAATTCAATGCCCATCCGCTTCATGGTCACCGCAAAAAGATTGTAGGTGCCGCCGTAGATGGTGGAGCTGGCCACCACATGATCGCCGTTGCCGGCAATGTTAAACACACTGTAGAATGAAGCCGCCTGACCGGAGGAGGTCAGCATGGCGGCGGTGCCGCCCTCTAAGGCGCAGATTTTTGCCGCTACCGTATCGCAGGTGGGGTTCTGCAGGCGGGAATAAAAATAGCCGCTTGCCTCCAGGTCAAAGAGCTTGCCCATGTCTTCGCTGGTGGCATATTTAAAAGTGGTGCTTTGAATAATGGGAACCTGCCGAGGCTCGCCGTTTCCGGGGGTGTAGCCCCCCTGCACACATTTGGTTTCGATTTTTTGATTGTTCATAGTAAGTACCTCCTTGGTAGACTATATATACAGAAAAATTATATCAATATGAATAGGGATTGTCAATATTGAAAACCATTGGAAAGTGTGATATTCTTTAAGAAAGAAAGGGGTGTAAACCCATGGAAAAACTATTGCTTCATATCTGCTGTGCCCCTTGTTCGGTGGCCTGTATTCAGCAGTTGCGGGAGGAGGGGATTGAGCCTACCGGCTTTTGGTATAATCCCAATATCCATCCCTATATGGAATACCGTGCCCGTCGGGACACATTGATCGAATATGCTAAGGCCATCCATCTTGCCTTGGAGGTGGAGGATGAATATGGATTGCGCTCCTTCACCAAGGCGGTGGCAGACCATCCGGAAAATCGCTGTGCCTATTGCTATGCAGTACGGCTGGAAGAAACCGCTCGCTATGCCAAGGAGCATGGATTCACCGCCATCGCCACCACCCTCACCGTTTCCCCCTATCAGAATCATCCGCTGATCTTTGAAATCGGGGAGCGGGTGGCCAAAAAGCATGGAGTGAAGTTCTTGCCCTATGATTTCTCGCCCCGTTTTCGAGAGGGGCAGGCCGAGGCAAGAGCGCAAGAACTTTATATGCAAAAATACTGCGGCTGTATCTATTCCGAAGAAGACCGCTACCAACAAAAAATCGAAAAAGATAAAAAGAGATTTGGGAAGGCGGAGTAGGGAGATGCTCTCCGCCAAAAGAAAAAGGGCCTCCCTTGCGGGTGCCCTTTTTCTTTTGGCGGAGGGTGTGGGATTCGAACCCACGTGGGATCTCTCCCAAACGGTTTTCAAGACCGCCTCGTTATGACCACTTCGATAACCCTCCCAGCGCCTCATTATTATAATCATTTTTCAATTTTATGTCAAGGGGAGAAAATCGGTTCTTTACAGATCTTCTTCTTTTTGTTACAATAATAGAAATGCGAAAAGGAAGGAGCCGACCATGGAAAAGAAGAAAAAGCTTGGTCAAATTTTATATTGGACGGTTTTGATTGTGGCCGGCAGTGTCTTTTTGGTGGCCGCTTTTATGGTGGGAAAGTATTTTTACGATGCCCAAAAAAGCGAAAAGCAATTTAATGCTTTGGAGCAGATGATTGTGGCGCCTCCGCCGGTGGTGGAGGAAACGCCGATGCCGGAAGAGGAGTTTACCCCCGCTAAGCAATATGGGGCTCTTTATGAGCAAAACAATGATTTTGCCGGCTGGATTTCCTTGGAGGGCACGGTTCTGAATTATCCGGTCATGCAGACGGTGGAGAATCCCAATTATTATTTGCGCCGTGGCTTTGATAAGACCTATGATTATTATGGGGTGCCCTATGTGGCGGAGCATTGCGATCTTAAAACCTCCGATAATGTGGTGATTTACGGTCATCACATGGACAACGGCACCATGTTTTCCCCTTTGAAGAAATATGTTTATAAGGATTTCTGGAATGCCCATCCTACCTTGCGCTTTGATACCATGGAGGAATTCGGCACCTATCAGGTCTTTGCCGTATTTAAGATCAAGGCCAGCGATTCCTTTGCGTATCATATGTTTGCCGATGCCGCCAATGCGGCGGAATTCGATGCCTTTGTCAGCGAGTGCAAAAGCCGCTCTCGCTACGATACCGGCATCACGCCGGTCTATGGCGATCGGCTGTTGACCCTCTCTACCTGCGAGTATTCTCAAACCAATGGGCGCCTTGTGGTGGTCGCCAAAAAAATTGCATAAACAAACGAAGTCCTGCCGAAAGATCGGCAGGACTTTTAGTTTTTTTTCACCCTGCCTTTGCTCCTTACATAGAATGAAACAGCACATAAAAAGGAGCCATTCTTATGATAAAGATACAGACCCTTGCTACTCTGAGGCAAGGGCAAGAAGGGAGGGTGCTTTCCTTGGAGAATACGGGAAGCATTCGCCGGCGGTTATTGGATCTGGGACTGATTGAGGGAACAGCGGTTATTTGCCTAGGCAGCAGCCCCGGCGGAGGGATGCGTGCCTATCGGATCCGGGGTGCGGTGATTGCCCTTCGGAAAGGGGATAGCGAAAAGGTATTGATCGAAGGGGTGGAGATGGATGATGAATGAGGCAACCGTGATTGCCCTGATGGGCAATCCCAATGTGGGGAAAAGCACGTTATTTAATGCCTTGACCGGGATGCACCAGCATACCGGAAATTGGCCGGGAAAGACGGTGGAGGTGGCCAAAGGTTCTTTTGGCGCCTACACGCTGGTGGATCTTCCCGGTACTTATTCTTTACATGCCCATTCTCCCGAAGAAGAGGTAGCCAGAGATTTTCTTTGCAGTGGGCAGGCGGCGGGGTGTATTGTGGTGTGCGATGCCACCTGCTTGGAGCGGAATCTGAATTTGGCTCTGCAGACCATGGCCCTTTGCCCCAAGGTGCTTTTATGCCTGAATTTAATGGATGAGGCCGCCCGTAAGGGCATTAAGGTGGATCTTCCCCTTTTGGAACAGAGGCTGGGGGTGCCGGTGGTGGGGGTGACTGCCCGCAAAAAGAAAAGCCTTGCCGCTCTTTGCCGGCGGCTGGAGGAATGGGTCGAAGCTCCCGCTCCTGTCTTGGAGCAGCCGGAAGATCCTATTGCTGCCGCCGAAGCCCTTTGCAAAGAAGTGGTGCGGCAGGAAAAGGAACGTCCTCTCTTGGGAAAATGGGATCGTTTTTTTACCGGGAAATATACTGCCTATCCCATGATGATCGCTCTTTTGGCGGTGGTGCTTTGGCTGACTATGGTGGGAGCCAATTACCCGTCGGAATTGCTTTCAGAGGCTTTTTTCCATCTGGAGGAGTGGCTGACCATTTGGCTGGAAAGATGGAATGTACCCCCTTGGTTGATCGGCGCTTTGATTCATGGGGCGTTTCGGGTGCTGGGCTGGGTGGTTTCGGTGATGCTGCCGCCCATGGCCATCTTTTTCCCCCTCTTTACCCTGTTGGAGGATGCAGGCTATCTGCCTCGTATCGCTTATAATTTAGACGGCGCTTTTCAAAAATGCCGTGCCTGCGGCAAGCAGGCGCTGACCATGTGTATGGGCTTTGGTTGCAATGCGGTGGGGGTGACCGGATGCCGCATCATCGATTCTCCCAGAGAGCGGTTGATCGCCATTTTGACCAATAGTTTTGTGCCCTGCAACGGTCGTTTCCCCACCCTCATTGCGCTGATCACCATGTTTTTTGTGGGAGTGCGGAGCGGAGCGCTGGGGTCGGTGGCTTCGGCGGGCTTGCTGACGGCGTTTATCCTTTTAGGAATCCTGGTGACCTTTGGCGTCTCCCGCCTTCTTTCGGAGACCTTGCTCAAAGGGTTGCCCTCCTCCTTTACCTTAGAGCTCCCACCTTATCGTCCCCCTCAGATCGGCAAGGTTTTAATCCGCTCGGTATTGGACCGCACTCTCTTTGTGTTGGGCAGGGCAGCGGCGGTGGCGGCGCCTGCAGGGCTGATTCTTTGGCTCCTTGCCAATGTTACTCTGGGGGAGATAAGTCTGCTTTCTCATGTTGCGGGGTTTTTGGATCCCTTGGGGCGGTTATTGGGGATGGACGGCGTGATCCTCATGGCCTTTCTTTTGGGTTTCCCTGCCAATGAGATTGTGTTGCCTATCATTTTGATGACCTATCTCTCCCAAGGCACCTTAACGGAGATGGGGGATCTTTTTGCCATCAAGGAGATTTTGGTTGCCCATGGTTGGACGGCCACCACTGCTCTTTGCACCCTGCTTTTTTCTTTGTTTCATTGGCCCTGCTCCACCACCCTGCTGACGGTAAAAAAAGAAACCGGAAGCTGGGGCTGGACGGCGGTGGCGGCACTGCTGCCTACTTTTGTGGGTGCGCTTCTTTGTTTTTTTCTTCAGTTGGTTTTTTAAGGAAACGCTTTTGCATATCACATGAGGCAATTTGCTCTCAGGATCGATTGACACCCCTTTTTGGTTATGCTAAAATAGAAGAAATAAAAGCATTCGGAGGATAATAAATGGAATCCTTAGACCAACTTTATAAAATCGGCAGAGGTCCCTCCAGTTCCCATACCATGGGGCCGGAGCGTGCCTGCATGATTGTTTCCAAAAAGTATCCCGAAGCCGATGGCTTTCGGGTGGTTTTATACGGTTCTCTTGCCAAAACCGGCAAAGGCCACGGCACCGATGAGGTGATCCGCCGCACCTTTTTGCCCCTCCCTTGCGAGGTGGTCTTTGATCTGGAAAAGACGGATCTGCCTCATCCCAATACCATGGAACTTTTTGCCTATCGGGGGGAGACCCTTTTAGGGCAGGAGCGGGTGCTCAGCGTAGGAGGCGGCAGAATCGCCTTTGAGCAGGATCCTGCTCAAAAAGCGCCCTATGTTTATCCTCACCAGAGTTTTGAGGATATTGCCGCCTATTGTAAGGTCAATCGCCTGCGGCTGTGGCAGTATGTGGAGCAGGTAGAGGGCAAGGAGATCTGGAACCATCTGCAAACCGTTTGGACGGCCATGAAGGCGGCGGTGGAGCGAGGTTTGGAGGATGAAGGCACCCTTCCCGGCGGCTTGGAGGTGCAGAAAAAAGCCAAGTATCTTTATAATATGCAGCATATTGATGAGTCTGCCGAGACCCGAGAGAACCGAGTGGTCTGCTCCTATGCCTTTGCGGTCAGCGAGCAGAACGCTTCGGGGGAAACGATTGTGACCGCTCCCACCTGCGGTGCCTCGGGCGTGGTGCCGGCGGTGCTGTATTATCAACAGCAAAAGCATGGCTTTTCCGATTTTGAGATCTGCAAAGCCTTGGCCGCCGGCGGCATCATCGGCAATCTGATCAAGACCAATGCCTCCATTTCCGGTGCGGAGGCAGGTTGTCAGGCCGAGATCGGCACTGCCTGCGCTATGGCATCTGCCGCTTTGGGTGAGCTTTTTAATTTGCATCTGGATAAGATCGAATATGCCGCCGAGATCGCTATTGAGCACCATTTGGGGCTGACCTGCGATCCCATCGGCGGCTTGGTGCAGATTCCCTGCATCGAGCGCAATGCAGTGGCGGCTATGCGTGCCATCAATGCGGTGAATTTGGCCAGTTTTTTGAGCAGTACCCGCAAGATTTCGCTGGACAAGGTCATCATCGCCATGCGCCGTACCGGTCGGGATATTCATTCCGCCTATCGGGAGACCAGCGAGGGCGGTTTGGCGGCCTTGGGGCTTGAATAAAGTGGTTGATTTTTAAAATTGATAGTGTTATAATATCAAAATAGCGTATTTGCTAAATAAATGATGTGTGGTGAAAAAGAAATGCAAGTTAAAGTAAACGGTCAGATGATCGAATTGGAAGCGGGTAAAACGGTTTTTGATGCCGCCTTTGCTCTGGATCCTGCTGTCGCTCGGGAAGCACTCTGCTGCCTGGTGGGCGAGGAAGTGCGGGAATTGACTTATGTTCTCTCGGAAGGGGATGAGGTCACTACCCTGACTTTTGCCGATGAGCGGGCAAGAAAGGTCTTCTGGCACACCACATCCCATCTGTTGGCGCAGGCAGTGAAGCGGTTGTTCCCCGCAGCCAAATTGGCCATCGGCCCCGCCATCGATACCGGTTTCTACTATGATTTTGAGGTAGAGACTCCCTTTACGGCTGATGATCTGGTGAAGATTCAGGCTGAGATGAAGAAAATTGTGAAGGAGCGCCTTCGCTTGGAGCGCTTTGAGCTTTCTGCAGAGGAAGCCAAAGACCTGATGAAGGACGAGCCTTATAAACTGGAGCTCATTGAGGAGCATGCCGGTAAGGGAGAGAAGATCTCTTTCTACCGTCAAGGGGATTTCACCGACCTGTGCGCCGGTCCCCATCTCTTTGATGTTTCCAAGATTAAAGCCATCGCTCTTTTAAGCTCCACCGGTGCTTATTGGAGAGGAGATTCCAACCGTACCATGCTCCAAAGAATTTATGGTGTGTCCTTCTTAAAGGCCGCCGAATTGGAGGAGCATTTGGCTCAGTTGGAGGAAGCCCGTAAGCGGGACCATAATAAATTGGGTCGTGAGCTGGAGTATTTTACCACCTCCGATGTGATCGGTCAGGGTCTGCCCATTTTGCTACCCAAAGGTGCCAAGGTGATTCAAACCCTCCAACGCTGGGTGGAAGATGAAGAAGAAAAGCGGGGCTATCTTTTGACTAAAACTCCCCTGATGGCCAAGAGCGATCTCTATAAGATCTCCGGCCACTGGGATCATTATTTGGACGGTATGTTTGTGCTGGGGGATCCTGCGGATGAAACCAAGGAATGCTTCGCCATGCGTCCTATGACCTGCCCCTTCCAATATCAAGTGTTCTTAAATCGGATGCGGTCTTATCGGGATCTTCCCATGAGATTGGGCGAGACCTCCACCCTTTTCCGTAATGAGGAAAGCGGCGAGATGCACGGGCTGATCCGTGTGCGTCAGTTTACCATCTCCGAGGGCCATTTGATTCTGCGCCCCGATCAGCTGGAAGAAGAATTCAAGGGTTGTTTGGAACTGGCAAAATATTGCTTGGAAACCGTTGGAATGCTGGAGGATTGTACCTTCCGTTTCTCTCAATGGGATCCCAATAATACCGAAAAATACATCGGCACTCCCGAACAATGGGATGAAGCCCAAGGAATTATGGGCAAGATTCTGGACGATCTGGGTGTGGACTATACCATCGGGATCGACGAAGCGGCCTTCTATGGTCCTAAACTGGATATTCAATATCGCAATGTATTCGGAAAAGAGGATACCATCGTAACCATTCAGGTGGATCAGTTGCTGGCAGAGCAGTTCGATATGTCTTATATTGATCAGAACGGTCAGAAGGTTCGTCCTTATATTATCCACCGTACCTCTTTGGGATGCTATGAGCGTACGCTGGCTTATTTGATTGAGAAGTATGCCGGTGCTCTGCCTACTTGGATGGCTCCCACGCAGGTGAAGGTACTGCCCATTAGCGAAAAGACCTTGGATAAAGCAGAGGGTGTCTATGAGCAACTGCGCAGAGCAGGTCTGCGGGTGGAACTGGATGAGCGCAATGAGAAGATCGGTTATAAGATCCGGGAAGCTCAGCTTCAAAAGATCCCCTATATGGTCATTATCGGCGAAAAGGAAGCCGAGGCCGGCACCCTTTCGGTGCGTAGCCGCCATGATGGTGATCTGGGCACCATGCCGGTTGAGGAGTTTATCGCTCTAATTCGGGATGTTATCGATACCAAAGCCAAAAAGTAATAGTGAGCGGCACCGTTTCGCCAAGGCTTGACGGTGCCGTTTTCTTTATGCTATAATCGGTTTATTAAAGAGTTGGAGGGCGATTATGTATTCTTATTTGTTTTCCGCCTTGGGCGTTTGTGTGTTGGCTTTTGCCATCCTAAAAGCTGTGCAAAAGCGGCATAATACCGGCAAGTGCATCTCCTCTATTGTGCTCGGCATCTTCTTTACCTCCTTTTTGATGGTGTTGCCGACCCAATGGGGCAAGCCGGCAGAGGAGGTGTTTTTTAAGCCCTCCCATGATATTTTGTCTGCTCTGCTTTACAGTTTTAAGGTGTTGGGCGGGCGGCAGGATATCGGCCAACTGGAGACCATCGCCTTGCCCACGGTGCTCAAGGGCATTTATATCGGGCTCAATTATGGCACCTTTGCTCTGGCGCCCATTCTCACCTCCGGCTTGATTTTATCCTTTTTCGGGAATTTCGGTGAGAAAATTCAGTATGCTGTGCGGTTTTTCCGCCATTGCCATATCTTCTCGGAGTTGAATGAAAATGCCATCGCCCTGGCGAAGGGCATTGCCGCCAATGAAAAGGGCGCCTGCCTGGTCTTTTGCAATACCAAAGGTGCGAATGAAGCCTTGGCAGAAGAAGCCAAAAAGATCGGCGGGGTGCTGCTGTATTCCTCCTGCGATAAACTGCGGGTAGTCTTTCGGTATAAAAAACATCAATACTATCTCATTGGCCAGGAAGACCGCAATATCAACGACGCTGTTACTTTGATTCAAAAGTATCAAGCGGACCGTACCCATCGCATCACCATCAATGCCTTTGCTCAAAACGGCGCTAATATTAAGGTGGTAGAGGCCTTGGATCAAGGGCGGATCGAACTGCGGTTTATGGATGAGATTGCCCTCTTTTGCAATCACCTGCTCCATGAGCATCCTCTTTATGAGCATGCCATGTTGCAAGAGGATGGCTCCCGCCTGATCTCCGTGTTGCTGATCGGCGGCGGGCGCACCGGTCTGCAGATGCTCAAAACGGTGGTATGGGCAGGGCAGATCGAAGGCTATCGCTTGAAGATTCAAGTCTACGATCAAAAAGCCCCCATCATCGAAGAAGAACTGTATGCCATGTGCCCCGAGCTGAAAAACTATAACATTGAGTTTATTAAAGCAGATGTGCAGCATGCTTCTTTTGAATCCATTATCCAAGAGAAAAGTGCCGATGCCACCTATGGCGTCATCGCCATGGGGGATGATGAGCTGAATCTGATTGCTGCCGATCGGATTCAAGGAGTGTTGCGTCGGGTAAAGAAATTTGAGAAAACACCGCCGTTGTTTGTGCGGGTGCGGGCAGGAATGAAAGCCAAAAACCTTTCCGATACCTCCTATCTGGAGCAGCGAAATATCACCCTTTTCGGCACCATCGATACCATCTATTCCGAAAAGACCTTATTAAATACCGAATTGGAAAAGCGAGCCTTGGCGGTGCATCTTTGCTATAATAAAGCGTTGGATCTTTCGCCGGAGGACCCTGCCTATCAAAAGGCGGTCAACCGCTATCTTACCTCGGAATATAATCGCCGCTCCTCCATGGCCGCCGCCCTTCATCAGGATGCCAAGCTTCATAGCGCCGCTTTGTTGAAGGAGCAAGGGCTGGAATCCAAGGAGATTTTGGATCGGCTGTATCGCAATGAGCACCTTCGCTGGATGGCCTTTATGCGCAGCGAGGGCTATCGCACCACCGATTCCAAGACCATGACCCTCTATGCCCCCAAAACCGGCAGAGATCGGGATGATCTTTCCAAGCTTCATCCCTGCATTATTGATTGGGATCAGTTAGATGCGCTTTCTGCCCACTTCAATCAGTTGGGGCTTTCTTCGGAGCCGGTGGACTTTAAGGAGTACGATGAATTGATCGTCAATCGCATTCCCAAAATCTGCGAAGTGGCGGCCGCCTTGCCGTCAGGAGGAACCTATGTATACACCGAAACCCATTGACACCTCCAAAATCCTCTTATCGGAGGATTTGGAGCAGCTCACCGAGAAGATTGCCGAAAATGTCCATGAAGTGTGGGCAAAGGGGCGGATCCAAGAGGGATGGACCTATGGAACGGTGCGGAATGATGCCAAGAAGGAAACCCCTTGCTTGGTTCCCTATGCCTGCCTGCCCGAAAATGAAAAAGACTATGATCGCCACACCGCCATGGAAACCCTGAAGGTGATTTTATCGCTGGGTTATAAAATTGAAAAATAGGGATAGACTGATAAAAGAAAGGAAGAGGATACTATGGATCAGCAAGCCTTTTTTAAATTAACATACGGATTGTTTGTTCTCTCGGCTAAAGAAGGGGAGAAGGACAACGGTTGCATCATCAATACTGTTATGCAGATCACCGATACCCCCAAGCGGTTGGCGATTGCGGTGAATAAAAGCAATTACACCCATGATATGATTTTGTCCACCGGCATATTTAATCTTTCTTCGCTTACGGAGCAGGTGCCTTTTTCCGTCTTTAAGCAGTTTGGTTTCCAAAGTGGGCGAGAGGCGGAAAAGTTCAGTGGCTCAGAACCCCGCACTACTAATGGCATTGCTTATTTGAAGGAGTATACCAACGCCGTTTTTTGCTGTAAGGTTTATGAGACGGTGGATTGCGGCACCCATACCCTCTTTTTGGCAGAGGCGGAGGATGCCTTGGTTTTGTCGGATGAGCCTTCGGTGACCTATGCTTATTACTTTGAGCATATTAAGCCCAAGCCTCAGAAGGCGGGGGAGAAAAAGAAATACGTTTGCGAGATTTGTGGCTTTGTTTATGAAGGGGAGGAACTTCCAAAAGATTATATCTGTCCCTTATGTAAACACGGTGCAGAGTATTTCTCGGAAATAAAATAAGGCTGGTATTGACCAGCCTTATTTTATTTATCTCTGGGTTTTGTAAAGAGTGCAAAAAGAACGCCGAAGCCAATGGCGGCGGCAATGCCGCCGGCGGTGGTCTGCAACCCTCCGGTAAAGGCGCCTAAAAGCCCTCGGGCATTCACCGCCTGCTCCACTCCCTTGGCCAGTGAATAGCCAAAGCCGGTTAAAGGAACGGTGGCACCTGCCTGTCCGAAATCCACGATTTTCTCATAAATTCCCAAAGCGGTCAGGGCAACGCCGCCGGCGACGTAAAGGACCACAATCCGTGCCGGCGTCCAGTTGGTTTTGTCTATGAGGATCTGCGCCAGTGCGCAAAGAACGCCACCGGTTAAAAAGACCTGCAGATAGATCATCCAAGAACTCATTGGGCTTCTCCTTTCAAATGGATCAGATGGGCAATGGCAGGAATGGATTCTCCCTGCATCACCGAAAGAGGGCTCATCAGAGCACCGGTGGAAAGAAAGAGTACATTCTTCCATTCTCTCTTTTGGAGCTTGGGCAGTACATAGGCGGTCAGCACCGCAGCGCTGCAGCCGCAGCCGCTACCGCCGGCGTGCATATCCTGGGTGTCCCGATGGTAGATCAAAAGCCCGCAATCCTGATAATGGCTTTGAAGATCGACCCCCTCTTTTTTGGCAAGTTCGATCACCACCTCTGCACCGATGGAGCCCAGATCCCCCGTGAGGATCATGTCATAATCCTGAGGGGTGGTTTTGGTTTCCTTTAAATAATCCAAAATCAGCCGCAAGGCCGCCGGTGCCATGGCACCGCCCATGTTGTTCACATCGGTGACCCCCATATCCCAAATGGCCCCAAAGGCGCCTCCCTCTAAGCGAATGGGAGAGGGCTCAACCGAGAGAATCAAGGCGCCGGAGGCGGTAACGGTGTGTTGGGCAGAGGGTGGGCGTTGACCGCCGTATTCCAAGGGAAAGCGATATTGCCGCTCGGCAGTGCCGAAATGGGAGGAGGTCAGCGCCCCTGCCAGATGGGTCAGCCCCGCCTCTATGGAAAGGGCGCCGATCAGGGTAGAGAGTGCCATGGTGGAGCAAGCGCCGTAGAGTCCGATATAGGGCACTCCGCAATCTCGAAAGCTATAGGCGGAGCTGATGCATTGGTTGAGAAGATCTCCTGCTCCCACCAGTTCCAAGTCCTCTTTTTTCACGCCCGCCCGCCGTAGCGCATGATCCAGTGCCACCTGTTGAAGATGCACCTCGGCCTGCTCCATGGTTTTTTTGCCGCAGTAAAGGTCTTGCTCAATGCTGTCAAAGAGCCCGCCTAAAGGGCCTTCATGCTCTTTGGCACCTGCCACATTGCCCCAGCCGGCAATATAAATCTTTTGATCAAAGGAAAAACTGTATGTTCCGTGTCGTGTTGCCAAGATTGTTCACTCCCCGCATTGTTTTTCCTTTGTATTTTTTGCAAAGATCTGCCATTTATGCAATAAAATAACGGTACTCAAATGAGCACCGTTATTTTTATAAAGAATCTTACTTGAGAACTTCCATAACAGCAACGGCACAAGCCACGGTCATATGCTGCCCGTGGGCTTGATTCCCTTTAAAAGATAACACCCCTGCAGTTACCTGCAGGGGTGTTGACGGCTGTTCTCTTATTTGAGAGCTTCCATTACAGCAACGGCACAAGCCACGGTCATACCAACCATGGGGTTGTTACCGGCGCCGATGAGACCCCTGTTTTGTATGTTTAACAGTTATTTATTTGATATGTTTACGGTAACGGCAAGGCGAAAAGCCTGTATGTTTTTTAAAAAGTTTTGAAAAATACGAATAATTATCAAAACCAACCATCTCCGCAGTCAAGGTAACACTGTGATTTTTATTACATAAAAGTTCCTTTGCAGTTTCAATCCGTTTGGCTGTAATATATTTGTTTACGGTGCATCCGTAAGAATCGCGAAAAGCCTTATATAGCGCATTTTTAGAAACGAACAGTTGCGTGCAAAGTTTTTCCAAAGATAATTCTTCAGATAAATTTTTTTCGATATAATCGGTAGCACGGTTAATTAAATCTCCAAAATCAACCTCTATAGCATTTTCCAGCAAAACATAAGACAATAAGTGGATTAAAGAAGAAATTTGATCTTCTGACAAATACGTAAGCTGTTTGTAATGCTTTTTTATATCTGCAACATCATCAACCCAATCCAACAATCCGTCTATATGCGATGCGTCTTTTTTGAACCTTATTCTGCCAATCATAACAAAACCGACTATCACATCATTTTTAAGTATCGGAACAGCGGTATCTAACACACCAGCATGGCAAACGCAGGAAACCGCCCGTCTTGTCACGGCGCATTTTTTATACATTTCAATGTCTGAATGATAGCATTTTGCCCTGCCGATATCGTTTTTTTGAATTTTGTGGCAGTAAGAGGGAATACCCTTTTCACAAACATAAATCGTGTTATACTTAATATCAGCCACGCACATACTTATATTTGTAATTGTGCAAATACAGTCAATTATTTCTTTAAGTTGTTCCAAATGATAAGTTGTTTTCACAAGTTCACCCTCTTGCCTTTATTTTATAATATCAAAATCAAATTGTCAATTTTTTCATTTTAGGGAAGATAGTGCAAAAACAGAGGCAAATACTGATTTAATATTCAGGTCAAAAGTTTTATAATGAAAAGGGTGATAAAATGAATACTTTTCTGCTGATTGCTGTAATAACGGCTAACCTTTTTCAATCGATTTTCCAAAAGCATTATAACAAAAGAACAAAAAAACGAGGCACTTACATATTTAATTCAATATTCACATTAAGTGCCTGTATTCTTTTTGTTTTTACAAACAATAAGGGTTTTCATTTTGAAAGGGCATTAATTCCATATATACTGGGATTTGCCGTGGCATTTGGCTCGGCAATTTTATTCACTTTTCTTTCTATCAGACAAGGGTCTCTTTCACTTACAACTTTGGCAACCTCTTACTCACTTATTATCCCCACATTATACGGACTGCTTTTTTTAAACGAAAATTCCAACATATTTTTATACATAGGTTTTGCCTTATTGGTATGCAGTTTGTTTTTGCTCAACAGTAAAAACGACGGCGGTAAAATCAACCTTAAATGGATAATTTTCGTTTTGATTGCCTTCGTTGGAAATGGTATGTGCGCAACTATACAAACCGCACAGCAACTGCGTTTTGGCGGACAGTATAAGGGGGAATTTATGATTTCGGCTCTAATTATAGTGTCTGTTTTCTTCTTTATGCTAAGTATAATAAAAGAAAAGGCAGATTTGATACCATGCTTAAAATCCAACCTTGTGTTTATGGTACTTACAGGAATTGCCAACGGATTGGTTAACCTGTTTGTTATGTTTCTTGTGTCACGAAAAATGCCAACTTCAATTATGTTTCCCATAATATCGGGCGGTGGAATCGTTCTTACAACAACGGTTTCTGTAATTATTTATAAAGAAAAATTAAGTATTAAGCAATACTTTGGTTTGCTGCTTGGTATCGCTTCGGTAATATTTATGAATTTATAATCGCAAGGATTTAAAAGGAGAGATTTAATATGTATAAAATTTCGGTTCCTATAATGGCGACAACAATCACAGAGAATAACAAAAAAGATTACCTCGCGTTATTCAAAAACGCAGGTGCATCACGAATTTTTATAGCATTGCCCGATTACGCTATACCGCCCACACTTGGCGAAAACATAGCATTTTTTAAACAGAACGGTTTTGAGGTCGGCGTTTGGTTAAGCACTATCGGACACGGTTTTGTTCTTAGTCATACCGACGATGTGACCGACCTTAAATTCACCGCTATCACGAATATTGAGGGTGAGGAGCGCCCACAGGCCAACTGTCCGCTTGATGAAAATTTCAGTGACTTCATTGCCCGCCTTGTTGCCGACATTGCTAAACTTGGTCCCGATATTGTAATGTTGGATGATGATTTTCGCCTATCACAACACGGAAAGCATCTGTGTTGCGCCTGTAAAAATCATCTTAACCGCATCAGCGAAATTCTCGGAGAAAATATCACCCGCGAGAAAATCAAGCCGTATATCTTATCGGGAAAAGCAAACAAATACCGTGACGCTTGGTTAAAGGCGCAAAGTGACAGTTTAATTGAATTTTCAAAGCATATTCGGGCCGAAGTTGATAAGGAAACGCCTGATGTAACGGTATGTGCTTGCATGGCTTGTGCACCATGGGATGCAGACGATTTGGATGTTGCCGAAGTTGCACGAATACTTGCCGGTAATCATCAGCCCATCCTCAGACTTACGGGTGCGCCGTATTGGGCAACACAACAGCGTAAATACCCGCTTATAGCCGTATTTGAGATTGCCCGTATGCTCGCTTCTTTCGTTCAAAACCAAGGGTTTGACCTGATGAGCGAAGGTGATGTATATCCCCGACCACGTTATACCTGCCCCGCTTCATATTTGGAACTTTACGATGTCGTAACCCGCGCCGATGGCGGTTATAACGGAATTCTTAAATATATGTTTGACTATGTTGCGGGTCCGGATTTTGAAACAGGATACCTTAAACTGCATAATGATAACGCTTCGTTCTACAAGAAACTTGCAAAAATGTTCCCTAACGGCGCAAATGCGGGTGTTCGAATAATTACCAATCCGCACACAATGAAAAATGCCGATCTGGATATTTCCGCACCGAAAATTTATTCGCCTGTACCACAAGATGGCGCTATGCTGGGTCTTTGCGGAATTCCTACGATATATCGCGGCAAGGGTGTTTGCAACTCTGTATTTGGAGAAAATGCAAGAGCATTTAACCTTGAAGAACTCGGTACAGGCACCATTATCGATGCCGTTTCTGCTATGATTTTAACCGAGCGTGGCATTGATGTGGGATTAAAGTCATTTAACAAATTAAACACTCGAAACATCGCTTTTCTATGCACAAAAAACTCCGAGCACAATTCACTTATCACCAACGGAAATGTCAGAGTTTTAGATGCAGTTCTTAAAGACAGCGCAGAGCCGGTGTTATTCTCAGTAGAAAAAAACGAGTTAGTACCATTCGCATACCGTTATGAAAATGCTAATGGTGAGCGCTTTTTGGTATTCCTGTTTGAGGGCGCTTCTATTTACGACCACGACAGGGGTATCGCTTGGTCAGGATTAAACAAAAACTATGCCACACAGGAAATACTGATTGATTCTATACCGTGGCTCGCAAAACAGCCCCTACCCGCATATTGCGCTTTAAATCCCGAAGTTTATATTATGTGCGAAAAGGATAACGATACCATGAGCGTCGGTGTCTTCAACTGTTTTGCCGACCCGCTTACAAACCCCATTATTATGCTGGGAGAAAAATATTCCCGCATCGAATGTTTAAACTGCGAAGCAATGCTGGATGGCAATAAGGTTACTATTACAAATAAACTTCATGCCTTCTCCCACGCAGTATTCCGTTTATACAAAGATATCTAACAGTGAATCATTTTTGGCTCCGTAAAATCCATCACAATTCATATAAAAAAGCAGACACATCATTCTTGAAAACTCAAAAATGATGTGTCTAACTTTTTTTAATGTTAAATTTTTATAATAGGTCTTTTACAAGTTGCCGAAAGCCTTACAAAACCTTATTTATTAAGTGCTTCCATTACAGCAACGGCACAAGCCACGGTCATATGTTGCCCGTGGGCTTGATTCCCTTAAAAAGATAACGCCCCTGCGGTTTAACCGCAGGAGCGTTGACGGCTTGGTAATATTGATACTTACTTCAAAGCTTCCATTACAGCAACAGCACAAGCCACGGTCATACCAACCATGGGGTTGTTACCAGCGCCGATGAGGCCCATCATTTCTACGTGAGCGGGAACAGAAGAGGAGCCGGCGAACTGAGCGTCACCGTGCATTCTGCCCATGGTATCGGTCAGACCGTAGGAAGCGGGGCCTGCAGCCATGTTATCGGGATGCAGGGTTCTGCCGGTACCGCCGCCGGAAGCAACGGAGAAATACTTCTTATCGTTCTCGCCGCACCATTTCTTATAGGTGCCGGCAACAGGATGCTGGAAGCGGGTGGGGTTGGTGGAGTTACCGGTGATGGAAACATCCACGTGCTCGTGTTTCATAATGGCAACGCCTTCGGAAACATCGTTTGCACCATAGCAGCGAACTTTTGCCTTATCACCATCGGAATAAGCGGTGGTGTTCACAATCTTCAGCTCGCCGGTATAGAAATCATAGTCAGTCTCTACATAGGTGAAGCCGTTGATTCTGGAGATGATGTAAGCGGCATCCTTGCCCAGACCGTTTAGGATAACCTGCAGGGGCTCCTTACGAGCCTTATTAGCAGTTCTGGCAATACCGATAGCACCTTCGGCAGCAGCGAAGGACTCATGGCCGGCCAGGAAGCAGAAGCACTTGGTTTCTTCTTCCAGCAGCATAGCAGCCAGATTACCATGGCCCAGACCTACGCTTCTGGTCTCGGCAACGGAGCCGGGGATGCAGAATGCCTGCAGACCGATACCGATGTCTCTTGCAGCATCGGGAGCGGATTTATCGCCATTCTTCAGTGCGATGGCAACGCCCAGGGTGTATGCCCAGCAAGCGTTTTCAAATGCGATGGGCTGAACGCCCTTCACGATGGAGGCAACATCAATGCCTTTGGACAAGCAAAATTCATTTGCCTCATCCAAGGTAGCAAAACCATACTGCTCCAGTACGGGCTGGATCTTGCCGATTCTTCTCTCATAACCTTCAAAAGTAGCCATTGATTCTTCCTCCTTCCTTATTCTTCTCTGGGATCGATGTACTTGACCGCTTCATCGAAACGACCGTAGGTGCCTACGTTCTTCTCATAAGCATCCTTGGGGTCAGCGCCCTTGCGGATCATATCCATCATCTTGCCCAGGTGAACAAACTGATAACCGATGCACTCATTATTGGCATCCAGAGCCACTTTCAGAATGTAGCCTTCTGCCATTTCCATGTAGCGAACGCCCTTTACTTTGGTGGCAAACATGGTACCGATCTGAGAACGCAGACCCTTACCAAGATCTTCCAAAGAAGCGCCGATGGGCAGACCGTTCTCGGAGAAAGCGGTCTGGGTGCGACCGTAAACCAACTGCTTGAAGATCTCACGCATTGCTACGTTAATAGCATCGCAGACCAGGTCGGTATTGAGCGCTTCCAGCAAGGTCTTGCCCTGCAGAATCTCAGCGGCCATAGCAGCGGAGTGGGTCATACCGGAGCAGCCCAAGGTCTCAACCAGAGCCTCTTCGATAATACCTTCTTTAACGTTCAGGGTCAGCTTGCAGCAGCCCTGCTGAGGTGCGCACCAGCCGATACCGTGGGAAAGACCGCTGATATCGCTGATTTGAGTAGCTTTTACCCATTTGCCCTCTTCGGGGATGGGAGCGGGACCATGATGGGGACCCTTGGCTACCACGCACATACTTTCAACTTCATGTGAGTAGTTCATGATGGTTCTCCTTCCATTTAATATCTTTTCACAGACAGATTTATTATAAAGTATTTTATTAAAACTTTCAAGCCTTTTGGCAGAAAAAACACGAAAAAAGGGCGGGGTTAACCCCGCCCTTTTTTAATCTTTTGTTGTTTCTCATATTCTTTGAGGGCAGTAAGGGCCGGTTTGCAACCGGGAACGATGACTGCAAGGTTCACCACCGTCATCAAAGCGATGCCCACATCACCCAACTCCCACACAGATTCATAAGCGGCAATTCCGCCGATAAAGAGCATCACCAAGGCAATGATCTTATAAGCGGTTTGACCTGCCCATTTATCGCCAAACAAAAAGGCAACATTGGGGCGAGCATAAAAGAGCACGCCGATAAAGGTGGAGAAGCAGAAAAGGAACAGCACAATGGCAATAAACACCACACCAAAGGAGCCCAGATGATAGTTCATGGCCCCTTGGAGAATGCCGATGCCCTCTGCGCCTGCAATGGCTTCTTCGGGCACCAGCAGCATGATAAAAGCAGTGCAGCTGCAGATGACAATGGTATCGATAAAAACGCCCAAGGATTGCAAAAGCCCCACCTTAACCGGTTCTCCATCGGCGGCTGCTGCGGCGCAGGGAGCAGAGCCGGAGCCTGCTTCATTAGAGAACAGGCCTCTTTTCACACCGTTCATCAACACAGCGCCGAATCCGCCGGCGGCCATCTGACGAAGACCGAAGGCTTCTTCAAAAATTCGCTCAAACACACCGGGTAAGAGGGTGATATTTTTAAAGATGATAAAGAGAGTGATGCAGAAATAGGCGGCCGCCATAATGGGAACGATAATGTCCAGCACCTTTACGGTGGCATTCTTCCTTAACACGATCACGGCTGCAAGAGCCACCACAATGGCGGAGGTGATCCAAGGGGAGATATGAAAAGCATTGTTGAAAGAATCGGTTACCGAGTTTCCGATTACTTGGCTGATACCACACCAGCAGATCAGACCCGAAACAGCGAAAAGAACCGCCAAAATGGATTTATTAAAGGGGATCTTAAACCGACTCTTAATGGTATTTTGAATGTAATAAGCAGGGCCGCCCCGATAACCGCCATAAAGGGGATCAGGTTCTTTATGTAGCTGGGCAAGAGTGGCTTCAATAAAAGCGGAGGCAGAGCCGATCAAAGCGGTGACCCACATCCAGAAAACCGCACCGGCACCGCCGGCTGAAATGGCGGCCACAACCCCCATCAGGTTGCCCATGCCCACTCGAGTGGCGGTGGAGACGATCAGCGATTGCCAGCCGGAGATGGCACCTTCTTTTTTAGCGTTTTTTTCCGTGGAAACCCGAATCATCTCGGGAAAGAGCCGCACCGGAAGCACCTTGGTGCGAATGGTGAAATAAATCCCGGCAGGAATCAGCAAAAGCACCAGCAGGGAAAGTCCCAAGGTTCCGCCGCCGGGCAGAGGAATGGTAATGAGATCCCCCCAAAGGGCATTATACACAGCATGAATGATGTTGATAATAAAGTCCATATAGGTTGTTTCCTTCTTGTTATTTTAATACAAACTCTATTCTTGGTATTGAAGCATGTCGGGTGTCCAGTTTAAAAGCACTTCCGCCATGGCGGAAGCCTCTTTTTTGGCACCCTCCGGATCATGCTCTAAGTAGTTGCCGCATTCCACCGAGGTGGTGCCGGGGATTTCTCCTTCATAGGCGGCAATAAAGTTCATGGAGTCCCGCACCAAGGCAATGGCCTTCTCATGGGAGAGGGTATCCCGCACCAAAAGATAAAATCCGGTGCGACAGCCCATGGGCCCCACATAAAGAATGGCATCCTGATAGGCAGAGTTGCGGACGTAGGTAGCAAAAAGATGCTCCATGGTGTGCATGGCGGCGTTCTCTAAATACACCCCGCCGTTAGGCTTTTTCATGCGGATGTCATAGGTGACCACATCACCGTCCACCCGAGAAAGGTACATCCCTCGCTCCAGAATATCATGGTTTACCGTAAAGCTGGCAATTTTTTTCATTGGTCGGCACTCCATACACAGTTGCCTCCCACAAAGGTGGCACGAATGTTGCATTCTTCATCCATCAGGATAAAGTCTGCAAAAGTATCCGGCAAAAGAGTGCCCATTTGATGGCCGATGCCTAAAAGGCGGGCGGGATTTTCCGTTGCCATCATCAGTGCTTCAGGAAGGGTTACCTCCCCGTAGGCGGCCATATTGCGAACCCCCTCATTGAGCTTCAGCACTGAGCCGGCCAAAGTACCGTCCAAAAGCCGAGCTTGCCGATCATGAACCTCCACCGGCTGACCGCCTAAGGCATAGCGACCGTCGGGCAGGCCGCCGGCTTCCATACAGTCGGTAATCAGGCAGATCCGCTCCTTCTTTAAGCGGGTGAGAATGGGGAAGAGATGGGGGCTTACATGGATGGTATCGGCAATCAATTCGATATAAGCATCCCCCTCCAAGGCGGCGCCGATCACTCCGGGATCCCGATGATGCAGAGGCGGCATGGCGTTGAAGAAATGGGTGGTGCTCATGGCACCGGCATTATAGGCGCTTTTGGCAATGTCATAAGTAGCGGTGGTGTGACCCACAGAGGGAACAATATTTTTTGCCCGAAGTGCCTTGGCAAAGGCGTTGCCTTCATCCTGCTCGGGAGCATAGGAGACGATCTTGATCACATCCTCATAAGGCTCTACCATGGCCATTTGCGGGGCAACGATATAATCGCCGTTTTGAGCGCCCTTTTTGGCAGGGTGAATGAAGGGCCCTTCCATATGGCAGCCCAGCACCCGAGCGCCCGTACTTTCCTTCATGGCGGTGCGAATCCGCTCCATGGCGGTGGCAATGGTCTCCTGATCCATGGTCATGGTGGTGGGCAAAAAGGCGGTTACGCCGTTTTTGATCAATTCCTCCGAGGCCTTTTCGGGGGAGTGGGTCATGGTATCCTCACCGAAATAGCCGTGAATATGCTGATCGATCAAGCCGGCGGAAAGGTAAAGGCCGCCACCGTCGATAATCTTGGCATCTTGGGGAATCTCATGGGCAACGCCGATGATCTTGTCACCTTCAAATAAAAATACCGATTCGGGCAGGATCTTGCCCCCTCGAACGATTTTGACATTTTTAACAGCAGTCATCATTTTTTCAACCTCTTTTCAATGGTTTCGGTTACACGGTGCAAAGCGGGAGCCACCAACAGGTTGACCGCCAGTTCTGCAATAAAATTCAGCGCCACACCGGCAAAAATCATCAGGAAAAACATCCAGCGAGGGGTCTCGGCGGGGATGGCGCCAAAGGTTCCTGCGCTGATAATGGTATCGGCAATAACCGTGCATCCCCCAACAAAGAATAGGGTGTTGATAACAGGGGCTGCTGCAGCGGCCGTAAAGAGAGCGACGGTTTGATTTTTCTTAGCGATCAATTTATAGAAAAACCCGGCGCCCATTCCTGCCAGTGCTCCTTTGCCCACGCAGATGACCACCGTCATCACCGGAGAGAGGGGAAGCAGGGATTGCGCCATGGGCTCGCCTAAGGTAATTAATCCGAAGGCCAGCCCTAAAAAGCCGCCGGCCAAAGGCCCTTGTAAGACCCCGCCCAATACAATGGGGATCAGTACTAAACTAATGCTGACCGGGCCGATTTTGATATTATTACCAACCATCTGCAAAACGATGGTCAGCGCCAGCAAAATGGAAAGTTGAACTAATTTGCGGGTGTGTTGCTTGGTAGTGCTCATAATTATTTCTCCTTGAACATAGGGTTCACCATATTTTAACATTTTAAATAATAAAAAGCAAGTGGAATCGGTGAAAACGTCGGTTGACTTTTTTCGTCGGGTGACTTATAATTTCTATAGAAAACGCAGGAGGAACCATTATGATCAATCAAACATTTCCCCCTTGTACCGTTGCCCCTGAGGAAGTGGCTCGGGTAAAAGGGTTGGGCTTTTTAAGAGATAAAACCACCCCCGATTGCTTCAATGGGCGGGTCATCACCCGCAATGGTAAAGTTACTGCCGCAGAACTGCGGGCAGTAGCAGAGGCCGCCGAGCGGTTCGGAAGCGGCTATGCCGCCATGACCTCTCGCCTTTCCATTGAAATTCAAGGGATTGCTTTTGAGAATATCGAGCCTTTGTGTGCCTATCTGGCAGAGCATGGGCTGGAGATCGGCGGCACCGGCCCCAAGGTGCGACCTGTGGTGTCTTGTAAGGGTACCACTTGTACTTTTGGATTAATTGATACCTTCGGTCTGTCTGAGGCGATCCATGAGCGCTTTTATAAGGGATATCGGGATGTGAAGCTGCCTCATAAATTTAAGATCGCCGTGGGCGGTTGCCCCAACAACTGCGTCAAGCCCGATATCAATGATATCGGCATTGTGGGTCAGCGATTGCCCAAGGTGGATTTGAGTCTTTGCAAGGGGTGCAAAATTTGTCAGATCGAAAAGGCTTGCCCCATCGGCAATGCAAAGCTGATAGACGGTAAGATTTGTCTGGATACCGATTGCAACCGTTGCGGTCGATGCATCGGAAAATGCCCCTTTGGCGCCGTTGGCGAGGAGCGGGTCGGCTATCGGATCTATATCGGCGGGCGCTGGGGTAAAAAAGTGGCCCGTGGCTTGCCTTTGAGCGTGATTCTCACCTCCAAGGAGCAGGTGCTGGAGGTCATTGAGCGAGCCATTACTTGGTTTAAAGAAAACGGTACTCCCGGTGAGCGCTTTGCCGATACCGTTGCCCGCATGGGATTTGAGCAGGTGGATGCCGCCTTATTGAAAGGATTCAAGGAATGAAAAAACAGCTTGTTGCGTGGCTGATGCTGCTGATGCTGCTTTTAAGCGGCTGTGCCTCCTCTCAAGAGGAAGAAAAAGCACCCATTCTCTATGCCTTCAGCGATGATACCGGCAATATTGTAGGCTTTACCAAGCAACCGAAAAAAGTGGCGGTGCTGTTTTCTTCCTATGCGGAGATCTGGGATTTGGCCGGTGGTGAGATCGCCATTTCGGTGGGGGAGAGTGTGGAGCGTGGCTTTTGCGATGCCGATACCCTTTTGGTGGATGGCGGTGCCGGCAAAACCATCGATACCGAATTATTGCTCTCTTATCAGCCGGATTTTGTGATCGGCTCAGCTGATATTGCCGCCCATGTGGAGGCGGCGGAGCTTTTAAAAACTGCAAAAATCCCTTGCGCCTTATTTCGGGTAGAGGAATTTAAGGATTATCTGAGAGTACTGCAGGTCTGCACCGATATTACCGGCGATTCCGATGCCTATATCACCCATGGAGCAAAAGTAGAAGAAAAGATCGATGGGCTGGTGAAAAAATATGCCGATGAGCAAGGCCCCAAGATCCTCTTTATCCGCTCCGGCTCCGGCGCAAGCTCTGCCAAGGCAAAAACCGCCGATCAGCATTTTGCGGCGGCCATGCTGGAGGAGTTGGGTGCAGAGAATATTGCTGAAACTGCCCCCATTCTCTTGGATGGATTGAGCTTAGAGGAAATTTTGAAAGAAGATCCCGCTTATATTTTTATTTCCACCATGGGAGAGGAGCAGGCGGCCAAGACCTATATGAACAGCCTTTTGGAGCAACCTACCTGGCAAGCCCTTTCGGCCGTGAAGGAAGAAAAGGTCATCTACTTGGAAAAGGATTTATTCCAATATAAGCCCAATGCTCGCTGGGCAGAGGCTTATGAATATTTGGCAGGAGTATTATATGAATCGTAAACAATGGGCGCCGCTGATTTTAGCGGCGCTGTTGCCTTTGGTCTGCTATATGGCCCTTCGGGTGGGCAGTACCCAACTGTCGGCCGCAGAATTCCTTGGCGGGCTTTTGAAAAAAGAGGGCTTTTTCACCGAGAGCCTTATTTTATATGAGATTCGCCTGCCTCGCCTTTTTGGGGGCTTGATTGCCGGCGGCGGGCTGGCACTATCGGGCTTATTGCTGCAAAAGGTCACCGGCAATGATCTGGCAGGCCCGAATATTATCGGCGTTAATGCCGGTGCCGGTCTTGGGGTGATGCTGACCCTCTTTTTTGCCCCCGCTTTGGTGTTGTGGCTGCCGGTTTCTGCCTTCTTTGGGGCCTTTTTGACCACCCTTTTGATTGTAACAGTGGCAGAAAGGATTGATGGTTCCAAAGCCACCGTGATTTTGGCGGGCGTGGCGTTCAGTGCTCTTTTGAGTGCAGGAATTTCCTTTCTTTCCCTTTTGGATACCGATGTACTGGCCTCTTATAACCATTTTTCCATCGGAGGTCTTGCAGGGGTGCAAGGAAGGGAACTATGGCTTCCTGCCCTGCTGATTGCCCTTTGCTTTGGCGGTGCGATGATCTGGGGAGGGCGCATCGAGTGTCTGACCTTGGGTGATGAGGTGGCCGCCTCTTTGGGAATTCGGGTACGGCTGTTAAGGGTGTTTTGCCTGATTCTGGCCAGCGCAACTGCGGCGGCTGCCGTCAGCTTTGCAGGACTTTTAGGCTTTGTGGGGCTGATGGTGCCCCATATGGCACGGCGCCTTGCCCATGGCTTTCGCCATGAGGCGGTGGTCTCTCTTTTGCTGGGCGGAATGCTGGTGACCCTTGCCGACCTTTTGGGGCGGATCGTGGTGGCACCCTCGGAACTGCCGGTGGGAATCCTTACCGCCTTGTTGGGCGCACCCTTCTTCTTCTATCTTTTGATCAGGAGGAAGCAAGATGCTGAAATTTAATGGCGTTTCCGTTACATTGGGAAATAAGAATATTTTGAAAAATCTCGATTTTTCCTTGCAAGAGGGGGCGCTCACCGTACTGATCGGCCCCAACGGCAGTGGAAAATCCACCCTTCTGAAAGCGGCGGCAGGTCAACTGCCCTATGCCGGTGAAGTTTTTTTGGCGAAGCAATCTTTGAAAAACCAAAGCCCCAAAGAGCAGGCCAAGGTGCGGGCTTTGTTGCCCCAGCATCTGCCGGTGGCACCTTTGTCGGTTTTGGAATTGGTGGAAATGGGGCGCACCCCTTATCGCTCCTTGGGCGCAAGACTGACCCAAGAGGATCAATCCTTAATGGAGAAGGCTCTTTCAACCGTCGGTTTGGAGGGGCTGGAGCACCGTCGCTTAAAAGACCTTTCCGGCGGAGAACGCCGGCGAGCCTATCTTGCTATGGTATTGGCGCAGGATGCTCCATTTTTGATGCTGGATGAACCTACCGCTTATCTGGATATGGAGCATGCAAGGGAGCTTTTGCAATTACTTCGCTCCCTGCAAAAGGAGCAGCGAAAAACCTTATTGGTGGTTCTTCATGATCTGAATGCCGCCTTGGAGGTGGCCGATGAGGTGCTGATTTTAGATCATGGAGCTTTAGTTTTCCAAGGAACTCCTGCTGCCTGTAAAGAAAGCGGCCAAATAGAGAAAACCTTTGGCGTGGAGCGGAAAATCAAAGAAATTTACCAATAAAAAAAGACCCGAGAGGGTCTTTTTTTATTGGTGTAAATTTACACTTTGCCATAGAATCGCTGAGCAATGCGGATGGCTTCCATGGCGTCGGCACCGTAAGCGTCGGCATGGATCATCTTGGCATATTCCTCGGTGAGCACAGCACCGCCTACCATAATAAAGGCATCCGGCAGTTGGGCTTTGATCAGGTCGATGGTTTCGGCCATGGCGGGAACGGTGGTGGTCATCAAAGCGCTTAACCCAATCAGTCTGCAACCGCTTTTTTGCGCAGCGCTGAGAATCTCTTGGGGAGCCACATCTCGGCCAAGATCCCTTACCGAAAAGCCATAACTCTCTAAAAGGACCTTCACAATGTTTTTGCCGATATCGTGAATGTCGCCTTTCACCGTGGCCAAAAGAACGGTACGGTCACGGTCTTGAGCGGCGGGGGGCAGTTTTTCTTTTACCACCTCAAAAGCGGAAGAGGCCGCCTCGGCGCTCATTAAAAGCTGGGGAAGATAGACCTTTCCCGTTTCAAAATCGGCGCCGATCTCTTGAAGGGCGGGGAGCAGATGCTCATGAATGCAGGTCAGAGGCGGGCAGGTCTTCAAAAGGGCTTTGGCGGAGGAGATGGCCTCCTCCTTCATTCCTTTCACGATCGCATAATGCAGAGAAAGCTGCTTGGGTGTCGGGACGGGGGCAGAATCCTGCCCATCGGTATAGCGAATATAATCGCCGCAGGCGGGATCCAGTCCATGCAGCGCCCGATAGGCATAATAAGTATCCATCATCCCTTGGGAAAAGGGATTCATAATGGCGCAGTTGAGCCCCTGCTCCAAGGCGCAGGCAAAGAAAGCAGAATTGATTTTTTCTCGGGCAGGCAGGCCAAAGGAGATATTGGAGACCCCCAGAGAGGTATGGAATCCATCCTCCTTTAGGAGCTTTAAGGCTTTTAGGGTGACCAGAGCCGCCTCGTGATCAGAAGAGACGGTCAGCGCCAGAGGGTCGATGATCAGTTGGTGCTTTTCAATACCGTATTCTGCGGCCGTTGCGGCAATTTTTCGGGCAATGGCCAGCCGTTCCTCGGCCGTGGCGGGAATGCCCTTTTGATCCATGGTCAGGGCAATGACGGCGCCGCCGTATTTTTGAACCAAGGGAAAGATGGCATGCATACTTTCTTCTTTTCCGTTGACCGAGTTGATCAGAGGCTTGCCGTTATAAATCCGCATGGCTTTTTCCAAAACAAGGGGGTTGGCAGAATCTAATTGCAAGGGCAGATCGGTCACCGCCTGCAGGGCGGCAACGGTCTTTTCCATCATTTCAATTTCATCGATCTCCGGCAATCCCACATTCACATCCAGAATCTGCACTCCTGCATCGGCTTGCCGCACTCCTTCTCCAAGAAGGTATTGAAGATCTCCTTGCCGCAAAGCCTCTTTTAGCTTGGGCTTGCCGGTGGGGTTGATCCGCTCACCGATCAGCAACGGCTCGGCGGCGATTTCCAACCCATGGGTATAAGAGGAGATTAGCGTTTTTGCCTTATGAGCAGGCGGAATATAGGGGAGGTGTTTGGTTTTCTCGATGGTTTTTTGCAGGTAAGCAGGGGTGGTGCCGCAGCAACCGCCCAAGAGGCAAGCCCCCTTTTGAGCAAGGGTCACCATTTCATCGGAGAATTCCTCGGCGTCCACATGAAAGACGGTTTTTCCATTCTCCACCTGAGGCAGACCGGCATTGGGGTTCACAATGAGAGGCACCGAGGCATAGATCGCCAGTTCCTCCACGATGGGAGCCATCTGGGCAGGCCCCAAGGAGCAATTCAGCCCCAGAGCATCGACGCCAAGCCCCTCCAAAAGTGCCACCATGGCAGCAGGCGTGGCGCCGGTCATTAGTTTTCCGCTTCCATCGTAAACATTGGTCACAAAGACGGGCAGGTCGCTTTCTTCCTTGGCGGCCAGTACTGCCGCCTTGGTTTCATAGCTATCGTTCATGGTCTCAATGAGGATGCAATCGGCCCCATGCTTTACCGCCAATTTCACATTGGCGGCATAAAGCGCCACCGCCTCCTCAAAGGGCAGATCTCCCAAAGGCTCCAAAAGCCGCCCGGTGGGGCCCATATCAAAGGCGATAAAAGCATCCTCTTTGCCTTCTGCCGCCTTTTTGGCGCAGTCCATGGCGGCGGCAATGAGCGTGTCATAATTTTCATACTTATCCCGATTGATCCCGAAGGTATTGGATTTGATGATGTTGCAGCCTGCCTCCAGATAGGCGGAATGCAGGGCGGTGATCTTTTCGGGATGGGTTAAGTTCCATTCCTCCGGCGGTGTGCCGGCGGGAAGGCCTAAGCTTTGGAGCACCGTTCCGGTGCCTCCGTCAAAATAAAGCCGCTTGGTTTTAATCAGAGTTCTTAATTTATTGTTCATCTTGAATCCCCATAATGGCTGTAATGGATTTGGTGGGGATCATCAAAAGGCTTTGATTGAGATGAATCCCCAAATGCTTGCGTGCGTCCAAAAAATCTAAAAGGGCCGGCTGAATGGCCAGTTCCAGATCCCCGTATCCGGGGCTGAAGCGAGGGGCACAGCGCAGAGCCCCCTTGAGTTCTGCCTCCGCTCGATCACAGGCGGCCTCTGTCAAAGCAGAGCCGATTCCATCGGCAATAAAATGCTCGGCGGTGGAGGTGGCGGCAAGGCGGGCCAACAGGCGATCAATTCCCATGCCCGTCGTTACCGCAAAGACAAACGCTTCCGAGCAACCTTCCAAATTCTTGGAAAGATTTTGGCTGTGAATGGGGCCAAAGCCCAGATCCAGCGTCTTTCCCTCTCGCAGAATGGGCACCCGCTTGCCGCAGTAGCCGCAGTCGGCAAAAGAAAGAAGGTTTTTGATTCCGGCCTCAATGGCACCGTCGGTATAGCCCCGCCGCACCTGCAGGCGGGCAGCAAGCTCACCGATCTCAAGGGTTAAGGCATGGGCAGGAATTTTATTAAAAAAGGTGGTCATTTGATGATCTCCGAAAGGTTGGCTTGAATGGCGGCGGCCACATCCGGCTTGTTCATGGAATAAACGTGCACCGCATTGATGCCGTTGGCCAAAAGGTCAATGATCTGCTCGGTGGCATAGGCGATACCCGCCTGCTTCATGGCAGCAGGATCGTCGCCATAGCGATCTACAATGCGAATAAACCGCTGGGGCAAGGTGCTGGCGGAAATGGAGCAGATTCGCTTGATCTGGGCGGCGTTGGTCACCGGCATAATGCCGGCCACCACCGGCACATTCAGCCCCGATCGCATCATGCGATAGAGAAAATTATATAAAATGTGATTGTCGAAAAACATTTGCGTGGTCAGGAACTCACAGCCCTTTTCTACCTTGCATTTTAAGTAATCCAGATCGGCATTGCTGTTGGGACTTTCGGGGTGGCATTCAGGATAGCAGGCGCCACCGATGCAAAAGCCGCCGAAATCTCGAATTTCCTCTGCCAGATCTGCCGCATAGCGAAAAGAAAGATCCTTGGCTCCCATTCCTTCCGGCAGATCCCCTCTCAGGGCTAAGATATTCTCAATTCCCCTTGCCTTCAGATCTGCAAGCTGATTGCGGATGGTTGTGCGGGTAGCAGAGATGCAGCTTAAATGAACCAAAGGAGTCGTGCCGTTTTGCAAAAGCTGCTGTGCAATATCAAAGGTATAGCCGCAGGTAGAGCCCCCTGCGCCGTAGGTGACGCTGATATAGCTGGGATTCAGGTCGGAAATGGCATGGGCGGCTGATGCCACCTGCTCAAAGCCATCACTGCTTTTGGGTGGAAAAACCTCGAAAGAAAGGCTGGGCTTAGACCCGTTGATGCGATCAATGATTTTCATGGATATCAACTCCTTTATAATATTTAATATTATCACAATCAGCATCAGATTGCAATATTTTTCCCCCCTGCATCATAAGTAATAAGGGGTGAAAGAAGATGAATCATCGTAAACTGATCGAAAATGCAGCACTGCTCACCGGAACCGGCTTGGTTTTGCGGGCGGCAGGAATGCTTTTAAGAGTTTTAATTGCCAATGTCATGGGGGAGGAGGGAATGGGGCTTTATTCCCTGACCTTCACCGTTTATAATCTCTTTATTACCGTTGCTCAATCGGGGATCGGCATCGCCGTCACCCGTCTGGTAGCCCAGCATCTGGCACTCAAAGATGAGCGACGGGTCAAGGGCGCCATGCAGGCTTGCCTTCTTTGGGCCACCCTTTTAGGCACCCTCTCAGGGGTGGCTCTTTTTATCAGTTCCGGCTTTTTGGCTGATCGGTGGATCGGCAATGTAGGGTGTGGCCTTGCCTTAAAAATGTTGGCCTTTTCTTTGCCTTTTATGGCGGTCTCCGGCTGCTTTTCGGGGTATTTTGTGGGGCGCCGTCAGGTAAAGCCCACCTGCCTTGCTCAAACCATGGAGCAGGCGGTGCGGCTGGCGGTGGTGGCAATTGTGGTGGCCTTGTTTCGCTGGGCAGGCAATGAGGTGCTTTTATCCATGATCGTGTTGGCCAATACCCTGTCGGAGGGGGTCTCCTGCCTCTTTTTGGCGATCCTCTGCAAACGTCAGCGCCCCTTCGGCACCCCCATTCCTCCCGAAAAAGGGGCCATTCGGCGCATTGCCTTGCCGGTGGCGGCTTCCCGCTACCTTTCCACCGCCCTTCATTCCACCGAAAACATGCTGATTCCGGTGGCTATTGCCCATTATGCAGGGGAGTATTCAGTAGGGCTTGCGCAGTTTGGGGCGTTAAAAGGAATGGCGATTCCCTTGCTCTTTTTCCCCGCCTCTTTCTTGACGGCGCTTTCCTCCCTGCTGGTGCCGGAGGTAACCGATTCCGCCGCCAGAGCCGATTGGCGTGCTACCCGTGCCATTGTGGGACGGGCGCTGACCGTGACCGCCACCCTTTCGGTGATGATCAGCGGCATCTTTTTTCTTTATAGCGACTTCTTGGGAACGACTCTTTTTCACAGCCAAACCGTTTGCATGATGCTGAAGGTTTTGGCACCCATCACTCCGTTTATGTATATGGATACCATCGCCGATGGGCTTTTAAAAGGCCTTGATCGCCAAAGCGCCGCCCTGCGGAATAATACGATTGACTCCATTTTGCGGATTCTCTTGATTACCGTCACCGTACCCAATTTTGGGATTAAGGGTTTTTTGGGGGTGATGGTATTCAGCAATATTTTGATTGCCTCCTTGAATATCGGCACTCTGCTTCAAACCTGCAAATGGAGCCTTCAATGGAAGGATTGGATCTTAAAGCCCCTTTGCGGAGTGGGGCTTGCCACCGCCCTTTGGGCACTGCTGCCCCATGGAGAAAACCTTCTTGGGGTTCTTTTGGGGATGGCTCTTTGGTGTTTAATGTATCTTTTGTTGACACTTCCTGTAAAAAAAGATATAATGAAAATGAAAAAGAAGTAGGAGGGAGCCCCGTGAAAGAACGCCTGTTAAAACATTTTGAAGAGGTCCCCATTGTGGCGGCCGCTAAAAGTGAGGATGAATTGGAGCAATGCCTTAAAAGCCGCAGCAGTGTGATTTTTTTGCTCTTCGGCAATATCTGCAATGTGGCAGAGCTGGTGCGGCGGGTGAAGGCCGTCGGTAAAATCGCCATTGTGCATCTGGATCTGATCGAGGGGCTGGCCCCGAAGGATGTCAGCGTGGATTTTATCGCCACTGCCACCGAGGCCGATGGGATTATTTCCACTAAAAGCTCGGTGATCCGCTATGCCAAGCAGCGGGGTCTTTTGACCATCCAGCGGTATTTCTTGCTGGATTCCCGTGTGCTGGACAATCTTTTCCGCAATAGCTCTCCCGCCGACTTTTTGGAGGTTTTGCCCGGAGTCATGCCCAAGATCATCCGTCAGCTGACCTCCACCATCGATCAGCCGTTGATCGCCGGCGGCATGATTCGGGATAAAGAAGATGTGCGGGCGGCCTTGGCGGCCGGCGCAGTGGCGGTTTCTTCCACCAATGATCAGGTTTGGTTCGGCGAATAAAGGAGTTACTATGAAACTAAAATTTTTAGGCGCAGCCCATGAAGTGACCGGCTCCTGCACTCTTTTAGAGGCGGCAGGAAAACGCATTCTGATTGATTGCGGTATGGAGCAAGGGGCTGATATTTATGAAAATTGCGATCTGCCCATTTTGCCTGCCGAAGTGGACATGGTCTTACTGACCCATGCCCATATTGACCATTCCGGCAAGATTCCCATGCTGGTTTCTCAAGGCTTTCAAGGGGAGATTTATGCCACCGGTGCCACCGTGAAGCTTTGCAGCATTATGCTGCAGGATTCTGCGCATATTCAGGAGCAAGAAGCTCTTTGGCGCAATCGCAAGGCTCAGCGCTCCGGCGGGCCGGAATATGTACCTCTTTATACAGTGGAAGATGCCATGCATACCATGAGCCTCTTTGTGCCCTGCTCTTACCAAAAGGAATATGTCCTCGCAGAGGGGATCACCATTCGCTTTTTGGATGCCGGTCATCTGATGGGCTCTGCCAGTATTGAGATTACCGTGGTGGAAGAGGGCCAAAAGCATGTTCTGCTCTTTTCCGGCGATTTGGGAAATGTGGGCCGTCCCTTGATTCGAGATCCCCAAAAGCCTTCCTATGCCGATACGGTGATTATTGAATCCACCTATGGAAATCGCCTCCATGGTGAGCGCAAAGATTACATCGGTCAGCTGACCGCCGTCCTGCAAGAGACCTTTGATCGGGGCGGAAATGTGGTGATCCCCTCCTTTGCCGTGGGCAGAACCCAAGAGTTTTTGTATCTGCTTCGGGAGATCAAGGAAAAAGGAATGGTAACGGGGCACGATGGGTTCCCGGTCTTTGTGGATAGCCCGCTGGCCGCCGAAGCCACCCGCATCTATTTCGATGATCTCACCGAGTATTATGATGAAGAAATGCTGGCGCTCATTGAGCGGGGCATCAACATTCTGGAGTTCCCCGGTCTGCAAATTGCCGTCACCTCCGAAGAATCCATGGCCATCAATGAAAATAAAACCCCCAAGGTCATTTTGTCGGCCAGCGGCATGTGCGAGGCGGGGCGGATTCGCCACCACCTGAAGCATAATCTCTGGCGGGCAGACAGTACCATCCTTTTTGTGGGCTATCAGGCTGAAGGTACCATGGGGCGTCTGCTGCAAGATGGTGCCGAGACCGTAAAGCTCTTTGGCGAAACGGTGCAGGTGCAAGCAAAAATCGCCACCATGGATGGCATCAGCGGTCATGCCGACCAAGCCATTATGCTGGATTGGCTGGGGGCTCTGCAGAATAAACCGACCCGTGTCTATGTGAACCATGGCGCCGATGAGGTCTGCGATGAGTTTGCCGCCACCATCACTCAGCGCTTGGGCTTTCCGGCCACCGCTCCCTATAACGGTGCAGTTTATGATCCCCTTGCAGACAGTCTGCTCCAAGAAGGGAACCGCATTCGTCTGGAAAAGAAAAAGCCCGCCCAAACCAAAGCAGATCTGGTCTTTGACCGTCTCTTGTCCGCCTGCAAGCGTCTGCTGAAGGTAGCCGAGTCCATGCGGGGGAGAAGCAACAAGGAGTTAGCCAAATACGCAGATCAGGTAAATGCCCTCTGTGACAAAATGCAAAAATAAAAATCGCTGAAAATGGCGGGTTGCTCCGTTTTTCCATCTCGGCGTATCGACACCCTTCATTCAAAGAAAGAATCCATTGCATTCGGTTTGAGCGTTATTAAGCAAATGAAAACTGGTGCGGAAACAAAAAATTAATAAAAGCCTCCCGCCAGGGAGGCTTTTTTGACTTTACAACCCATAAAATATATAGTATAATTATGCTGTATGATTATGAGACTATCTCTTGCAAAGGAGATTTTGACCAATGAGTGAGAATAATAAGCGAAATATCACCGGTTCTTATCCCGGCGCAGGCGGCGGGACCAACCGTCCCAAGCGGGTGAATCCCACCGGCTCTTATCAAAGAAAAAAGCGGTTTCCTGCAGAGCCTGTTCAGGAAAAGCCGATCCTTTGGGATGAGAAAATGGGAGCCCAAGAGCCTGTTATTGAGGCGGAAAAGGTCGAAGAGAAGCCGGCCGCCCCCAAGAAAAATAAAGCTCGGTTGAATGGCGCATTCTGGAAAGAAATTCTAAATAAATACTGGAAAACCCTGGCATTTTATTCTTGCGTGCTGGTGGTCAGTATTGCGCTGGCAAGCTGGGTTTGCCACATTGGGAATGAACTGCTGGGCTTGGTGCGTCCGGATAAGGAATATACCGTTCAGATTGCCGAAAACAGCAGCACCATGACCATCGCCAAGGAATTGAAAAAAACAGGGATCATCGATCACCCTTATGTATTCCGGCTTTATTGCAAGCTCAAAAAGGCCGATGGTGCCTTCAAATTTGGCGAATATACTCTTAACAGTCGGTGGGATTATAATCGACTGATCTCCTCTCTGAAGCGGTCTCCCTCCAATAAGACCGCCGTATCCTTTGTGATCGAAGCGGGGGATACCCAGGCAGATTTTGTTGCCAACCTTTGCGACACCCTCAAGTATTTGGAGCGAGAGGAACTGGAGGATGTACTGCAGAACTATGATTTTTCCGATTATTCCTTCCTAAAAGGCCTTTCCAAGCGCAATGCTCGGCTGGAGGGATATCTTTATCCGGATACTTATGAAATGTATTCAGGCGAATCCGCCTTAGCAGTGGTTCAGCGGATTTTGGATCGCTTCCAAGAAAAAGTGCTCACCGAAGAAAACCGCAAGAAGATGGATGCCTCCGGCTATAGCGTGGATCAACTGATCACGCTGGCCTCTGTTTTGCAAAAAGAGGGCGGCAATGCCATGGCCAAGGAGGCAGGAGTTTATTTCAACCGCCTGAAGGATCAGGCCTATCCCTATCTGGAATCCAGTGCGGCGGTAGCCTATGTGTTGCCCGCCGGCAGTGCCGTCACCGCCACGGAGATTAAAATCAACGATCCTTATAATACCTATCGATGGGCAGGGCTGACCCCCGGTCCCATCTCCAATCCGGGCGCCGATGCCATTGCTGCAGTGCTGACGCCGGAATGGTCCGATTATAAATATTTTGCCGTTCAGGGCGATGGGGCAACCCTCTTTGCCGTGGATTATGCAACGCACCTGAAAAATTTGAAAGTAACCGGCGAGGGTGCCCGGGGAACGGGGACGATCCTTTGAGTATGGAACTGCTTGCCCCTGCGGGCAATTTTGAAAAACTGCGCTATGCCCTAGCCTATGGCGCCGATGCGGTCTATGGAGCCTATCGCTCTTTTGGCTTACGAGCCGCCGGCGATAATTTTGATGAAGAGGGCTTAAAAGAAGCCATTGAGTATTGCCATGAGCGTGGCAAGAAAATGTATATCACCGTCAATATTTATCCCACCTCAGAGGATCTGAAGGCCTTGCCCGCTTTTTTTGAATTGCTGGAAGCCTTAAGACCCGATGGAATGATTATTGCCGATCTCGGGGTGATGACCTTGGCCAAGCAGTATGCACCCCATGTTCCCATTCATGTGTCCACCCAAGCCAATGTCACCAATGCAGAAACCGCTAAGGTTTTGGCCTCCTTGGGCGCCAAACGGATCGTTTTGGCAAGAGAGATGCCCTTAGAGGAAATCAAGACTTTGCGGAAGGCGCTGCCTCAAGAGGTGGAGCTGGAGGTATTTGCCCATGGGGCAATGTGTATCTCCTATTCCGGTCGCTGCCTTTTATCGGCGGCCATGACCGGCCGCAGTGCCAACCATGGTGCCTGCGCCCATCCTTGCCGCTGGAATTATGCGCTGATGGAAGAGCAGCGCCCCGGCGAATATTTTCCCATTGAGGAAGACGGCCGAGGCACCTATATTATGAACTCCAAAGACCTTTGTCTCATTGAATACTTAAAAGAATTGGAAGAGGCAGGGGTTGCGTCTCTCAAAATCGAGGGGCGGATGAAAAGCTTTTATTATGCCGCCTGTGTCAGCCGTGCATATCGCAAGGCGCTGGACGATCTTTCGGCAGGCAAGCCCTATGATCCTCTGCTGAAAGAGGAATTGCGAGCCGTTTCTCATCGGGATTACACGGCGGGCTTTTTCTTTGGCGATCCGGGGAAAGAAGCCCAAGAGCCTGAAAACGGCGGTTATATCCGGCAAACGGATGTGGTGGCGGTTGCCACCCAAGAGCCGGGGCTTTTTATTCAGAAGAATAAGTTTTCCAAAGGGGAGACCTTAGAGGTCTTATCCCCTGTGGGAGATCCTTATGAAATTTTGGTGGAAGAGCTTTTGAATGAGGCGGGGGAGCCCATCGAAAGTGCGCCCCATGCCCAAATGAAGGTGCGGCTTCCTTTGAATCTCCCCCTTTACAGTATTTTACGCAGAAACAGAAAGGCAATGTTATGAGCAAAGTGACCATCCCTGCCGGCTACCGTCCGGCATTATCCCTATATGATACTCAAAAGGCCATCGGTCTGATCAAGCGGTTGTTTGAAGATATGCTTTGCGGCGCACTGAATCTGCGGCGGGTGTCTTCGCCGCTGTTTGTGCCCTCGGACTCCGGCCTCAATGATAACCTCAATGGCGTGGAGCGCCCTGTTTGGTTTGATGTGAAGGATACCGGCAGCAATGCAGAAGTGGTTCATTCCTTGGCCAAATGGAAGCGTCAGGCCCTGAGAGATTATGGCTTTCAGCATGATACCGGCCTTTATGCCGATATGAATGCCATTCGGCGGGATGAGGAACTGGACAACCTTCATTCCATTTATGTGGATCAATGGGATTGGGAGAAGATCATCTCCGAAGAGGAGCGAACCAAGGAATACTTAAAATCAGTGGTCGATAAGATCGTTGGTGCCATCTGCGATACCGAGCAGACCCTGCGCATCATGTTCCCTCAGCTGAATGTACGCCCTGCCTTAAAGCGGGAGGTTACTTATATTACCACTCAGGAACTGGAGGATCGTTATCCGAATCTGAGTGCCAAGGAGCGGGAAAATGCCATTGTGAAGGAGTGCGGCGTGGTCTTTTTGATGGAGATCGGCGGAAAGTTGAAATCCGGCAAGCCTCATGACGGTAGAGCTCCGGACTATGACGATTGGACCTTGAATGGCGATATCCTTCTTTGGAATGATACCCTGCAGCAGGCCTTCGAGATCTCTTCCATGGGCATTCGGGTCAGCCCCGAGAGTCTGGCTGAGCAGCTGAAGATTGCCGGCTGCGAGGATCGGCGAGAGTTGCCCTTCCATAAAGCCCTTTTGGCAGGAGAATTACCCCTGACCATCGGCGGTGGCATTGGTCAAAGCCGCCTTTGCATGCTGCTGCTGGGCAGTGCCCATATCGGCGAGGTGCAATCCTCTATTTGGGATGAGAAAACTCTGAACACCTGCAAAGAGGCAGGCATCCCCATCCTTTAATGAAAAAAGCTCCGTTAGAGGAATCTCTAACGGAGCTTTTACTTTATTCATGGTTTATTTTCTTTTTTTGGATTTAAGGGTGAGGAGCACTCCTCCGATGCTGCCGATCAAAAGGCCGGAAAAGGTATATACGTAAATAAAGTAGTCCATGAATTGATCATACCAAAAGGTGGAGATCAATTCTTGGTCATCGGGGAGATTGACCACGCATTCAAAGGTCCAGCTCAGTTCTTGGGTCAAGCGAATGCCATGAAGGACCAAAAGCCCTGCCACCGGCAGCAGCATTAAAAGCAGTACCCAAGGCTTGCGCTTTTTCCATAAGGCAAGAGCAATAAACACCCCTGCCGCCAAAACCACACTCAGGAGGATGATCATCAGATCCTCCGGAATGGCTTGGCTTTTAAAAATGCCCAAGAGGGAAAGGATTCCCCCCACCCCCGCCAAAAGGGCGCCGATTATCTTCTTCATTGCTCATCACTTTCTACCGGCACTTTCTTCTTTTTGAGAAGAAAGAAGGAAACGGCGGCAACCGCAATGACTAAAAGGCCGCCAATACCGATCCAAAGCCAAGGAGTAGAGGATTCTTTATCTAAAAGATCCAATTCAAAGGAGAATTGATTTTCCGATAAGTAGAAGGCCTTTCGGTCGGTGGAATAATGCTCCACTTCAACCTTTCTTCCGTCCTGGGAGAAGTAAAGCATGGTCACCACGCCGATCCCGTCCAGATCATGGTCGGCGCTTTGGGGATTGATCATCATTTGGGTCACGGTATTGCCGCAATCTCCCTGAACTTGAGACAGGGCAATCTGTGTGCTTCCGTTTACGTGCCCGCAAAGGACCAAGGTGATGTTTTCGTGTTTACGAATCAGCTTTTCCCAGATTTCCTGACCACTGTTGCCATTTTTGTTTTCTTTTGTAGAGGCGATCTCTCCGTTACTAGTGAGATAATGATGGGTGCTGATGATCACATTTCGATCGGGATGAGCGGCGATCACCTCGTTTGCCCATTCCAGCGCACTATCGGACACATTGTAGTCCAGTGCCATGCTCATATAAGGAATATCCCCCACCTCAAAGCAAGAGTAACTGTTGAGCATATTTTCATTGAAACAGCCGTGAGTCTCCTCATATTCGGAATAGTCAAACATCAATTTGAAATCTTTTGCCTGATCGTGGTTCCCACGTACTACTGTATAGGGAAGCTTACCGGTAAGGCGATCAAAGCAAGGCCAGATGTTGGTCCATTCACGATCACTGCTTCCATGGGTCAGATCTCCTACAGTGAATAAATGCTTGATGTTTTTCTCCTCGATGTTTTCCTCGATCCAATCAAACATAGCGGTGAGCTTTTCCGGATGCAGGTTGGTGAGCCATTGGGGATCGCCTAAAACGGCAAAAGAGAAAGAATAATCCTTTGCCGGCTTTTTATCGGCCACCCAAATGCTTTTTAAAATCATGTCGTTTTTATTGCCGCTCTTATCGGGGATCACCTCGGGCCGTCCCCCTGCGGAAAGATCATAGGCCATCATCAGCCCATCCTGATCCAAGGTACCGGTAGAATCGGCGGCGATTTCTTGGGCAGTACGCAGATCACTGTAAAGAGCGGCGTTTTTTAAAGCACCCTTAAAGCGGCCGCGATTGGCACTTCGATCATCGGTGGCAAGGCCAAGGGAATAATGAAGGGCAACCTCTCCGGGAAATTCCTGAACCATGGAGTCCACCGCTTCACCGTTGATATAGCAGGTAACGGTATCGGTTGCCTGATCCAAAGTAATGGCAAGATGAATCCATTCGCCGGTAAACACATTCACATTGGTAAAGGAAGCGCTTTTTCCGCCGTCGTCTTCATTGGAAAGAAAAAGATAGGGGTGTCCTTCGGTGGTAACGCCGAAAACTAAGCCGGAAGTTGTGGAAGTCATGTAACTGCCGAAGATGACGTTGGGGTCTTCACATTCGGTGTCAACAGGAAACTTCAAGGTCGCTTCGTAAGTGGTCGGCAGTTGAGCGGGCAGCTCCTTGGTATAGTATTGATACTCAGGGTCAAAAACCATTCCTTCTTCCTCTGCCGTCGCTACCGGGCAAACCAGAAGAAGCGCCAGCACTAAAAAGATTGCACTGATTCGTTTCATTATTTTTGTCTCCTTATAATTCAAATCCATTGGTTAAAGATCTTCTTTGGTACCGGCAATTTGAAGACATCGGAGCCTTCTGAATTTCCCGGGGAAGGCTTGGTTTAAAAGAGGCTCAAAAGGGTTCCTCCCATTCCTGCCGAAAGGGCGCCGGTTATCTTCTTCATTATTTATCGTTTGCTACAGGCGCTTTCTTCTTTTTCAGCAGAATCAAGAGGACTCCGGCGGCGATCACTACGGTTGCTCCGCCAATACCGATCCAAAGCCAAGGAGTAGTGGATTCTTTGTCTAAAAGATACAATTCAAAGGAGAATTGGTTTTCCTCCAAAAAGTAGGCCTCTTCCACAGTAGAATAATGCTCCACCTGTACCTTAGAACCATCTTCAGAAAAGTACAGCATGGTTACAATCCCCACTCCGTCCAGCTCACGGTCTATGCGCTGAGGATTGATGATCATTTGGGTAACGGTGTTTCCGTGAACGCCTTTTTCCTGAACGGTTTTAATCAGATCGGTGGTGTAAATATGTCCGCAGAGGACTAAAGTGATATTTTGGTGCTTGCAGATGAGTTTGTCCCACATATCGGCGCCGTAGTTGCCGGAAGAAGAGGTATCAACCGCTTCCTCTTCATCCTCGTCGAGGTTACTTGTAGCGGTGCTGGAGGTTCGATTGCCTAAATTATTCATGTAACTATGGGTCATAACAATTACATTGCGGTCCGAATGCTCGGCAACAACGCCGTTTGCCCATTCCAATACCTCATCGGAGGGCATATAATCCAATGCCAAGATCAGGAAAGGAACATCGCCCACATCAAAGCATTTATAAGTATTCAGCATGGTATCGTCAAAGGTACCGTCTACAGTGGAGCCGTATTCTTCAAGAGAAATATTCTTTGTAAACTGTTTCTTGGAATCGTGGTTGCCACGAATCAGCGAGTAGGGAACAACATCGTTTAATTCTTCCAAGGCTCCTTCAAACATCATCCATTCGCCGGAGCTGTTTTTATGAGTAAGATCTCCCAAAGTAAACACCCGTTGAATCTTCTTTTCTTCCGTGTTTTCTGCAATCCACATATACATAGACATCAGTTTTTCCGGGTTGCGTTGGGTCAAATACTGAGGATCCCCCACAACGGCAAAGGAGAAAGCATAATCCTCTACCGGCTCTTTTTCGGTGATCCAGCGATGTTTCAATTGAAGGTCGAATCCGTTTCCGCTTTGATCGGAAATGGTTTCGGGCAGGGAATCGGCTCCATATTGGCTCAGATCATAGGAAACCAGCAAACCTTCGGCGGCTGATGTTCCTGCATAATCAGCCGCAATTTCATCGGCGGTGCGGATGTCGGAATAAAGGGCGGCATTGCGAATGCTGCCTTTAAAATAAAATTCATTCAGTCTTTGGTGATCGCTGCCAAGACCCAATGTATGGAGCATCTGCACAGTTTCGGGAGATTCGGCAGTAATGGTTTGCTTTAGTTGACCGTTGATATAGCAGGAGAGAGTGCCGCCTGCAGAATCCTTTGCGATGGCAATATGGACCCATTCTCCGGTATATACATTGATTTGATCAAATTCATAGTAATGATAGGCTTTTTGGTCATCCACAATGATTAGCCCGGGGGTGCCGCCATCATCGATTCGAAATTGAAAGCCCGGAACACTTTTTACCTGGTAATTGCCCAGAATCGCACCGCCCTTTTTTTCAGGATCATAGTCGGCGGGGAACTGAACGGTGGCCTCATAGGTGGCAGGTAATGTGGTCAACAGGTTTTCGGTGCGGTAATAATCTTCGGCGTGAAAGGTCATTCCCTCGGCGGTGGTTTCCGCCGTTACCGAAATGCCTGCTGTACAGGCCAGCAGAACGGTTAGCATCAAAAGAGTTGAAAGTATGCGTTTCATTTTTTATTTCTCCTCATAATTCAAATTCAACGGTTAAAAGGTCTTCCTCTTTAGCACTGTGGCCTACCAACAGTTGGAAGGCGCCGGGCTCTACCACCCGTTCCTCTTTGCGGTTGACCAAAGAGAAATCCATACGGTTGAGTTTGAATTCCACCGTTTTGGTTTCCCCTGCTTCCAATTCCACCTGTTTAAAGGCGATCAACTGGCGCAAGGGGGTCAGTACCGAAGAAACCATGTCTCGGAAATAGACCTGCACCGTCTCCAGACCCGCCCGATCGCCGGTGTTGGTCACCTCTACCGTGGCAGTAAGGGTGTCGGCATCAAAGGTCAGATTGTCATAAGCAAAGGTGGTATAGGAAAGACCTTCGCCGAAGGTAAAGAGAGGGTCTTTGGGCAGGTCGCAATACTTGCCTTCCACATACTGGCCGTTGCTTTTGCCGTGCCAGCCCAGAAGATGATTGTAGTAAACCGGCATCTGCCCCGAGTGATAGGGGAAGGAGATGGGCAGGCGGCCCGAAGGGTTCAATTTGCCCAAGATGGCTTCCGCCACCGCCGTTCCTGCATGGGCACCACCGTTAAAGGCGATGACCAAGGCATCGGAGCCTTCCGCAATTTCGGGAATGGCCAAGGGCTTGGAGGCTACCAATACCGTCACAATGGGCTTGCCCAGTGCTTTCAATTGATAAAAGAGTTCTAATTGCTTGCCCGAAAGCTCCAGCTTGGCTCGGTCTTTTTTCTCGCCGATCTGGCAATGCTCATCGCCAACCACATAAACGATTACATCGGCGCCTTTGGCGGTCTCTACTGCACCGGCAAGATCATCCGCTTCGCTTTCCATCGGTCCGCAACCGTAAGCATAGGTCACGGTAGCACCCAAGGCTTCAAAACCCTCTTTTAAGGTCACATAGGGGCGCTTGCCCGGATGGTCCGGCTTGGGCAGGGGATGGCTGAAATAGGTCCAGTCCCCGTATTGGGCCCTTACATCATCGGCATTCTTGCCGATGAGGGCGATTTTTTCGCTGCCCTTTAAGGGGAGCAGATTTTCATTTTTCAAAAGGGTAATGCTGCGGCGGGCGGCCTTCAGCGCCGCCTCTTGGTGGGCCTGACAGCCGATGCAATGGGCAACGCCCGCTTTGGCGGGCTTTTCAAAAAGCCCCATCTTAAATTTAATGGTCAGAATATGGCGAACCGCCTCGTCGATCAGCGCCTCATCCAGCTTGCCTTCTTTTACCATCTGAATGGCGGGCTCGTAGAATTCGGGGCTGTTCATCATCATATCGTTTCCGCCCTCGGTGGAGAGAATGGCGGCTTCCTCATAGTTTGCGGCAACATATTGCTTCTCTACCAAGCTGGCATTGTTTTTCCAGTCGGTGACCACAAACCCTTCAAAGCCCATCTCATCCCGCAAAATATCCTTTAACAGGTGGTCGTCGGTGGTGGTAACGGTACCGTCCACCGAGCCGTAGGCAGTCATAAAGGTGGCGCAACCGGCATCCACCGCCTTTTGGAAGGGGGGCAAAAAGACCTCCCGAATCTTGCGGTAGGAAACCTCGGAATCATAAGCGTCTCGGGCGCCGGTGGCCTCGCCGTAGGCAATAAAGTGCTTGGCGCAGGCTAAAATGCTGGTATCGTCGGCCAGATTTTCGCCCTGATAGCCTTCAATGGTGGCGGCGGCCAGCTCGCCCACTAAGTAAGGATCCTCGCCAAAGGTTTCATTCACCCGTCCCCAGCGCAGATCTCGTGCCAGGCAAAGCAGGGGAGAAAAGGTCCAATGCAGACCGTCGGTAGCCACCTCTCGAGCGGTTACCCGCCCCATCTCTCGGGCAATCTCCCGATCCCAGGAGCAGGCGCAAGCCAACTGGGTGGGGAAAATGGTTCCATCTTCATTCAAGGAATGTCCCCGCACTGCATCGATCCCGAAAACCACCGGTATCCCTAAGCGGCTGTTGCAGGCGGCCTCTTGAATCTTGCGGGCATCCTCACCCAATACGTTCAAGAAAGAGCCCACACCCTTTTTGGCCCATTCCACCGCTTCTTCCACGCCCATTCGCTGTTGCTGGGTGTTGGAGGCACAGGGTAATTGCATCATTTGCGCAACCTTTTCTTCCAGGGTCATCTGTTGCAGCAAATCTTCCACACGTTGTTTGATGTTGTTCATGGCTTATACCTCTCTTGTGGGGAAAAGTTTTCTTTATTATATCAATAAATAAATAGGAATACAAGTCAAAGCGCCCAAAAAATCCGACATTTTGTCCCCCCTCCTCTCATTGACGGATTCCTGAAGTTTTGATACAATAAAAATATAAAAATAAATTGTGAGGAATAGCCCATGCTTGAGAAATTCAAATTGAAGAATACCGTTTGTTGTGAACTGCTGTTTGTGGTGCCGCCCGTTGGAATGCTCCTTGTTGGCGTGGCGGCGGTGGTGTTGACCCAAGCCCATGTGGTAGGCGTTGGGGTGTTGCTGGCTTCCATGATCGGAACTTTAGTTTATATTGTGCGCTCCCTGTCGCTGATCTTCAGTGCGGATATTACCTTGAGCTGTTTAAGGAATTGGCAAAAGGATCGGCTGTGGTACCGCACCTCTGCCAATGGGACAACCCGCAAAGAGGCTGAAGAGATCATAAGTGCCCGCCTTTTGAAATGGGGAAATCGGCAAGACCCCATGGGTGAGGCTCTTTTGATGAGGCATAAAAAACGCCGTCCCTTCACCGGCTTTTATAAGGTGGTGGATCAAGGGGTACTGCTTTATAGCGTAGAGCGGCTGACCGAATCGGTTTACCAAAAAATCATGGCGGAAGCCAATGGGGCGGCAAAGGCCATAAAAGAAAAGGGAGAGGATACCGCCTCTGCGGTGGCGGTGATCCTTTTGGCAGATCGGGTGGAGCGTGCCGTGTTGAATCAGGTGCGTAAGACCCCCGATTATGAAGATTGGATCGTTTTGCCTTGTGTTTTTGATGCCGCTTCTCAGCAATATCATCTGGACGGGTTGTATGACTATAGCTTGTTTGGAAAACCGGTGAAAAACGATGCCTTGGATTTACTGGTTAAAACCGTCTTTGGCGGAGCCCTTCCTTTAGAGGAAAATAATCAGATGGATTATTCCAATCCCATTGCCCAGTGGCAGGAGAAGACCATGGCGGATCTGATTTTGGATTTTAAGGAAGAAAACCAAAAAGAAAAGAAGTTCATTGAAGAGGCCGCCCAACAATTAAAAGATGGTCAGCTTCTTTACCATGAGGAAAACTTCTACTTAAAGCACGCTGACCGCTTGGCGGTGTATACAGCCTTTTTGGATGAAGAGGAGCCCCAAAAGGTCTATGTGATGACCGATCTGAATTGGAGCTATCCCAAGCCCCTGCCCATCTCCAAAAAGGATCAGGAGATCCTCAAAGAGATGGTTCGTGCCCACTATTCCGCCCAACAAATTGAGGTGGAATTTGATGATAACGATCAGTAAAACGATCAAAAAAACAGCTTCATTAATCGGCAGTGTGGTATAATGAAATAAAGGAGTGTGATATTATGAAAAAACTATGCGTTGTTTTATCGCTCATGTTGATTATCCTTTCCCTATCCGCATGTAATGCTATACCACAAACCAACGATTCAGACAATTCCACCGCTCTGGATGGGATCAATGATGACACAAAGAACAGTTATGAATATATAATAGAAGATGGAACCGCCGCTCTGGATGGGATCAATGATGACACAAAGAACAGTTATGAATATACAATAGAAGATGGAACCGCGACAATTATCTCCCATCAATATAATCCCGAGGAAAATGAAATTGTAATTCCGGAAAAAATCGAAGGGAGTATTGTTACCGCTATTGAGAAAAATGCCTTTTATCAGCACAAGAACACCATTTCGATTGTTTTACCATCCGGTTTAGAAAGAATAGACGGGGGCCCTTTTTATAGGTGCTATTCGTTAAAAACCAGTTTTGTTCCCCAAAATGTCAAAAGCATAAACGGAAATCCATATTTCCGTTGTTCCTCCTTGGAAACTATAACTGTGGATACGAAAAACCCTTATTTTTGCGATGATAATGGCATCTTGTTTAACAAGGACAAAACGACGTTGATCGCATATCCCGAGGGAAAAACAGATGAAAGCTATACCATTCCTAAGACGGTAACAAGAATCGAGGGAGGCTCCTTTGGCTACCACACCGGAATTAAAAAACTGTATATTTTTTCAAATGTTACGGAGCTTCCCGACTACAATATGTTTGTTTATCCTCAAGATATCAAAATATATGTTGAGGCAGGCTCTGCTGCGGAAGAATATGTAAAAAAGTTTGATTTGAATTTTGAAATCATCAGTTGAACAACAAGCAAAAAGGCTTGACCGGACGGTCAAGCCTTTTTCATTAGAACAAAGTCGTTATCCAATAAATAATCCCATACACCACACTGGCCACGGTGCCGTAGGCAATGACGGGTCCGGCGATGGTGAAAATTTTGGCACCAAGACCAAGAATGAAGCCCTCTGCTTGTGGTCAAGTAGGACCCATTAGTTTTGGAAAACATTTACATTAAAACAGCGAGGTGGTATAATAAAAATAAAGGAGTTAATGCTATGAAGAAGCTTATCTGTGTTTTTTTATTTATGTGCTTACTTTTTGCAGGTTGCCAAAATCAAAACTCAAATGAGAATTGGGGCAGTTTCACCGCCGAAAAAGCATATAGCTATGATCAAAAATACTATGCCATCCAAAACTCAAAAGAAATGGACGATATTTCTTTTATAGAAGTTGTAATATATAACGGCAAAAATGAAATGGTATACACTTTCACACCTGCCCGTGCCTCTGATTTTTGGGGGATATGTTGGGAAAAAGACACCTATAATATTTGGATTCAATCAGCAGATATTGGTATAATTTGTTACTCTTATGATAATGAAATGTGGACTGAGAACAATACTGCGGTCCGTCCTGACTATATTATTTCAAAATACGATTAAATCATCTTATTAAAAGGCTTGACCGGACGGTCAAGCCTTTTACATTAGAATAATGTTGTTATCCAATAAATAATCCCATAAACCACGCTGGCCACGGTGCCGTAGGCAATGACCGGCCCGGCGATGGTAAAAATCTTGGCACCAAGGCCGAGGATGAAGCCCTCTGCTGCTGTCAATATAGGACACAGTGATTTCACAAAAATATTTACATTAAAACGGCGGTGCGGTATAATGAAACAAAAGGTGGTGGAAAAATGTTTGTCTTTGCTTTTGTTTTGTATGCAGTCGCAATTAGTTTTATTGCAAACAGCTATGCAATAGTTCAGCAAGAACTGCAAAGCTTGTTTGTTTTAATACCTGTTTTTCTTTTTGTAAATATTTTTGCAGGTTGTTTATTATTAAAAACAAAAAGAAAATCTCTTAAAATTTGCTGTCACGGTACAGTACTGTTAGTTTCATTTTACATATCTATAATTGTATCTGCTATTTGTCAAATTGTTATTGCAATAAAGACGATTCCAAACGATTATATGTTATTTGTTTGGAGTCTGGTATTTTGCATTTGTGTTAATTTCGTTATCTTTTGGAACGGAATTATTTGTGTATATCTGACATCAACACAATTAGGCATTAAAATAAGGGTTATTGGTATCGTTTGCGGTATGATACCTATAGCAAACTTAGTTACTTTATTTTTTATCATCAAAACCACTATTACAGAATGTTTGGTTGAATCAAAAAAAGAAAAAATCAACAAACAACGGCATGACCTAAAAATTTGCGCCACAAAATATCCAATCCTTTTCGTTCATGGTGTCTTTTTCCGTGATACAAAATACTTCAATTACTGGGGAAGAATACCGGGTGAATTAGAAACAAACGGTGCAACAATATTTTATGGCAATCACCACTCCGCTTCATCGGTGGCTGACAGTGCCGCTGAATTAAAATCACGCATCACAGAAATACTTTCTGAAACAGGGGCGAAAAAACTAAATATAATCGCTCATTCTAAAGGTGGTCTTGATTGCCGTTATGCAATTTCAAAACTCGGCATCGCCGATAAGGTTGCTTCTCTAACTACAATAAACACTCCGCACAACGGTTGCTTGTTTGCCGATTATCTGCTCAGCAAAATACCGTCATCCACAAAAAACAAGGTGGCAGACACCTATAATTCAACACTTAAAAAATTCGGTGAGCCAAATCCTGATTTTCTTGCGGCGGTCAATGATTTAACCGATCACTACTGTAAACAACTGAATGTTGAATTAGCAACACCACCAGAGATTTACTGTCAAAGCGTCGGTTCGGTACTAACAAAAGCTACAAGCGGTAAATTTCCTCTAAATCTTTCATACCATTTGGTTAAATATTTTAGCGGCGAAAATGACGGCCTTGTAGGTGAAACATCGTTTAAGTGGGGAGAAAATTATATTCTTTTAAGGCCAACTGAAAAACGAGGCATATCTCATGGTGATATGATTGATCTTAACAGACAAAATTTCAAAAGTTTTGATGTAAGAGAATTTTATGTAAATTTAGTAAGCGATCTAAAAAATAAAGGGTTTTAACGCAAAAGGCTTGACCGATTTGGTCAAGCCTTTTTCATTAGAACAAAGTCGTTATCCAATAAATAATCCCATACACCACACTCGCTACGGTGCCATAGGCGATGACCGGCCCGGCGATGGTGAAGATCTTGGCGCAAAGACCAAGAATGAAGCCCTCTGCTTGTGGTTAAGTAGGACCCATTAGTTTTTGAAAAATATTCACATTAAATCAGCGGTGCGGTACAATGAAATAAAGAGGTGATACTATTGAAAAAATATATTCTTTGTTTCTTTACTGTTTATTTAATATTTTTATCCGGTTGTTCTTTTTACAGTTCTTTCAGATCAATGATAAAGAGCGTAGCGCCGCGGGTGGTGGGCTCATAGCTGACGGTGGCGATGATATAAAGCTTTCCGTTGCTTTCATGGGCCACCGGGTAGTGGCAGGCGGGCGCATTTTGGGTGGCAGTGGGTTGGCCGTCGAAAAGGATCTGCTTACGGGTGAATTTTTCGCCCCGGGGCTCGGTGAAATAGATGGCCAGGCAGGAGCGGTCGGGGCGGTCAATATTGGCCACCAGATACTTTCTGCCGTCTGCAAGATTTCCTGCATACATTTTGGAGTTGACATAGGGAATATCGTGGCTGTAGGCCTCGCTCCAGCTTTCGCCCAGATCCTCGGAAAGATAGAGGAGGGGAACCTTTCGCCGATCGTTGCGGTTGAACATATACAGCCGATCTCCCGCCTGCATTACCGAGATCTCGGGATGGCGCAGATTGGTGCCGTCGGGCAGGTCCCCGTTTTCAGCGATCTTTACCAATCGCCATTCAGCGTCGATCTTTCCGCTGTCGGAGATCAATACGGCAGGGGTATTGGGGAAGCCGTCCAATTCGCCCACCCGGCCCGGAAGCATCAGCTTTCCGTTGGGAAGAGCCACCACATTGGTGTTCAGCTTGAAGGGAATGGGGCGGGACCATAAAAACTCAAATTTCCCTGTATCATTATTCAGGCGGAAGAGATCCAGAGAATGGATATGGTCGGGGGCAACCATTTGGTTGACCAGCAGATAGAGGGTATCATCGCAGATGCCGTAGACCGGCGGGCAATAGATGATCTTTTTGGCTTGGTCTTCGCAGAGCAGCTCCAGCCGACTCCAGGTCTTTCCGCCGTCATAGGAGCGCTTGCCGTAGATGGGGGTATAACCCTGCAGTTCGAATTTATGGCAATGGTACCAGGAGGCATATAAAACACCGTGGTATTCAATGATCGCCGCCTCATGGAGAAAGCGGAATTGGCGGTTCGGCTCCTGCACAGAGATCTTCTCGAAAGGAAGATCAAGTTCTTGCAGTGTGGGGCCCATCATAGAAAGGAAGGGGTATTTTTTGGCCGAGAGGATATCGTTGAATTCATAGAAATCATGAAGATGAATTCCCGAGTATTGGCTCTTGAAGGCGGTGGGAGAAAGCCCCACTATCTTAGTGAAGACCTCGGTGAAATAGCTGACATTATTGAAGCCATAGGTAATGGCGATATCGGCGATCTTTTCATCGGTGGTGAGGAGCCTTTTGATGGCGGCCTCCAATCTCTTCTGGGTGCGGAAGGTATTGACCGAAACACCGTATACGCTCTTGAACAGATGGCACATATAGTAATAGCTGATATTGATCTCTTTGGCGATCTCTTCAATGCTGATGTCTTCGGTCAGATGAGCGTTGATATAGGTGACCACCCGCTGGATCAGGTCGTTTTCAAGGCTTCGGGTGTTGGTTCGCCCTGCCTTCACAATATCAATGATCGCGGTCAGGATCTCTGCGTCGCAGCCTTCGGTTTCGTTGAATTCGGCGATCTTGGCATCCAGCTGGGGCTGATAAATGTTGCTTCGCTCCAGGCAGTCCAATTTGAAGTATTCAAAAACCGCCATAATGATATCGCTTTTTTCAGTATTCTCGATGAGGTATTCGGCGATAACTCGGTTGCAGCTTTTGTTGTTCATAATAAAAACCCTCCCATCTGCTTTTATTGTATCAAAGGGGAGGGCTCTTTTCTATAACAAATTTGTCTTGTTGATGATCCCGACAGACTGCAGAAAACGATGGCTTTATTCTTTTAAATAATAAAGAATATTGAATGACTAAGAAATAAGAAATTTAAAACAAGGTTGTGATCCAATAAATAATCCCATACACCACGCTGGCCACGGTACCATAGGCGATGACGGGGCCGGCGATGGTGAAGATCTTGGCGCCCAGGCCGAGGATGAAGCCCTCTTGCTTAAATTCCATGGCGGCGCTGGTGATGGAGTTGGAAAAGCCGGTGATAGGGATGATGGAGCCGCCTCCGGCGAATTTACCCAATTTATCATAGACGCCAATAGCGGTGAGCAGTGCTCCCAAAAAGACCATGCAGATGGGCAGCCACAGCCGCACCTCCTCCCGATGCAACCAGTTGCCCAAAAGATCGGCAATGGCCTGTCCGATGCAGCAGATGATGCCGCCCACCCAAAAGGCATTGATGCAATCCTTCAGAATGGGAGAGTTGGGGGTCTTTTTTTGGAGATAGGCATTATATTCTTTTTTATCCATAACATTCACCTCAAAAAAAGTATGTCCTCATGCAATAAAAAAATGCAGTCATCAAGACTGCATTTTTTATGTTTCACTGCTTAAGGGAAGAATCTGCGCCTGCAGAAGCTCCGCTTCTTCTTTCAGGTGGGTTACCATCAAAATGGCGCCCGTCCATTCCTTTAAAATCAGGTCGGCGGTGAGGCGCTTGGTATCATCGTCCAGTCCGTTGAAGGGCTCATCTAAAATCAAAAGGGAGGAGGGGGTGCAAAGGGCTCTTGCAATGGCGACTCGGCGGCGCATTCCGCCGGAAAGTTCCTCCGGATACTGGTGTAAATTTACACCAAGACCCAACGAAGTCAGGAGTTTCGTTGCTTTTTCTTCGTTTTTGGTAGCAAGAGCGGTATTTTGCAAAACCGTCTTATGAGAGAGCAGGCGATCCTCCTGAAACACCGCCGCAATGGGGAGAGAGGCTTGTAATACTGCTCCTTTTTGGGGCTTTTCCAAGCCCATGATCAGGCGCAAAACGGTGGTTTTTCCACAACCGGAGGGACCCATCAGCGCAAGGTGCTGACCCTCCTTTATGGTTAGGGAAAAATCCTTTAGTACAACGGTATCTCCATAGGAGAAAGAAACACGGTCCAGTTGAATCATTGCTTTTTCTCCTTCCAGATGAAATGTAAGAGCAGTTCCAGCCCCAAAGAGAGCAGGGCGATGACGGCGGTAAGGGCAAAAACGGTGGGGGATTCCAAATCATATTTGGCGCTTTGGAGCAGATCGCCCAAGGAATAATCGGGGCGGCTGATGACCTCGGCGGCAACCCCGCTTTTCCAAGCAAAGCCCAAGCCGGTGACGCAGGCGGTGCGGAAATAGGGAGAGAGGGCCGGCAGGCGGATCTCCTTCCACAGCCGCAGGCGGGAGAGCCCCAAAACCCTGCCCATCTCCAATTCCTTGATATCGGTATTGTCCATGCCGGTGCGAAGGTTGCCCCAAAAGAGAGGCACCACCATCAAAAAGGCGATAAAGACCGGCAGATAGGGCGTTTCCACCCACACATAGGCCAAAATGATAAAGGAGGCCACCGGCACCGAGCGAATCAGGTGCAAAAGGGGGGAGAACAGCCAATCAAAAAGGCCATAGCGATGGGATAAAATCCCCCCTAAGGTGCCCACGGTTGCTGCCAGTAAAAAGCCATAGAGAATGCGCAGCATGGAAAGGGCGGCCGCCTTCCAAAAGGCAGGCTCTGCTACCAAAGCGAGAAGCGCCTGCCAAGTGGCGGCGGGGGTGGGGACCAGCAGCTCTTTATTGATGAGAGCGGCAATTCCTGCCCATAACACCACCCAAAGAAGGGCGCCCAGAGTCTTTTTGACCCAAAGGGGAATATGGAATTGTTTGTTCTTCCATTTACGCATTTAAAAAGTCCTTTAATTCTTTTAATTTTGATTGGGCATCGGTGCGTCCCAATTGATATTGCGCCTCCAGACGGGCGGGATCTCGCTCCATTCTGCCGATTCCCAAATCCTTGGTGGGGCGGATCACAAAAAGCTCTCCCGCCGCCTCCAAGCCTTCGATTTCTTCCACCGTTTTATTATAGAGCAGATGGCGGTTGGCCAAGGTCTCCAAAAAGGCGGGATATTTTCGATACATCCACTTGGCAAGGGTCAGATTCATGGGCTTTTTCCGATAGCCGGCAGGCTGGGTCAACACTACCACCCGCTTGTTATAGCCCAGCTCCTTTGCCGCTTGGATGGGGATACTGTCGGCCACGCCGCCGTCCAGCAGTTTTTTGCCGTCGATCTCCACAATGGTAGAGACCATGGGCATGGAGGCCGATGCCCGAAGATAATCCATTTCTTTCTTCAGATCGGTACAGCGAGGATAAATCGCCTTGCCGGTTAAAAGATCGGTGCAAACGGGATAATAGGCCGTTTTGCAGTTGGCAAAGGTCTCATAATCAAAGGGATCCAGCCGATCGGGCAGATCATGGTAGCAGAATTGCTCGCCCACCAAGCTGCCGGTGGTCAAAAGAGAGTAAAAACTCATAAAATTTTTATGGCGGCTGTATTTTTTATAGTAGCGAATGGTGCGCCCCGGTTGATTGCCTAAATACACACTGCCGTGAATGGCACCGGCGGAGACCCCCAAAAGCCCATCAAAGGAGAGGCCTTCCTCCATAAAGACGTCCAATACGCCGGCAGTATAAATGGCACGCATGGCGCCGCCTTCTAAAACCAGTCCAGTTTTCATTGGCTCAAAAAAACTCCTTCCCGTTAACCGGGAAGGAGTTTGGAGTTATTTTGCGTCGTAGTAGAAATCTGCTTCAGGCAGCTTGCCGCCCACCGCTTTGGGGTTGGCGTCAAAGAGTACCTTCAGATAGCCGCTGAGGCCTTTCTCCATTTCTTTACCGGTTACATAGGTAATATTACAATAGGGGATCGCCTTCTCCGCAACAGCAGCCTTGGGGATAATCTTATAGGTTTCGCAAAGGGTTGCAGCCTCGGCAACATTGTTGTTGACCGCTTCAATGGAATCTTTATAGTTTCCTAAAAAGGCTTCCACGGTCTTGGGATTGGCTTTGAGATATTCATCTCGAACCACCAAGCAACCCATCATTAACTGATCGTCGGGGCTGACCTTATCCCACTCGGCAGTCATATCCAAAGCGATCTTAAAATCGGTTTTGGCTTGCACAGTGGTGGCAACCGGCTGAGGAACCATGGCGATCTCGGCTTCGCCGGAGCCCATCTTGGCGGTCAGCTCATCGTTGTTGGCGGCAAACTTAATGGTGGCCTCCACATTGTTTTTAGCCAAGAGATATCTCAACACATATTCGGGATTGGCGCCCTCGCCCATGGCGTAGATGGTCTTGCCGTTGAGATCGGCCATGGTCTTGACCGTTCCGGTTTTATCCATCATATAAAGCACGCCCAAGGTGTTGACGCAAAGAACGGTTACCTCTCCATTCAACTTATTGTAGAGAGCGGCGGCCGCATTGGTGGGCAGAGCGGCGATATCGGCCTCTTTGCTGGAAAACTTGCCGATCACGGCGGTGGCATCGTCTGCAATCTGCACCTTATATTTGTCCATCACATGAACCATGCCCACGCCGGTGGGACCGGCAATGGCATAAACATTGGGGGCCACCTCCGGCGCTTCTTCTTTACAGCTGGTGAACATCATTGTAGCACAAATCAACGCTAAAATCAAACAAAATACTCTTGTGAACTTTTTCATACGTTTCCCTCCCGATACCATTTGGCATCTTTTTTGAAAATTTCTTTTTTCTCCGTTAACTGCTCCAGCGTGCGATACAGGCTGGTTCTGCCGATGTTGAGCTCCTTTGCCAGAGAGGAAAGCCCTCCGGGAAAGAGGATCTCTCCATCGGCGGCGGTATGGTTTTTAATATATCCCATCAGCCGCTCCTCCACCGAGCCTTCGGTGTATAGCCGGATCTTATCGTTCAAGTATAAGATCCGCCGGTGCAGAAAACGAATATAATTCATCGAGATCGCAGGTGATTGCTCCATCCATTTTTCCAAAAGCGTTTCTTCAATGAATTGAAGCTTCACCCGAGAAAGGGCGGTAATGGTGGAGGCATATCGGGCGCTTCCGAAAAGGGCGGTCACGCCGAAAACATTGCCTGCTTCCAAGGTTCTTACCCGAGCGCCGCTATGGGAGCAAACAGAGATTCGCCCCTCCAGCACCACCGCAAAGGCACGGGGGAAATCCGATTCACTGTAGATCGTGGTTCCCTTTTCAAAGACCTTGGGCGGAGCAAGCATCTTCAGACAGTCTTGAACGGTATTTTCCGGCAAGCCTTGCCATAAAAATAAATTGTTAAGAATGTCCTGTTTCATACGACAACCTCTTTAAACTGTTCCATTTGGAACACTTTTCATCCATATTATACCATGGCCTTTTTCAAATGTAAACCCCAAAATGCAAAAAAATGCGGAAGGAATAAACCTCCCGCATTCTTTTATTCGTTTTTTATGCAATGGCTGCGTTGATCTTCTCCAGCAGGGCGTCCACATCGGCACCGTGCACCGCACAAGCCTGCTCAATGCTCTCGCCTCTGGCAGAGGGGCAGCCCAGGCAATGCATGCCGATCTCTAAAAAGAGGGCGGCAGTCTGGGGATAATTATCCAGCACTTCAGCAATAATGGTATCCTTGGTAATCATGAAAAAGGACCTCCTTTTTTGAATTTCTGTAACTATTATAGCTGATTTTTCGAAAAATGCAAAGGGATTTTTGTTTTTTGGTTTACATTTCCTTTGAAAAGTGTTATACTAAGATGAATTATTATGGATTAATATGTTCAAAAGGAGAATTTCCTGTGGAATTATTAGATTTAAAGAACCCTGCCGCTGTGGCAGAATATGAAGCTTTTTTGGAGAGCCATCCCAAGGGTCACTTTGCCCAATCGGTGGAATGGGCAAAGCTGAAGACCGAATGGGAGTTTGAGGCTGTCATCGAGCGTAATGAAGAGGGCACCATTATCGGCACCATGGGTCTTTTGATTCGTAAGGTACCCGGCACCGCCATTATGTATTCCTGCCGTGGCCCTGTTTGCGATCTCCATGATGAAGCGTTGGTGGAGAAGCTGGTCAATGCCGCCGGTCAGGTGGGCAAAAAGTATCATGCCTGCTCCTTGAAGATCGATACCGATACCTCGGTGGAGGATGAGGAGTTTTGGAAGATCTGCCGGAAGCTGGGCTTCTCCGAGCCCAATCATTCCAAGAATTTTGAGGGGATTCAGCCCCGCTTTGTGTTCCGCCTGTATCTGGAAGGGCGCAATGAGGAAGAAATCTTGGCCTCCTTCCAGCAAAAGACCCGCTATAACATTCGGGTGGCTGTTAAAAAAGGCGTAGAGGTTCGCCTCTGCGGTGAAGAAGCCTTGCCCGATTTCCATCGCATCATGGTGACCACCGGCTCTCGGGACAATTTTGTGGTTCGTACCGAGGAGTATTTCCGTCGGATGATGCGGGCGCTGGGCGAGCATGCTCGCCTCTACATGGCCTATCTGGATGGAAAAGCCATCGCCGGCACCCTTGCCATTGGTTATGGGGACAAGGTGTGGTATCTTTACGGTGCTTCCTCCAATGAATACCGCAATGTGATGCCCAATTATCTGCTCCAATGGGAGATGATCAAATGGGCCATTGAGCGGGGGGCAAGAGTGTATGATTTCCGTGGCGTATCCGGCGATCTGAGTGAGGACAATCCTCTTTACGGTCTTTATCGCTTTAAGCGTGGCTTCAACGGGGAGTTTACCGAGTTTATCGGAGAGATGGACAAGGTGTATAATCCCTTGATGCTTCGCTGGTCCAAGTGGGGCAGTAAGGTATATCGCCGCATCAATATGGTCCTCTTTAGATTGAAGCATCGAAAATAATGGCGAGACTGATTGTTGAAAAATCAAATATTATCGAGAATTACCGCCTGCTTTCAGAGCGGGTGGGGGTTCCTGTGATCCCGGTGCTGAAGGCCAATGGCTATGGTTTGGGTGCCGAGGGTCTTTTCGAGATTCTCAAAGACCAAGGGATTTCTCTGATGGCGGTCAGCCGTCTGGAGGAGGCCTTGCCCCTTTGCGGGCGGGAGGTGGAGATTTTAGTCCTCTCCTGCGGCAGAGGAGAAGCCTATGCCAAAGCCCTTTTGGAGGCAGGGGTGACTGCCGCTTTGGATGATCTCTCCTTTGCCAAGACCCTCTCGGCTCTGGCAGAAGAAGCGGGCCAAACCATGCGGGTTCATCTGAAGATCGATACCGGCATGGGTCGCTTTGGCTTTCAGCCTTGGGAGATTAAGGAAATGGCAGAGATCTTTTCCCTGCCTGCTTTGGAGGTTTGCGGTATCTTTACCCATTGCCATTCCGCCTTTTTGGAAAATGGCTCGGCAGAGGAGCAACGCCAGCTTTTTGAAGAAGCTCTTTCGGCGCTGGAGGCAAAGGGGATTTCGTTGCCTCTGTGCCATATGGCCAATTCTTCTGCCGCTTTAAAAGGCCTCTGCCTTTATGATGGAGTTCGAATCGGATCGGCCTTAACCGGTCGGGTGCCCTTTGCCACCGATCTGCCCTTGAAAAAGGTCGGGCGCTTTGAAGCGGAGATCTTGAGCATTCGCACTCTGCCTGCCGGCAGTAATCTGGGCTATGGCAGTGTGTATAAGCTGAAAAAGGATACCAAGGTGGCGGTGGTGGCCGCCGGCGCTCAGGACGGTTTGTTGCGAAGCAAGGAGCCGGATCTCTTCCGCTTTTTGGATTGCTGCCGTTATTTATATCATGATCTTTTGCTCTTTTTCAAAAAGCCTCGCCGTGGGGGACGGGTCGGTGGAAAATTTGCGCCCATGTTGGGCAGACCCGCCACCGGTCATAGCTTTTATGATGTAACGAATATCCCCTGCCAAGAGGGGGACTATATGGTGTTGGATGTGGCCCCCTTAAGAGTGGATGCCACTGTGGAGCGGATCTATGAGTAAATTATTAGGAAACCCCGAGATTCGGCGGGAACTGAGCAAGGAGCATTTTGCCCATGCTTATTTGATCGCCGGCGAGGCGGGGATGGGAAAAAAGACCTTGGCTCGCTTGCTGGCCGAAAAGCTGACCGGCGATACCAAGGGGGCTGTCCTGCGGGATGAGCATCCCGATGTTCTTTGGCTGGCGCCTAAGGAGAAGGGCAAGCAGATCCCGGTGGATGAGGTGCGTGCCTTTCGGGGGGAGGCTTATGTGCTGCCCAATCAGTCCCCCAAAAAAGTATTGATCATCGATCAATGCGATTGCCTCAATGAAAGCGGGCAAAATGCCATTTTGAAGATTTTGGAGGAGCCTCCCGCCCATGCGGTGTTTTTATTGCTGGCAAGCAGTCGGGAAGCCATGCTCCCTACCATTCGCTCCCGTTGCGTCATTTGGGAGATGCAGCCGGTAGGGGAGGCTGAAGGCGTTTCCTTTTTAAAAGAGCGTTTCCCCGAGGAAGAGCGGGTGGCTACCCTATTGAAGGCCGCCGGCGGAAATCTGGGAAAGGCCATGGACTATCTGGAAGGAGGCACCTTGCTGACCTATGGGGAAGTGGGCGTGCGCTTTTTGGGCAAGCTTTGCCGCAGTAAGCGGCTGGAGGCCGATCAGATTTTAAGCGGCCTGCCCAAAGGGGATTTTTCCTGCTTTTTGGATAGCTTTTCTCGGCTGTGTCGAGACTTTCTTTTATATAAGACCGGCAGTGGCGAGGAAAATATTGTTTTTTTGGAAAGTGTCTTGCAAATCAAGGCATTTTTAGGTAGAATGAAGCTGGAGCAGCTTTATAAAATGGCGGCGTTGACGCTGGATTGTAAAACCGCTCTTTCGGAAAACGGCAATGAAAATTTAGTAAAAACTTGGTTCATTGCAGAGATGGGAGAATTATTAAGTTGACCAATATTGTTGGTGTTCGTTTTAAAGAAAACGGCAAAATTTATTATTTTGACCCCAAGGGTCTTGCGCTGAAGCAAGGAGACTTTTGCGTGGTAGAAACCGCTCGTGGCACCGAGTGCGGCGAGGTGGCCATTGCCCCCAAGGCAGTGGAAGATTATGAGGTGGTGCAGCCCTTAAAGCCGGTACTGCGCATCGCTGATTCGGTAGACCATCGGCAGATGGAAAAGAATCGTGCACGGGAGAAGCGTGCCGCCGAGATCTTTGTGGAAAAAGGAAAGAAGCATCGGCTGGAAATGTCGCTGGTGGATGTGGAATATGCCTTTGATGGCAGTAAGATCATTTTCTTTTTCACCGCCGAAGGGCGTGTGGATTTCCGTGAGCTGGTAAAGGATCTGGCCTCGGTCTTTAAGACCCGCATCGAATTGCGCCAAATCGGCGTTCGGGATGAGTGCAAAATGATGGGCGGCATCGGCATGTGCGGCAGACCCTTCTGCTGCAGTCAGTTCTTAAATGATTTCAGCCGTGTGACCATCAAAAGCGCCAAGGATCAGGGTTTGCCTCTGAATCCGGTGAAGATCAGCGGTGTTTGCGGTATTCTGATGTGCTGTCTTAATTATGAGGAAAGCACCTACCAAGAGCTCAATAAGCATCTGCCCAAGGTGGGCGCTCAGGTAGAAACCCCCAATGGAAAGGGGACCGCCGTCGAGGTGGCCACTCTGACCGGTAAAGTAAAGGTTCGCTTTGTGGCCGAGGATGGGAATGTGACCTTTGAGACCTATGATGCCAAAGAATTGAAATTTCAAAAGCCCCCTCGCCCCCAGCAAAAAGAAAATAAGAAAGAAAAAGAACCGATCCAAGAGTAAAAAAATTGTAAAAACACTTGAAAAGCGAATTTTCTTGTGATAGTATAGTCTTAACACAACAAGGAGGTGTTTTTCAAATGGCATACAATATTACTGATAATTGCATCAGCTGCGGAACTTGCGAAGGCGAGTGCCCCGTAGGCGCAATCTCCGCCGGCGACGATAAGTACGTAATCAACGCTGACGAGTGTCTGGATTGCGGCGCTTGCGCTGCTGCTTGCCCCGTTGAGGCAATCGAAGGCTAAGCGACATAATGAAATAAAAAAACAACCGCTCTTCGGAGCGGTTGTTTTTTTATTTATGAAGATTCCCTCTCAGCTCTTTATTTTAAGGGCGGTTTATGTTAGAATAGAAAAAAGGAGTTGATGGCAGATGAGCCGAATATTATTGGTGGAGGATGATCGCAGCATCATCAGCTCCCTTTCTGCATTTTTGCAGGAGGAGGGCTTTGAGGTGGAAGGCGCTGTTGGGCAAAAGAGCGCCCTTTTAAAAATGGAAGAAGGCGCTTATGATCTGGTGCTGCTGGATGTATCTTTGGCCGATGGAAATGGCTTTGCCGTTTGCTCCGCCATTAAAAAGAATTATGACACGCCGGTGATCTTCTTAACCGCCAGCGGCGATGAATATAGCGTGGTCACCGGCTTGGATCTGGGGGCCGATGATTATATCAATAAACCCTTTCGCCCTCGGGAGCTGATCTCCCGCATTCGAAATGTTCTTCGCCGCAGAAGTCGGGGCAATGCGGCTTTGGAATTGGGGGATCTGCGAGTGGATCCCGATAAAGCAATCGTTACCAAAGGGGGAAAAGAATTGTTTCTCTCTCCTTTGGAGTATCGCTTGCTTTTGGTGTTTCTCAATCATCGGGGGGCGGTGCTCTCCCGCACTCAGCTTTTAGAGGAGATCTGGGATATGGCGGGGGAATATGTCAATGATAATACCCTCACCGTCTATATTAAGCGCCTGCGGGAGAAGATCGAAGAGGATCCTCAGAATCCCGCTCTTATCCGCACCGTCCGTGGAATCGGATATAAGGTAGGTGAGGAAGGGTGAGTCGGTTTTCCGATCCGGAATTAAAAACCTTTCGACTTCGCTATATCATTGTGGCGGCTTTGGCGGCGGCAGGAGGTTATTGGTTGGCTGATACGGCGGGGCTGATCTTTGGCCTGTATATCAGCGGAAGCTTTTTGTTGTTGGTTTTGATCCAAAACCGTCGGCGGGAGAAAGCCCTTCGCCGTTGCAGTGAGGAAATCGATCGCATTCTTCAAGGGGCCACCGAGGTGTGCTGGGAGGAATATACCGAAGGGGAATTGGCAATTTTGCAAAATGAGATCCGCAAGCTGACTTTGGAACTGCGGGATCGGGCGGCGGCCTTGCAGGAGGAAAAAATTGAATTGGCCGATTTTATGGCCGATGTTTCCCATCAGCTGCGCACTCCGCTGACCTCTGTTCATCTGATTCTTTCTATGTTGCGAAATCCTTCTTTGACGGAGGAGCAACGCTTATCGGGAATCCGTGAGCTTCAGCAAATGATGCAGCGGATGGATTGGCTGATCAATTCTTTGCTGAAAATGTCCCGTTTGGACAGTAATACCGCCCATATGCAAAAAGAGCCGATCTCGGTGGCGGCGGTGGTGAAAAAAGCCGCCGATGGCTTAGCGGTGCCTATGGAGCTGCGAGAGCAAACCTTGGAGCTGAAGATTCCGCCCACTGCATCCTTTTCGGGAGATCTATCCTGGTCGGCAGAGGCGCTGGGCAATATTATGAAAAATTGCATGGAGCATACTCCGTCCGGCGGCACCATCACGGTGGAGGCCGAAGAAAATCCTCTTTATTGCCGGATTTGTATTCGGGATACCGGAAGCGGAATTGAGGCTGAGGACCTCCCTCATCTTTTTGAACGATTCTATCGAGGAAAGAATGCCAATGCCGAAAGCATCGGCATCGGTCTTGCGCTGGCCCGCATGATCATAACCGAGCAAAACGGCACGGTGAAAGCCGAAAACCATCCGGAGGGCGGGGCGCAGTTTACCATACGATTTTATAAAGACACGGTGTAATTTTACACCGTGTCTTTTCTTTGTGACAAAATTGTCATAAAACTGTCACGCAAAGAGCCTAAATGTGTGCTATCATAGAACCATCAAATGCAAGGAGCTTATTATGGAATTAATACGGGTTGAAAATATTGTAAAAACCTATGGTAAAGGAGAAAGTGAGGTTCGTGCCTTGGATGGAGTTTCCTTTACCGTTAATAAAGGGGAATTTGTGGCCATCATCGGGCCCTCCGGCAGCGGAAAATCTACCCTTTTGCACATTTTGGGCGGGGTGGATCAGCCCACCGAGGGAAAGGTCTATATGGACGGCAGTGATATTTACGCCCGCAACGATGAGCAACTGGCTATTTTTCGTCGGCGGGAAGTGGGCTTGATTTATCAATTCTATAATTTGATTCCGGTGCTAAATGTAACGGAGAATATGACCCTGCCGCTTCTTTTGGACGGTAGAGTGGTGAATCAGGAGCATTTGCAGGAGCTATTAGAGGTGTTGGGTCTCAGCGGCAGAGAAAAGCATCTGCCCAATCAGCTTTCCGGCGGCCAGCAGCAAAGAGTTTCCATCGGCAGAGCTTTGATGAACGATCCTATGGTGGTGTTGGCCGATGAGCCCACCGGTAATCTGGATTCTAAGAATTCTCAGGAGATTGTGGATCTTTTAAAGTATTCCAACCGCCATTATCATCAAACGCTGATCATTATTACCCATGATGAGAATATCGCCCTTCAGGCGGATCGGATCATTGCCTTGGAAGATGGCAAGATCAAGCGGGATGAGAGGAAAGTGCGATGAATATTCTTCAAAAGGTTACCTGGAAGGCGCTGATGAAAAATAAGACCCGCACTTGGGTCACCATCATCGGCATTATGCTTTCTGCCGCCATGTTTACCGCCGTCACCACCTGCGCCTCCAGCTTGCAGAATTATTTGTTGCGCACCACCATCGCCGTGGGGGGAAGTTGGCATGGGCGGCAGTTAGATGTCAGCAGTGGGCATGCCAATCGGCTGGAGCAGCAAGAGGGACTCAAGTCCTTTTTGGTGCTGGACAAGGTCGGTTATGCGTCCATCGGCAGTAAAAATGAATATAAGCCCTATCTGATGGTGGAAGGCTATCGAGGGACTCTGGATGGAATGTTGCCCTTTACCCTTACTGCCGGCAGACTGCCTGAAAATTGCAATGAACTCTTAATTCCCAATCATTTATATACCAATGGCGGCGTGGAGCTGGCGCTGGGGGATTCTTTGACCTTGGCCTTGGGGGATCGCAAACTGGATGGATACAACCTCAAGCAAAATAATCCCTATCAGCAAGAAGAGGTTTTATTAGAGCGGGAAACTCGGGAGTATACGGTGGTGGGCTTTTACGACCGCTTCCCCTATAGCATTGAAAATTATGAGGCTCCCGGCTACACAGCGCTGACCCTCAGCGATGGCTCCGGCGCCTATCATGCCGATGTGTATCTGGAAATGAAAAATCCTTGGAAGATCGATGAGGTACTGGGCTATACCGAGTACCATGAGGATCTTCTGCGCTTTGCGGGCGCCTCGATGGATGTAAGCTTTAATCGGGTGCTCTATGGCTTATCGGCCATCTTGATGGGGATTATCCTCTTTGGCTCGGTTTCGCTGATTTATAATGCTTTTTCCATTTCGGTCAGCGAGCGAATCAAGCAGTTCGGTATTTTAAAAACGGTGGGTGCCACCAAGAGTCAGATTCGGGGCAGTGTGTATTTTGAGGCCCTTGTTCTTTCGGCGGTGGGCATTCCCTTGGGTGTTCTCTCCGGCATTGCAGGCATCGCCGTGACCCTGCATTTCACTCGGCAGATGTTTGATGCTATTTTAGGAGGAAATGGAGTACAGCTGACCCTTCATGTTTCGGTATGGTCGGTGGTGATCGCAGCGGCGGTGGCGATGATCACGGTGCTGATCTCCGCAAGAATCCCTGCTCAGCGTGCCATTAAGCAAAATGCCATCGATGCGGTGCGGCAGACGGCTGAAATTCGGATTCGCCCCAAAAAGGTGCGTACTCCCCGCTGGGTCTATAAACTTTTTGGCTTTCCGGGAATGCTGGCCGATAAGAATTTCAAGCGGAATCGGCGGAAATATCGCACCACGGTCATGTCGTTGTTTATGAGTGTGATGCTGTTTGTTTCTGCCAGCAGTTTTTGCTCTTATCTGACCCGCTCGGTGGATCAGGTGACCACCATTCGAGGCTATGATCTGTCCTATCATTACAATCATCAGGATCAGCTTTCCCAAGAGGAATTTCATGCCCATCTGGATGATCTTTCAGCCATCGATGAGTATTTTTACTGCGATATGAAATATTTTAACTTTCATGTGCCGACTTCATTTCTAAATCCCAAGCAGATGAAGAAATGGGGCGTGGAGGCAACCGACGATTGGGAAATCATCGGCTATCTCATCTTTATCAATGATGAGCGGTTTGACCAATGGGCAGAAGAAAACGGATTGGATCCCAAATTGTATTACGATCCCGAAAAGCTCAATGCCATCGGTGTGGACGATACCACCTATTGGAACGGGGAAAAATACGATCATGCGCAGATATTTTTGGATCAAGAGACTCCCTTTACCTATCGGTACTTCCCCGATCAGATCGGCGAATATTTTAATACCGAGGAAACCCGCCTAACAGAAGAGGGCGAGCGGATGCAGATCTATCGGAATGAGGCCGGGGAGCAGATGGAATATGCCCAAAGCGACCCTCGCTTTGCCCATCATGGCACCATCGCTCATTTTGTGAAAAGCACGCCTTTGAAGGTGAATTATTCTGCCGTACAGCTGGTGTATCCCATGAGTATGCGGCAGGTGCTCTTTCCCGGAGATACCAAAGAGAGCGTGGATTATTACTTTAATGCCGAAGACCATCGCACCGCGGAGCAGCAGCTGCAAAACCTCCTGTTGAATCTGCGAATCGATCAAAACGGGGTCTACAACTCTCATACCGATGTGGATTCCGATCGTGCGCTGGTTACGGTGGTCAACGTTTTTTCCTATGGATTTATTATCCTGATCTCGCTGATTGCGCTGGCTAATGTCTTTAATACGGTCTCCACCAATGTTGCCCTTCGGCGGCGGGAGTTTGCCATGCTGCGATCGGTGGGCATGGGGGAGAGGGCGCTCAATCGGATGATGAACTATGAGTGTATTCTTTATGGCGTTAAGGGCCTTTCCAGCGGTCTGATTGCGGCGGTGGGCGTGACCTTTTTGATTTATTTGGTAGTAAATCAAGGGATCCTAACGAATTTTTATATCCCTTGGTATAGCATTACCTTAGCAGTGGTTTCGGTCTTTTTGGTGGTGTTTGCCTCCATGCTTTATGCCATGAAAAAGATTAAGGGAGAGGATCCCATCTCGGCTCTGAAAAATGAAAATCTTTAATAGAAAGGCTGCAACAAAAAGAGCGTTTCAATCGTTTTAGAAAAGAAAGGAGGTTTTTCTTATGAAAAAGAAGGTCAAAAAGATCTTGCTATGGGTCTTGGCGACGGTGGTGGCTCTGGGACTGGCGATTTTTACGGTTTATACCATTCAAGGCTATCAAATGTATCGTGCCGCCTTGGAAGAAAAGCCTCTGGAGGAGCTGGTTTTCTCTATGCAGAATGAGGCCTCCTATACCACCCTTTCGGATCTGCCGCCTCTTTATAAGGATGCGGTGCTGGCGGCAGAGGATCATCGGTTTTATGCCCATGGGGGTGTGGATCCGGTGGCGCTGATGCGGGCGATCTGGAATAATATCCGCACCTTCTCCTTCCGAGAGGGCGGCAGCACCATCACCCAGCAGTTGGCAAAAAATCTTTACTTTACCCAAGCCCGAAGCCTCGATCGAAAGATGGCAGAGCTCTTTATGGCATGGACCTTGGAAAAAGAGCTGGAAAAGGATACCATTTTAGAGCTTTATATCAACTGTATTTATTACGGAAGCGGCTATTATTGCATCTATGATGCGGCTCAAGGGTATTTCGATAAACAGCCCATGGAGCTTAGCGATTATGAATGCACCCTTTTGGCGGGACTACCCAATGCACCCTCAGTTTATGACCCTACCGTAAATCCCCATCTGGCGGAGCAGCGGCGTCAGCAGGTATTGGAAAAAATGGTGCGCTACGGGTATCTGACCGAAACAGCCGCAAAGGAGATTAAAGATGAAAACATGGGTTAAATACATCTTATTGGTACTGTTGGCAGCGGTGGCTGTTGCCGCCTATTTCATATTGGATTATTTCGGTGTCTGGCCCAAGAAGGCCTACTCTGCTGCCGATTTCGGCATCGAAACGGTAAAAAGTCCGGTAGATTTCAATCAAAATGGCATCGATGACTATGCAGATCTGGTGGCGGGGGCTCGGCTGGATGCCCAAAAACGCCCCAAGTATGATGGGTCTTATCAGGCCGGCGGTTATCCCCCCGAGGAGGTGGGGGTCTGCACCGATTTGGTTTGGCGGGCTTTTCGCAAGGCAGGCTATTCCCTGAAAGACATGGTGGATGCAGATATCGCCGCCCGCCCCGAGGCCTATGCCCATATTAAAAAAGCCGATCCCAACATTGATTTTCGGCGGGTGACCAATCTGCGGATCTTTTTGGAGGAATATGGTCTTTCCCTGACCCCCGACATTAAAGAGATTTCTGATTGGCAACCGGGGGATATTGTGATCTTTTCCGGCGATAAGCATATGGGGATCGTGTCGGATCTGCGGAACGCCAAGGGACAACCCTATATTCTGCATAATGGTGGTCAGTATCAGCGAGAGGAAGATTATTTGGGCAAAAGCACCGTTACCGCCCGCTTCCGCTTTGATGCCTCTTGCATCCCTCAAGAGCTGCTGATGGCCTTTGAGGAGGCGGCAGCATGAATTTTACCACGCAAGAAGAAAAGCTATGGAACTTTCTGAAAAGCCATCCCAATCAGGTCTTTTCCGCCGAGGAGCTCTATCGTCAGGTTTGGCAGGAAGAGCCCTATGGTGCCGGCAATGTGGTGGCGGTTCATATCTATAAGCTTCGCCGAAAAATAAAAAAAGGCGCCATCCGAACCATCTGGCGCCGTGGGTATCAATATGAAGAATAAAAAAAGACTTGTTCTGCGGAACAAGTCTTTTTTCTTTTAGTAGATATAAACATTAACCATCCGTCTGCCAAAGGCATAGGCTTCTTTGCGGGTGTTGACGCAAATGTCAATGATATTGCCTTTAATGGCGCCACCGGTATCGGCGGCAACGGCGGTACCGTAAATATACTTCCCGTCAGGAGTTTCCACATAAACCTTGGTTCCCAAAGGAATTACGTTGGGATCCACGGCGATCACGCCCCACTTTGCGGGACGGCCGGTAGCGGTGGTTCCGCCGGCGGAATAGGCGGTACAGTTCATATAAAGAACCTTTTTATAGCCTGCAGGTGCAGTGGAATTGGTCAAGAAGGTTTTTCTGGCCTTGGTGCCCACCAAAACGATCTTTTCCACCGGCTCCTTGGTCACCTCTTCGGAAACCAATTTGCGCTGAGTTTCTTTGCCGTTAACATAAGTGACCTGATAGGTCTTGGTCAGCACACCGGTTTCACCCTTTTGCTTGACCTTCGTTTCGCCGGCATAAAGCTCATCGGTCTCGATCTTTTTGGTCTCATAGTCGATGGTTTCGGTTTTGATCACCTGATCCCCGGTTACTCGATCCAGCGTGATCACCATGCCGTTGGTCACCGGTTGGGTTTCAGCATGGCTGAGAAGATCCTCGCCGCCCACCGTCAGTGCCGCCAGCTTTAAAGCATCGGCCACCGTACCTTCGGTCATCATCACCAAAACAGTCTGACCGTCGGCCTCAATGGAAACAGGGAACGCACGGGCGATGCTCAAGGTCACCGTACCTTTTTCTTCGGTGAGGGTCACCTGATCATACTCGGCTAAGGTCAATCCGCTCTTCTCTAAAATGGCGGATTGGCTGGGATCGGCGGTGTGGTAGGTATGAACCAGAACACCATCGTCATAAACGTCCACTTGATGGATGGTTACGGTAATGACCGACATCAGCATGGTCATTACCAGCAGGCTGCAAACAATGGTGGTGGGCACCCGATGGGAGCCCAGATAGGTAAGCACCTGCTTGCTTTTTCCTTGGATCAGCTTCCAAAGGCGTTGGCTCTTACTCAAAAGAGTCTTGCCGGTCTTTTGAGCGAAGGGTAAAACCTTCTGCCAAAGGCCAAGAAGCTTTTCTTTCAGTTTCAGCATAAAACGTACTCCTTTTTCGTGGCGAAGAGTAGGGAAAAATTTGGTTGCGCTCTTCGTCCTTATTTTGGATCTGTCTTTTCCAATTTATGCGGTTTTGCGGATAAAAATTACAAAACCGTTACACAGTATAGTCCATACCAGCCGATTTGTCAAGTTTTTCGCCAAAAAAGTTACAATGCTGTAACTTTTTTGGCAAAAAAAGACTTTCCGAAAATTCGGAAAGTCTTTTTCTGAAATTCTTAAATTATTCTGTCACAAGAGAACTGTTGTCGTTTCTAACCGTGTATTTTGTTGCCACGCAGAGGGGCTTTAATTGCTCATAAGTGTTCATATGATCCGGCACCCGAATGCACATACTGGATCCCCCTACGGGGAAAATGATATCTCTTAAATCGGAATAATGTAAATAGCCATCTTCCGTTAGCGGAATCCCAATTTGATTCACCGCCGTTTGCATGGGGTCCTTATCCAAAAACTGATTTGGATTGTCGAATGTTACTGTAATGTTCATTGTATGATCATTCGGATTGGAAATCAATTTGTAGCGATATTGAATGTTATACTTTGATACTGTGATATGACTCAATGCATACTCATCCGGAATGGCTGTCGGAACATAAAAGTAATCATAATACTTTTCCAAATCGCTTTGCTCAACAGATGTTTGAACAGAGTTGGTGGCATTCCCTGCGCTCATTTCTGCCGCATGAATCATCTCATCCAACGAATCATAGCGTTCTTTCACCGGATCATCGCTTGTTTCTTCTTTTTCTGTTTCTTGAGACAAATGATCTGTTAAATCGTTTGTCGGATCAATCTTTTCAGCTTTTTCTGCAACGTTTTCTGTTTTTATGCCCTCTTCTAAAGCAGGTGAAGTACATCCCGTGATTAACAGAAGAATTATAAATAGCCCGACAATGCTTTTCAATGCTCGTTTATCAAACATAATACTCCTCCTTTATTCTCCATACAGATAAGTATGAATACGGGTATAACAAGCAGTACACCAATATCCTATGTTGCCTTTTAATATACACCTTTCGCCATCAACACAAGTATCATGTATTCCATTTAAATTATGTGTTAATTCATGTAAAATTGTATCTACAGTTTCGTCCCAATCGCCCAAACTCTTTTACCCCTTTATCTCTAATAATTCAAGCAGATTTTTTCTTAAGCCATCCGCATGTCGTATGATAAACCTCGGTTGCCCGTGACTACCGTCAAAATAATTACCGTTTCCAAGCAAGATCATATTCATTCCATTATCATCTTGGAGCACAATAATCAACTGTGTGTCTGAAATACTATATCCAGAACTACGGCTCAATGAAGGAATTCTTTTATATTGATCAATACATTGCAGAATTTCCCGCTCATTGTAGTTGGAAATTTTCTTTAAGTCGAGTTTATCCTCCCCAAAATACGGATTATATTCGATCGAAACGATCGATGTTCCCTCAAAATCATCGATGATAGGCTTTGGATAAAAATAGATTCCTCCTCCAATCAAAAGAATCGCAATTATCAACGATATAATCATAGATTTCTTTTTAAAAAGCCACATATTAAACTCCGTCTTTCATCCCATAAAATTTTTCGTTGTTATCATCTTTGATTTCTATAAACTAAAAAACGCAGAAGCCGAAAGAGAGGATTTGCGGCGGCTTCTGCGCAAGATTAAGACAGTGTTAGGGCATTAAAGCGCATAGGAATGGGTCTTGCCCCGACAGGATTGCCGCCGGTATGGAACACAAAAATACGCATGGCTCATTCCTCCTTTGTTTTTTAAAGAGATCTCCTTGATTTCATATTAACAAGGTTTTTAGCATTTGTAAACGGCTTTTTGGAAAACATTTCAACTTCTCTTTTTTGCACAAAAAAATTCATAAAATTTCTACGCGAAAAAATGTCAAAAAAACGCCCCTCAATCGTACTTTAAAGAGGAGCGTTTTTATCTAAATCACATAATTGACCACAGCCACGAATTGTAAGATGGAGCCGATCAGCGCAAATAAATGCCAAAGGAAATGCATATTGGGCTTTTTCAAGCGGTAGAAGAAATACCCTGCTGAGTAGAAAATTCCGCCGCCCAAAAGGTAGATCAGCCCCGCAGGTGCCATTTTCAGGATCATGGGATAGGCGGCAAAGATGATGGCCCAGCCCATCAGCACATAAAGGGGGGTGGTGAATTTTTTGAATTTATTCAGTGCCACTGCATCAAAGGTGATGCCGATGGCAGCAATGGCCCATTGGATGCCAAAGATGGTCCAGCCCAGTGCCCCCTTTAAGGTGATGAGGGTCACCGGCGTGTAGGTGCCGGCGATCAGCAAAAAGATGGTGGCATGATCCAAAATCCGAAAGACCTTTTTGGCGCTGCGATTGGTCAGCGCATGGGAAAGGGTGGAGATGGTATAAAGGATGATCAGGGATGCTCCGTAAATCACCGATGCCACCACCGCCATGGCGCTGCCGCTGCCTGCCGCCCGAATGGTCATAAAGCAAAGGGCAAAGACCCCGAAAAGGGCGCCTGCTCCATGGGTCAGAGCAGAGAGCAGCTCCTCCGAGGGGGCATAATAGACCGGTGTGACCCGTTCGTTTTTCATGTTTTTATCTTGTTTCATCATTATTATATATTAGGAAAGGTATTTGACGGTTCGTTCAATGGAATCCTTGGAGTTTTTCCAATCTTCCTTTTCATAGCGATAGTCAAATTTCTTGCAGAACCAATCCAGATCCTCTTTTAAGGTATCAATGTATTTTTTATTGCAGGCGGTCAGCGCATCGGCAAAGGGCGCCCGCTCTTTTTTGCCAAGGGTTTTCTCGGCCATTTCCAGCAGCTTGGCGCTATGGGTTTTGCAGAAATATTCCTGCTCTCCAAAAAGCTTGCGAAAATCCTCTTCCACCGAATATAAATAGCAGATGTTATCGGCAACGCTGTTCATAAACCCTGCTACCCGACTGCAAAGATAGCAGCTTTTGCGAGCATCGGCATAGGCGCCGGCGGCTTTTTTGCTATTGCCCTTAAAGAGCTTGCCATCCAGCTCCCCCAAATGGGTGGAAAGCATCAAAGCAAGGGGCAGTTTATTGCCGCTTTGCAGCAACCGCTCCAGATGGGTCTTGCAAAAGCCCTTTTTATTGGTCTCCTTGCGAATATCCGGCTCCATCATGGCGGCCCCTAAGATCCGCTGGATCTCATCGGCCTCTAATTGATTGCGAATGGTGCAGACCGGACAGCCGCATTTTTCGTTGAAGGCCTCTTTGATTTTAATGGAATAGATTTTTTCAGCCATGTTTTATCCTTTCCGTCACACATTTTCCCCCTCCCTCATAGGATACAACAAATAAGCGACAAGGAGGGAAGACACATGTGTGGTTGCTTTAATGATTTGTTTGAGAACAACGGTTGTCTGTTGGTAATTCTCGCCATCATCCTGATTTGGTGTTGCTGTAACGACTAAGACGTAAAGAACAGCAGGGCTTCCCCCCTTTTTGGGCGGGGAAGCCTGCTTTTTTTATTCGTCAAACAATGTGACCTGTTGATCCGGCAGATCTTGCTGGCGCAGAAGGTGACCCACGGCGGGGATATTCTTGGTGCGGTAGTAAGAAAGATTCGTCAGGCCCAGCTCGGCCACGGTGGTCACTTTATCCAGCTTGTGCTTGCCCTTTTGGGACATGCAGGAAACGCCCTGGGTTGCCTTGGTACTCTTGGCAGGAATGAGCGCCGAATGGACCACCAGCGCCTTTTGATTGGAGGAGATCAGCACCAGATCCTGCTCCTCGGTGATCTGCAAGGTGGCGGCTAAGGGGGATTTATCGCTATAGGCATTGACCAGACGCTTGCGGTTGGTCACCGTCTTATAAGAGGAAAGGGGCACCTTGGCGGCTTTGCCGTTTTCAAAGAAGAAGAGCATATCGCCACTGTAATCGGTGGTGATTGCCATGGCGACCACCGTTTCACCCTGCTCCATTTCCAGCTTGGCAGGCAGATAATCGCCCAAAAGACTTGCCTTGGTATCCTCAAATTCATAGCCCTTGGTCTTATAAGCGTTTTGCATGGAGGTGAAGAAGATCAGCTCGGCTTTATTGGTGGATTCTACCATGCGGGCAAGCCCGTCTCCATCCTTATATTTTTGAGCGCTGTTCATCCGCAAAGACTGCGGTGTGATCTTTTTAAAGTAGCCTTCCTTGGAGAGGAAGTAGGTGCAGGGATAATCCTCAATCTGTTCGCTTTCATCGATCTCCACCATCTGATCCTCATAGACCAGCTCGGTCTTTCGGGGAGTGGCGTGGGTCTTTTTGATCCGCTTGAGATCACTTTCAATGAGTTTATGGATCTTGGTGCGGCTCTTGAGAATGCTTTCCATCTCTGCAATTTCTTTTTCCAGCTCCTCGATCTCCTCCAAGCGATGGAGGATGTATTCCTTATTGAGATGGCGCAGCTTGATGTTGGCGATGAATTCGGCCTGAATCTCGTCCACACCGAAGCCGATCATCAAATTGGGCACCACTTCTTCTTCTCGCTCGGTGTCCTTAACGATCTTTACGGCTTTATCAATATCCAAAAGGATCTTGCGCAGACCCAAGAGAAGATGCAGCTTGTCTTTGGCTTTATTGAGATTAAAATAGGTGCGGCGCTTGATGCATTCGGTGCGGAAGGCCACCCATTCTTCAATAATGGCCCGAACGCCCAGCACCTGCGGGGTGCCGGCGATCAGCAGATTGAAGTTACAGCCGAAGGTATCCTCCAAGGGAGTCATTTTAAAGAGCTTGGCCATCAGATTATCGATATTGGTGCCTCGCTTGGGCTCGATGGTGATGCGAAGACCGGTTTTATCGGACATATCCTTCACATCATTCAGTTCCTTCAGCTTGCCGGCTTTATAAAGCTCAATGATCTTATCGATAATGGCCTCCACGGTGGTGGTATAAGGAATCTCGGTAATGTGAATGAGATTGCCCTTGGGCTCTATCGTATATTTGGCACGCACCCGAATGGAGCCACGGCCGGTTTCATAAACCTCTTTGATCTGGGATTGATGAACCAGCAGTTGCCCGCCGGTGGAAAAATCGGGGCCGGGCATGGTCAGTTCAATGGGATGATCGGGGTTTTCCATTAGGGCGATAACGGTGTCGCACACCTCGCCCAGATTAAAGGAGCAGATATTGGAGGCCATACCCACCGCAATACCCTGATTGGGGGTGGTGAGGATGGTGGGGAAGGAGACCGGCAGTAGGGTGGGCTCGGTGGTGGAATTATCGTAGTTGGGCACAAAATCCACCGTATCCTTATCAATATCATCAAATAATTCTTTACAGATGGGAGCCAGCTTTGCCTCGGTATACCGAGAGGCGGCATAGGCCATATCCCGAGAATAAACCTTACCGAAGTTGCCCTTGGACTCCACAAAGGGAAGGGGCAGCGCTTCATTACCACGGGACAGGCGTACCATGGTTTCATAGATAGCACCATCGCCATGGGGGTTGAGGGTCATGGTGGCGCCAACGATATTGGCGCTCTTGATCAGATCCCCCGTCAGCAAACCTTTCTTATACATGGTATAAAGGAGCTTGCGGTGAGCGGGCTTTAAACCGTCGATCTCCGGGATGGCACGGGAGAGAATGACGCTCATGGCGTAAGGCATATAGTTGGTCTCTAAGGTCTCCACCACGCCCTGCAAGATCGGCTCTTTTTCAATATATTCTTTTTCCGGTTGCTTTTTCTTTGCCATTACACTCCACCTCCTTTATGAAAGATCCAGATCATCCAGATAAAGATGACCGTATTCGGCAATATAATCCTTTCGGCCGGCCAGATTGTCGCCCAAAAGAATATCAAAGATGCGGGCGGTTTCCTCTGCCTCCGAGGGAGTCACTTTAATTAAGCGGCGGGTCTCGGGATTCATGGTGGTTTGCCACATCATCTCCGGCTCGTTTTCACCAAGACCTTTGCTTCGCATGATCTTGACCTTGCGTCCCTCCAGCTTGGAAAGGATCTCCTCTTTTTCCTTTTCGGTATAGGCAAAATAGGTGTTCTTTTTGGTTTTATCGGTAATCTCATAGAGGGGAGATTCCGCAATATACACATAGCCCTTGTCAATAAGGGTGGGGGTCAAGCGATAAAGCATGGTGAGGATCAGGGTGCGGATCTGGAAACCGTCTACATCCGCATCGGTACAGATGATGATCTTATTCCAGCGCAGAGCGTCCAGATCAAAGCTCTGGATGCCCTTGGCGGTCTTGCCGCTGATCTCTACCCCGCAGCCCAAAACCTTTAAAAGGTCGATGATCACATCGCTTTTGAAGATCTTACTGTATTCTGCCTTTAAGCAGTTGAGGATCTTCCCTCTGACCGGCATAATGGCTTGGAAATTACTGTCTCGCCCTTGCTTACAGGAGCCCAGAGCAGAGTCACCCTCCACGATATAGATTTCTCGCTTGGAGATATCCTTGGTCTGGCAATCCACGAATTTTTGCACCCGATTGGCCATATCAATGGAGCCGGAAAGGGCTTTTTTTACATTGATGCGCTCTTTTTCGCTCTTTTCCCGTGCCCGCTTGTTGACCAAAATCTGATTGGTGATCTTTTGAGCTTCGTTGGGGTTTTCGATAAAATAGATTCTCAGATTTTGCCGCAGAAAATCGGTGGTGCATTCCTGAATGAATTTATTGGTAATGCTCTTTTTGGTTTGATTTTCATAAGAGGTGATGGTGGAGAAGCAGTTGGAGACCAAAACCAAGCAGTCTGCCACATCGGCAAAGGTGACCTTGCTCTCGCCCTTATTGTACTTCCCATTGTTCTTAAGATAGGCGTCCACCTCTGCCACAAAGGCGGTTTTGGCGGCCTTGTCCGGCGCACCGCCATGCTCCAAAAAGCTGGAGTTATGGTAATACTCAATGAGGTTGACTCGATTGGAGAAGGCCACACAGCAGGAAAGCTTTACCTTATATTCGGGGCGATCCTCCCGATCCCGACCCACTCGCTCATCCTGCCAGAAGACCGGCGTGGAGAGGGCATCCTCGCCCATCATTTCCTTCACATAGTCCACAATGCCTTCTTTATAGCAGTATTCCTTGGTCTCAAAGCCTTTATCGATCTCATTTTTAAAGATGAAGGTCAGCCCCGCATTGACCACTGCCTGCTTTTGCAGAATGTCTTCATAGTAAGAAGCGTCTACGGCAATATCGGTAAACACATCCCGATCGGGCTTCCAATGGGTCACGGTACCGGTGCGTTTGCCGGTAAAGGGCTCCTCGGTCAATCCGCCCACATTGAATCCCTTTTCAAAATGGAGGCTGTATTTTTTACCGTCTCGATAAACGGTTACATCCATGTATTCGGAGGAGAATTGGGTAGCACAGGCGCCCAAACCGTTAAGACCCAAAGAGTACTCATAGTTCTGCCCCTGATTGGTATTATATTTACCGCCGGCATAGAGTTCGCAATAGACCAACTCCCAGTTGAAGCGGTCCTCTCTTTGGTTGTAGCCCACCGGAACGCCTCGCCCGAAGTCTTCCACCTCTACCGAACCGTCCTTGAAGCGAGTGACTGTGATCTTGGAGCCAAAGCCTTCTCTTGCCTCGTCGATGGAGTTGGAGAGGATTTCAAAGATCGCATGCTGGCAGCCGTCCAAACCGTCCGACCCGAAGATAACGCCCGGCCGAAGCCGTACCTGATCCGGACCTTTTAATTTAACGATACTGTCGTCGTTGTACTCGTTTTTTCTTGCCATGGGTTCCTCCTACATAATAAATCTCATACTGATCAATTATACTATATCTTGTGGTCAGTTGTCAATTATAGACTTTTTAATTATTGTGTAGTATAATCAAGTAAATATTAAATTGGAGACCTGTTTGTTATGATTCTGAATCTTGCCCGAAAACTGAGTTTTCCCGAGGAGGCCCTTTTGGCTCTCCAAAAGGATTTAGATGCCATTTTCGCCCTACCTCAAGGGGCGGCACGCCTGCAAGAAGGCGGCGAGAAGATGGTGGCGGAAAAGGAGCCCTCCTTCCGAGCCCTTTCCAAGGCCTTGGCTGAGGAGAGCGGGGTGCGGGTGCAGACGGTAGAACTGCTGATGCAGCTTTATGCCGCTCTTGCCTTGAAAAAGATCTATGAGGAAAAAGGGTATTCCGAGGAGCTGTATTGGGAGACCATGAAGGATCTCCTTTGCAAAATGCTGGAATGCCATGAGGTTTATGGCTTTTGGGGTACCGTCGCCGCCGATTGGCAGCAGGGCTTTTTTACCTGCAAAATGTTCCAATTGGGGCGGCTTCAGTATGAAGTGTTTTCCCTGCCCATTGACTATAAGAATTACAAAACCGGCGATTTGGCCTACAACTTACATATCCCCTCCGGCGGTTCCATGAGCGAGGCGGCAGTACTGGATTCCTTGAAAAAGGCTCACGCCTTTTTTGCACCGAAGGATGGTGTTTTGCCCATCCACCTGCACTCCTGGTTGATTTATCCTGCCCATTATGCGGTGTATCCCGAAGGGGGCAATCTGCGGAAATTCTATGATCTTTTTGATGTGTTTGAGCCCGTGGAAAAGCCTAAAAATCCTTACCTTTGGCGGATCTTCGGCATCGAAAAATGCGAGGATTATTCCACTCTCCCTGAAAAGACCTCCCTCCAGCGTCGGTTCAAGGAGTATCTTCTTTCGGGGAAGTGTATGGGCGCTGCCCGAGGAATGTTGCTCTTTGACGGCGAAAAAATCTTGGAATAAACCCAAAAAACTCTTGCATTCTTATTGGAAAATTGATAAAATATTTGAAATACACATTTTTTATAAAATAATAATTGTAAAGGAGAAGGATGTATGTACGCTGAAAAGATTTTAAAAGAAGCATTGACCTTTGATGATGTATTGTTGGTTCCCGCCAAAAGCGAGGTTCTGCCCAATACGGTAGATCTTCATACCCGTTTGACCAATAAAATTAAGCTGAATATCCCCTTGATGAGCGCTGCGATGGATACTGTTACCGAGAGCAAAATGGCCATCGCCATGGCTCGTGAGGGCGGCATCGGTGTCATTCATAAGAATATGACCATTGCCCAGCAGGCGGAAGAAGTTCAACGTGTAAAGCGCAGTGAAAACGGTGTTATCAACGATCCTTTTTATCTTTCTCCCGATAATTTTGTCTATGAAGCCGATGCGCTGATGGGCAAGTATAAGATTTCCGGTGTGCCCATCTGTGAGAATGGTGAGCTGGTAGGTATTATCACCAACCGTGATATGCGGTTCATGGTAGACTTCAATGTGAAGATCTCCACTGTAATGACCCCCAAGGAGCGGTTGATTACCGCCCCGGTAGGTACCACCCTGGAGCAGGCCAAAGAGATCCTGCAAAAGCATCGGGTGGAAAAGCTTCCTTTGGTGGATGAAAATAATAAACTGGCCGGTCTCATTACCATTAAGGATATTGAGAAGAGCGTTCAGTACCCCAATTCTGCTCGTGATGAGCAGGGTCGTCTCCTTTGCGCCGCCGCCATCGGTGTGACCAATGATGTGTTGGATCGTGCCGGTGCGCTGATCGAAGCGGGAGTGGATGCGCTGGTGCTGGATTCGGCACACGGTCATTCCGCCAATATTTTCAAGACCTTAAAACTGGTGAAAGAAAACTTCCCCGGCGTTCAAGTGATCGCCGGTAATATTGCCACTGCCCAAGCGGCAGAGGATCTCATCGCCGCAGGCGCCGATGCCATTAAAGTGGGTATCGGCCCCGGTTCGATCTGTACCACCCGTGTGGTTTCCGGTATCGGTGTTCCTCAGTTGACGGCTGTGATGGATGTGGCTGAGGTTTGCACCCGCCATAATATCCCCCTCATTGCCGATGGCGGTATTAAATTTTCCGGCGATATTGTGAAAGCCGTTGCCGCCGGTGCCGACGTGATCATGATCGGCTCCCTGCTGGCAGGCTGTGAGGAAAGCCCCGGTGAGGAGGAACTCTATCAGGGTCGCCGCTTCAAGACCTATCGTGGCATGGGCTCCATGGCCGCAATGGCCAAAGGCTCTGCCGATCGTTATTTCCAAACCGGCACCAAGAAAATGGTTCCCGAAGGTGTGGAGGGCCGTGTGCCCTTTAAGGGCGCCATGGGCGATACCGTTTTCCAGTTGATGGGCGGTTTGCGCTCCGGCATGGGCTATTGCGGCACCGGCACCATCGAGGATCTGAAGAAAAACGGTCAGTTTGTGAAGATCACCGGCGCCGGCTTGAAGGAAAGCCATCCCCATGATATTCACATTACCAAAGAAGCACCCAACTATACTTCCGATGCGAAATGAGGATAGATGTATAAGATGAAAGATCTTGCGTTGATCGACCATCTGGCAAGCCTTTCCCGCCTTTCTTTTGAAGGCGAGGCCAAGGAACGGATGGCAAAAGATATGGAAAGCATTATGAAATTGATGGATACCATCACCGAGGTGGAAATTTCGGAGGAGGATTATCCCTTAAAAGCCGAAGGCGGAATGGAGCTGCTGCGGGAAGATGAAGTGCAGCCCTCTATGCCGGTGGAGGATGCACTGGCCAATGCCAAGGGCAAGCTGTATCATTTCATTGCTGTGCAGAAATTGATGGATTGAGGTGGAATGAGATGAATTTGCACTTAAAATCAATCAAAGAACTGCGGTCTTTGCTGGACGGTGGCGATATTACCGCCATGGAACTGACCCAATATTACTTGGATCGGATTGAAAAGATCGATCCCGCCATCCATGCCTATATCACCGTGAATGAAAAGGCCATGGAGCAGGCAGAGCGTGCCCAGAAGATGATCGAAGAAGGCACCGCCGGCCCCTTGACCGGTATTGTGCTGGGTATTAAGGATAATATCTGCACTAAGGGTCTGCGTACCACCTGCGCTTCCCATATGCTGGAGGATTTTGTTCCCACTTACAATGCAACCGTTGCCGAAAAATTAGAGGCAGAGGGTGCGGTGTTTATCGGCAAGCTGAATATGGATGAGTTTGCCATGGGCGCATCCACCACCACCTCTTATTTCGGTAATACCATGAACCCTTATGATACCGACCGTGTTCCCGGCGGCTCTTCCGGCGGCAGTGCCGCTGCAGTAGCGGCAGGGCTTTGCGTGGCCTCCTTGGGCAGCGATACCGGCGGTTCGGTTCGTCAGCCTGCCGCCTTTTGCGGTGTGACCGGCTTGAAGCCTACCTATGGTAGAGTTTCCCGCTCGGGCTTGGTGGCCTTTGCTTCCTCTTTGGACCAGATCGGTCCTATCGGCAAAAGCGCCAGAGATTGCGCCATCCTTTTGGATGCCATCTCCGGCGAGGATCCCTTGGATATGACCTCCCGCCCCTCGGAGCCGGTGGCATCCATGCTGGGCCAGCCGGTTGAGGGTACCGTCATCGGGGTGCCCAAGGAATTCTTCGGCGAGGGTCTGAATGAAGAAATCAAGGCCGCCGTGGAAAATGCCATCAAAACCTTGGAGGATATGGGCTGTGTGATCAAAGAGGTGTCTATGCCCTCTTTGAAGTATGCCATTCCCGCTTATTATCTGATCGCATCTGCCGAGGCTTCTTCCAATCTGGCTCGGTATGATGGCGTGCGCTACGGTCATCTTTCCAAGGAAGGCAATTCCTTTGATGAGCGGCTGATTGCCACCCGTAATGAGGGCTTTGGCGATGAGGTGAAGCGTCGGATCCTTTTGGGCAGCTATGCTTTGTCCAGCGGTTATTTTGATGCTTATTATAAAAAAGCCAATCTCCTTCGGCGGCGGATTCGTCAGGAATATGAAGAGATCTTCAAGACCTGCGATTGTATCCTGACCCCCACCACCCCTGAGGTTGCCTTTAAATTCGGTGCCAAGTCGGAGGATCCTGCTGAAATGTATCTGGCCGATATTTATACCGTTACCGTAAACATTGCAGGCCTGCCTGCAGTCAGCACCCCCTGCGGCTATACCAAAGAGGAAATGCCCATCGGCATGAGCATTGTAGGCAAGGCCTTTGCCGACGGTGAGATTTTGAATCTGGCCGATGCCTTTGAGAAAAAGTTCGGATATATCTTGAATGATTTTTGTCTTTAATTCTTGTACTTTTTCTAAATCTATGTTAAAATAAAATACAGTAGGTTGAATAAGAGCGGCTTCGGCCGCTCTTATAAGCCGATTTTGAGAGGGTTGTCTTTCCAAGGCAGCACTCCGGATGTTGAAAAGACGGGTGCGGCGCAATAGGCGTGCCGTGAACCATGTCAGGCGGGGAACCGAGCAGCATTAAGCGGATCTTCGTCTATGTGTGCCGAATTCCTGTTTTGAGTCCGGTGTGCTGTCTTGTAAAGACAATTCTTTCTTTTTGATAGGAGTTTTTATGTATCAGGCATTGTATCGAAAATACCGTCCCCTGACCTTTTCCGATGTCTTGGGGCAGGAGCATATTGTGAAAACCCTTCGGGCGCAGATCGCCGAGGGGAATATTTCTCATGCCTATTTATTCTGCGGTACCCGGGGCACCGGTAAAACCAGTTGTGCCAAGATATTGGCTCGGGCGGTCAACTGTGCCAACGGTGCGGATGGAGACCCTTGCAATGCCTGCCCTCAATGTCAGGGCATCTTAAATGAATCCACCATGGATGTGGTGGAGATCGATGCCGCCACCAATACCGGTGTTGGGGATGTGAGAGAACTGCGGGAGGAGTTGATTTATGCTCCCGCCTCGGTGAAGTATCGGGTCTATATCATCGATGAGGTGCATATGCTGAGTAATCAGGCATTTAATGCCCTCTTAAAAACCTTGGAGGAGCCTCCCTCCCATGTGATTTTCGTGTTGGCCACCACCGAGATTCATAAAATTCCCGCCACCATTCTGTCTCGTTGCCAGCGGTTTGATTTCAAACGCCTGACCCCCGAGCAGATCGCAAGCCGCCTTGCTTATGTGGCGGAAAAAGAAGGCTTTGCTTTGGAAGCAGAGGCCGCCGCCCTCCTTGCCCGCTTGGCCGATGGCGCCATGCGAGACGGTCTTTCTCTTTTGGATCGTTGCCGCAATGGCAGCCAGCCGGTAACCTTGGAGCGGGTGGAGCAGATTGTTGGCGTGTGCAATAGCGATCAGCTTTTGCAGGCGGTGCGTCTGGCTTGGCAGCGAGATGCCTCCGGTTTGTTGAAATTCTATAAAAATGCCCGTGAGCGGTATGCAGGGCCTGCCCAGTTGTTTGCCGATCTTTCCTCGGTGTTGCGGGATCTTTTGGTTTGTAGCGTCAGCGACCATCCGGAAGAACTGATGGAATGCGATGAAAAAGAACTGCAGCAAAAAATCGCCCTTTCCAGAGAGATGCCCACCGCCTGTGTCATGCGGATGATGCGTACTCTGCAGACCGGCATTTGGGAGCTTTCCCGCACGGCTGATAAAGGGCTTTTGGCGGAGATGACGCTCATTTCCCTTTGTCGGGAAGAATTGGGAGAGGATTTTGGCTCCCTTTCCGCTCGGGTGGCTCGCTTGGAGCGAGGCGCTCCTCCGATGGTTGCTCCGGCTCCTGCTCCGGTTGCGGAGGTTTCGGTGGAGGCAGAGAAGCCTGCTCCCGTGGAAGAGCCTGCCCCTGTGGCGGCGCCTCTCGCATCAGCGGCAGAAGGCTGTTCCTTTTGGGAGGATTTGAAGGATACCTTAAGAGATATGGGCAGTACCAATCTTTTAGGCTTTTTATTGGATATTGAACCCTCGGTGGAGGGAAATAAATTGGTGCTTTCCAGCGATCAGAGCTTTTGTCTGACCTTTTTGGATAAGCCCGAGATCAAGGCCACCCTTTCTGCGGCGGCAGAAAAGGTAAGCGGCACCGCCTATACGGTGGTTTTTCGGGAAGCAAATGCCACCTTGAAGGCCGACGATCCCATGAATGAATTATCAGAATTTTAATGGCAAGGAGATAGAAAAACATGAAAGCAAGATTACCCGAAGGCTATAATATGAAGCAGGGCGATATGATGCGCCGTGTGCAGAAGATGCAGGAAGATATGCAAAATGCACAGGCCGAAGTAGAGGCTACTGTCTTTGAAGCCGCCGCAGGCGGCGGTGCCGTTACCGCAAAGGTCAACGGTAAAAAGGAAGTGTTGGAAATCAAGATCGCTCCCGAGGTTGTAGACCCTGAGGATGTAGAAATGCTGGAGGATCTGGTGGTAGCCGCTGTCAATGAAGGTATGAAGCAGGCCGATTCCGCCATGGAAAGCAAAATGGGCGCCATCACCGGCGGCATGAACCTGCCCGGTATGGGCGGTTTGTTTTAATCGCCATGCCCAATATCAATCAGTTAAATAAACTCATTGAGCAATTTGGGAAATTGCCGGGGGTGGGTGCCAAAACGGCCCAAAAAATGGCCTATTTTATTTTGGCTCAGGGGGATCAGGCGGTGAAGGAATTCGCCGATACCCTGCTGGCATCGAAGAATATGATCCATTGCTGCCCCCGTTGCCAGAATCTCACCGATCAGGAGCTTTGCCCCATCTGCACCGATGAAAAGCGCCAAGGCGCCATCTGCGTGGTGGAGAAGCCGGAGGATGTGGAGGCGATGGAGCGTACCCGTACCTTTCATGGTACCTATCATGTGCTCCATGGGCTGATCTCTCCCGTCAACGGTATCGGCGCCGATCAGTTGAAGATTCGGGAATTGCTCCATCGAGTGGCGGAGGAGCCGGTGGAGGAAGTGATCCTTGCTACCTCGCCTAATGTGGAGGGGCAAGCCACCGCCCTCTATTTACATAAGCTTTTAAAGCCTTTTGAAGTCAAGGTAACGGGTCTTGCCTTAGGCATTCCGGTAGGGGGCACCTTAGAGTATGCTGATAGCCTTACCCTGACCCGTGCCATGGAAAACAGGAGGTCTTTTGAATGAATACCTATCAACCCTATGGAGTTTGCTCCCGCAAAATCAATTTTGAGGTACGTGAAGACGGTACGCTCCATAATGTATCCTTTGAAGGCGGTTGCAACGGCAACCTGCAAGGCATCGGTGCTTTGGTAGAGGGCATGCAGATTGAGGAGGCCATTGAGCGCCTCTCGGGAATTACCTGCGGGTATAAAGAGACCTCTTGCCCCGATCAATTAGCCCGTGCACTTATTGAATATCAGGAGGAATATTAAGATGGATTATCGCAAAGAGTATGATCGTTGGTTAGGTTACTATGAATTGGATGGCCGCCTGAAGGCTGATCTGATCGCTGTGCATGGAGATGAAGATGCCATTCGTTCCCGCTTTGGCTGCGATCTCACCTTCGGTACCGCAGGCCTGCGAGGGCTGATGGGCGCCGGCACCAACCGCATGAATATTTATACCGTTCGTCGGGCCTCCAAGGGCTTTGGTAATTATATCGTGTCCTTGGGCAAGGAAGCCATGGACCGTGGCGTTGTGATCGCCTATGACTGCCGCAACAACGGTAAGCGCTTCGCAATGGAAACGGCGCTGACCATGTGTGCTCTTGGCATCCATGTGCGTTTGTTTGACGCTCTGCGCCCCACCCCCGAGCTTTCCTTTGCCATTCGGGATTTCGGCGCCATCGGCGGTGTGAACATCACCGCTTCTCATAACCCCAAGGAATATAATGGCTATAAAGCCTATTTTGAAGACGGTGCTCAGATCTCCGGCGATCAGGCCGATTATATCTTTGCCGAAATGCAAAAGGTAGATCCTTTGCATATTGATACCATCTCGGAAGCAGAGGCGGTAGAAAAGGGTCTTTTGGAGATCATCGGTAAAGAGGTGGATGAAAAGTATTTAGCTCGGGTTCTGGAGGAGCAGCTCCCCTTGGGTGAATTATCGGCCGAGGCGAAAAAGCTTTCCATTGTGTACACTCCTTTCCACGGGACCGGCCATAAATTGGTTCCCGCCATCTTCGAAGCCTTGGGCGCCAATGTGTATTTTGTGGAAGAGCAGATGAAGCCCGATGGGGATTTCCCCACCGTTAAGAGCCCCAACCCCGAAGAAAAAGAAGGCTTTGCTCCCGGCTTGGAGCTGGCTCGTAAGGTAGGCGCCGATCTCATTATCGCCACCGACCCCGATGCCGATCGTGTGGGTGTGGCCGCTTTGAATGGGGATGAGGTGGTGTATTTCACCGGCAACCAAATGGCAGCATTGTTTGTGGATTTCATGATCCGTGTGCAAAAAGAGGCAGGCACTTTTGCCAAGGATGCGGCCGTGGTTTCCACCATCGTTTCTTCCAAGCTGCCTAAGAAGATCTGCACCGAAAACGGTGTTGCCTATTTTGAAGTGCTCACCGGCTTCAAGTATATCGGTGAGATGATGGAGCGCTTTAAGGCCGAAGGAAGCCATACCTTCCTCATGGGCTTTGAAGAAAGCTATGGGTATCTCAAGGGAGATTACGCCCGGGATAAGGATGCCGTGGTCGCCTCCATGCTGATCGCTCAGATGGCTATGTACTATAAGAATAAAAATAAGAATTTGGTGCAGGCACTGGAGATTATTTATAAGACCTACGGTTATACGGAAGAAAAAACCGTCAGTTTCAAGATCGAGGCTGTGATGCCCCAGCTGCGGATGAACGAGATCATGCACGATCTGCGTAATCATGTTCCCGCCGAAATGGAAGGCAAAAAGATCGTGGAGTTCCGTGATTATAAGACCAAGAAGATCAAGAACCTGCTGACCGGCGAGGAGAGCAAGATCGACCTTCCCTCCTCCGATGTGCTGTACTTCATTTTTGAAGACGGTTCCAATGTGGTGGTTCGCCCCTCCGGCACCGAGCCCAAGATCAAGGTTTATTTCCTCACCGAAGGAGAAAACCGTTTTGATTGCCATAGCAAGGTGGAGACCTATGAGGCCATCTTTGCCAAACTCCTCAAATAAATTAAAAAGCACCACCCCGGCACTTCGCACCGGGGTGGTATTTTTTATAATTGATATGCGGCGTTTTTTCGAAAGTTTTTTGGAGAGACGCCGATTCTTTTTTTAAAGCAATCCGAAAAGTAGCTTTGGGAGTTGAAGCCGCAGGAAAAAGCGATCTCGTTTAAGGAAAGAGAGGTATTGATCAGAAGATCCCGTGCTGTACTCAGTCGGCAGTTGATAAGATACTCCCCGGGGGTGATGTCCAAGGTACTCTTAAACAGCTTATGTAGGTAGGAGGCGCTGACGTTGCAGTGCTCCGCAATGGTTTGGACGGTCAGTGCTTCCTGATAATTCAGTTCAATATACCGTTGGGCTTTGGTAATAAGGCTTCCTTCTTCTTTTGCAAGGGTTATGATCCGATGCAAAAGGGTGATCAAAAGCGCTTGCGCATAAAGATGATCAAAGAATTCGGGAGAGAAAAAGGCGGCGGCGATCTTTTTAAAAAGCGCATGGTTTTTTTGCGGGTCCGCAAGGGTGAGAACAGAGGGGAGTGTATCCAAGGCTGCAATCAACTGCGGGTCCTCTACGTTAAAATGGATAAACTGACAGCGAAAGGGCAGGTGACTGTATCGCCGGTCGTTGGGCTTTGCCAATAGAATATTGGCGCTTTGGATGGGATATTCTTTGCCGTTTAGTACCGAAATGCCGCCGTCTTCAAAAAAATATTCCAGCTCGTACGTATGCACCCTGCGGGGGGTGGTTACCGTGTGGTTTGGAAAACGACGGCGACTGTCAAATTCACCGGCGCCTAAAATGGTTAAAGGTGTATGGTTCATAAAAAACTCCATAGGATAGGATATTGAAAAAAGTAAAGAGAATTTTGAAAGAAAATAAACATAAATGGTGCTATTATCAGTATAGCACCATTTGTATCCCAATCGCAATAGGGAGGATAGAAAATTGAAAATTATTTTTTTGGGCCAGGCGGGCCTTCTTTTTGAGTGGCAGGATCTAAGGGTAATGATCGACCCCTATTTATCCAACGAGGTGGAAAAGATCAACCCTCAAAACGATCGCAGACAGCCTATTGATGAGCGCTTTTTTGCCGTAAAACCCAATGTGATGATCTTTACCCACAATCATTTGGACCATTATGATCCCCAAACGGTTGGTCGGTTTGTTACTCACGAAACAGCCGTTACCGTCCTTTCGCCCCAGTCGGTTTGGCAGGAGGTGCGTAAGCTGGGGGGAAAAAACAATTATGTGCTCTTTAACCGCCATACCTCTTGGACCGAAAAAGGCGTGCGTTTTACAGCTGTTAAAGCAGAGCACAGCGACCCAACTCCCATTGGCGTGGTCATAGAGGATGGAGAAAAAACCTATTACATTACCGGCGATACATTGTATAATGAGGAGATTTTTAAAGATCTGCCGTCACAGGTTGACGTGCTTTTTCTGCCGGTCAACGGGGTGGGCAACAATATGAATTTTGACGATGCCGCCCGTTTTGCCCGTAGAGTAGGGGCTTCGGCAGTTGTGCCGTTGCATACCGGCTTGTTTGATGATCTGGATTTAAAACAGTTCCCTTGCAAGAATAAAATTATTCCGGAAATCTATAAGGAGATCGTATTATGAAGGTAACGGATATTAAATGCTTTACGGTGGATTGCTTTCGTACCAACTGGGTCTTTGTAAAGGTCTATACCGACCAGGGGATCGACGGTGTGGGAGAGGCTACCTTGGAATACAAAGAAAAGGCTTTGTTGGGAGCCGTGGAGCATATAAAAGAGTATTTGGTAGGGAAGGATCCCTGCCAGATCGAAAAGCATTTTCACGATATTTATCGGGATGCCTATTGGCGTGGCGGCGCCGTTTTAATGAGTGCCCTTTCTGCGGTAGAGATGGCCCTTTGGGACATTTTGGGCAAAAGCCTTGGCGTTCCCGTTTATCAGCTTTTGGGCGGTAAGACCCACGAAAAGGTGCGGATCTACGTAAACGGTTGGTTTGCCGGTGCCAAAACACCGCAGGAATTTGCCGAAAAAGCAAAAATTGCCGCTCAGCGGGGCATTACCGCCCTGAAATGGGATCCTTTCGGAAAATCTTATTTGGAGATCTCCAAGCAGGATCTGCATACCGCTTTGGATTGTGTGGCAGCGGTGCGGGATGCAGTGGGGAGCGAGGTGGACCTTTTGATTGAAGGTCACGGACGCTTTAACGTTCCCACCGGCATTAAAATTGCCAAAGAACTGGAGTGTTTCGATCCCCTCTTTTTTGAAGAGCCCACACCCCCGGATAATCTGGAGGCCTTGAAGGCCGTGCGGGACAAATCCCCCGTTCCGATTGCTGCAGGGGAGCGGCTGTATACCCTAAAGTCCTATAAGGATCTGTTTGAGATGCGGGCGGCGGATTATATTCAACCGGATATTTCTCATGCGGGCGGTATGATGGAACTGAAAAAGATTGCTGCGGTGGCAGAAGCCTATTATATTCCTTTTGCACCCCACAATCCGTCGGGCCCTGTGGCCAATGCCGCCACCTTGCAGTTGGCGGCCTGCTGCTCCAATTTTTCCATTTTAGAGATTATGTATAGCGACGTGGAATGGCGCAAGGATGTGACCAACGAAGAATTGGAATACCAAGACGGCTACATCACCATTCCCGACAAACCGGGCCTTGGCATTGAGATCAACGAAGAGGAGTGCTTAAAGCATCCTTATCAACCCCATACTTTGCGTCATTATACCGGTGCACTGACGGATATTCGACCGGCAAAAACGGAATTTTATTTTTAAGGAGAGAACGGCTATGAAAAAATACGAAGTAAAAGATCATCACCCCAGTTATCTGCCCGAAGGGGAGTGGAAATTGGTTTGGGCCGATGAGTTTGACGGTCCCGAACTGGATCGGACAAAATGGGATTTTCGTTTGAATTTTTGGGGCAAGCCCTTTGAGGCTTATACCGATCAGGGGATTGTGTTTGACGGGAATAGCTGCATTGAGCTTCACCGCACACAACGAAACGGTTGTTATGTTTCTCCTCAGTTGCAAACCGGCAGCAACTCCTTTGATATTCCCATCACCAATACCGATAATCCGTGGGGGCAGGATACGATTTGGAAATTAGGGGTTCTGGAGCCTCCCAAGTTTGTTCACCGCTATGGGTATTATGAGTGCCGCTGCAAATTTCAAAAGGATCCCGAAACCATGTGGTCGGCTTTTTGGACCCAATCTCCCTCCATCGGTACTCGTTATGAGCCGGAATGGTGTGGTATTGAATCGGATATTATGGAGCACTTTCATCCCGGAAAGGCAACCACCGGCAATATTTACGGCGGCTACGGCAAACAGTATACCAAGGAGGGCCGTGTAAGCTATCCCTTAGACGAAACCGAGGATGGATTCCATTATTTTGGTATGGATTGGCAGCCCGAGGGATATGTGTTTTATTATAACGGAAAAGAGGTTTCCCGTTGCAATGGTCACGTTTCCCACGTGCCGGAGTTTATTTTGCTGACCACCGAGGTCCAGGGCTATCGCTCCACGGGAAAGAAAAAGGTGCGCCTGGGCGGAAACCACGAGGAGATCGAGGAGATTCCCCAGCAGATCAAAGGTGAATTTGTGGACGACGCTTTTATTGTCGATCACGTGCGTGTGTTTGATAAGGTGGAAAAGTAATATGAACAAAGCCGTTTTTATTACCGGGGCCCAAATGGGCACCGGCTATGCCATTGCCGAAAAATTTGCCAAAGACGGTTGGGATGTGTTTGTGACCAGCCGACGGGGCGAGGAGGCGGTCCGTGCTGCGAAAGCCCTGGAAAAGGACTATGGCATTTTTGCCAAAGGCTATGAATGCAATATTCGTAACGAACAGCAAGTGATCGATATTTTTAATGATATTGATGCCACCGGTCGCTTTGTGGAAACGGTGGTGCTTAATGCCGCCGATCTGGGCTACGGTACCGACCCTGCCAAGGGGCAGGATTTCTTTACCGTATCGGTAGAGGAATTTCAACGGGTATTTGAAACCAATTTGGTGTGGAATTTTACCATCATCCGCCAGGCGGCATTAAGGATGAGAACCCAGGGAAAAGGAGCGGTGGTGTTTATCAGCTCCAATACGGCGTATCGTGCCATTCCAAACCGGGCGGCCTATTGCGCTTCCAAAGGCGGCATAAACGCCTTGGCCAAGTCCTTGGCGGTAGATTTGGGGCCCTTTGGCATCCGTTGCAATGCGGTACTGCCCGGCACCATTAAAACTGCCCGTTGGGTCGAAATGGGCAAAAAGCAAATTGTAAACGGGGCACTGACTCCCATTGGTGACATTTCCGATTTTGAAGATATTGCCAATGCGGCGTGGTTTTTGGGTACCGATCTTTCCAAGAATATTACCGGCGTGGAGCTGACGGTGGATGGGGGGATGACCTGTCAGCTTTATCCTCAATTACTAAACGACCTCAAAAGAAAACAAATGCAGTAAGATTTGATACAGCAAAAGAAAAAACCGCAGGAACTGCGGTTTTTTCTTTTTTATAAGATGATCTGATGCTTATTGCGGTAGCGAACAGGGGAGAGCCCCATTTGTTTCATAAAAACCTTGCAAAAATAGGCTTCGTCATAAAATCCCGTCTCTTCGGCGATCTGCTGAACCGTCTGGTCGGTGGTGCTTAGCAGGCGGCAGGCCTTTTGCAGTTTCAGCTTGGTGCGGTATTGAACGGGGGAGTCCCCTGTCTGCCTGGCAAAAAGCCGCCGCAGGCTGCTTTGACTAAGATTGCACCGCCGGGCGATCTCCTCCATGGAGAGTTCCTGCTCCAAAAGGCGGGTGGCTTGCTCAAAGGTAGTATTGGAACGCACCTTTTGTTCCAGCAGATGTTGAAGCAGCAGAAGAAAGTGCCCCTTGGCGGCAAAATACTGCTCCTTTTCAAAGGTGTCTCCTATTTTGAAAAACAGATCGGCGGTCAAAAAGCCGTGGCGGCTGATGCAGGTGGGAAGGGCAGCAAATTGCCCCGGGGTCTCAAAGTTTAAAATAAAGCTTTTGGTCTGCCCCAGATCGGTGCGAACGTGGACGTCGTAGCAGCAGCCTTTGGGTAAGAAGGCAAGCTGGCCGGCGGTGAGGGTCAAGCCTCCGCCCTGCCAGGTGTAATCCACCTGTCCCTCCAAGACCAGCAAGAATCCCCAATGGGGGCGGGGGGTCTCCATAAAGCTGTTCCATCGACTGACGATCCATTGCTGTTCGTGCGCCTCCAACAGGGTAAAATCCTCTATATTTTTCAAAAAGTGTAAAATTACACCGTCCATTTTTGCCGTCACCTCTTAAATTCAGTATAACACATGTGATTGAAAAATACAATAGAATGACCAAAAAACACCTTGATATATAGGTGATAATTTGATTTAATAAAGAAAAAAGTACAAAAAGGAGAAGGACCTATGAAGGGAACGCAATATTTTACAGATGCAGAGCATCCTTGTGTGGCACGCCCTGTTTTTCCTGCCGTGAGAATGGGCGGTGCTGTCACCTTAAAGCTGGCACAGGAGCCTCTCCAAAGACCCTTTGGAGGCTTTGGGGTCGCCATTACCGGCTCCTCTTGCTATAATCTCAGCCTGATGGAAAAGGAGGAGCGTACCGCTCTGATTAAATCCATTTTCACCACCGAAGGCTTGGGGCTGACCATCGGAAGACTTTCCGTAGGCTCCAGCGACTATTCGGCAGAGGTCTATTCTTATGACGACGTTGAGGGTGACGTAGAACTGAAGCATTTTTCTGTTGAAAGAGATGAGGCCTATATCATCCCCATGATCAAAGAGATCCTGGCCGTAAACCCCGACTTAAAGCTCTTTGCCTCCCCCTGGAGCCCTCCCGGCTGGATGAAGACCGGCGGCAGTCTGTGCGGCGGCTATATGCGGGAGGAATATCTGGAATGCTATGCCGAATATTACCTGCGCTTTTTGCAGGAGTATGAAAAGCGGGGTATCCACATTTCTGCGCTGACTCCCCAAAACGAGCCCGAGACCGAGCAACGAGGCAAAATGCCCGCTTGCCGCTGGCATCCGGATCTGGAAGCAGCATTTATTGCCATTCTGCGCCGCAAGCTGGACGAGGCGGGAATGAAGGTGGATATCTGGATGCACGATCACTCCTTTGTTTATTGGGACCGAGTCAAGTGGCTGCTGGACCAAAAGCCCCATCTGCAACAGGATTGTAAGGGTGTTGCCTTCCATTATTATAATCACGGCATCGAGGATACCGCCCCGGTGCAACAGGCTTATCCCAATCTGGAATATCATTTCACCGAAGCCGGCCCCCGTCTTTACGACCATTACGATACCGACTGGTGTAAATGGGTCACCATGATGGTCAAGGTGCTCTCCTGCGGCTATTCCACTTTTACCGGCTGGAATCTGATGCTGGATGAAACCGGCGGCCCCAATATCGGGCCCTTTTTCTGCGGCGGTCTGGTGACTCGCAATTCCATGGACGGGGCCCTTAGCTATAGCGGTCAATATAAAGCCTTTATGCAGGTTTCCCGCTTTGTTCGCCCCGGAGCAAAGGTTTATCCTGTGCAGGTGACCAATGATGCTCCTACCATTCATCAGTACCCCAAGGTAGGGGAGCCTGTGGAGGCAGTAATGGCCGAGAATTCCGATGGTAGCCGAGTGTTGATTTTGGCTAATCATAATGATACCAAGCGGCAGGTGCAGTTCTTCTTGGATGGCCAATGGTTTTACGTGGAGCTGCTGCCCGATTCGGTATCCACTGTTGTTTTTGAACAGGCATAATAAAAGAGTAGGAGGCCATTATGTTAAATTATCACGTTAAAATCGGTTTGGTGGCCATGCGGCGTAATACCACAGACCGTCCCCGTGGCACGTTTCTCACTTGGTATTCTGCGGAGCAACGGGGCAAGCGCTTTGTGCAGTATATCGAAGAGAATTTTGCAAATGAGCAGGTTTCCTTTGTGGATAATAAAGGAATCGGCATTGGGGACCTGGTGTTTGATGATGTCACCGCCGCTCAGGTGGTGGAACGGTTTAAGGCCGAACAGGTAGATGCCGTGATGATCATCAACTGCAATTTCGGCAACGAAGAAGCCGCTGCCGATATTGCCCAAGCCCTGGGCAAGCCGGTGCTGTTGTGGGCACCCCTGGACGATGAATACTACGTAGACGGGATGCGCCCCACCGATTCCCAATGCGGATTGTTCGGCGTTTCCAGACAAATGCAGCGCTACCACATTCCTTTCTCTCATCTGCCTTGCTGCCGAGTGGAGAGTGAGGAATTTAAAGAGGGCTTTGAGCGCTTTGTCCGAGTGGCTTGTATGGTCAAGAATTTTAAAGGCCTGCGGATCGGCCAGATCGGCGCCCGTCCCACGCCTTTTTATTCGGTCATTTGGAATGAGGGCGAATTGATGGAAAAATTCGGCATCCGCATTATTCCCATCAACTTTGCCATGATCCAGCAACGGATGAAAGCGGCACCCGAACTGTATGGGGAGGAGATTGCAGAGTATGAGCAGTATTTCTTGAAAAACTTCCGTATGGACGATCTGACCCCTCAATACATCAAGCCCCTGGCAACCATGGCGACCATGTATAAGCATTTATTTGAAGAATTCCGCCTGGATGTTCTCTCGGCAGAGTGCTGGACTGCAACCCCGATTATGTTTGACGGTCTTGCCCCCTGCGCAGTATATGGCTTGCTCAATGAATTGGGCTATATGATCTCCTGCGAAAGCGATATTCATAGCGCCATCACCATGGTTCTTTTAAAGAGTGCCGCCTTGGGAAAGAAGGCTCCTCTGTTCGGAGAGTTTACCGTTCGTCACCCTGAGAATAAAAATGCCGAGCTGTTATGGCATTGCGGCCCCTTCTCTGCAAGTCAAAAAGCGGAAGGAACCGAAGCTCGCTTGGTGAACCAACGGGTGTGGCTTCGTGCCAAAGACGGGGAATATACCGTGGCTCGGATGGATCAGGAGAGCGGAAACTATATGATCCTGCCGCTGGTTTGTAAAACCACGGAAGGCCCCCAGACCCACGGCAGTTATTTCTGGGGCGAATTCAAAGACCTGCAGGCGGTGGAAGATCGGTTGATGGATGGCCCTTACATTCACCATTTTGTGGAGATCGAAGGGGATTTCCGAAAAGAGATCGGAGAATTCTGCAAGTATGTTCCCAATCTTACCTTAGATCGTTCTGTTGAATAAAGGAGAAAAAAGATGCTTGTCAATCTTCAGACTATTATCGGCATGGCCGAAGAAGGGGGATATTGTATTCCTGCCTTCAATATTTATAATACCGAAACGATTATGGGTGTGATTGCTGCGGCAGAAGAAGCCAAAGCCCCTGTCATCATTCAGATTTATCCCAGACTGATCAATGAAGAGGTTGGTTTTTATCTTTGCCCCGCCGTGGTTGCGGCGGCTCGGCGTGCAACCGTTCCCATTTGTTTTCATCTGGATCATGGCCCCTCCGAATATGAGGTAACCCGTGCCCTTCACTGGGGCTGCAGCGGCATTATGCTGGATGGCTCCGTTCATCCCTTGGAGGAGAATATTGCCATCACCAAGCATATTGTGGAGGTTTGCCGGGCCGTGGGCGTTGGTGTAGAAGGAGAGATCGGTCATGTGGGCAGTGTAAACGATGAGGCCATGGACGCCTTCACCGATCCCGAAGAAGCGGCGAAATTTGTGCGGGAAACCGGCGTTACCTGCCTTGCGGTTTTGATCGGCAATGCCCATGGACACTATAAGAAAACGCCCTGCTTGGATATTGAGCGAATTAAAGCCATCCGTGAAGCCACCGGCGGGATTCCGCTGGTTCTTCATGGCGGCTCCGGCATTCCTGATGATCAGGTGAAAGCCGCCATTAAAGCAGGTATTCGAAAAATGAATATCGGCACCGATGTATGCTGCGCCTTTGCTGAAGGAACCAAAGAAACCTTGGCGGATCCCAATCGCTCCTTGGCGGTGGATTTGTTTATGAAGCATCCTATTCAAACGGTCAAGGCGTTGGCCTTGGAAAAAATCAACTTGGTCGGTGCGGCCGGAAAGGCATAAGCTATGGCAAAGATCGTCGGCATAGGGGCTTGCGTGTTTGACACGCTTTTTACCGTCCCCTCTTATCCCACCGAAGATACAAAAACAAGGGCCGAGAGCAGTAAAACTGCCGGAGGCGGGCCGGTGGCCACCGGTCTTGTGGCGGCTCAAAAGCTTGGTGTTCAAACCGCTTATATCGGGAACTTGACCGATGACAACGGCGGACGCTTTTTAAAAGAAGATTTCGAAAAATACGGCGTGGAAACCCATTGGATTGAGGTAAAGGCGGGGTATCGCTCGTTTGCCTCGGTGCTTTGGCTTTGCGCCGATACCGCTACCCGTACCTGTGTGTTTGATAAAGGAAACCTGCCTCCCTTGGTGCTGAATCAATCCCAAAGGGATGCCATTCAAGAAGCCGAAATCCTGATGGTAGACGGCAATGAATTGAAGGCCGCTGTAGAAGGCGCCCACATTGCTCGCACCGTCGGCACAAAGGTTCTCTATGATTGCGGCGGGCTTTATGAGGGTGTGGAGCAACTTTTGGCACTGACCGATATTATGATTCCTTCGGAAGAATTCGCTTTGGGACACACCGGTTGTGCCACCGTGGAGGAAGCAGCCCGCCAATTATATGAAATCTATCATCCTGAGGTGGTGGTGATCACCCGAGGCAAAAAAGGCGGCATTCTCTATGATGGAGAGCAGTTGATTTCTTATCCCATCTATCCGGCAACGGTAGTGGATTCCAACGGCTCCGGCGATGTGTTCCACGGCGCCTTTGCGGCGGCCGTGATCAAAGGCTATGATTATCTGAAATGTTGCCATTTTTCCAGTGCAGTGGCGGCGCTGAAATGCACCGGCGTCGGTGCTCGGGAGAGTGTGCCCGATTTTGAGACGACCCTGCAATACTTAAAGGAAAATGGATACGAGCTTTAAAGAGGATAAAAAATGCTGGAAAATCTAAGAAAACGAAATCCTGAGATCCCCATATTTGATGTAAATGATCGGGCCTTTGCAACGTTTGGCAGGGTCATAACCGATTTTGATGCTGCTCCGATCATGGAGGCGGCAAAAAAGATCTCCCCGCCCGAAAGCGGTTCTTCCTATTTGCCGTCTGTTGAGGAATTTGAATGTTTAACAACGGCCGATGAAATGAAGAATGAGTTTTTCGGATCGTTGCCTACTCAGATTGGTTATTGTTGGGGCCACAGCAATTTTCTAAACGCTACCGAGTGGCATACCTCCTCCGAGATCAATGTTGCGGTTACGCCGTTGGTACTCATATTGGGTCATCTTTGGGATATTAAAGAGAATACCATCGATTCTTCCCAATTCAAGGCCTTTTCCCTTCCGGCAGGGACCGTGGTTGAAATTTATGCCACCACCTTGCATTTTTGTCCCTGCGAAGTGGATCAGCACGGGTTTGGCTGTGTGGTGGCCCTTCCCGCCGGAACCAACACAGATCTTACTGTGGAGAAAAAGGATCCGTTGCTTTTCCGTAAAAACAAGTGGATTCTTGCCCATATGGAGAATCAGGCTCTTCAAAGCAGGGGCGTGGCGGGCGGAATTACCGGCACCAACTATGAAATTAAGTATTAACAAAAAACACCCGTTGCTTTCGCAACGGGTGTTTTTCTTTAATCAAACTGTGCGTTGTAGAGTCGGCTGTAGAAGCCGCCTTTTTTCATAAGCGCATCATGATTGCCTTGTTCGGTCACCTTTCCGTCTTGCAGGACTAAAATGCAATCGGCATTTTGAATGGTGGAAAGCCGATGGGCGATCACAAAGCAGGTGCGATTCTCCATCAATCGGTTCATGGCATCTTGAATCTGAATCTCGGTGCGGGAGTCCACATTGGAGGTGGCCTCATCCAAAATCAGCATCGGTGCAACGGATAAAAAGGCACGGGCAATGGTAATCAACTGGCGCTGACCTTTGGAGATGTTCACCCCATCGTCGGAAAGTACCGTATCATAGCCATCGGGCAGATGCTCAATGTAGGAGTCGATGCGGGCGGCCTTGGCGGCGGCATATACCTCCTCGGGGGTGGCATCTTCTTTGCCATATACAATGTTTTCATAGATGGTGCCGTGGAACAGCCAGGTGTCTTGCAATACCATGGTGAATCCGTTGCGAAGATCCCCCCGTGGAACGGAGACGATCTCCTTGCCGTCAATGGTGATACTGCCCTTTTGCGGGTCATAAAACCGCATGAGAAGATTGATGATGGTGGTTTTTCCGGCGCCGGTGGGGCCCACCACGGCGATGGTTTTGCCGGGCTTGGCAGTTACCGAAACACCGTGAAGGATCTCTTTATCGGCCACATATCCGAAATAAATATCTTTAAATTCCACCTGCCCTTGGATCTCTTTTAAGGGCATTGCTTCGGGAAGATCGGCGGGCTCGGGCTCTTCGTCCAAAATCCGAAAGACTCGCTCGGCGGCAGAAAAGGCCGATTGAAATTCATGCATGATATTGGCAAATTCATTGATGGGGCCTGCAAATTTGCGGGAGTATTGCACAAACTGCGCCACGCCGCCCAAGGTGATGAAAAAGAGGCTTCCTTCCAATACTGCCCCGTTTTGGGAGTACATATAAAGAATGCCGCCAAAGACCATCACCAAAGAAAGGGACAGGTTATTGATAAAGTTCATGGTGGGGCCCATGAGAGAACCGTAGTATTCCGACTGATAGTAGGCATCCATGGCGTCGGTGTTGCGCTTGTTGAACCGTCCGCAGATCACCTCTTCCTTGCCGTATACCTCAATGGTGCGGCATCCCGAAAGCATCTCCTCGGCATAGCCGTTGAGCTCGCCCAGCTTTTTGGAGCGGGCACGGAACAAGGGGCGCACCTTTTTGGAACGGTAGCGGGCAAAAAGGGTGGAGGCCGGCACGGTAAACACAAAGACCAAGATCAAGGGCGGTGAGATCCGCCACATAAAGATCAAAGAGCCGATCACCGTGTAAAGGCTGGTCATAACTTGCAAAAGGTCATGGGAAAGGGAGGCGTTTACCGTATCAATATCATAAGAGATGCGGCTGATGATATCTCCCACTGCCGTTTGGTCAAAATACCGCACCGGCAGGGTCATCAGCTTATCAAAAAGCTGCTTGCGCATGAAATAGACGATCTTTTTGCTCAAGCGGATCATCACTGCCGCCAGCCCATAAGCCAGCAGGGCAGAGACGGCATAGCAAAGAAGCATCCGCCCTACATTCTGCCAAACTGCATCAAAATCCACGCCTCCTTCTGCCGAAAGGGCATCAATGGCGGCACCGGAATACATGGGTCCCATCAAGGAAAGCTGATTGGAAAGTAGGGTCAGCGCCAACGCCAACAAAAAGAGAGGCCAATAGCGCAGGATATAGGTGCTCAGCCGAAGCATCACATGCTTGGTGGTTTTGCGATCCAGTTTTTTCGGCGCTTCCGCCGGTGTTTGACTCATTCTTCTACTCAACAAAAGCACCTCCCATCTGCGAATCGCTGATCTCTTTATACTCGGGGCAGGTGGCCAAAAGCTCCTTATGGGTTCCTCTGCCGATGATGCGACCCTGATCCAAGACTAAAATCAGGTCACAATCCTTTACCGTGCTCACCCGCTGGGCAACGGTGACCAGCGTGGTACCGGCGGCCTGCTCCTTGAGGGCTTGCCGCAGATTCGCGTCGGTGCGGTAATCCAGCGCCGAGGAACTATCGTCCAAAATGAGGATTTGAGGCTTGGCGGCAAGGGCACGGGCAATCAAGATTCGCTGCCGTTGACCGCCGGAAACATTGGTTCCTTTGGCCGATAGCAAATGGTCATAGCCTTCGGAGAAGGCGGAGATAAACTCGTGGGCTTGGGCAATTTTGGCCGCCTCCACAATCTGCTCATGGGTCAGGTCTCTGCCGAAGCGGATGTTATCTTCAATGGTTTCGGCGTAGATGAAATCCTGCTGCTGGGCAACGCCAAACATGGGGCGCAATTCCTCATCGGGAATGGTGCGCAGGTCTCGGCCGTTGATGTAGATCGCCCCTTTTGTGGTATCGTAAAATCGGGTCAATAATTTAATTAAGGTGGATTTTCCGCTGCCGGTGGCACCGATAATGCCCAAAGAGCCGCCTCGGGGAAGGGCAAAATCAATTTCCTCCAGGTCATTCTTTTTCCCTAAGTAAGAAAAGGAGACCCGATCAAAAAGAAGATGGGCATCGGTCTCTTTGGGAGGGCAGTCCTCTTGGCTTAAAAGAGGCATATCGTCGGGGGTGTTCAGCACCTCACCGATCCGCCCTGCCGAAGCGGCACTGCGGGTATACATCACAAAGATGCGGGAGAGGGTCATCATGGCCATGGAGATCTGGGTGAAATATTGCATAAAGGCTACCACTGTTTCAGGGTCCGATTGATGGCCGGAGATCCGAAAGGCCGCCATGGAGACCACCAAGGCGATGCCGCCGTTCATTAAAAAGGTCATAATGGGGTTGACGGCGCTGGTGGTGAGTCCCGCTTTTTGCTCATCCCGAGCAAGATCGGCATTGACCCGATCGTAGCGCTGGGATTCATAGTCGGTTTTGGAAAGGGCTTTGATCACCCGAATGCCCACCACATCCTCCCGCACTACACGGGTCATGCGGTCGATGGACTCCTGCACCTTGCGAAAAAGGGGAACGCCCTTTTTGGAGATCAAAAAGACGGTCGCAAAGATGAAGGGAAGCATGGCCAGCATGGAAAGGGCCAGATAGGCATCCATCACTAAAGTGATGACGATGCCGCCGATGAGCAAGATCGGCGCACGCACGCCCATTCGCTGCATCATCCCAACAAAATGATGAAGATGATAGGTGTCGCTGGTGATTCTCGATTCCAAAGAGGGGATGGTGAAATGATCGGTTTGAGCCGCCGAAAGATGCATGGTCTTATAAAAAAGATCCTTCCGCAGATGCTCGGAAAAATTGCGAGCCACCCCAGCCGCCATGCGGTTGGCAATGATATTGAATAAGCAGGCAATGCCGGAGCACACCATCATCATCAGTCCCCAAAATACCACCTGACGAATATCTTGGGTCACGATCACCTCTTTGAGGATATGGCTCAGAATATAGGGAATCAATAATTCCGACAAGGTGCCCACGGTTTTAATGGTGAGCCCCCAGCTCATGCGGCCGAAATAGGGCTTTAAATAGCGTAAAATCGTTTTCATGCGTCCTCCTCGTCGTATTGACTGTCGATGGCGAGGATCGCCCGCTGATTAATGCGATCCAGCACCCAGGAGAATTGATCCAGCTCCTCGGGGGATAGATCGGCGGTCACCAGCTTTTGCCATTCCTTGCCCGCCTTGCGAATGCGGGGAATCACCTGCTCCATGGCAGCGGCGGGATAAACCCGAATAATTCGCTGATCCTTTTCACAGGTCTTGCGCTCAATATAGCCCTGCTCCTCCAATTGCGCCACCGCACGGGCGATGGAGCTTTTATTCAGCCGCAAATGGCGGGAGAGCTGATCTTGGGAAAAGCCGGGATGATTCCATACCGCAAGGATCAAACTATAGTAGCGAGTGGCGGCGGGAAGGTCCTTTAATTGCTCGGTGATATATAATCGCTGGCAACGATGAATGGTGCGGAATTTTTGCACAATGGATGCCATAAGGAATGCCTCCTTTGGATTAGTTGCAAGCGCAACGGTTGCACTTGCAACTATATGCTATCATATGGTTTTTATGATGTCAATAATTTATCGCAATTTAGCGGAATTCTTTTGGATTATGCTTGACCTTTTTTATAATATTGGTTACAATAAAGAATGGTTTATAGTATATATTTAGGAGGTCCCTATGCTGGAACTACGCAATATTTCCTATACCGTTCAAAATGAAGACGCGGAAAAGGAAATTTTAAAAAATATCAGTCTTACCATCGATGAGCGATTTGTGGCCATCACCGGCCCCAATGGCGGCGGTAAATCTACCTTGGCCAAGATCATCGCCGGTATTTATACCCCCACCTCCGGTCAGATTCTTTTCAACGGAGAGGATATCACCGCTCTTTCGGTGACCGAGCGTGCCCAAAAAGGCATCAGTTTTGCTTTTCAGCAGCCGGTGCGGTTTAAGGGAATCACCGTGAAGGATCTGATCACCTTGGCGGCAGGCAAAAACCTGACCATCGGGGAGGTTTGCGCCTATTTATCCGAGGTGGGCCTTTGCGCTCGGGATTATGTGAATCGGGAATTGAATGCCAGCCTGTCCGGCGGAGAAATCAAGCGGATCGAGATCGCCTCGGTATTGGCTCGGGGCACCGAGATTTCGGTTTTTGACGAGCCGGAGGCCGGCATCGATCTTTGGAGCTTTTCCAATTTGATCAATGTCTTTGAAAAGATGCATGAAACCATCAATGGTTCCATTTTGATCATCTCCCATCAGGAGCGGATTTTGAATATTGCCGATAAGATCATCGTAATTGCCAACGGCACCGTTTCGGCAGTAGGCGATAAGGAAACCATTCTGCCGGAATTTTTAAAAGGCGGCGGCACCTGTGGCGTGCTGACTGCGAAACTGTGAGGTGAGTACCATGGATGCCATTCAAAAGAATTTATTGGAGCAGGTAGCAGAATTGCATGAAATCCCTGCCGGAGCATATAATATCCGTACCAATGGTACTTCTGCCGGTCGGAATACCACGGCCAATATCGATATCGTCAGCAAAGAAGGAACCGATGGAATCGATATTATCATCAAGCCCTATACCAAAAATGAAAGTGTTCATATTCCGGTATTGCTCAGCCAAAGCGGCCATACCGAGATGGTCTATAATGATTTCATCATCGGCGAGGGAGCTGATGTGACCATTGTGGCAGGCTGTGGCATTCATAATGGCGGCGATCAGGAATCCCGCCACGATGGAATCCATACCTTCTATGTGGGGAAGGGTGCTAAGGTGCGCTATGTGGAGCGGCACTATGGCGGAGGAGATGGAAACGGGAAGAATGTTATGAATCCCACCACCGTGATCCATTTGGAAGAGGGCAGCTTTTTGGAGATGGAAACCACCCAGATCAAGGGCGTGGATTCCACCAAGCGTGTCACCACCGCCAAGCAGGCAGCCGATTCCACCTTGATTATCAAAGAGAAGATCATGACCCACGGCCAGCAATGGGCGGAAACGGATTTCGCCGTGGATATGGATGGCGAAGGTTGCCATTGCAAGTTGGTGTCCCGCTCGGTGGCCAAGGAGCAATCCAAGCAGATTTTCCGTTCCAAGATCAATGGGAATAACCGTTGCACCGGCCATTCGGAATGCGATGCCATTATTATGGACGATGCGGTGGTCAGCGCCATTCCCGAAATTACCGCCGCCCATCTGGATGCCAGCCTGATCCATGAGGCCGCCATCGGCAAGATTGCCGGCGAGCAGCTGACCAAGCTGATGACCTTGGGACTCACTGAAAAAGAAGCGGAAGAGCAGATTATCAATGGGTTTTTAAAATGATCGAAACCACCCTTTGTTATATCGAAAAGGATGCCTGCTATCTTTTGCTCCATCGGATCAAAAAAGAGCAGGATCTCAATAAAGATAAATGGATCGGCATCGGCGGAAAGCTAATGGTGGGGGAGACGCCGGAGGCGTGTATCCTCCGGGAAGCACTGGAGGAAACCGGCCTTAGCCTTATAAAACCGGAGTATCGAGGAATCGTGGATTTTGAGTGCGACGGGTTTGCGGAGCGGATGCACCTGTTTTGGTGCGATTGCTTTACCGGCACATTGAAAGAGTGCGATGAGGGCGTTTTGGAATGGGTGCCCAAAGCCCAAATGGGGGAGCTGCCTCAATGGGAGGGAGACCGAATCTTTTTAGATCTTTTAGAGCAAAAAGCCCCCTTTTTTCGTCTGAAATTGGTGTATAGCGGGAATAAACTGGTTCATTGGGAACTTGCCGCTTGAATTTAAGCACCGAAGCGTATATAATATATTAAAGGACTCTTTTAAGGAGAAGATGATGACAGCAGCAACGGAATTTTTCGCTGAACTGTATAGCGGAACCGATCAATCCATCCTGGTGTTGGATGGAGAGCAAAACTGCATATTTATGTCTTCAAAGTTGATGGAGCGTTATGGGGAACGGGCAGAAAGTCTGTTGCTTACCGAGGCGGTCAAAAAAGAAGCCGTCGATTGTTTGGCCTCCATGCGCTGCGGAACCTTTCCCTTGATGGGAGAAAACGGTCCTTTGGATCTGGAACTCCTGCCTTATCCCTATGAAGGGGCCGTTTATGCGGTGATCTGTATAAAAGATCGCACCGGCGCCCTTTCCGATGAAGGGTTGATGACGGTTTTGAGAAATTGCCATGGAAAGCAGGCAAGCTATCTCAATGAGATTTTCAGCGTTGCTCAGCGCTTGGGGGTGGAGAGCCCTATGGGAAGGGAACTTTCCGATGGGGTGCGCCGCATTTTGCGGATGAACAGCCATCTTTATGAATTGCTGGACGGTTCGGGAAAGACCCGCTATCGGGTTCCTTTGGATCTGCAGGATTTTATCAATGGCTTTACTCGCAATTATAATGAAGCCGATCCTCGGCTGAAGGTGCGCTATTTGGCCGGAGAAGAAGGGCTGTACGCCATGGTGATGCCGGAGGATTTGGAACTGGCGCTGGGGGCGTTATTCAGCAATGCCCTGCGCTTTTCCAAAGATCAGGTGATGGTTTCTGCCGGTCGTCAGGGAGATCAGATCTACATTAGCGTTTGCGATAACGGTGATGGCGTGGAGCAACCGGATCGATTGTTTGAATTGGGCTACCGTACGGTGGACCGCTTTGGGGTCACCGGCTTGGGCTTTGGCCTTTCGGTGGCAAAAAAATTGTTAGAATTGCAGGGTGCAACCCTGCTTTATGAGCGAAGAGGCGGGGAGACCTGCTTTAAGATTCTGACTAAGGCAGTGGATCTGCCGGAGGGGCGGTTGGCCGCTTGGCAGCCGGAGGATCTTTCCAATAGTCTTTCGCAGCTTCGCATCGAAATGAGTGATATTGTAAAGGAGATGGATTTACGATGAAGGTAATGGTAACAGGCGGTGCCGGTTATATCGGTACCCACACAGTGGTGGAACTTCTGAACGCAGGCTATGAGGTGGTTATTTTTGATAACTTCTATAATAGCTGTCCCAAGGCATTGGAGCGGGTTCGTGCCATCACCGGCAAAGACTTTAAGTTCTATGAGGCCGATATGCTGGATAAGGCAAAGATGGAAGAGATTTTTATGGCGGAAAAGCCCCAGGCTGTGATCCATTTTGCAGGTCTTAAGGCGGTGGGCGAAAGCGTTGAGAAGCCTTGGTTCTACTATAATAATAATATCGTTGGTACCCTCAATATTCTGGATGCCATGAAGAAGAGCGGCACCAAGCAGTTTGTTTTCTCCTCTTCCGCTACCGTTTATGGCGATAGCAAGGTGGTTCCTGTCATGGAGGATTTCCCCACCAGCGCCACCAATCCCTATGGTCAGACCAAGCTGATGCAGGAAGTGATGCTTACCGATATTGCAAAGGCCAATCCTGATATGACCATTACCCTGCTGCGGTATTTCAACCCCGTTGGCGCTCATGAGAGCGGCATGATCGGCGAAGATCCTCAGGGCATTCCCAATAACCTGACTCCTTATATTGCACAGGTTGCCATCGGTAAGCGGGAGCAGCTTTCCGTGTTCGGCGGCGACTATAATACCCATGACGGTACCGGCGTTCGTGACTTTATCCACGTGGTTGATCTGGCCAAGGGCCACTTGAGAGCCTTGGAAGCCCAAGCAGGGAAAAACGGTATCTTTACATACAACCTGGGCACCGGTGTTGGCTATAGCGTATTGGATATGGTCAAAGCCTTTGAGAAGGCCAGCGGTGTTACCATCAAATATCAGATCGTCGACCGTCGCCCCGGTGATGTGGCTGCCCTCTATGCAGATCCTGCTAAGGCAAGAGAAGAGATCGGTTTTGTGGCAGAGAAGAATCTGGATGATATGTGCAGAGATCTCTGGAATTGGCAGAAGAACAACCCCAACGGCTATAATTCCTAATAGAAAGGGCTGGACCGCAAAAACGGCTCTCGGTAAACCCGAGAGCCGTTTTTTCTTTCCGTTGAAAGAACCGCTCGGAGTATCACATACGCCTTCGGGATTCTTTCAACGAAATCCAACCTCTTTCTATTAGGAATTACAGAGTGTCTTTTATAGAATCTTATTTTTAATTTAATTCAAAGTAATCCAACATTCCGTTATAGATTGCTCTGGCAAAGCCTTGCGGATTTTCCGCCATTTTGCGGGCATCTTCTGCGTTAGTAATAAAGCCCAGCTCCACCAAAACCGCCGGCATGGTGGTGCGGCGAAGCACATAGAGGGTGGGATTGGTCTTTACGCCGATATCCCGCATGTTCATTTCTTCCACAATAGCTTCTTGAATCTCCTCCGCCAGCTCATGGGCAGGGCCGGAGTCGCTGTAAGTATAGACCTCGGTGCCGTTGACGGCGGGATTGGTAGACGCATTGGCATGGATGCTGATGAAATAATCGGCAGGCCATTCGTTGGCAAGCCGCACCCGCTGTTGGAGGCTTGTGGCATTGGAGGTGCCCAATACCTCGTCGGGGGTGTTGCGGGTCAGCCGCACCTCAAAATTGGGATCGGCCCGCAAAAGGGTCGCCAGTTCTTGGGCCACCACATACACCAGATCCTGTTCCCGATATCCTTGCCCCTCGGCGCCGGCATTGATCCCTTGGGGGTTGTGTCCGGCGTCCACCACAATTTTAATCGCCATATTTTTTTCACTCCTTTCCGATCTTATTTATATGTATGTGCGGGGTGTTTACAATAGAACACGGTAAAATTTACAATTTGTTCAACACAAAAGGAAAAAATAAGTGTACTATATTGAATGAAAAGGTGGTGAATGGTTTGTTTGGTTATGTGGTTGCCAATATGGATCAACTCTCAGAAGAACAAAAAGAAATCTATCGCAGTTATTATTGCGGACTTTGCCGCAGTTTAAAGAAGCAATACGGTAATTTCGGGCGCCTTACCCTGAATTATGATATGACCTTTATGATCCTGCTTTTGGCCGATCTGAGAGACCCTGCCACCGCCTTGCATAAGGGGCGGTGCATCGTCCACCCCTGCAAAGAGAAGCTGATGGCGGAAAATGAGATCATCGATTATGGTGCGTCCATGAATATTCTTTTAGCCTATTATAATTTGATGGACGATTGGCGGGACGAGCAAAAAAAATCCGCCAAAACCGCCGCCAATCGGCTAAAGAACTATATTCCTGCCATTGAAAAGCAGTATCCCCGTCAAGCCAAGGCCATTCGAGAGAATTTGGAAGCCTTGGCTAAAGAAGAGGAGCGCTTCCCCAGAGATCTGGATACGGCCGCCAATCTGTCCGGTAAGATGCTGGGTCAGTTGTTTGTGTATGAAAAGGATTTTTGGGCGGAGGATTGCTATCGCTTAGGCGAGGCCTTAGGGCGGTTTGTCTATTGGATGGATGCCTATGAGGATCTGCCCAAGGATCAGAAAAAAGAGCGCTATAATCCCATGTCCCTTATCTGTCATGAACCCGACTATCGCCAAAGGGTAGAGGAGATGCTCAAGGGCGCTTTGGGTGAGTGTGCCTTGGTGCTGGAGCGGTTGCCGCTGGTGGAGCATCTGGATATTTTAAGAAATATTTTGTACTCCGGTGTTTGGAGTAAGTTTGAACAAATCAATCATAAAGAGGACGAAAAATGAATCCATATAGTGTGTTGGGCGTTTCCCCTTCCGCCACGGATGATGAAATTAAAAAAGCATATCGAAAGCTGGCCAAGCAGTACCATCCCGACATCCATCCCGATCGTGCCTTTGCAGAAAAGAAGATGGCCGAGATCAATACTGCTTATGATGAGATCTTAAAGCAGCGGCAGGGCAAAACCACCGGCGGTTATGACTATGGCTATGGCCAAAGTGCCCCCGGCGAAGGCTCCACCCCGGAGATGACGGCGGTGCGCCATTATCTCCATTATCGCCGCTATCAAGAGGCCTTTAATGTGCTCAATCGCATGACCAATCGAAATGCAGAGTGGTATTTTCTTTCTGCTTATGCCCATGCGGGAGTGGGCAATCGTACCCAAGCGTTGGAATTTGCCCGCAAGGCGGTACAACTGGAACCCAATAATTATGAATATCAAAGCTTATTGCAGCAGCTGCAGCATTCGGGTATGGCCTATGAAACCTATGGACGAGGCTTCGGGATGCCCACCGGCAATATTAATCCCCTTTGCATGGGTCTTTGCCTTGCAAGGCTTTGCTGTCCCTACTGTTAAATATGGAAAGGAAATCAATTATGAAATTTCGTGAACGAATGGCTCGTTTTATGGCAGGGCGCTATGGTGTGGATCGCCTGAATCGGGATCTATTGTGGTTTTATCTGATTCTGGTGGTGCTCAGCTCCTTTGTGCCTTATTTGCAGATTTTGCCCCTTCTTTGCATGATTTGGATGTTTTTTCGGATGTTTTCCTGCAATCATCAAAAGCGCTGGGCTGAGAATAATCGGTATATGAAATATCGTAATAAGGTGACCGGCTGGTTTGGGCTTCAAAAGCGTAAGTGGACTGAGCGCAAGACCCATCGCTATCGCAAATGCCCTCATTGCAAAGCCACCGTTCGCCTGCCCAATAAAAAAGGGCGTCATACCGTTGGTTGTCCCCGCTGTCACAAAGATTTCCAAGTGAAGATATAAAAAATCCGTAACGCTTTAGGCGTTACGGATTTTCATTTAAGATGGATAAAGCGCATTTGATGCCGTCTACCGCTGAGGACATAATCCCTCCGGCATAGCCGGCCCCTTCTCCAATGGGATAGAGGCCTTGAATGGGGCTTTGGAAGGCTTCGTTTCGCAAGATTCGCACCGGCGAGGAACTGCGGGTCTCCACTCCGGTCATTACCCCATCAGGCAACTTGAATCCCTTCAGCCGACGATCAAAAACCGGCAGGGCTTCTGCCATGGCGGCGCATACATAGGAAGGTAAAATCTCATTGAGATCGTAAGGAATCACCCCCGGCTGATAGCTGGGCTCCACCGCCCCGAAGGCTTGGGTGGGACGCTTTTGCAAAAAGTCCTCCAACCGTTGAGCGGGCGCATGATAGTTCCCGCCCCCTGCCAAAAAGGCGGCCTGCTCCAAGCGGCGCTGGTATGCCACACCGTCTAAGGGGTGCTCCCCGAAATCCGCCGGCGTGATGCTGACCAAAAGAGCGCTGTTGGCATTTTTGCCGGCTCTGGCATGATAGCTCATGCCGTTGGTCACCACGCCCCCTTCTTCGCTGGCGGCGGCCATAACCTCCCCGCCGGGACACATGCAGAAGGTATAGACACCCCGTCCGTCGCCGGTATGATAGGACAATTTATAGTCGGCTGCTCCTAAGTAAGCGGCATCTTCGCCGTATTGAGCGTGATTGATTAATGTTTGGGGATGCTCCAGCCGTACCCCCACCGAAAAGGCCTTGGGCGCCATAGGTACGCCCGATTGGTGCAGCATGGCAAAGGTATCTCGGGCACTGTGGCCAATGGCAAGGATCAGGTGCTGGGTTTCATAAACGGCTTTTCCTTCCACTCCGCAAATGGCACCCTTGGAAATTTGCAAGCGTTTTGCCTGCTCCTCAAAGTGAATCTCGCCACCCAAAGAGAGGATCTCCTCCCGCATGGAGCGGATCACCTTTCTTAAATAGTCGGTGCCGATATGGGGCTTGGCATCATAGAGGATTTCTTCCGGCGCCCCATGGGCATAAAAGGTTTCCAAAACCGTGCGACAATAGGGACTATTGATGCCGCTGTTGAGCTTCCCGTCGGAAAAAGTGCCGGCACCACCCTCTCCGAATTGCACATTGGATTGGGGGTTTAACTGACCGGTCATTTGAAAATGAGCAATATCCTTTTGCCGCTCCTCCACCGGCTTGCCCCGCTCCAAAAGCAGGGGGCAGGCGCCGGCTCTGGCCAGAATCAGCGCCGCAAAAAGGCCGGCAGGGCCACTGCCGATGATGATGGGGCGTTGCTTGAAGCGGGCCTTGGGGATGATGAAGGGCTCTTTTTCCAGAAACGCTTCCCCTTGAGCGATGGCCTCCACCGTATAGGTATAGCAAACCGGCTGCTTTCGGGCATCAATGGAGCGCCGCAAAAGCCGCCAAGCCGCAGGGGTAAATCCGGCGGCTTTCTTTATTTTCTTATGAAGTTGCTCCGGCGAATGGCTCACCGGTAACCGTAAATCCTTGATGATCATTTCTTGTTACCTTATCGATTGATATTTTTATTATAATATGTTATGATTTTACAGTCAAGGCTCTTGCTATTTTAAAAAATGTGTGATAAAATTAGTCATACTTTTCCTACAAGTATGACTTTTCAAAGAATGGAGATCAGCATATGGCAAAGGGAAAGCATCTATATGGCCTGCCCAAGGGCAAGCATTTATTCGGTACCGTAAAGGTAGGGGAGAAGGGGCAAATTGTGATCCCCAAGGAAGCCCGAGATCTTTTCGGTATCAAGCCGGGAGATACCCTTTTGGTTTTGGGGGATGATGCCACCGGTATTGTGGTTTCTCCTCCCGATGTGATGCAAAAGGCGGCCAATGAAGTATTTAAAAAAATGGAGGATTAAATCATTATGATGTGGTTCGTTGCAATCATTGCAATGCTTTTCTGGAGCGGGTCAGATATTTTCAGCAAGATCGGCTCCAAGCAAACCGATAAGCTGAGCCATTTTAAGGTCAGCATTGCGGTAGGTCTGATCATGGGTGTTCATGCCCTTTATATGGTGTTTGTCAAAGACATTCCCTTGACCTTCTCCGATATCATCGCTTATCTGCCTGCATCCCTTTTATATATCGTTTCCATGATTGTGGGATATGTGGGCTTGCGCTATATTGAACTTTCCATTTCGTCTCCCATTTGTAATGGCTCCGGCGCTGTAGCGGCTTTGCTTTGTATGGCTGTTTTCGGAATCACCTTTAATCCCGATTCCGATAGCAATGCGGTTTACCTCAATACTTGGATCATTCTGGGTATCATTTTGGTGGTGGCCGGCATTATCGCTTTGGGCTTTGTTGATAATACCGAGGATAATGAACTTCGCTGCTTGCGCCAGGAAAAAGCCAATCGGAAATATGCAAAAAGTATTTGGGCGATTCTTCTTCCGGTGCTGTATTGTATTTTGGATTCTTTGGGAACCTTCGTGGATACCCTCATCGCTGCCAATTATGAAGAGCGGCTGGGCGATGAATTGCTGGCAGGGGATATTCTCAACACTGCTTATGAGTTTACTTGGTTCTTTGTGGCTATTTTATTTGCCATTTATGTCTATGGAATTAAGCGGGAGAAGATCGACGCTAAATACGACGGAACCAAGCTGGTAGGCGGTCTTTGCGAAACCATCGGTCAGGTCTTTTATATGATGGTAGTAGTAGATGGCTATGTTCCGGGATTGGTGATCATCTCTGCTTATTGCATGGTTTCCATGATCTGGAGCAGCCTGTTCCTGAAAGAAAAGCTTTCATGGAAGCATTACCTTTGCATTGCTTCGGTGGCCATCGGTATTGTGATCCTCGGAATCTTTGATGTTTAAATTTAAAAATTGCATTTTTCAAAGAATGGTGTTACAATAAAGAAAAAATCAAGGAGCAGCATCATGATGACATTATCTACAGCAATGACCCTTTTTACCGGCGGACCGAAAATGACGACTTTTGAAGCCATTGAAGCGGCAAAGCGTGCCGGTTTTCAATGTCTTGATATGAGCTTTTTTGCCTATTGCAGAAATGATCGAGAAATGACCAAAGAAAACTGGCGGGATTGGATCTGTCAAGTGAAGGAATGCGCCGATCAAAATGGCATTCGCTTCCGGCAGACCCATGGAAACTTTGTGCTGGGTCTTCAATGGGATGATCCTGCCTTCCCCGAAGGAAAGGATCTTTTGGCACTCAATACCCGTTGCGCCGAAGCCTCTAAAATACTGGGCGCCGAGTGGATGGTGGTGCATCCCATGAACCTGCCTCGCCAGCCTATTTATAACCGTCAGATCAATAAAGACGCCAATCTTGCTTATCTGGCTCCCATTATCGAGAAGGCAAAAGAGGTAGGGGTGGGACTCGCTATTGAGAATATGGTGGATTTTAGCCGTAATATGCGCCGCTATTGCGGGGGAGATCCCGAGGAATTGTTTGATTTGGTAGAAACCATCAACGATCCTTCGGTGGGTATTTGTATCGATACCGGTCACGCTTGCCTCACCAGCATTGATGTTCCTCAGTATATCCGTATGGCAGGGGATCGCCTAAAGGCCCTTCATATCAACGATAATCGCCAAAAGGGCGATGAGCACCTGCTCCCCTTTGATGGGCTGGTGGATTGGAAGGGCGTTGCCGAAGCCCTTCGTGCCATCGGCTATGACCATGATTATTCCTTTGAGGTGCGCTCCCGTGCTATCCCCAAGGCGGCCCAAGAAAGCTGGTTTAAGTATGTCCATGATCTGGGCGAAGCCTTGATTCATTTATAAAAAAGAGAACCCGACCTCCAAAGAGGTCGGGTCTATTTTTATTACTTAAAGCTGGTGTAGTGCTTGCATTCGGGGGTCACATTGCGGTATTGCATCAGTTCGCTGACCGTCACAAATTGGTACCCTTCTTTGGAAAGTTCCTCCAAGGCCAGTTCCAAGCCCTCCAGGCTGCTCTTATAAATCTCGTGCATCAGCACGATCTCGCCGTCGCCGGCTCCCTTGAGGATCTCTTTTTTTACTGCCTGAGCGTCACGGGTCTTCCAGTCTAAGGTGTCCACGCTCCATTTGATCATCGGCCCATCGATATACGACATCACCTGCTTGTTGGCATTGCCGTAAGGGGTGCGGATCAAGGTGGGATAAACGCCAATGGCGTCATAAATCGCCTTGGCGGCATCGTCAATCTCTTTGCGAATGCCGGCGCCGGAAAGGAGATTGAGATTTTTGTGGTTCATGGTATGGCTGGCGATCTCATTGCCTTGCTCATAAACGTATTTCAGATCGTCGGCAAAGTTCTTCACATTGCTGCCCAACACAAAGAAGGTGGCTCTGGCTCCGTAGCGGGTCAGAAGATCTGCAAAATCTCGGGAATAGCGCCCGGGGCCGTCGTCAAAGGTCAAGGCGATCATGGGCTTGGTGGGATCCACCATCCCTGCCCGCCGAATGGCAGAAACCGAAAGGGTCTCCTTGCTGTCCGGCCATTGAAGGGTCAAGGTGTCCTCATAAACCGAAAAGGCGGTTAGATCCTCGGTGGATTTGCCGGTGGCTTTTAGCATCAGATTGATCTTGGTCTCGCTGTCTTCTCCCAAAAGGCCATCCAGATCTAAGATGTTGCCATCTGCATCTAAGTAGTATTTTTTCTGTTTGCCATAGGTTTCACCACCGCCGTCGGTGCCCTGCTCGGTCAGATTGCAGACGGCACAGCGAAACGAAAGCTCCATAAACCCTTCCCATGCCTGATTGGAATAATCTAGCGTCAGCCGAGGAATCAGGTCGGGCGCTTCTTGCTCCAGCTTGGTGCGATGGGTAGTAAATTCGTTCTTTATCTCTTCAACATATTGCTCGATAACCTGGTTGGTCTGCTTGTTGCCGGTCTTGGGATAAGCGATGTAAATGCAACTGTTCTTCTCTGCATAAACCTCCTGCTGTTCCTCTCCAAGACTTTTGTCGGCAGAGAAGTTGTAAGGCTGCTCTTTCATCAGCTTTTTGGCAGGGGAGGCCCCGCCAATCCAAAGGGTCAGCGTCCCGATCACCAGCGCCAGCGCCGCAATCGAAGCAATACATCCGATCAATCGTTTCATAAAAAATAACCTCTTTTGCTATACTTATATTATTATTATATCGACGATCTCCCTCAGATGCAATGAAAATTTGAGAATAGGGAGAGATTGGGAATAAAAAGAGCGGGAGAAGGGCTGCCCTTCTCCCGCTCTTTTTATAAATCAATTAACGAGCAGAGCGTTACGCTCTGCTCGGGGGTGTTATTTCTTGAATACTTTTTTGCACCAGGTGCGCTTGCCGCATTCGGGGCATTTCAGGTAACGGGTGAATCCCATATGCATAGCGTTCAATGCCTGCGTATAGGTGGGCACGATCTCATGACCGCAGTTTTTGCATTTATAAGCACCCACGCTGACCTCCAGCTTTAACGCGTAAAAACAGGGCAATAAAAAGAGAATGCAGATTCCAATAACGGACACCGCCTGCCAGACTCCTTCCGGCACAAAGAAGTATACGACGGCGCAGCCTCCAAGCAACCCCAGCATACTTACTATCATAATGACCCACATGGTGGTCCAGATGGTTTTGTTCTTTTGGGCGATCTCCTTCGCCAGATCGAGCATCAGCTCTTCGTTTTTTTGATGTTTGTTTTCCATAGTGATTTTCTCCCCACTTAATAATTCATTGACGTTGATTTGCAGGATCTCACACAATTCCAGCATAATGGACGTGTCGGGCATGGCGATGCCCCGCTCCCATTTGGATACTGCCTTATCGGTGATTCCCAGCTTGTCTGCCAGTTGCAGTTGGGTGAGCCCCTGCTCTTTTCTGCAAGCGGCAATAAATTTTCCGATTTTGATTTGATCCATACGGGTCCTCCTTTCGTTTACAGTATAGCGCTTTGGGGAAAAAATCACACCTACCGTTGGTTTAGTGGGGAAAATAAACCGGCGGTGGAGCGAAAAGTATTGAATTGATTATATCATACTATTATTCAGTTTTCAATGAATAGAAAAAGCCGAGCGGGGCGTGATCAATGTGGAGATAAGCGGTAACTCTGCGCAGCGGATTTTTTCGATTCGCTGACCTTGACCGCCATTCAAGCGCTCTCCCAACCCACGCAAAATTATACCCCCGAAAATAGCACCCACCCGTAGGTAATATCCCTACGGGCGCGGTTTTCTTTTGCTCTTTGGTAGTTGAGCATTTAGGCTTACTATGTTATAATTAAGTTAATTACAGTAAATAAATTGGAGGAATGGCCATGAGTTCGAAAAAGCAAAAAAGTCTGTATCATTATTGCAGTTTGGATACCTTTTTAAATATTATAAAAAATTCATCGATTTGGTTATCTGACATTCAAAAGTCCAATGATAGCAGAGAAATGGCCTGGTTTAGAGAAAAGTATTATGATTTCATATTGGACAAATATAATAATACTGATGATTTGACGGTAAAGTTAATTTGTGAACTTATTTTATCTATGGCAGTAACTGATGGTTATGAAAAATGTCCTTTGTGGTTACTTCCAGCAACGAAAACTAATAGCGAAGAAATCGCCAATACTTTTTTCAGTTTACGTACATATGCTTTTTGCCTTAGTGAATTGCCGGATTCGTTAGGACAATGGAGAGGATATGCGGATAATGGTTGTGGTGTTGCAATAGGTTTCTCCCGTGAATATTTGGACGCTATTTCGGGGTATAGTTTACGCTGTCCGTCTTTTAATTTTTTAATTGGCAGTATTTCTTATAGAACTAATTTTTCTTCTTTATTCGAGAAAATGTTTGATATGCATGACAAAAATAAATTTGATGAATTCATTCTCAAATCAATGATAGATTTGACGCGCACATCCGCGCTGTTTAAGCATCCGTCTTTTAAGGAGGAAAAGGAATGGAGAATCATTTATTCTATGGATGATTATGGACTCAATAGAGATATATTGACTTTTAAAGATTTCAGATCTATTAGTTCCGATAAATATAAGAAAAACTTTAGTGATCCAAAAATCGACTATATAGCTAAAGGGGGAAATATAATACCTCACATAGAAATAAAATTTAATGATCTCCCCAAAGCAATTGAAAGTATAATAATTGGCCCAAAATGCGAAGCAACAGAAAAAGACATACGTCATGTGCTTCTTCGATTTGGAGTATTGGATTCTTTTGAAGATTCCAAAATCAAAATTGTGCGTTCGGCGTCTTCTTATAGATGATTTTGCAAATGTTCCGATTTTAATTTGGCATATTCGTCAAAATAGACCTCCTTTGCTACAATATAGGCAAAGGAGGTAAAACGATATGGGAAAATTCATTGAAGCGTTTTATTACGGCAATCTCGATCCGTAGGTGCGCAGCGTCAACTAATATAATGGTAGAAAAACTCATGCAAGTATGGTATAATAACCTCAAATCAAAAGCGCATGGGAGGTCTAACGATGAAAAAGACATTAATTGTAGTCGATATGCAAAACGATTTTATTACTATGGCGCTCGGCACCAAAGAGGCGGTGGCTATCGTCCCCAAGGTCAAGGCAAAGATTCAGGAATACGCCCAAAACGGCGACGAGATTATTTTTACAAGAGATACCCACTTGGAAAACTATCTTGATACCACAGAGGGCAAACATCTACCCGTCCCACACTGTATCAAGGGCACCAAAGGTTGGGAAATCGCCGACGGTCTTTACGTCGAGGGCGCAAAAATCATTGATAAGCCCAATTTTGGCTGGCCCCATTGGGATGAGGAAACTCTTGAATGTGTGGAGTTGATCGGTCTTTGCACCGACATCTGCGTGGTTTCCAATGCTCTCATCATCAAAGCAACCTTCCCCGATGCGCAGGTGAAAGTCGATTCTGCTTGCTGCGCCGGTGTCACCCCCGAGAGCCACGAGGCTGCCTTAAAAACCATGCAAATGTGTCAGGTGGAAGTGGTATAAATGATGAAGAAATTATACGAAAAAAGCGAACTTTGGTTCGCTCTTGCCTGGATTATCGCCTATTGTGTCCTTGCGTCCGTTGGGGATAATCTGTCAAGCGATATCGGCATTTTAAAGGCGGTAACGTTGCCCATTTTGATCGCCCTTTCCGTAATCCTTTACCTGTTCGTAAAGAAGAACGGACTTGGGGAAAAATACGGTCTGTGTAAACCGCAAATGTCGGCGTCGAAAATGCTGTATTACATTCCGCTGATCATTCTGCTCACCGCAAATTTTTGGTTCGGGTTCAAACTGAACGCATCGCTCCTCGAAACGGTGTTGTATGTTTTATCGATGCTTTGCGTCGGCTTTTTGGAAGAGATGATATTCCGCGGATTTCTGTTTCAGGCTATGGCGAAAAACGGCGTGAAATCGGCAATTATTGTTTCAAGCCTTACCTTTGGTATCGGGCATATTATCAATCTTGTCAACGGCTCAGGTGCAGAACTTTTACCCAATCTTCTGCAGGTCGTCTATGCCGTTGCCGTCGGCTTTGCGTTTATGATGATCTATTACAAGACAAAAAGTTTGCTCGTATGCATTGCCACCCATAGTTTGTTTAATGCGGCAAGCGCTTTTGGCGCTGAGGCGGCAACAACGACTCAAACGATCTTTTCCGCCGTCCTGATTGCCTTTATTGCCGCCGCATACGCCGTATACATCGCAGTAATGGTTAAGGATAAAGAGGGTATACTATGAGAAAATTCAAAGGATGGTTCATTATGTTGTTGATACCGTTATCTCTGTTTGGCATGACCGCTTGTTCCAATGGCGGTGCCAATTCCTATGAGCAAATCACCCCCGAACAGGCAAAAACGATGATGGACACAGAAAAGGATTACATCATTATCGATGCCCGCACCGACGAAGAATTTGCCGAAGGGCATATTGCGGATGCGATCCTCATCCCCGAGTACGAGATCGCCGATCGTGCCGAAAAGGAATTGCCCGATAAAGATGCGCTGATCCTCGTCTATTGCCGCAGCGGCAGACGAAGCAAAATCGCCTCCGAAGCGCTGGTGAAACTCGGCTATACCAACGTCAAAGAATTCGGCGGCATCATCGACTGGCCCTATGAAATTGTGAAATAAAACGCTTGACTCTCACGTTGCGTCATAGTGTATACTGCTTCTCGTGAGGTGATATAAGTGAAAATGCAAATCAACGAGTTCGCAAAACTCGCAGGTGTCAGTGTGCGCACACTGCACTATTATGATGAAATAGGTTTGTTAAAGCCCGCCTTTGTTGACGAGCAAAATGGCTATCGGTTTTATGATGAATTCTCTCTTGAACGTATGCAAGAGATCCTGTTTTATCGTGAACTTGATTTTGAACTAAAAAGCATTGCAGAGATCTTATCATCTCCCGATTACGATAAGCAAAAAGCACTCGCCGAGCAGCGAAAACTCTTAATTCTCAAAAAGGAACGATTAGAGCGAATTATTGCTGCTTTGGATGGTGCTGAGAAAGGAAAGATTACCATGACTGCATTTGATAACAGCGATTATGAAACCGCCCGCAACCAGTATGAGGCTGAGGCGAAGAGGCGTTGGGGCGAAACGGCCGCCTATAAAGAACATGCGGAAAAGACCGCAAGCTACAGCAAAGATCAATGGCAAGCCGTCAACGACGGACTGATGACCGTCCTCTCCAAATTCGCCGGGTGTATGAATAACGGACACGCACCCAACTCGGACGAGGCGCAGGCTCTGGTGAAAGAGCTGCAAAATTACATCACCGAGAACTACTACACCTGCACCGATGAAATCCTCGCCGGCCTCGGCCAAATGTACGTTGCCGACGAGCGTTTCAAAAACAACATCGACCAACACACTCCCGGCACCGCCGCTTTCGTCAGCCAAGCCATCACCACCTATTGCAGAAAATAACGCCAAAAACAGCCGCCACCTGGTTCAAGACCGAGTGACGGCTTCAGCATTTCTATAGGCGCTAATATATCTGCCCATTTGGAGATGGTTACTTAAATTGACAAAAGAAAGCAAGAAAACCACTACGATCGCAAGATTTTTGCCAAAAACTATTGAGATGTGCGATCGAATGTGGCATATAAAGAATAATAATACTATTTGAAAACAAAACCTTCACCGGCTGGTCTGCACAGATTATTCAACATGAAATTGACCATTGCAATGGACTCTTGATTTAATTACTAAAACCCGCACCATTCATCTGAATGGTGCGGGTTTTGCTTTTGAGTATGCATAATAAAAAATGCCGAGCAGAGCGTTAACTCGCTCTGCTCGGCTGAATTGGATTTGTATGCGACAACAGATTTGAATTTGTCGTTATAAACTAATATTGATTTCATAGTTGTTTTCAATGAGTATATAGTTCACATTATACTTTTGTGCGAGGTCAAGCATATCGGCATTGTCTTCCAATACACTTTCTAGAGTGCACCATTCATCATCTAAACGGTTTTCAATGACGTTTGCATATTTCTTTATGTCAGCAAAGTGATTTTTGATATATTCCTCACTCATTATAAGACAGTAATATTTTATGCTTTCAAGATATTCGGAGTCAAAGTCTTTCTGCCAATCGAATGGAATATAGCAACCTTCGACAATCAAGTTCTGATTATTCTCAATAGCAGTTTTTATCATTTCACGAACAATCGGCCACAAGTATTCGGTTAATTCATTGTCATCCATAGGGGAAAGCTCTGTGTTGCAGCTACGAATTAAACCCATTTTCAGATGGTCTATTGACAGATACGGATAATTATATTTTTCAAGCAACTTTTGAGCAAGTGCCGTTTTGCCTGTATGGGATGCTCCCGTAATTAAAACAATCATTATCACACCTACAAATTCTTATTTATTGAACTGATTATACCACACGCACAACAACTTTTCAATGCATACAAAAAATACCCGCTCACTACGAGCGGGCAAAAAATAAAACTTGACGAACCAGTGGTGGAGATAAGCGGTAACTCTGCGTCAAGACAACAAGGATTTGTGCGCAGTGGGATAAGCGGGATACTCCGCGAGCCGTGGGCTCGCTCCGTGACACCTTCGTATTTTCTGCCCCCGCATGGGGCATTTTGCTTCAAGAAGCAAAAAAGCAGGCTTTTGCCTGCTGAAAATACGGGTGTTCTGACCTGCGCATTGCGTTGCAATGCGCAGTCGCCCCGCAGGGTCTCCGCCAAATAATAAAGGCACACCATTTGGTGTGCCTTTATTATTTGGTGGAGATAAGCGGGATCGAACCGCTGACCTCTTGAATGCCATTCAAGCGCTCTCCCAGCTGAGCTATACCCCCATACGGAACGGATATTAATATATCATAAAGAGAAGCGGTTGTCAATATTTTTTTAAAAAACTTTTTTCTATGGGGGCGGTAATCTGCAAAGTGGGGCTCTTTATCTTTACAAACTGCCGACGATCATGGTAAAATAAAAGAAAGGAGGCGTGAACCTTATGAAATCGATTTTTGTTTCCAGCACCTTCCGTGATATGCACTTTGAGCGAGATATTCTCAATCGGGAGATTGGTCCTCGCCTGAATTATTATCTTTCCCAATATAATCAATCCATCCGCATCACCGATCTGCGCTGGGGTGTGGACACCTCGGACCTGTCGGAGGAGGATGCCACCGCACGGGTGCTGAAGGTCTGCTTTGATGAGATCGAAAACTGCCGCCCCCATATCATTATTCTTTTAGGGGATCGCTATGGGTACATTCCCGATGGGGAGAGCCTCAGCGTGACCCATATGGAGATTTTAAAAGGCGCATTGGAGAATACGGAGCGGGAGCATATATATGTGTATTTCCGCAAAGGGGACTATACCGGCATGCCGGAGGAGCTGCGAGGGGTCTTTTTGGAGCAAAATCCCGCCGCCGAAGAAAAACTGGCGGATTTAAAGGCCTTACTGCGGGAAAAACTACCCGATCGATGCCGAGAATACCATGCCTCTTGGTCGGAGGAGCATCAGTTGATGATCTCGGAGGATTTTTTTGAACTGCTGTATGGCGATTTGAAAAGGGAGTATGAAAAGGAGTTTTCTACCCTCCAATACCAAAGCCTTTTGGAAAAGCAGATCGCCGAAAATGAAGAACTCCTTTTAGAGAATCAAAAGTACGCCTTTGAAAAGACCGACATGCTGGAGTGGGAGACGGGAAATATCGAAAATGCCGATCGCCCCTATGCTATCCTTGGCGATGCCGGTGCCGGTAAGAGCGTCTATCTTTCGTTGCTTTGCTCCCACCTGCGAAAGAGCGGGAAGAATGCCCATGTGCTCTTTTGCGGAGATAATGGTTTTTCTGCCTCGGTGCGGAATGCGGCGGAGTATCTGCTGTATGCCATGAGCGACGGGGCTTACGATTATAAAAAATACCAAGAATATACCTATGAGCAACTCTTAACAGCCATCCATGATCAGCGTACCCACTTGATGGGAACGGTCTATTTCTTATTGGATGCGGTGGATAAATGCGAAGAAGGGATGATCAATTTCATTCTTTGGTGCAGTCGCTATCTGCCGGAGCAGGTGAAGATGGTTTGTTCTTCCCGCCCCATTCAGCCCTTGAAAGAGGTGTCCAAGTCCTTTAAGTTCAGCTTGATGGAGTATGAAAAGGCCGACTATCGGGCTATGGCGGAGCGGTTGCTGCAGCGCCATGGAAAAGCCCTGAACGACCAACTGCTGGAGCAGTTGGTGGAGCATACCGTCAGCCCCTTACAGTTGAATGTATTGCTGCTTCGTTTGCTGAATTTAAATGCGTCGGATTTTGATGCCATTAATCAGGCAGGAGGCGGTATGGATGCCATTAACGCCTATCTGCAGCAGGTGATTGAAAACAGTTCTGCGGATCTGCCGCAAATGATCGGCAACTTGATGCGTACCCTGCTGGAGCAGTGCCCCAATCCTGAATTTGAGATGGTGGTGCTCAGCTTTATTGCCTTCTCGGAATTCGGTTTGCCCGAAAGCGATCTGGAAAAGATGGTGGAGATGAGCGATCAGAACTGGGTACAGTTGGATTATCTGGATCTTTTGGCTCGGTTCTCCTTCTTCCTGCGGATGCGGGACAACGGCCGTGTGGATATTTCCCATGATGTGATCCGTCAGACCATCCGTGATCTTTTGGAGGATGAGGGGCGAAAGATTTATTATGCCATCTCCTTGTTTTACCTTGCTACTGAGCATCTGGATGCCTTTGGCATTCGCACCTTTATGGAGGCGATTTTCAATGGCTATCACCGCCGTGGATTGGTGGAATTTGTGGTGCGAAAGCGGAATATTTTAAAGGACCATAGCGGGGAAGGACTGGAACTGATCACCGAATTCCGTAAATGTATCCGCCTGATGTTTATGGCAGACAACGGCGAGTATTTAACCTCCTCGGTGGAGGAGTGTAAAAACCTCAATGAAGTATTATGGCTGCAAGCGGCCATCAGCGGCGCCCTGACCACACAGCGGGATTACCTTTCCGAGGGGATGGTTATTACCATGGCGCAGGTGTGTATGATGATCCCCATGCGGATCGAGGAATTTCCCCCGGAGCTTGCGGCCATGGAACTTTTCTCGGTGAAGAATTTCTTGAAACGCCATAAGATCGATGGTCCGGAAGCAGAGAATTTTTATGCCATGTGCCAAGAGGAGATCGACCGAAGAAATGCCGCCCAAGGCAAGAGCACCAAAACCAATCGCTCTCCGGAGGAGATGATGGAGGTTGTATGCGATCCTCAAGCAGATCAAACAGAGCGCACCCTCTGCTTAATGGAACTGACCGGCATTTTAAGAGAAATGTCCAACTCACCTAAAAGTGTTGATCGGGCAGAGGGCTTGCTGCTGAAGCTGCTGGAGGCGGAGGTGTCGGTTGGGATGCCTCTGGTGAACCGTGCCGACATTTGCACCTCTTTGGGTCAACTCTATAAGACCAAAGAGGACTGGGAGAAGGCTATTAAATACGATCAGCAAAGCTTGGATATCTATCGGGATTTATATGAAAAAAATAACCACCCGGAGTATTACCGTAAGTACCGTGAGCGGGTGTATAATATTGCCAATGTGACCGAAGCATGGGCCATTCGTGAAAAGACCAATCAAGCGCTTTGGCAGGAGACCTGCCGCCGCTATGAAGAAAACTATCGCTTAGATCTGCTGGCGGTAGGGCAGGGGGTAGATGAACCGGAGTTGATGCAATGCGCCGGCGCCATCTTAAGCTACGGCACCGCCCTGATCAATACCGATCGTATAGAGGAAGGTTTCCGAAAGTATCAAGAAGCTGTTGCCATGATTGTTGGCTTGACCGAGAATCGCCCTCGCCCCGATCTGTTTGCGGAGCTTTGCCAGTGGATGATGGAGGGCTGCTATCAGTTAATGAGCGTTGGAAAATATGCCGAGGCAGTGGACCTTGCCAAGGAACTGTTTGTATATGTGGGGGCGGTGGCCAATAGCGAGGACCCCCGAGCCCAAGAGCGGCTGATGGGGTATGCTACCCCCTTTGCCAACCATCTTAATCAGTTTTTGGATGGGTGCATTCAGCAAAAAGAGATGGAGCATACCCTGCTCTTTTCCAATCTGATCGCTGATCTGTATCTGGCGATTTTGCCCATTGCTCCTTATGCCTATAAGGTGAATACCTTGCATACCTTGCGTAATATTGCCGACATTTATTATCTGCACCTGCAGGATTATGCAAAAGCCTTTGATGCCTACCAGCGGCTGTTCAAAGCGGTGGAGGAGCATGAGCTTCTTTGTCCCGATGAGCAGGGCAATCTCCATGATGAGGTGAACCTCCGCATGGGCGATCCTTTTATTCGCCGCTTGCTTTGTTTGGAGAAATTGGGCCGCCAAGAGGAGCTGAATGCTTTGGTGGCAACCCTTGCAGAGGATGCCAAATATATCGCCTGTCGCACCAATGCCTATAAAGAGGATGGGGCCTTGCTGCTGTATCTTTTGGGTATGGAACTGGCTAAAACATCCCGCAGTCTGGGCTTGGTCACTCTGATGAGCGCTTTCCATATTGTATCTGAAGAAGGCTATGATAAAACTGCCCACTCCGACACCGTCTCTAAAATCATCATGGGCATTAAAATCTTGAGTGTTAAATAAAAAGAATCAAAGGCTTGCGCTTGGATTTTCAACCTAGGGTATGATATATTTTGACCATATATAGTATTATAAAACAATGAAAGCAGAGGTATAAAAAATGGCTACTGCACATATTAATGCAAAACTTGGGGATTTTGCTTCCACCGTCTTGATGCCGGGGGATCCTCTTCGTGCAAAAATGATTGCAGAAAAGTATCTGGAGAACGCTGTTCTCGTCAATAACGTCAGAGGGATTCAGGGCTACACGGGCACATATAAAGGCAAGCGTGTCTCTGTGATGGCAAGTGGAATGGGAATGCCCTCCATGGGAATCTATTCCTACGAACTGTTCAATTTTTTTGGGGTCAACAACATCATTCGTATTGGCTCTGCAGGTGCAATTAAGGATGATGTTCACGTTCGTGATATCGTGATTGGTATGGGTTGCTCCACCGATTCCAACTTTGCCGCAAACTATAATCTCCCCGGTACACTGGCTCCCCTTTGCAGCTATGAGGTAATGAGCAAATGTGTGGAGTGCGCCAAGGAAATGGGCGTAACTTATCATGTGGGCAATCTTTTGTCCTCCGATGTTTTCTATTCCGACGATGAGAGTGCCAACGAGCGTTGGGCAAAAATGGGCGTGATGGCTATCGATATGGAAGGTGCGGCTCTTTATATGAATGCCGCCAGATTGAATAAGAATGCCCTTGTGATTTGCACTGTGTCCAATCATATTATTACAGGCGAGGAAACCACCGCCGAAGAACGGCAGAACTCCTTTGGAGAAATGATCACGCTGGCACTGGAAACCGCACTTAAGTTGGATTAAAGGGAAGATTGACAATCTATAGGATATTTTTATGATCGATTTGCATTTACATTTAGATGGTTCTCTGAACCCCCAAAATATACCGATAATGGCCAAAATGGCAGGCGTAGATCTGCCGGATACAGACCAAGATGTCCTCCGAACCAAAATGATGGTAGGGCCTGATTGCACTAATCTGGGCGAGTATTTGGAAAAGTTTGATTTGCCGCTTCAACTGCTTCAAACAACCGAATGTATTGAATATGCGGTTTATGAGCTGATGAGAGATTTAAAAAAGCAAGGGCTGTGTTACGCCGAAATTCGTTTTGCACCGCAGCTGCATTTGCAAAAAGGACTTACCCAGCCCCAAGTGGTGGAAGCGGCGATTCGGGGCAGAAATAAAGGGATTCGGGATTTTGGCATAAAGGTCCATTTGATTCTGTGCTGTATGCGGGGAGAACAGAACCTTGCTGAAAATAAAGAAACGGTGATGGTTGCCAAAAGCTTTCTTGGAAAGGGGGTTTGTGCCGTAGATCTGGCGGGGAATGAAGCCGCTTATCCAACGCAAACCTTTCAAGATGTTTTTGCCATCGCAAAGGATAATGCCGTTCCGGCGGTCATTCATGCAGGGGAAGCCGCAGGGCCTGACAGTGTTTGGCAGGCCCTGGACCTAGGCACTGTTCGTATCGGCCATGGGATCCATGCCATTGAAGACGTTGAACTGATGCGTACGCTGAAGGAAAAGAACATCTATCTTGAACTGTGTTATTCAAGCAATCTGCAGACTAAGACGGTGGATCGGGCAGAGGACTACCCCCTTGTTCGGTTTATTTCCGAAGGGATCGGCGTAACCTTGAATACCGATAATCTTACGGTCTCCAACACGACCTTGAAAAGAGAGTATAATATTGTTCAAAAGCAGTTCTCTTTGAGCGACGATCTGCTTAAGTCGATTGCAATGAATTCCCTTGATGGGGCATTTTTGTCCGCAGAAGAAAAGGAAACGTTAAGAAAACGCATAGACCAAGATTTTTCAGAGTGGCTTCACTCGTAAAAACATAGAGCGAGTAAAGGATATCAGTCCACCGGACTGTTTTTCTTCCCGAAGCGAACCTCCTTGAGGTTCAAGTCCCGTCTCATTTAAACACAAAACAAAAAGCACCCAAAAGGGTGCTTTTTATTTTGGTGCGGGCGTTCATAACGGACTTAAGAAAAATCGGACGGAATAAACCAACCGGGTGTTTCCGGGAACAGGCAATCTAATGTTGGTAATAAGGTGTTCTCAAATTTGGAAACGGTAAGCAGTATGTCTTCCAGAAAGGCATCAGTTTCCTGCTGATTTGTAGGTGCTTGATTGCTACAGCCAATTCTGTGATTAAAACCAACACCTTGATATGACACACCTACTCCCAAATTGTAATGGGACGGTCCACTGTCTACATCAACATAGATCACATTTCCTTTTGCAGTACGCTTTTCCAGCGAATACACACCCCCGTTCCAAACAAGCTTGTAGGTATACCCATATTTCTTTGCAAGCTTCTTTAACGGTTTTGCTATGGAATAATTAGACTCAAAAGGATTTTGAGAAGAAGTGAAAGGAAGCCGATTCGCAAAAAAGTCGCGGCAATTTTGCAAAACTGGTTCGGCAGATTGATTAATTTCTTCAATGCGCTGTTTTTCTTCTTCGGATAGGTAGATGGATAGAGAAGACGTTACTTTGATTTTGGGCAATAGTTTTTGCATTGCCTCATAATAAGGAGTTGCATCCATCACGATGCTATCGTGCAAAAGATCCACAGACAGTTTTAGATAGTTTTCCGCGCAGGCATCTCTGTGTAGGGTGATACCGGAACCATAAGGCTGGCACTCCATATGTAATGTGGGATCAAAAGGTATTTTATCAGTCTTTGACATACGAAGTGCAACAGAATAATCACGCTCAAAACAAGTTCTTTTCCCGAAGAAATCAATGTCAAAATAGTATAGATTACTTTCACAAAAACCATATCTTCGGTGTATCTTCTTCATAAGCGGCAAGAGGTTGCTTTCAGAGAAGTCGTCCGACCTGTCAATGTTACTCAACCATAGTTTGTCTGACCGATTGTGCGATCTTCCGTTATGATACCGAATCTCGCCCAAAGAGGGACAATCTTTTAAAATTTTAGCGCAGCTGCTGCGAGGCAGTGCCTCGTCCTTAGTTTCGTTATAATCGAGAATATCCTCAAAGAAATACAGAAAGCGATGACTTGTAAGATAGTTTTCAGACAAAAAACGATGCACAATTTCCGGTAATTCTGAGAAAGGAATTTTCGTTTTGATATTGAAAATATAGTGTTGAACCAAACGCATAACTTTTCTCCTTTTTGAGAGATATACGTGCCTATTTGTTAATTCTATTATATATTGGTGTAAGCGATTTTTCAACAGTCTGGTATAGGTTGTTCCATTTATAACAAGCAACGGATTTGCTGCAGCAATCCAGCTTGTCCGGGGGACACCCCTGATGCCCTGCCCAAAATGATCTGAAAGAAACAGAGAAATTCATTCTAAAGCCCAAGAAGAGCAGGCAAACCGCCTGCTCATGCATAAGGGTAAAAAGAAATAGAGTGTCCATAACTGAAATCCGTTATGAACACTCGATATGGTGCGGGCGACAGGACTTGAACCTGCACATCGGAGATACCAGATCCTAAATCTGGCGCGTCTGCCAATTCCGCCACGCCCGCATTGCCATTATTCTATTTTTCTCGCGCCTTCAAGCTTAAACAAATTTTTAGTATGGAGTAACAAGACCTTTGCAACATCGATAAATCCATCGCAAACAAGTGTTTGCTCGGCATTTCTCGTGTTGATGCAGCTGCTAACCTGCGCCCTTTATCTGCCACAGGCAGCGGTCGCAGTCGCAACTGCCAATTCCGCCACGCCCGCATACCTGTTTATGGTATCACAACCTTGGGAAAAAATCAAGAAAAAACACAAGAATTCCAAACTTTCTTTATTGATAAATATGGAATTCTATGGTACAATCAATAAAAAACCTCAAATAAACAGGAGGAAATAGTTATGTATAAGGAATTTGATGCCAAAGTCGATGCCATCATGGCGAAAATGACCCTCCATGATAAGATCGGTCAGCTCAATCAGCCGGAGACCCCTCGTGCCCATACTGCCGAAGCCTTTAAGGAAATGGTGCGCCGTGGCGAGGTCGGCTCCATTCTGATGTCGGTGGGCGCCACCGCCGGTAATGACCCTCAGGGTGCCATCGATGTGGATTTTTATAATGAACTCCAGCGCATTGCCGTGGAGGAAAGTCCGGCGGGGATCCCCATTTTGTTTGGCCGTGATGTGATTCACGGTCATCGCACGGTCCTGCCGCTCCCCTTGGCATTGGCCGCTTCTTTTGAGCCGGAGCAGGTGGAGCGTTGCTATGCCGATGTGGCAAAGGAAGCCTCCAATGAGAGTGTTCATTGGACCTTTACTCCCATGCTGGATCTGGCCCGTGATCCCCGTTGGGGGCGCATTGTGGAAGGCCCCGGTGAAGATCCCTTTATTGGCCGGATGGTGGCCCGTGCAGTGGTCAAAGGCTTCCAAGGGGATAATCCTGCCGAAAAAGATCGTATGCTGGCCTGCGCCAAGCACTTTTTAGGCTATGGTGCCGCCGAAGGCGGTCGGGACTATCATCGCACCGAAATCTCCGATTATACCATTCAAAACTATTATCTTCCCGCCTTCCGTGAAGCGGTGGATGCAGGGGTTGCCACCTTTATGTCCTCCTTCAATGAGATCAGCGGTGTGCCGGTCAGCGGCAGTTATCACTATCTCACCGAGATCCTGCGAGATCAACTGGGCTTTGAAGGCTTTGTGGTTTCTGATTATGGCTGCGTGACCCAGCTGATGAAGCAGGGCGTTTGTGATAATGAAGGGGAGGCCTCCTCCATTGCCTTGGAGGCCGGTCTTGACATGGATATGTGGGATCAATGCTATCTCCGTGAATTGGAGGAGCAGGTCAAGAGCGGCCGCATCTCCGAAGAGGTGATCGATACCGCCGTTCGCCGCATTCTGCGGGTGAAATTGGCCAAGGGTCTTTTCGAGGATCCCTATTGCCATCCTCAACCCATCGATCGGAAGCCCCATTTGGAGCGTGCCCGCAAGCTGGCTGCCGACTCTATGGTATTGCTGAAAAATGAAAATAATCTCCTGCCCTTGAAAAAGGATCAGACCATTGCCTTGATCGGTCCCTTCTTGGATGAGCGCCGCACCCTTTTGGGTACCTGGACTATCGACGGAAAGGCCGATGAAACCACCACCATTCGGGAGGCCATGAAAGAAGCCATTGAGCCCTTTGGTGGTAAGGTGATGGCCACTTCCGGCGTCAGCCTGGGCAAGCATTTCCCCTGCCGCTATGCAGAAAGCGCTGATGCGGTGATTCTGACGGTAGGCGAAGGCTGGGCTTGGACCGGCGAGAATAAGGCGGTTTCTAATATTTCCATTCCCGAGGATCAGTTGGCCATGATCCGTAAGGTAAAGGCCACCGGTAAAAAGCTGATCGGTCTGTTCTTCTGCGGCCGTCCCATTGCCATGGAAGGAATCGGCGAATATTTCGATGCCATTCTTTACGCTTGGCATAGCGGTAGCGAAACGGCTCGTGCCGCTTGCGACATTTTGTTTGGCGATGTGGTTCCCTCTGCCAAACTTCCGGTGACCATGCCTCGTTTGGCCACCCATATTCCTATGTATTATAATGTGGCCTCCAGTGGTCGTCCCGTCAATTGCTACTACGGTGAAAACGCCGCCAACTGCTATGTAGATAGTTATCCTACTCCATATTATCCCTTTGGTTACGGCTTGTCCTACACGAAATTTGAATACGGCGATATTAAGGTTGAAGCTCCGGAGATCACGCTTGCTGATCTGAAAGAGGGCAAGACCTTCCGGCTCTCTCTTGAGGTCGCCAATGTGGGCGATTACGACGGGAAAGAGGTTGTGGAACTTTATATTCACGATCCTGTTGCCAAAATGATGCGTCCCTTGCGGGAGTTGAAGGCCTACCGTAAGCCCTTGATCAAAAAAGGGGAGAAGGTATTGGTGGAATTTGAACTGGGCTATGACGATTTGGGTTATTACTTGCCCGACGGCACTTATACCGTAGAGCCCGGCAAGATCGAAGTGTTTATCGGCGAGCATTGCCTCACCGACCGTATGACTGAGATCTTCATTAAATAATAAAAAAGCACCCCGACGGGGGTGCTTTTTTATTACAATTTCGTCACATTCGTTGACGGTAATAAGCTTCTTTGTTATAATGAACCCGTGAAAGGAGTGTTCCTATGGTTTTATTATTTTACATTCTCGGAGAACTTTTGCTTTTGGCGGCAGGAATTGTACTGCTGGCATTAAAAAAACTGCCCCATTTGGGCAGAGCCTTGATTATGCTGGCGGCGGCTAATGCTGCGCTGGTATTGCTGGTGGTGGTTGCCATTTTCCTTTGGAGCTCCGTTCATCAGAATTTTTATCTCACCATGTTTATGATATTGGAATTCTTGCTGCTGGGTCTTTTGGCTCTTTGCCTTTGGGGCGGCTTTAAAAAGAAAGCCTTGTCCATTCCCTTGTGTTCCCTGATTGCCGCTTGCCTTTTGGCTTCCGGTGGGTTTTACGCATATCAATCGGCCATCGATCGAATTCCGGTGGTAGGGGAGAGCCAAAATCTTTTGGAGCAGTATACACCTTTTTATGAAAGTAAGGTAGCCACCTTGGAGGAGCCTTCTGAATGGACCCTGACTGGCAATTTTAAAGAAATGCCCAAACTGGATGGTGCCACCGCTCTTTACCCCATCTATTCTGCCTTTTTTAAAGCCACCTATGAGAATCAAGAGGAATCCTTTATTACCTGCTCCACCACGACCGGTGCTTATGAGAGCATTGTGGATGGAAGCAGCGATATCATCTTTGTGGCAGGTCCTTCGGCAGAGCAGGAGCAATATGCCGCTGATCAAGGGGTGGAATTGGTGTATACCCCCATCGGTAAAGAGGCTTTTGTCTTTTTTGTCAACGGAAAGAATCCTCTGGAGGATATTTCGCTGGAACAGATTCGGAGTATTTATTCCGGCGAGCTTACCGAATGGAAGGATTTGGGCGTTAAAGATCTCGGAAAGATTCGTGCCTTTCAGCGAGATGAAGGAAGCGGCTCTCAAAGTGCCTTAATCCGCATGATGGGAGATCTGCCTCTGATGGATCCGCCCAAGGAAAACGTGGTGGCCGGTATGGGTGGGATTATCGAAAAGGCTGCCGACTATCGCAACTATAAAAATGCCATCGGCTATTCCTTTCGTTTTTATTCCACCGAGATGGTGAAAAATGATCAGATCAAATTGCTTTCGGTCAATGGCATTGCCCCCACCGAGGAAAATGTGGCCAACGGTACCTATCCCATCGCCTCTTACTTTTATGCGGTGACCCGCAAGGATTGCAATGAAAACACCCAAAAACTGGTGGATTGGATTCTCTCGGAGCAAGGGCAGGAATTGATTGCCAAAACCGGCTATACCCCCATAAAATAAAAAATGAAATGACCCTTAACCGTTGCATCTTTCACCTACAAGCGGTTAAGGGTCATTTCTGTTCACTCTTGATATCTAACATCGATGGATAACCTCTCTTTCTCGTGATTTCGCTTTCGCCTTCCCTTTCTTTGAAATTATCCTTCTAAACACCATCTTAGTTTTACGTTTCTCCTAAGCGAGAATTACTTTTGTGCTTGGATTTTTCAATGGAAGACTGAAACAAAACCTTGACTCATTTTCTGATTGCTTTCAGCATTCGGTTTTCGGAATCGCTTAACCTTCTTTACGATTAAGCATCTATATAAATTTAACCTTCAACCTCTCACTTCTCGCATCACAACCGATCCGCCGAAAAGCCTTTTGAAAAGAGTCGCTCTTAGTTGTACATGGGACTCACCTTTCTCCTTTCGTTCTTTGGTAACTCCTTTTCTTGTCTATATAGTATCACAATTTTTATCAAAAAACAATCCATATTTTGCACAAAATAACCAAAAATTTCTTATGCAAAGGGGAGAAATTCCCTTGTTCTTGCATTTTTTTATTGACATCAGCCATAGGGTTTGGTAAAATAAATTTGTTGAGTGTCAGCAAAAAAGAGCTGTAGAAAACGCATGTTTTCTACAGCTCCTTTTTATTGGTCGCAGATCAGATCGGTAAGTTCTTCCTTTTTGCAGATCACAAAGGCATATTCCGCCCCCAGCTTGGTGGAATCGCAAAGGCAGTATTGCTTTTTGGATTGCTGGATCATGGTTAGCCGCATGGAGACCTCCTCCTCTGAGGCGTCGGTGAGTACTCCTTCATTGGAGAGCCCCTTGCAGGAGAAAAAGAGACTGTCGGCCTGCACCGTTTTTAAAAAACGCTCGGCAGAGGGACCTAAAAAGCAATCCCTTTGCTTATAGAATTCCCCGCCGGTGCAATAGACGGTGACTTCACTATCTTTCAATTCCTTGCAAATACGAAGATTATTGGTAATGATCTTTAAATTCTTGCGCTTTTTAATATGCTTGCACATCCGCCGAACGGTGGAGGAGGAATCGAAGAATACCGTGTCTCCGTCGTGGATCAGAGTTGCTGCTTCCAAAGCGATTTTTTCTTTTAGAGCATTGTTTGCACTCTCTCGTACCTCGGCGGGAACCACCTGATTCTTATATTTTGAGAGTAAAACGCCGCCGTAAACCAACTGCACCAGCCCTGCCGCTTCTAAAGCGGCAAGATCCCGCCGCACCGTGGCTTCACTTGCATAGATGTTTTGAGCAAGCGCTTTCACTGTGGCGGAAGGATTCTTTTCTAAATATTGAAGCAGTAATTGCTGGCGTTCGTATTTCAGCATAGCGATCTCCTTGCAAAAGTTTGAAAATGTGTCAAAATCTCTGCCATTGCTTGACAAGGCATCCTCAAACATATTATAATACTTTTGCAAAATATTTCAATCTATTTCAAAGTTTTTCAGGAGGTTTTTATGGACATCAAGAAGCTTGTGGAAGGCATTAAAGGTTGCGCTTGCGGCATGGATCATCTTTGCCCGGTGGATCATATTGAAATCGGGAGCGGCGTTTTGGCAAAGCTGCCTGCCGCTTGTGAGGCATTCAAAAGCATTCTGCTGGTGGCCGATCAGAATACCTATCGGGTTTGCGGCAAGGATGCAGAGGCTGTTTTGGGAGAGAAGATCACCGCCAAAATGCTCTTTGAGACCGGCGAGGATGTTTTGATCCCCGATGAGAAGGCGGTGGAGGCCACGGAGGCCATGCTGCGGGAAGATACCGATCTCATTATCGGTGTGGGCTCCGGCGTTATTAATGACCTTTGCAAATATGTCAGCTTTAAGAATAATCTCCCTTATTATATCGTGGCAACGGCTCCTTCGATGGACGGTTATGTTTCGGTAGGCGCCGCCATGATTCTGGAGGGCATGAAGGAAACCGTCAGTGCCCGCCCGCCCAAGGGTCTTTTTGCCGAGAGCAAGGTGTTGGCCGAGGCTCCCATGCGGATGCTGCAGGCAGGCTACGGTGATATTGTTGGTAAGTATTCCTGCCTCAACGACTGGAAGCTGGCCACCTTATTGAATAATGAATATTTCTGTCAGACCGTTTATGATCTGACCATGGATACTGTGAAAAAGGTGGAGCCTTTGGCAGAGGGTATTCTCCAAAGAGATGAGGAGTCTGTGGGCGCTTTGATGGAGGCGCTGGTGATTGTGGGCGTTGCCATGGCTTATGTGGGCAATTCCCGCCCCGCTTCCGGCTCGGAGCACCATCTGTCCCATTACTTTGAGATCACCGGTATTGTGTATGATACCCCCTATCTGCCCCATGGAATTGATGTGGTGTATTCCGCTGCCGTCACTGCTGCTCTGCGTGAGAAGGTGGTAAAGGCTGAGGCCAAGGCGGTTGCCTTTGATGAGAAGGATTGGGAAGAAAATATCCGCCGTGTGTACGGTTCCTCCGCCGAGGGCGTATTGAAGCTGCAGCGCAAGCTGAATTGGTATGAAAACCATAATGGCGAGGCGGTTTTTGCCAAAGAGGCCGAACTCAAAGCCCTTCTGGCAGAGGCTCCCACCGAAAAAGAGATGGTTGCCATTATCGAGAAAATCGGGCTGGATATGAAGGAATTCTATGATCTTTACGGCGCAAAGAAGGTCGAGGATGCCATCCTTTATGCCAAGGATCTGAAGGATCGTTATACGGTCCTTTGGACTTATAATCAATTTTTCAGAGGTTGATAAAATGGATGTAACCAAAATTAAACTGGTGGCATTTGACCTGGACGGCACCCTTACCCAACATAAGACTCCGCTGAGCGATGAGCACCGTGCCGTATTGGAGCAGCTTTCCAAAAAGTATAAGCTGCTGATGGCAGGAGCCGGTATGTGCCGTCGGATCTTCGAGCAGATGGGTCATTTTCCTATCGATATTTTGGGCAACTATGGCATGCAGTTTGCCGAGTATAATCCCGAGACCAAGGATATCGAGATCAAAATGAATGTGACTCTTCCTTGCGATAAGGAAAGCGTGGAGCGTCGGGTGACCATGCTCCGTGAGAAACATGGCTTTACCGAGTTTGCAGGGGAGAATGTGGAGTATCACGATTCCGGCTGTGTGACCTTCCCCGTTTTGGGCACCAAGGCCAAGCAGGAGGATAAGCTGTCTTTTGACCCCGATCGGAAAAAGCGCCGTGCCATCTATGAGGAAGTAAAGGAAGTCTTCTGCGATTATATCGTCTTTGTAGGCGGTTCCTCCTCCTTTGATATGGCGCCCGCTCCTTATAATAAAGCCTATGCCCTTGCCAAGTATTGCCAGGAGCATGGTATCGCCCATGATGAGGTGGTCTTTGTGGGGGATGACTATGGCGAAGGCGGCAACGATGAGTCTGTTTATCTCTCCGATTTCAACTTCTTAACCATCGATAATTATCTGGATTTCCCCGAGGTTGTAAAACCCTTGCTGTAAACAATATAACCATTCAAAAAATGACACCTTCACAAGATTTGCGAAGGTGTCATTTTTAATTATGCATAAGGAAGGGCCATAAAGGTTTGATATCGCTGAAGCATGGTTGCAATTTCTGCACGGGAAGCCTTCTCTTTGGGGGCAATCAGAGTATCGCTGCGGCCGGTAATAATACCTGCACCGTTTGCCCAACTGAGGGCATCCTTTGCCCAGCCGCCAATCTTTTTATGATCGGAGAAATGCCTTAGATCTGCTTTAACAGAGAGCTTTTTATTAAAGTACTCCGTCTCATTGTGATTGCTTGCAGCATATTGGGCAAACCGATAGAGGATGGTAGCAACCTGTTCTCGTGTCACCTGATCATTAGGGCCGAATTTTCCGTTTCCGTATCCGGTCACAATCCCATTCTCTTGTGCCCAGAGCACGGCAAAGGTATACCATTTTCCGTTTTTGACATCAGAAAAGGTTGAAGCATAATTGACGCTGGGTGATCCGTTCAAGCGATATAGAATCGTAACCAGCATGGCTCGGCTGGTGGGGGTATTGGGTTCAAAGGTACTGCCATCTCCGGTTCCGTTCATGAGACCTGTTGAGAAAACATACTCCACACTATTGTAGTACCAAGCGTTTTGTTTGACATCCTTAAACTGCATAGGCACCTTCTTGACATCACCACAATTTAGGCAGATATTGTTGACGTATCTATGCTCTGCAAGGGGGAGCTTTTGGTCGGATCCCATTGTAACAACACCGCAAAGATCACATTTCTGATATTCCCCATGGCCTTGCACGGTGCAGGAAGAGGGGGAGGCCGGATAAATTGTTGATTGATGGTTGTTGTTCAGCGGAAGCTTTTTATCGGAGCCCAGCGTAATAGCTCCGCAATCTATGCAGGACCAATAGTCATCATGTCCCTGTGTGGTACAGGTAGAAGGGGTGTAGGGATGATACTGCTCTTTTGCATGGATGCATTTAACGGCAATCACAATATGATCGGTATACCCACCGTCTTTTGCTTGAACGGTGATGGTGGCTTGACCGATTTTTTTCCCGGTAACCCGTCCTTTTTGATCAACAGTGGCAACGGTCGGATCACTGCTGGACCAAAGAACCTCTTGATTGGTGGCATCGGCGGGACTCGTGGTATAGCCGAAGGGAACTTCAGAGCCAAGTGGGACCGTGCTTTCTCCCAAAAGAGAGATTCCGGTTACCGGCTTATAGTAATCATATCGGATATACCATTGGTCTGAGTAAAGCTCGTATCCGTTCCCGTTTGCATCATAGGCGTCATTACCACCCTCGGAACTAAGCCAAACCGTGGCGTAATCATCCGGGTCTGCATTTTCTTTGATTCGAAAGGTCAGCAGGGCGATTTGTCCGGTTTTAGTGTTGTTTTCGGTGGCAAGGGGGGCCGACCAACGAAGATAATAGGGGGATTCTATGGTAGGGCTGGGCGGTGTCCAGCCCTTTAATAATCCGCAATCCTCTACCGCAATCAATTCTACCTCCGAACTGTATGCCACAGAGAATCGCAAACTGACAATGCCCGGATTTTTTTCCAATAAAACGGGGATCGTAACAGTCTCGCCAATTCGGCCCTGAACAGATTGAAGGGAGACACGCACATAGTTTTCTTCTGCCAAGGCAGAAAAGGGGCAGAGGCCGGCCAATAAGATGAAAACTAAAAGAAAGGAAATAATTCGTTTCATGTCTGATCCCTCCTTAGTGAACCAAATAGTCTTTTGCTGAGAGGGTTCCGGCGGCACTGTCGGATACCGTAACATAACCGCTTAAGGGTCCATTCAGGCTATAGCTGCCGATGTGTTTGCTATTCATATAAAGATCGCCATACATATATCCGTTGGAGCCAAGGTGAGCAGAAATGCCGACCGAAACATCGTAACACTTCGCCGTATCGTTCCATTTGATCGTGCCGGTGCAGCTTGTGTTGATGACATATCCACCTTGCCCGCTCACCGAATAGCTCGGGCTCTTATAAATAACTGCCGGCGCCCAATAAGCGACCAAGGTAAGATCACCGGCATTTTCTTCGGTGATTTTGGAAATGGCGGTACTTTCATTGTACCAACTGTAAAAATAGTAGGTGTTGCTGTCATTCGTATAGGACGGTAAGTTGGGCAGAGTCGGTAGCCTATCAATGGTGTAGGTGATCGGAGAAGGTGCTGCTCCGTAGTTGCTTACGAAGGTGACGGTGTAAACCTTAGGCGTCCAGGCGGCGGTCAGGGTAATATCGCCTGTTGTTCCTACCGGGATTTCGGTCACCCTTTCGCCGTTCCAATACCAACCGTTAAAGGTATAGTGTGTGCGGTCGGGATCCGTGAGTGTAACACCGGTTTCAATATTATAGGTGGTTATGTTGGAATGGGTTCCGCCGTTTAGCCCATCGTAGGTGATGGTATAGTTGATGGGTGTATATTTATAATTGCTGATGATCATGTCTTCCGGTTTAAGGGTATAGACCCATTCAACGGTGTAATGCTCCTTTTGCGGAGGCTCGGGACTGTTGGCGATGCTGGTGTCATCCATATTAAAGGTGCAGGTTCCCACCGTTTCACCGTTCACCTGAAAGATTGCCTGATAATCAATGGGCGTCATTTTTGCAATCAACTCTACCCTATTTTGAGAATTAAAATCCCTCCATCTTAGCGATGTGACCTTTTTGCCGTTCAAATACCAACCTTCAAATAGATATCCTTTTTGAGAAATGTTCATTAACGGATAATTATAAGAGAGAAGGTTGAAGTTACAACTGGCTTCAATGTTTGGATTATCGGCGCCTTTGGTGTTTGAATAGCTGATTTCAAAAAGATCATGACTGCTATGGGGTTCGTCAAATAGTGGTAAATTAATTCCGCCGGAGGAGAGGATACGGTATCGTGCCTCATAGTCATAAGACGAATTCACCTTCCCTAAAGAAGTATATCCGGTATCATACCAGCCGCTCTTGGCGCTGATATAGTAGATCTCTCCGGGGACCAGGTCTAACACAATTTCAGCAGAACCATAGAAGGTTTTTGCATATATCGTGGTGCCGCTTTGATCCTTTAAGGTCAACATCATCACATGGTCAGCACCGGCATATGTGCCGGAAGAGCAGTATGTTTTTGTCAGATCTACCTGCAGAAGATGTTGCCCTTTGGGAAGCGCCTGAAAATGATATTCAGTGGCGGTTTGGTTATTGGTTTCGCAAGTCAGGGTACTTGCTTCGCTCCAATCCGCCATACTCCATTTGGCTGTAAAGGTTACCTTTTCAGATTCACCATACCACCACGAGAGCGCCCAATCACCGGACGCATAATAACCGTCGTAGCTCTCCAAGGAGGAATCATAGTATTTCTTTCCTCCGTAATAATAACCCTCGAATACATAGCCTAATTTTTCCGGAATATCACCGGTCAGGATTGGGATTTGATCTCCGTATGCAACAACAATATCCTCCTGGTTACCGGTTCCACCGTTGTAATCGAAAGTGATGACCGTGGTTGCGACGGTCCATTGGGCGGTTAAGACAATATTTTCCATTCTGTCGCAAGAGATCGTAGTGACTTTGGTGCCGTCTTCATACCAGCCCAAAAAGCGATACCCGGTGCGTCTGGCGTCCTTTAATGTGATGGTTCCGCTTTCAACTGTATAGTTGGCGGGATTGGAGTGTGTTCCTCCGTCGGAATAGGTAATGGTATAGGTGATGGGAGTCCATAGGGCAGTCAGCGTGATGTCGCCATAGCTTCCGGAAGGAATGGAGGATGTTGTTACATCGCTTAGCAACCAGCCGTTAAAGAGATACCCCTCTTTTTGGAGGTTCTCTAAATAGATCGTCTCGGAAAGTATGGTATAGGTTTCGGGAAGCTGATGAGAAGCGCCCTTGGTGTTTTCGTAAGTAATGGTATAGTTTTTGATTTCCCATTGGGGAGTCAATGTAAGATTGCCGGTGCAGCCGGAGAGGGCGGAAATCTTTTCGGTTCCGTTGTACCAGTCTACGGAATAATAGCCGGGAATCTCCAACCCCTTCAAGGGAATGACATCCTCAATCGTATAGGTGGTGGGATTGGGATTGTCGGCGTTTCTCGTGTTTTCATAAGTAATAGTATAAACGGTGGGGATCCATTTTGCGGTCAGCGTTACTGCGCCGATGGAGTCGGCAGGGATGGTCGTTACCTTGATCCCCTCCCGATACCAACCATCAAAGGTATACCCATCTTGGTCTTTTTCAGTCAGTGGCAACAGGGAAATGGTTCCTGATTCTACCGTATAAGAAACGGGGTTTTCGTGGGAGAGTCCCTTCGTGTTTTCATAGGTGATCGTATATTCGTTTGTTGACCAGCGGGCGGTCAGGGTTAGATCTTTGGAATAATTTGCGGGAATGGCGGTAATGCGGTCCGTACCGTTATACCAGCCTTCAAAGGTATAGCCTCGGCAGGTGAGATCCTGTAGAGGAATGGGGGCTTCGGTTTGGAAATATCCTGAAGGATTGTCATTTTGGGCATTTTTCGTGTTTTCGTAAAAAACCAGGGTTTCACTTTCGAAGCGGAGGGCAAGGTCGATGTCTCGGCCTGCCAGATAGCGATCCAGTAAAATACTGTCCCAATCATCTACAATCCCGTTGTTATCCAGATCTGCGGCGGCTTCATCGGCAAGCGTTACATTCCATTTAGTAAGCCACCGTGCCAGCAAGGTGCTGTCCTGCATATTGACAAAACCGTCGCAATTCAAATCACCCAAGAAATGCAACTGCATTTTTCTGCCAACACTTTTTTCACCGGCGGCATAAAGGCTATTTTCTGCATAGCGTTGATAAAAGGTGTAAGTCTCTCCGTCCAACAGGCCGGTAAAGACGGGGCTTTTTTGCCAGTTTACACCATCGGTGCTGTATTCACAGCCTTCCATCTCCTGCAGTGTGATTTTGCCAATCTCTATGGTTTCTGCTGTCGGCGGTGCGGGAGTTTGGGGATTCATCGTTTTCTGTTCGGCGTGTGCCGTGATAATTCCGCAGATAAACATACACGCCATTAAATATACCGATAGTACTTTGTTCATTCTTTCTCCCTTCATTATGAAATACACAGCCTTGAAAAATCCTTATTAAATTGATGAATACTATTCACCAAAACCGACATTATTTTATCATACAATAAAATAAAAGTAAATAGTATTCAACAAAGATGGGGGAGTTGTATGTTTAAAATCAAAGCGGCGGATGGCACAAATAATCTGTGCGGACGGCGTATTGCAGAAATACGAAAAAGCAAAAAACTCTCTCAGCGTAAGTTGGCAACCAAGATGCAGCTTTTAGGGTTTGATGTGGATCATTATTTCATCCGTCGAGTGGAAAACGGGGAACGATTTGTGACCGATATTGATTTGGTGATCTTTGCCAGAGCCCTTGATGCTTCCATTTCAGATATTCTTTTAGAAGATACAGGAAATCTGTGATATTAAAACGCCTCAAGGAGGCGTTTTTTCTTTCAAAAAATATTGACATTCCTTAGAAAAAGACTGATAATAGATACGCATTTAAAAAGGAGTGAACAAATTGAAGCATTTTTATTTGAAGCCGAAATTCTTTTCGGTGATGAAAACCTATAAAAAAGAGCAGTTTTTTAAAGACCTGATCGCCGGTATCATTGTGGCGATTATCGCTCTGCCCTTGTCCATCGCCTTGGCGCTGGCCTCGGGGGTGGAGCCGGCTTGCGGTGTGTATACTGCTATTGCGGCAGGCTTTTGCGTAGCATTATTTGGCGGAAGCCGTGTGCAGATCGCCGGCCCTACCGCCGCTTTTGCCACTATTGTGGCAGGGGTGGTGGCCACCAATGGGATGGACGGTCTCTTTATTGCCACCGTTCTGGCAGGTATTATCTTGATTTTAATGGGCGTCTTTAAGTTTGGCTCCCTCATTAAATTCATCCCCTTTACCATCACCACCGGCTTTACTGCCGGTATCGCCGTCACCATTCTGGTGGGGCAGATCAAAGACTTTTTGGGTCTTACCTATGCCGAAGGAGTCAAGCCGGTAGAGACCTTGGAAAAGCTTCATGCCAATGTGGAAGCCCTTTCCACCTTTAGCTGGCAAGCGCTGGTGGTGGGTCTTGTTTGTCTGGCTATTTTGATCGTGTATCCCAAGATCGAGAAGCGCCTGCCGCCTTCCTTGATTGCGGTGGTAGTGGGCGCTTTGATGGTAAAGCTGATTCCCGGCATGGAGGAGCAGGTCTTTACCATCGGCGATCTTTATACCATTCCCACCGGCCTGCCTAAGGTGGATTTCGGCAGTATGAATTTCTCCTTTGGGAAGGTTGCAGCGGTATTGCCCGATGCCTTTACCATTGCGATTTTAGCCGGCATTGAATCGTTGCTTTCCTGCGTGGTGGCAGACGGTATGATCAATTCCAAGCATAATTCCAATGCAGAGCTGGTCGGTCAGGGTATTGCCAATATTGCCTCGGTTTTCTTTGGTGGAATTCCTGCTACCGGCGCCATCGCCCGTACCGCCGCCAATGTGAAAAACGGCGGCCGAACCCCTGTTGCCGGTATGGTGCATTCGGTGGTGCTGTTGTTGGTGTTGCTGTTCTTAATGCCCTATGCGGCGCTGATTCCCATGCCCGCCATTGCCGCTATTTTGTTTGTGGTGGCTTATAATATGAGCGAGTGGCGAGAGTTTGTTCATACCGTCAAAACCGCTCCCAAGAGCGATATATTTGTGATGGTGCTGACCTTTGCCCTCACGGTTCTGTTTGATCTGGTGGTTGCCATTGCTGTTGGCTTGGTGCTGGCCGCTTTGCTCTTTATGAAGCGGATGAGCGATGAGACCCAAGTTACCGGCTGGAGCTATGGGGAAGGGCAGGAAGACCCCGAGAGCATCGAGGGCAAAGAGGTGCCCAAGGATGTGCGGGTCTATGAGGTAACCGGCCCCTTGTTCTTCGGTGCTGCCGATAAAATTCTGAATGTCACCCTCAAGGACTATACCCGCTGCCTGATCCTGCGGATGCGTGGAGTCTCCGCCTTGGATGCCACCGCCCTCCATTCCTTGGAAAAACTCCAAAAGAAATGCGAAGAAAAGGGCGTGCGGCTGATTTTGTCCCATGTGAATGAGCAACCGTTGAAGGCCATGAAGAAAGCCGGCTTCTATGATGCAGTGGGAGAGGAGAATTTTTCTGCCCATATCGATGATGCCTTGGCACTTGCCTCTAAAAAGTAAAAATTCAAAAAGGGTGATCGCTTGATCACCCTTTCTTTATAAAAAAATCAAATTTTTTAAAAATAACCATTGACAAACTGCCTCCAAATGAGTATACTATCTAAGGTAACGACGCGAGTTGCGATCAACTTTACGCAGCGTCAAGATGCTGGCGTGGCTCAATGGCAGAGCAGCTGACTTGTAATCAGCAGGTTGATGGTTCGACTCCGTTCGCCAGCTCCAATGGGAGAGTTCCCGAGTGGCCAAAGGGGGCAGACTGTAAA
>JAZQFD010000008.1:0-22986 GCA_045539335.1 Eubacteriales bacterium
ATAAAGGGAGGAAACGATTATGGTTAAGAAACCTGATAGCAATGCTGCAAGAATTAAAAGACATAAACGGGTACGCTCCAAAATCTCCGGAACTCCCGAGTGCCCCCGTCTTTGTGTTTTCCGTTCTGCAAAGCACATTTACGCCCAGATCATCGATGATGTGAACGGCAAGACTCTGGTAAGTGCCTCCAGCATGGAGAAGGACTTCACCGAGTACGGCGGCAATAAAGATGCTGCCAAGAAGGTTGGCGAGGCCGTTGCAAAGCGTGCTCTTGCTAAGAAGATTGATACCGTCGTGTTTGACAGAGGCGGTTTCGTATACCACGGCCGTGTTCAGGCACTGGCTGAGGGCGCCCGCGAAGGCGGACTGAAATTCTAATTGGAGGAAAAAGATAATGGCTAATAAAATCGATGCAACTACCCTTGACCTTCAAGAGAAAGTCGTGTCCCTGAACCGGGTTTCTAAGACTGTCAAGGGCGGACGGATCATGAAGTTCTCCGCACTCATCGTTGTTGGCGACGGCAAGGGCCGTGTTGGTGCCGGCATGGGTAAGGCTGCTGAAGTACCCGAAGCAATCCGCAAGGGTATCGAAGATGCTAAGAAGAACATGATCACCGTCAACCTGAAGGATACCACCATCCCCCACGAGATCGTTGGTAAATACGGCGCTTCCATGGTCATCATGAAGCCTGCCGCTCCCGGTACCGGTGTTATCGCCGGCGGCGCAGTTCGTGCCGTTCTGGAGATGGCCGGCGTTAAGGACATCAGAACCAAGGCTCTGCGTTCCCGTAATCAGAGAAACGTTGTTAACGCTACTCTGGCAGGACTGGCCGCTTGCTCTGATGCTGCCACCATTGCTGCAAAGCGCGGCAAGACCGTAGAAGAGATCTTAGGTTAAGGGAGGCAAACACAATGGCTAAAGTTAAATCCGTTAAAATCACTCTGGTAAAGAGCTTGATCGGTAGCAAAAAGGATCAGATCGCCACTGCTGAGGCACTGGGTCTGAAGAAGGTCAATGACTTCACCGTACAGCCCGATAACGCTTGCACCCAGGGTAAGATCAAGAAAATCGTTCACCTGCTCAAGGTGGAGAATGTTAAGTAAGGAGGAGGAAACAGTATGAAATTACACGAACTTGCTCCTGTAAGCGGCTCTACCTCTGTTGCAAAGAGAAAGGGCAGAGGCCCCGGTTCCGGTAACGGTAAGACCGGTGGTCATGGCCATAAGGGTCAGAAGGCTCGTTCCGGCGGTTCCATCCGTCTGGGCTTCGAAGGCGGTCAGATGCCTTTGCAAAGACGCCTTCCCAAGCGTGGTTTCAACAATATCTTCGCTAAGAAGTATGTTGTTTTGACTCTCTCTGACCTGAATGCTTTCAATGCCGGAGATGTAGTAGATATCAATGCGGTCATCGCTGCCGGTCTGGCCAAAAAGGCTCTGGACGGCTTGAAGGTGATCGGAACCGGTTCCGTTGACAAGGCAATTACCCTGAAGGCAGTGAAAGTAACTGCCGGTGCCAAAGAAAAAATCGAGGCTGTCGGCGGAAAGGTTGAGGTGATGTAAGATGTTCAGCGTTTTCAGAAACGCCTGGAAGATCGAAGACCTGAGAAAGAAGATTCTTTATACCTTCTTTATCATTCTGATTTTCCGTTTGGGCAGCAGCATCACGGTTCCTTATCTGGATCCTGAAACCATGGCAGCCGCCTTTGGCTCTTATGCTAATAATGGTTTGTTCGCCTATATGAACATCATTTCCGGTGGTGCTATGGAACAGGCTTCCATCTTTTCTCTGTCCATCTCGCCCTACATCAACGCTTCCATTATTATGCAGCTGTTGATGGTAGCCATCCCCGCTTTAGAGCGACTGATGAAGGACGATGGCGAGCGTGGCAGAAAGATCATGGAGAAATGGACCCGTTATCTGGCCATCATTTTCTCCTTCCTGCTGGGTTTTGGTTACTACACCATTCTGAAGAATCAGATGAAGGTCGTTTCCGAAAGCGGCAACCAAGTATTCATTGCTTTGGTTATCGTCTTTACTCTGGCAGCCGGCGCAACCATCATTATGTGGTTGGGTGAGAAGATCAACGAGAATGGTATCGGCAACGGTATCTCCATCCTGCTCTTCGCCGGTATCGTGTCCAGCATTCCTCGTTCTGCAATCGCTCTTTGGGGCGCAACCCAGACCGGTTTGCATTGGGCATTTGTGATCCTGATCTTGATTGCTCTGCTTGTGATGATCGCTTTTGTTGTCTTTGTGACCAACGGTGAGCGTCGCATTCCCGTGCAATATGCAAAGCAGGTCAAAGGCCGTAAGATGTATGGCGGTCAAAACACCAATATTCCCTTGAAGGTGAATATGACCGGTGTTCTGCCCATCATCTTTGCTCAGTCTTTTGTTATGCTGCCTCCCACCATCGCAAACTTCTTCCCCGCATTGAAGAATACTTGGTTCAATGCAGTGATCGAAGCAGTCAGCGTGGGCGGTTGGATCTATATGTTGGCGATGTTCCTGCTGATCCTCTTCTTCAGCTATTTCTATACCGTGATCACCTTCAACCCTGTTGAGGTGGCCAACAACCTGAAGAAGAACGGTGGCTTTATCATGGGTATCCGCCCCGGTAAGCCCACTGCAGAATTCATCACCAAGAGCTTAAATCGAATCACCCTGATTGGTGCTATCTTCCTGGGTCTGATCTCTGCACTGCCTAATATCGCAGCCATGATCAATCCCAATCTGTCTGCTGTCGCCATCGGCGGTACCACCCTTCTGATCGTTGTTGGTGTTGCCATCGAGACGGTGAAGACCTTGGAATCCCAGATGCTGATGCGCCACTATAAGGGCTTCCTTGAATAAGGAACGGTGTGTGCTATGAAGATTATTCTTTTAGGTGCGCCCGGTGCCGGAAAAGGCACGCAGGCGGAAAATATTTCCAAGAAATATGAAATCCCCACCATCTCCACCGGTAACATGATCCGTGCAGCCATTCACAACGGAACCGAGCTGGGCAAGCAGGCTGAAAGCCTGATCAATGCCGGCAAGCTGGTTCCCGATGAGGTGGTCATCGGCATGATCCGTGAGAGATTGGCAGAGGATGATTGTAAAAACGGCTTTATTTTGGACGGGTTCCCCCGTACCATTCCTCAGGCAGAAGCTTTGGCAGAGATGGGTGTCGCTATCGACATGGCTCTCTCCATTGAAGTAGCCGATGAGGAAATTGTAAAGCGTATGAGCGGCAGACGGGTCTGCCCTGCCTGCGGCATGACCTATCATATTGATTTTAAGCCCTCTTCTGACAATAAACATTGCGATGCCTGCCAGGCAGATCTGATCATCCGTAAGGACGATGAGCCTGCCACTGTGCTGGATCGCCTGAACACTTATCACGAAACCACCGAGCCTTTGAAAGCCTTCTATGGCGATCAAGGCAAGCTGGTAATGGTGGAAGGTCGGGAAGAACTGGCCGAGACCACCAAAGCAACTTTTGAAGCGATCGAGGCATTTTTGAAATGATGATCCTCAAATCCGATAGTGATATTCGTCTGATGCGGAAAGCCGGCGCCATTGCAGCCGGCGCCCTTCAGGCGGCAGGAGATGCCATTGCCCCGGGAATGACCACCAAGGAGCTGGATCGAATTGTGGAAAGCTACATTCGTTCCCATGGTGCCATCCCCTCCTTTAAGGGCTACGGCGGATTCCCTGCCAGCGCCTGTATCTCCATCAACCATGTGGTGATCCACGGGATCCCTTCTGATAAAATCGTCATTCAAGACGGTGACATCGTCAGCGTGGATGTGGGAGCCTATATCGGCGGATTTCATGGCGATAATGCCAATACCTTTCCGGTGGGCCAAGTGGCTCCCGAAGGGTTGAAGCTCATTGAGGTCACCCGAGAAAGCCTGCATCAGGCAGAGCGTCTGCTCAAAGCCAATGTGCGGCTGGGAGACATCGGAAATGCAATCGAAAGCTATGTAACGCAGTTTGGCTATACTCCGGTGAAGGATTTTGTGGGTCATGGCATCGGCCGTGCCCTCCATGAAGATCCCAATGTGCCCAATTTCGGCAGAGCGGGCCACGGTCTGCGGCTTCCGAAGGGTGCCACCGTTGCCATCGAGCCCATGATCAATATGGGTACCGATCGGGTGATCATCAGTAACGCCGACGGCTGGACCGTCACCACGGCGGACGGCAAGCTCAGCGCTCATTATGAGAACACCTATTATATCGACGAAAACTGCGCCCATATCCTCACGCAGGTGTGATATGGAACGGCTTCAAAAAGGAATGGTGGTGCGTGTCACCGCCGGTAAGGAAAAAAATTCAATATTTGTTGTCATTCAAGAACTTGAGAAGGATCGGGTGCTGATCGCCGATGGCAGACATCGAAAACTCTTAAAACCGAAGCGCAAAAGCATTAGGCATTTAGAGAAGATCGGGTCGCTTGCGGCTGTGCCGGAGCGAGATGCACTGATTTGGAAAAGTCTTGCCCCTTATCGGGGCGAATAGGAGGACCTATGTCGAAAGAAGATATGATCGAAGTGGAAGGCGTTGTGGTTGAAGCAATGCCTAACGCAAACTTCATGGTAGAGTTGGAACAGGGGCATAAGATTCATGCTCATATTTCCGGCAAGCTGCGGATGAATTATATTAAGATCCTGCCCGGTGATAAGGTTACGGTGGAGATGTCTCCCTATGACCTGACCAAAGGCAGAATTATCTGGAGAGCCAAGTAAGGCTCCACGAATGGAGGTAATTTCAATGAAGGTAAGACCTTCCGTTAAACCCATTTGCGAAAAATGCAAAATCATCAGAAGACATGGCAAAGTTATGGTAATTTGCCAGAACCCCAAACACAAGCAGAAGCAGGGTTAATCCCCTTAAAAATGGAGGTGTAATAACCAAATGGCAAGAATTGCTGGTATCGATTTACCCAAGGAAAAGCGTGTTGAGATCGGCTTGACCTATATCTACGGCATTGGCCGTAAAACTTCCAACGACATTCTGGCAGCCGCCAATGTAAATCCCGACACTCGTGTGAAGGATTTGACTGAGGACGAGGTTGCTGCGATCCGTGCTCAGCTGGATAACTATGTTGTGGAAGGTGATCTCAGACGGAATGTTGCCCTGGATATTAAGCGTCTGATCGAAATCGGATGCTACAGAGGCACTAGACATAGAAAAGGTTTACCTGTTCGGGGCCAAAGATCCAAGACCAACGCCCGTACCAGAAAGGGCCCCAGAAAGACTATGGCAAATAAGAAGAAGTAAGGAGTGAATGAGTAATGGCTAAAGTTGCAAAAAGAACCACCGGCAAGCGCCGTGTGAAGAAGAATATTGAACGTGGAGCCGCTCACATTCGCTCTACTTTCAACAACACGCTGGTCACCATCTCTGATGTGAACGGCAATGCCCTCTCTTGGGCAAGTGCAGGCGGCATGGGCTTCAAGGGCTCCAGAAAGAGCACTCCCTTTGCTGCTCAGATGGCTGCTGAAACTGCTGCTAAGGCTGCAATGGAGCATGGCCTGAAGACTGTTGAAGTATATGTAAGGGGCCCCGGCGCCGGTCGTGAAGCTGCGATCCGTGCCCTGCAGACCGCAGGTCTGGAGATCACTCTGATTAAAGATGTGACCCCCATCCCCCACAACGGTTGCAGACCCCCCAAGAGAAGAAGAGTATAAGGAGGAAAAGACGATATGGCTAGATATACTGGAGCTGTGTGCCGTCAGTGCCGCAGAGAAGGTCAGAAGCTGTTTCTGAAGGGCGAGCGTTGCTATTCCGATAAGTGCGCCATCACCCGTCGTGCTTATGCTCCCGGCCAGCATGGTCAGGGCAGAAAGAAGGTCTCTGAGTATGGTACTCAGCTCAGAGAGAAACAAAAGGTCAGAAGATATTATGGCGTACTGGAGAGCCAGTTCGCTAAGTATTTTGAAATGGCCGAAAAGAAACAGGGCGTTACCGGTGACAATCTGATGTCCATCGTGGAGAGCAGATTGGACAACGTGGTTTACAGATTAGGCTTTGCTATGTCCAGACCCGAGGCGAGACAGTTGGTTCGCCACGGACACTTTACCTTAAATGGTAAGAAAGTAAACATTCCTTCCTACCTGGTTAGCGTAGGAGATGTCATCGCAATCAAAGAAGGTAGCATGAATTCCGCTAAGATCAAGGCCATCCTTGAAGCCAACGAGAAGCGTGCTATCGTGAAGTGGCTGGAGCTCAACGGCACCACCGCTAAAGTTGTCGGCTATGCCGACGCCGAGGATATCGACCTCCCCGTAGAGACTCACCTCATCGTCGAGTTGTACTCCAAGTAAGACGAAGTTGGCTTTTGTGCGGTTTTGCCGGTGGTTTTTCCCCGGCACCGCCAATGGCTGTGTTTTACGAAGCCGGCATATTTTATGTCGGAGCAGACTCTGGATCGAATTAGGATGTTTCAATTTACCCGCACTTTTTGTGCGATAGAATATTAGGAGGTTTTAGATATGATCGAGATTGAAAGACCCCGCATTGAAACCGAGGTAATCGGTGATAACGGTGAATACGGCAAATTTGTGGCAGATCCCTTGGAGCGTGGCTATGGCCTGACCCTGGGAAACTCCCTGCGCCGGATCCTGCTTTCTTCTCTGCCCGGCTGTGCAGTCGTGGCTGCGAAGATCAATGATGTTCCTCATGAGTTTACCACCATCGAGGGCGTTAAAGAGGATGTAACAGAGATCATTCTGAACATCAAGGGCATTATCCCGAAACTCGATTGCAACGAGCAAAAAACCGTATATATTGAGGCAAAAGGTCCTACTGTTGTAACTGCCGGTGATATTAAAGCCGATGCAGATGTAGAGATCCTGAACCCCGATCATGTTTTGGCAACGCTGGGCGACGGCGCTGTGTTGAACATTGAACTGGTTATCGATCATGGCCGTGGCTATGTTTCCGCCGAGAAGAATAAGGTGTATACCGAGAATCAGCTGAATATGCTGGCGGTAGACAGTGATTTCTCTCCCGTCACCAAGGTGAACTATAAGGTGGAAGATACCCGTGTTGGTCAGATCACCGATTTCGATAAGCTGACTCTGGAGGTTTGGACCAATTCCGTAATCTCCGCCAGCGATGCGGTTTCGTTGGCCGCAAAGGTGATGAACGAGCATCTGTCTTTATTTATTGACCTGTCTGAAAAGGCGAAGAATGCAGAAATCTTGGTGGATAAGGATGAAACCAAGGCCTGCACCACTCTCCGCATGACCATTGAGGAACTGGATCTTTCCGTTCGTTCCTTCAACTGTCTGAAGAGAGCCGGTATCAACACCGTGGAAGACCTGATCAATAAGAGCGAAGAAGATATGATGAAGGTTCGGAACTTGGGTAGAAAGTCTCTGGACGAAGTGATCGGCAAGATCGCATCTCTGGGACTCACCCTTAAGAAGGACGACGAATAAGAACATTTACTTTTAAATCACGCAAAGGAGGTTTACTCTCATGTCCGGATATAGAAAATTAGGCCGGCCCACTGATCATCGTAAGGCGATGCTCAGAGGTATGGTGACCTATCTTTTGGAGAATGGTTCTGTTGAGACCACTTTGGCTCGTGCCAAGGAAGTGGGCAGAGCTGCCGAGAAGATGATCACTTTGGGCAAGGCAAATACCCTGCACAGCAAGCGTCAGGCGTTTGCTTATATTACCAAAGAGGATGTTGTTAATAAGCTGTTTACCGAAATCGCCCCCAACTATGAGGAGCGCAACGGTGGTTACACCCGTATCGTTAAGATCGGTCCCCGTCGTGGTGACGGTGCTGAAATGGCAATCGTTCAGTTGGTATAATGGAATAATAAAAACTCCGCAATCTCAGATTGCGGAGTTTTTTATTTGGTTGAAAAGACTATACTTTTTTTAAAAAAATGTTATAATGGAAGAAACCGTTTTAAAGGAGACAGATGACGATGAAGCGAATGAAAGTGCTTTTTGTTTTAGTGGTAGCGCTTATGGTAGTAATGTTTGGCTGCGTCCCGTCTAATGGGGGCCTGGATCCTAAAGTGGGCACCATTGCAAAGACAGAAGATGGCACGTATTACTACGAAGAAAATAAGATTAAGGTCGTCTCTCAGAATGTACGCCATGTGAACGAGGATCCTCCCAACACCGTGGAGGAACGGTCTACCCGAATGTATACCATTCTGGAAAACTATGATGCCGATGTGATTGGCTTTCAGGAAATGCGGTCTTGGTGGGTTCAGACCCTGCCCAAGCTGCTTCTTTCCGATGAATACGACAGTTATACCAAATACCGCAGTAAGAGCGACAAAGAGGGCTTGACCATCTGCTGGAAGCTTGATAAGTTTGAGGCTTTGGATCAAGGGGTCTTTTGGATGTCTGATACGCCGGAGACCGAGTCGAAGTGGGAGGAATCTCGCTATTATCGTATTACCATCTGGGTCAAACTGAAGGAGCGGACCACCGGTCAGGAATTCTTTGTGTTCAACACCCATTTCGATACAAAGGCAGATGTGCGTCTCAAATCGGCTCAACTGCTAAAGGCGCAGATGGAAGCGATCTGCGGAGACACTCCCGCTTTGATCATGGGGGATTTCAATTGCACCGACCAGTCGGAGGAATATACCGAATTGACCTCCTATCTCAGGGATGCGGCGGCAGAGAAAAAGGACTTTACCGGCACCTACCATAATTTTGGGGCGGTTGCAAAAGAGGAACAGAAACGAATTGATTATGGCTTCCTGCGGGGCGAGAAGATTCTGAATGAGGCCTATAAAGTAATGGATGAACCCATCGACGGAAACTACTGCTCCGATCATCATGGCATATATATGGAATTGATTATCCAATAAGAAAAACAACTGTGCAATGGGTGATGTTCTTAACGGGAAATTTTTCCTTTGCGCAAAGCGCAAGCACCGCATTTGTAATGCGGAATGGGTTCGCTTAAATCCCTATAATGACAAAAGAGAGAACAAATCGGTTTATTGCCGAAATGCTCTCTCTTTTTTGTTGGGCGATATATTTGCAAGCAAATGCGATATACTCGCTTTGCTCGTGCGATATATTGTCGCTTTGCGCCAATGCGATATAATATAAATCCCTTCACGCTCCTGGGGAGCATATCGCAAGGCATAGCCTTATATCGCTCCCGAAGGGAATCTCGCAAATCCCGTCAGGGATTTATATCGTTGCGTGTTCTCCATTAAGGATAACACGCAAAAGCGCAGGCGTTTTTCTTATAAGAACCGAATGGTTCGTTTGATATAAAACCTTCGGTGATGGTTTTGCATGGCCTTCAGCTTTACCGAAAGGATTCCATGCTTGGTTTTGACCTCGGCAAAGGCGTTTTTCTCATCCACTCGGGTATAGGAGCGGATTTTGAGGCTTTTGCCGCAAACCGGACAGGTGACCCGCAACAGGCGAGGGTCGTTGAAGGCATGCTCTCGGGAACGAAAGGGGGAGAAGACCTCCTTGATGCTGTGCATGCTGTTCCAAAGGACGCCGTTGAGTTCATCATAGTGGCGGATGCCCTTTTTGAGATTGAGGGCACGAGCCACCCGAGCGGTGTCAATGGCGTCATTAAAGGCATTATGGGCGGGCAGATCCGATTGGAGTTTCAGCTGCTCCAAGGCGTGTTCCAAGGAAAACTGGCGGTTTTCATGGGAAATCTGATGATTGTAGATCCCTTGCAGGTTCAGGCAAGGAGGCAACCAACTCTCGTCCATGCTGTGCATCAGCAGGTTGTCCTTCAAGATTTGAATATCATCGTAGCCCCAAGAAAGAAGAATGCAATCCTCGCCGCACCAATCCCGAAAGGTCCGGATGGCTGCTTTGAAATCCGGCTTGCCCACCAGCATTTTTTGATCAATGCCGGTGATCTTTTTGATGCGATAATGCAGTTTCTTATAAAAGGTGGGGGCGATCAACAGGTCAATGCAATCGATGGCCTTGCCCCGCTCGTTCATTTTGATGGCGCCGATCTGGATGATCTCGCCGGAAAGATAAATAGGAGAATGGATGGCCGACTCTTTGGAGAAGGGCTGATTCCATTCCATGTCGAAAATAATATAGTTCATAGGTGCTCCTGATGGTTGATAAGTCTATTTTACCGATTATCAGAGAACTTGTCAAATAAAAGAGAAAGAAAAAGGGGAGATGTCACAAGATGTTTGTTAAAAACAACATAAAGACATCCAATTTTTTAAGAAAAAATGGTAAAATGAATCAATACTGGAATGTTATTTCCTGCGCATTATTCTAAAGGAGGCTGAACCCCTTGAAAATGAAGAAAAAGAATGGAATTTCTGCCTTGCTGGCAATTGTGATGGTCATTTCCATGATGACCTGCTTTGCTATGCCCGCAGCCGCAGAAGGTCCCTCACAAGAAGAACTGGATGCGATGCCTCGTGCCAGTGAAGCCTTAAAGAACGATTCTGTAACGGCTTATAAGATCGACAGTGTGGATGAACTGATCAAAGCCGCCTCTGCAGAGTTTGTGGGTACCAAAGTGAGTGTTTCGGCAGACTCTTTGTCGGCCAGCGGCGCCACTAATAATATCCACGAAAAGTTCTATGATACCGGCTTTGATCGAGGGGATTTGTCTACCTATAATGTGATTTATATCACTTGTGATCTGGATATTGCCGCTTGGCAGGCAGAGAATCCCGGCAGAGATTTTGCCGAGGAATATGATGGATTCAATGCCAATGATAACTATTATACCACCCCTTCCTTTGTGTTGGACGGTTTGGGCCATACCGTGAAGGGCTTTGAGGATACCGAAGCCTTTATTGCAGGTAACGCCCTTGGTATGATCAAAAACTTGAACATGGTGGATTGCCATGTCGTTGCAGCACCCCGCACCCAGTACAGCCCTGCCGTTGTTTGTAAGGGCGCTGAAATCGGCGGTGTCAGCTTTGAGAACGTGCATTTGGTAAACTGCTCTCTGGTTTCTCCCGTCAGCGGATGCGGTCTCTTTATCGCTTATCCCAATAAGATCAACCGTAATGTCAGTTTTGAGAATTGCTCCATTGTGGATTCTTCTTTGGAGTGTACGGCTGCCGATGCATTTGGTGTAGGTTTGTATGTGGGTCGCTGGGGCGGCACCACCTTTACGGCTGAAAACTGTGTGGCAGTGGGGAATACCGTAACCATTGCCGATCCTGTGGCAACCACTACCGGCAACTCCCTGCTGTTTGGTCATATCAACAGCAGTCAGAAGCCCACTGTTACCATCAATAATATTGTGGCGGCCAACAATACCTTTGCGGCTCCTGTTATCAGCGCCGCCGGTATCTTGACCACCATCGGCAATGCCGCCAGCGGTAATGTCACCGTGACCAATGTGTTTGCTGCCGGTAACGTCAGCAGTGCAGATACCCATGGCGCTACGGTACCCATGGAGAATTTGGTTGTGAACACCAACAATAAGGTGGGCACCACCTCCATCACCTCCTGTGTGACCGATGCCAATGTGGCTATGCTGATGTCTAAGAGCGGAGCCTCCGGCACCACCGTTGCCAATAGTAGCGGTGTAGAAGGTTATAACGCCGGTGCCGCCGTTGCAGCCTTGAATAATGCCACCGACTCCTTTGATTGGGTAATCGACCTGCAGGGCAATCCTGTTCCCGCCGCAAGCGGCCAGACTCTGCCTGTTACCGTGACCTTCGGCGGCACTCCTTTTGCCACCGATGTAACCGGAAAATTGGCGTTGTCTGAGGGTGACCTTGCATATTTGAAGAGCACCAACTGGGTCTCCGGCGATACCGTTTATGCGGCAGGCTATGATTGGAGCAATGAGCGTTATACCGCTGCTGCTACCTATACCGCCAAAACCGAAGCCCCCTTCTATGTAACTTTTGATAAAGCTGCTTATGCCCCCGGTGATGTGATCACCGCTACCGTTGGCTTAAAGGCCGGCGCCAATCTGGCAGCAGTAAATATGATCCTGTCGGCCAATGAGGATGCCGTTAATCTGCAGGAAAGCTCCTTTACTTGGGTGGCTGAGAATGCTATGGTCGCAGAGCCCAGACCGGAAAACGGGGCTTTGGAGATCGCCTTCTCCGAGAATACCGGCTCCAATATTACCGCCGCCACCGATCTCTTTACCGTAAAACTCACTGCAAGAGCACCTATGAGTGCATCCAACGGCGCTTGCGTGATCTTGGATGTGAAGATCGCCGGCAGTGAAACCGGAAGCGGTCTTTCCGATAAGATTGCAACTTATCAGATTACAACCGTTAAGAAATATGCTCCTGTGGAAGCAGAGGCAAAGCCTGCAGATCTGGATGTCGATTCTCTGCCTTCTGTTATGACCGCATTTAAGGACGACGGCGTCAAAGCCTATAAGATCTCCACTCTGGAAGAGTTGGTTTGGGCCGCCAGCGCCGATCGGTATGCCGAAGGATATTACAAATTCGCAGCAGTAAGCGGTGTGATCAGAGCATCCAATTACGGCAACCCCTGCTTTGTTGAATCCGCCACCTTGGATCGCTTGAACTTCGATACCTTTGATACCATTTATCTGACTGAGGATTTGGATATTGCCGATTATCCCGGCGGTGCATCTGCCTTTGCAGCAGATTTTGATAACTTTAACAACCATGCATCTTTCTATGCAACCATGGCAGTTAATTTCGACGGTTTGGGTCACACCATCACCGGTTTTAACGATACCAACTGCTTTGCTACCTATTGGGTGGGCGAATTTAAGAATGTAACCTTTGTGAACCCCACCGTGACCAGCTCTTTGGGCTATGACGGTATTGTGCTCCACGGCGTGGAAGAAGGCGGCGTAATCATGGAGAATGTCCATGTGATCGGCGGTACCTTCACCAGTAGCGCCACATCTGTGGGCGGAATTTTGGCAGGTATGGCCAGCAACGGTAACCGTTGCTTCAAGGTTTATGATTGCTCGGTGATCGACTGTACCATCAATGCCACTGCTGACGGTGCCCAGTATATGGGCTTGGTAGGCGGTTTGATGGCTTCTCCTGCCTCCGGCTATCCCACCGATTGCATCACCTTGGATAATGTGATCGTACAAGGCTGTACCATCAACGCCAAGAATTTGGGCAACTACAACAGCATGCTGCTGGGCCGTGTGGATAAGAGCAGCGGCACCTTGGGTCTGGTGCTGAATAACGTGGCCGTCTTTGATTGCCATGTGATCAGTGAAACCGACAGCGATGTGGGCGCCTCCTTTGCCGCCGTTGCCAATGTTTACCGCATCAGCTCCAGCGCTGCTACCGATGTGGGCAGCATCTATGTGGGTAATGTAACCGGCAAGAGCGGCACGGCTGCTGCGGCTCCCTTGACTTCTTTGATTTATGATCAAGGCAGCGTCTTCTCTGCTGAAGCAACGGTAAAAGACGGTAACTACTATACCGACGGTACCATTACCACCGTTTCCAATAAGCAGACCATTGCATCCACCACCGTAAACGGTCTGACCCTGGATAAAGCCATCGAAATGATGGAAGGCGGCTGGTATGTGGAGAACGGCAATCGAGTGCCCTTGGGTCATAAGATTACCTTCAATCGCATCGATCCCGATGCCACCACCAATACCTACGCCGGCACCTATGAATTCTATACCGATCTGAGTACCGGGCGGTTGGCTTACCAGCCCAACGGTCAAAAGATCACCACCCAGCAATGGGCGATTATCACCGCCGGTTGGATGCCTGCGGCAGACTCTACCGAATTGTATATCCACGGCGAGCTGGAGTCCATGGTCTTTGAGGCCGATGCTTCGGTTTATGAGATCCCCTTGGCCAGCCGTGCCACCCGTGACGATAATGTTGCCATCTATCAGATCAACAGTGTTGCGGAACTGATCAAGACCAATATGCAGGTAGGCTCCAGACGGTATTATGAAACCGGCCTGTCCGGCGACCGAAACTACATGGTTTGGAACTTCCTGGGCAGCGATACCATTCTGATCACCGCTGATCTGGATATGGCCGATTGGGACTACACCGGTCTTGCAACCTACACCGAAGGCGTGGGTTATACGCCCACCTATCTGGGTTATGTAGGCAGCAATGCGGACGATTACAGAAGCACCTATAACTCTAAGTCCGGCGATACCACCACTTACGTGGGTTATAAATTGAATGCCGACGGCACCTCCTTTGCCACCATGCAAGAGCTGTCTGCCAACCTGTACAACGGTATGGCACAGGGCTACCGTACCGGCCGGAACTACAACGTGCTCAACTGCGCCATCGACGGTTTGAACCACACTGTGCGCAACTTTAAGGATGAGCACTCCTTCCTGTGGGGCACCCTGCTGGGTAAGCTGAGCAACCTGACCTTTGATAATGCTCAGGTAGATGCTCGGTATACCACATACAGTACCTCCAAGTGGACCTCTCAGGCTATTATTATGAACGGCAGTGCTGAGCTGGGCGTTGCCGATGGAGTAATGCCCGCCGGCACCACCTATTGCACCACCATCGATAATGTGCATGTTCTTAATTCCCGTTGCAACAGTGTCAGTGGCGTGAACATGGGTATGTTTATTGATTGGGTTAGTGCTGCTGATCGTACCATCTCCATTACCAACTCTTCCGTTGGCAATTCGGAGATCAACTGCACCGCCGGAACCACCTCCTCTTATGTGGGCTTGTTTGCCGGCTATCTGAACACCACCACCTATATGGAAAATGTGGTGGCTTATAACTCCACCATTGCGGTGCAAAATGAGCATTCCACCGCACCTTCCATCTCCTTTATCGTGGGCTCTCACCATGATAAGACCAAGACCTTGACCTACAATAATGTAGCTGCTGTGGATTGTACCCTGCTGGCATCTGCTGCCACCACCGGTACCAGTTCCATTTTGGGTAACTTCAACTCTTCTGAGTCTGCTGTTACCACCATGTCTATCGACAATGTGTTTGCCTCCGGCAATGCATACGGCGTGGGCACCTTGGAGACCAAGGATTCTGCCGCCTTAACGGCAATGCCCAAACTGTTTGTGGCTCGCTCTGCCGCCGCCATCACCACCTCGGCACTGACGCTGGGCACGGCAACGGCAGATACCAATGTGACCTACTTTGTGTATCATAACGGTGCAGAGGATCCTGCCACCGAAAGCACGGCTGTGACCACTGCTGTGGCCGCATTGACCGTTAACGCTATTCTGGATTCCATGAATAAGGTTGATGCCGACGGCACCTTGCCCGATTGGTATTTGGTGAGCGATTATTATCGCCCCGTTCATGCCGTCAACGCTGAAAAGGGCACCGTTTACCGCTATGGTCTCAATAATCTGAGCAATGCGCTGGATTATGCCTTCAAAGGCCAGACCGTTGAGATGGTGATGGATCTTGCAGAAGATGAAATCATCGTAAATGCCGGTGTAACGCTGGATCTTAATGGTAATGATCTTTCCGCCGATACCTTAATGGCCGACGGTCAGGTTTATGACAATACCGACGGTTCTGCCACCTTGAGCGCCGAAACCCTGTTCTTGGCAGAAAATAATAGACAGATGTCTTTGGCAGACGGTGAGGTTTATCGCCTGTTCAAGTATGCGGTTGAAAGCGCCGGCAAGAAGGAAGATACCGAGAATCATCAGGTGAAATTCGGTTATCGTGTGAACTTTGCCAATGCGGATGCTTATGCCCTCTTGGATAGCAATGCCGCCAGCGACTTGGTAACCTTTAAGGTAACCCTGACCTGCGATGGCTTGGATGAGCCTATCCAGTATGTGTTCCCTGCCAGCATGGTGACCCGCTATGTAACCTATAAGCAAAATGGCAGCAATCCTGCCTTTACCCTCTTGGTGAAGGGCTTGGATACCTTGGCAGAAAACACCAAGGTCGTTACTGTTCCCACCTTGACTTCCACAACCGGCGTTGCGGGAGTGGGTGCGGAAAACTACTGTCTTTAGCTCGTCTGACTTAATCGGCACTCTGCAGCAAGCGGAGGTTGCCTTTGCCGTCAATGAGGGAGAGACCGTTTGGTTTGGCCCCGTTGCTTCTTCTCAAGCAACCATGCTGACCTTTACCGGCGAAACTACCAGCGCTACCAATGTGGGCGCCGGTGGTGTGACCGCCGTGGATTCCTTCGGCTCCGATTATAAGATCTACTCTTATACCGCCGCCGAAAAGGGAACGGTGAAGGTCTATGCAAACGCTACCCATGCAGATCGCTTCTTGGTCTCCTTGGGTCAAGAAATGGATACCGCCACCTATTATGGTTATATGGATAATCAAAAGGGCGTCAATCTCTATGATTCCCTGCTGGATCAATCGGGAAAAGCAGTGGATTGGAAGGGCGTGACCGCCGATTCTGCGGCCTTCAACCTGACTCATGCCATTCCGGTGGTCAGCGGCGATGTATTGACGCTGGGCCCCGTTTCCACCGCTCAGGTGGTGCAGGGCTATGCCTATGATCAGAGCGGCAATGCCGTGGAACTGATCAACCAGACCAACATGACTCGAGTGGATACCTTTGCCGAGGGCATGACCATTCTCAGCTATCAGGTGCCTCAAGGGGTTTCTTCGGTGCGAATCAATGTGCCGGTGACCATGGAGGGCAAATACCTGATCATGAAGAATCAGGCCTTTGATGTGGCAGAATATACCACTCTTACCGGTATCGCCGATGCCGATGTTCCCAATCCCTTTGCGGATAATGCCGGACTTTTCGCCGGCGACTCCATTAACCATGGTTTATATTCCCGTGATGAAGCGGCCACCACCTTCCCCGACGGTAAGGGCGGCTGGGCAGCTCGCATTCGGCGGGATACGGGCATGATCGTTACCAATGCCGGCACCAGTGGCTGGTACTTCTGTAACTACGATCACGCCACTTATGATTCCATTCATAAGCTGCTGGACGGTTACACCGAAACCGACTTCCGCTATGTATTGCTGGAGGGCGGTACCAACGATGTCAGCAAGATGTCCTCGGTGGGCACGGTCAGCGATTCCTTCGATCCTGCCACCTTTGATCAGTCCACCTTTGCAGGCGGATTGGAGTATACCATCTATAAGGCCATCCAGCTTTACGGTGATAATGCCGCCATCGGCTTTACCAGCGTGATGAAGCTGCGCAATGATAAGGCGGCTCACGCTCAGATCTATGCGATTGCAGAAGAGATCTGTGAAAAGTGGGGCATCTCCTATCTGGATATGTACAACAACGAAGCCTTGAATACCGCACTGGCCTTTGATACCGATGAGCATACCAATGATGGTACCCATCCCGATGCCAGTGGCTACGAGATCATTACTCCCTATGTGATCGAGTATATGAAGAATATGCGCCCCTGTTCTTATGAGGTGCTGAACGCTGTTCTCGGTTAAAATAATGCCGAAAGTCCAAAAGACTTTCGGCATTTTTTTATCTTTATGGAGGAATCTCCTTGACATTGATTGCCAAAAAAAGTATGATTAAACCATGAAAGAGAAGGTGCTTTGAAAGGAGATCAAAAGATGAAAATCAAGGTTATTTCTCAAAATGTTCGCCACAGCAACGACGGCCCCAACCATATGGTGGCTGACCGTATGCCTCGTATTCGTTCGCTGATCCAAAAGTACGATCCCGACATTGTGGGCTTTCAGGAGATCCGGGCCCGCTGGCTGGATATGATCCAAGAGAATTTCAGCGCAGAATATGAGATTCACCATCAATACCGCTCGGATCACGGTCAAGAAGCCACCACCATGATGTGGCGTAAAAGTCGTTTTGACTGCCTGGATAAGGGCTACTTCTGGCTGTCTCCCACCCCGCATATTCAATCCCATAGCTGGGATATCGGCTCCGGCTATAATGATTATCGGATCTGTATGTGGGCGACCTTAAAAGATAGAGAGACCGGCCACACCTTTACTTATTTTAATACCCATTACAGTTTTGGGGACGAGCGCCATCGCCTGTCCAATCAACTGATTAAAGACCATATTCGAGAGGCGGGCATCGATGCCGCCATCGTCACCGCCGACTTTAATTTTAATAATACCAGCGTCGGCTATCGGGATATGGTGAAAACCTTGGGGGATTTGAATGTAGATACCGTCAACGACCCCCGCACCACCTTTACCGGCTATAAGCATGGGCGGGAAGGTTCTCCCATCGACTTTATTTTCTATACCAAAAATACCATTAAACCTCTGACCTATCACTTGATGGACGAACTGTTTGACGGTTATTTCGCCTCCGACCATTTTGGTATCTACGGCGAGTTTGAAATTCAGGATAAGCTGCGGCTGGGCTCCTTGGATATCCATGCCGACAGCCCCGAAACCGAGCGGCTGACTGTAACGGCTCGCAATAAGTATACAAAGTCTATTTTGGAATATACCACCGACTGTGACCTTTTTGCCATGCAGGGTGCAACGGAAGACTTCCTTTCGGAGTGGCCTGCTCATTATACCCGCTTTACTTATGCAGGAAAAGCCCCCAATCCCATCTGCTATCGCTCTGATCGCTTTGTGCCGGTAGAGGAAAAGGATGTGGATCTGGATGGGGATGCGGGCACTTTGGCGGTTTTTGAGAATCAACATACCCATCAAAAGGTCTGCGTCGTCAGTGGCAAGCTTTGCTCCCAAACGGCGGCTCAAAAGGTGCTGGATGAAGCCGAAAAGTATGGAGAACTGCCCTTCTTCTTTATGGGTTATGCCGGCAATCTGGAGAGTGTGCCCTACCAAACCCTGAGCGAAAAACTCACCGACATTCGCATAGCCGTTGCCACTCAAAACTTTGCTCCCACCTATCAAGGCTATGATGGTGAAGTGAAGATCCCCGCCATCACCGAAATGATCTTTACCAATGGCGTTGGTCAAAAGCTTTTGGGCTATCGTGTGGCAGACGGTAAGTATGGTAAAGCCCGTATCAGCGACCATAATCAGGTGTTGGCCACCGTTTTGCTTGAAAATAAGGAGTAATCTATGAAGCTTACAATCATCTCTCAGAATATTCGCTGCTCCAACGATTCCAACGGTCATAGTGTGGAGGAGCGGGCACCTCGTGTGAAGGCGCTGATGGAAAAGTACCATGCCGATACCGTTGGCTTTCAAGAGATCAAGCCCGTTTGGGCGGAGTTTTTAAAAGAAGCCTTCTCTGCCGACTATGAGATTTATCAGGTCTATCGCTCCACCACCGGCAAGCCGGAAGGGCCTGCTCTGATTTGGAAAAAAGAAAAATTTGAATGCTTGGGAAAGGGCGTTTTTTGGCTGTCCGATACCCCCGAGGAGGAATCTCAAGGCTGGGATACCTTAGGCTATCCCCGCAATGCCCTTTGGGTCAAGCTCAAAGATAAAGAAACCGGAACGATCTTTGCCCATATCACCACCCACTTTGGCTTTGGGAATGAGGGTCAGCTCAAAAGCGCCGCCGTTTTGGCGCAAAAGGCGAAAGCGCTGGATTGCCCCACCATGATCACCGGCGATTTCAACCTGCGCCCCACCGATGTGGCGTATGGGGAGTTGACCAAGTACTTTACCAATGTGAATGCCGCAACGGCGCAGGATTCCGCTACTACCTTCCATAAATACGGTACGGTGGACAATGCACAAATCGATTATATTTTTGTGACGGATGGGATCACGCCCTGCCGTTATCAACGGCTGACCGAAACCTATGATGGAAAGTTTCCCTCCGATCACTATGGCATTTTAGGAGAATTGGAGTTATGAGCATCAAAATTCACTTTTTAGTTCAAAACTTGCGCCATTCCGGCAGCCGTCTGCCCGGCAAAGCAGGGGATCCCAAAAATCGGCTGTTATACGATCGCTGCCGCCGCTTCAAGGCGATGGTGGACCGGTTGGATCCCGATGTTATTCTGGCGCAAGAAGCCAGAGAGGGCTGGATCAAATCCTTTGAGGATTGGCTTTCCGATCGGTATGATTTTGTGTTCCGCCCTCGGGGACCCGTCGGCCTCCCCGGCGCCAACGAAGGCACGCCCATTCTTTGGAAGAAGGAAAAGTACGACTGTCTGGATCACGGCTTTTTCTGGCTGTCCGAAACCCCGGAGATGCCCACCCCCTCCTATGATAATCCGGCGGAATACGGTCGTGTGGTTTCTTGGGTGCGGCTGAAGGAAAAGGAAAGCGAGCAGGAATTTTTCTGCTTCTCCAATCATTTCGGCTTCGGCCAGCAGGTGCGGATTCGCTCCCAGCAGCAGCTTAATCGGGTGCTGGATGCGCTGCCCAAGGATAGCTATGCCTTTATCGGCGGCGATTACAATGCGTATTATCGCACCGAAAAATACAATGAGTTTATGGATTTTTCCTGGGATTCGGTGATCGACCTGCGGGATATGGCCATGAATATGAAGGATACCGTTACCTTCGGCGGTATGAAGAGCGGCCATAATCTGGCCTTTGGGCAGGGTCGCCCCTTGCCGGAGGTCAATGATACCCATCCGCAAATCGATTTTCTGATGGCAAAGCCTCATCCCCATATGAAGGTGACCCATTATGGCTTTGACTATACCACCTATGACGATCCCGAAGACGGCGTTGCCCCCGGCAACATCTCCGATCATTGGGGTCTGGAGGTAAAGGTGGAGATTGGTACCGAGGAGGATTATTCGGCCCATCAGCATCCCCATGATTATGGCGATGGCCCGATCTATTTTTAAAAATGGTTAGTATCGAACAACTGGATCCTAATTTTAATGTTCCTTCCGAGATTACCGAAGAAAACCTCATCTGGCTGGATGCAAAAAATGCGCCCTTTGCTTTATACGGCGTGTTTTACGATGACCAAAGCGGGTGTTATTTAAGAATGCCCGAGGAGGTGGCAAAGACGGTGAGCGCCGGCGTGGAGAGTCTCAATCGTTGCACCGCCGGCGGGCGGATCCGCTTTGTGACCGATTCGGATTTTATCGGCATCAAGGTGGTTCAAAAAAATCGAGCCTGTATGCGCCATATGCCCCGCACCGGTCAGTCGGGCTTTGACCTTTATCGCAAGCAGGAGGGGGACCTTCGCCCCACTTATTATCATACCTATCGCCCCCAGGTGACCTGCCAAGAGGGGTTCAGCGAGCCCTTTGCAACCGATGGGGCGTTGGCGGAATATACCTTGAATTTCCCTCTCTATGATGAGGTTTCGGAGGTTTATATCGCCCTGCGGAAGGGAAGCTTTGTGGAAAGCCCCGCTCCCTATAAGCACCCAAAGCCGGTGCTGTATTACGGCTCCTCCATTACCCAAGGGGGTTGCGCCTCCCGCCCCGGCAATAGCTATCAGGGGATGCTCAGCGTTCTTTTGGATACCGACCATATCAATCTGGGCTTTTCGGGCAATGCCAAAGGGGAGCAGACCATGGCAGAGTATATCGCTAAGCAGGAAATGAGCGTGTTTGTCTGTGATTATGACCATAATACCCCCAACCTTGCCCACCTGCAAGCGACCCATTATCCCTTTTATAAAACGGTAAGAGAGGCTCAGCCGGATCTGCCCATCCTCTTGATTTCTTCCCCCGCCATGGGAAAAGAGGCGCAGTTTGCTCCTCGCCGTGCGGTGATTCGCAAGACTTATGAGCGGGCCATGGCAGAAGGGGATCGCAATGTTTATTTCATTGACGGAAGCACCTTTTTTAAATCCATTGACCTTTGGGATTGCGCTACGGTGGACGGCACTCACCCCACCGACCTTGGCTTTTATCTGATGGCCAAAAAAATTCAAAAGGTGTTGGAGGCCTTACTTTAATGCGTGGAGAGTTGAACACACCACGCCTGACAAAATAAATTTTTTCGTTTTTTCTCGTCTCATCATTTGTAATACGGCAGTATTACTGCATTCTTCGACTTCACCTCTCCGAAAAAATTAAATTTGACAGGTCGAAGAGTTTATCTCGAGCGCATTTTTTCGAAAGGTGTATCGTGAAATTTGCAGTAAGGCTGACGCCTTACAAAAATGAACGAAAGCAAGGCGGGAAAATGCGCCGAGATAAACCGTGGCAGGTTCGACTCTCCACGCATTAATTAAAAAATCCAAAAAAGATTATAACAGACCTCTTTTAAAATTACCATATCTATTTTCGCTAAAATTCACGGATATTTTTGCCCCTTTTGCAAACAATATGAAAAAAGGAGCGATCAAGATGGTAAAAGGCAAAGATTTGATGATTTATTTAGGGATTCCTCTATTGCTGGTGAGCATGCTTTTTTTAATGAGCGCCGGAGGCAACCTATCCGACACCACCGGTTACGATTGGTATTTCACTCCCAATGAAACCCACACTCCTCCGCAGGTGGCCAATGAGGTACCCTTGGAGGGATACTCGGTGATCTATGGGGGGAGCGGCGATCAGAAAAGAGTCTCCATCACCTTTGATGCAGGCTTCGATAACGGCTATCATACCCCTATTTTAGACACCTTGAAGGAAAAGGAGGTCTCTGCCGCCTTCTTTTTGGACGGAAACTTTGTGAAGCAAAACGGCCCATTGGTACAGCGGATGGCGGCAGAGGGGCATATCATCGGCAATCATACCTTAAACCATGCGGATATGACCAAATTGACCGACCTTGCCACCTATCGCAAGCAAATCGACGGCTGGAACGACCTGCTGACCCCCTTGGGACTGGAACCATCCGGCTATTTCCGCTTTCCCTGCGGACGGTTTTCCCGACGGACGCTGGAATACAATGAACAGCTGGGGCTGACTTCGGTTTTTTGGACCTTTGCTTATTACGATTGGGTGCAGGAGGATCAACCCAACCCCGAAAAAGCCCTTGATAAAACTATGAGCCGGATGCACAACGGCTGTGTGCTTCTCCTGCATTCCACCTCTGCCACCAATGCAAAGATCTTAGGGGAACTCATCGACCGTTTGCGGGCTGAGGGCTATGAAATCGTTTCTTTAAAAGAAATCGCTTCGGTGTAAATTTACACCGAGGCGATTGGCTTATACTTCATTAAAATTGCGGTAATAGGCCAAAAGCAGATCCACCATTTCGCCATAGGATTTAATACCCGAAGGCTGATCATTGGATTGAAGATACTGATCATAGATCTCCGAGGAGGTATCGCTGATCAC
>JAZQFD010000009.1:0-104287 GCA_045539335.1 Eubacteriales bacterium
ACTCATGTGCTGCGGAGATTTTTTAATTGATTACAAAATAGAGATACTCCACCCGATTGGCAAAGGTAAAGACCAAACGATAGGTTCCGGCTTCTGCCGTGTTATGAACCAACCAATCGTTGGCAACTGCCTCACCATCGGTTTGAGCCAGAGCAAGATGCCCTTCTGTGAACAGTTTACCCAAATCTACAGGTTCTTTGTACGCCCCCTCTACCTTTCGATAGGCTTCTACCGATACGATAGCATCCTCTTCAGGAAGTTCCTCCGAGGAGGGGTCGGTCTCATTGGTCACCAACGTTGTGAGGGTAAAGGACAAGGTCTCTCCCCGATCCAACAACAAATTGGTGGCTCGATTCTCACTATGGATCAGCAAGTGATGATCATAAGCATCACCCAGCAGGAAATACCCTTGCGCTGTGCGAGTGGTATTAATGCTATTATGGTAGGTAGCTTCTGCGGCAGAATAAACCTCCGCCTTCAGTGTTACCTTTCCGCTGACCCCTTCGATTCCAAAGAGATCAGTATTCATGGTAACGGTATGGGTACCATAACCGTTAACACCGACAACTGCAAATTCATTGCTGTAATCGGGATAGAACTGCTTGCCGTTGCACTCAAAGACGATTCCATCCGGCATAGGAACCGGTGTGGTTAAATCATCATCTAAGTACATCTGCAGTTTCAGCGCAAATTCACCCTCATAATAGCGGGTATCGGCTGCCACGGTGCTTTCCGTCAGATCAACCTCAAACTGAGAGGCTCCTTTTACCGGGAAGGTGGCATCGGTCGCATCATCGGCACCGGCATCATCGCCATCTGCGGAATTGGCGCTGAAATCGATGGTAAAGGATTCCAGACCCTCTACAGTGGGATAAACACCATAGCTCATGGTTTCTGCCACAGAGGCAGAGCCATCGGCATTATTATAAACCATGATTTCATGCCCATCATAGAGATGGTTTAAGGTGATGGTTCCGGTATGAGGATCCGCCGGGCTAAAGGACGTCCAAAAGCCGGCATCCACCTGCTCAAAATCAAAGACAAACAGCAAGCGCTCATTTACAATTTCAGAGGATTGACCCTCATAGGCTTCCACAAATGCGGGCGCTTCCGGCAGATCTGCAATTCTGATCTCGGTGCCCATCTGCATGAATTCAGACAGATTCACCGCATTCTGCGCTACCGTTTTAATGTAATAATAGAAGGTCGGAGTATCTCCCGTAAGATCTGCCAATGTAATCTTTGTGCCTACCGGCAAAGAAGAGATATTCAAAGAGGTTACAAAGGTAGAGCCCTCAGCAGGGAAAGCGCTGGGAATATAATCCGTTTGAATCTCGGCGGTGAAGGAGGAATGCTCGTTGATACGAATATCCGTCAACCCTGCAACACCCACATAATTCCGACGGTTTTCTGTATAGACCGCCTGAGTGGGAACCACACGGCGAAGAGCCATGGTGGCATTGATCACATGAGTATGAGCACCGTTTTCAACAGGCTGATAGGTTTCACCGGCCGTTTCTTGGAACAGCTTCATGGTCATGGTAACACCCATGCCCTCGGTCCAATCATCCGCCGCTTGGGAGCGATAGAGCACCACTTCCAGCAGATTATTGGTTCCGTCTACCAGGTCATAGAGCAGGGAGTTGGCTTCAATCTGGCCATTTTCTTCCACCTGAACACCTTGCAGACCGGTTACGGCATTTCCGCCGTTGAGCAACGCCCACTGGCCGCCATTGGTTTTGGTCAAGAAGCCCAAAGACTGCCCTGCCAACTTAAATTCCACAGCAATGGCTTTTTCATTGGTGGAAGCAATGGCGGAAGCGCTGGTTTCCAAATCATAGGTATTCAGCAGATTGGTCAACACATCATTGACCGCAACAGACTCCAACACATAGTGTAAGGGCTGGGGCGCACCGTCAATGGCATTTTGAGCATAGGCAAAGGCTGTGCTATCGGCATAGTCCAGCTTATTGATGCCCAAATAACCATCTACCGACAGATCATAGTTCACCTGATCACCGCTGATATACCAATAATAGTAAGAGTATTTCGGCTCATCCACCAGTTTGCCCACATTATCAATAACATCCATATACCCATCGGCGCTACGAGCCAATGCAGAATAGGGCGTGGTACAGATAAAATCACCGGTACTGGTAGTAATATCACCATACACAAAGCCGCCACCTTCTCCGGGAACAGCATTAAGCAATTCCAAGGTATACAGACCTGTGACAGGGCCGTAAACGCCCTTTTCGTCTGCAATCGTTAAATAACGACCGTTGGCAATACAAACGGTATTATAATCGGTATGATTATTGGCAAGAGTAACATCATTGGTGATATAAGTTGCGATTTCTTCATCGGTGAGTTTTTCAACATTTCCCACCTGACCGCCATGGCCGGTGTATTGGTTATTCACATTGTTGTAGCCTTTATCAATAAAGGTACGCTCTGCTTGATAATCGCTATGCAAAGCACCCAGGTACTTCACAATGGAATCCAATTTCACGGTGCTGCCTTCCTTCAAATACAAGGCATCTACACGGCTGATGGAATAAGTCTCATAATCACCGGAATCCAGCGTATCTTCCAGACCGATTAACACCACATCGGAATTGATAAGGTTGACGGTATCGGCACGCTGGATGGAATGTAAAGTTTTTAAGGTCGTTGCATCAGCACGAGGTTCTACACCGGTACCGAAATCCTGAATATTGATCACACGGGTGCCTTCGGTTTTACAAAGGTTTCCGTCGCCAAACACGCCACCATCCTTAATATAAATCTGAGTGGCTTGATTACGGGCCTCGGCAGTAGTTTCGCCGATGATATTCACCTCTACATCCCCTACGGTGGTAGGAATCGAGGTATTCATGGTCTTGCCTTCACCACGGTCGCCGCCGCCAAAGACGGAACCGTGAATAGCAATATCCGCATCCATTTGGGTGGCATCGATATTCACAATCGCCACCTTAGTGCCTTCGGCACCATAGACACGGCTCTTTTCGCCACCGCCGTAAACACCGCCTACACCGGCCTTACCGCCGATCGATCCGCCATAAATGTTGGTTTCGGTGGAACCGAACACCGCACCCATGGAGATCTGATAGGTTTCTTCCGCTGTAGGCTCACCACGACCGCCGCCAAAAACAGAGCCCACAATATGGCCACCCTTTACGGTCACTTTCGTTTTACCGGGAGTGGTGATTTCAGCATCATTCGTACCGACAATAACAGAGCCTTCGCCAACAGCACCACGGTTTCCGCCGCCATAAACGCTGCCACCGATAGTACCGGCGGTACCGGCGGCCACATCAATGGTCACCCCGGTTTTACCGGAGGTGGGGGAACTGAGATCGGCAAGCTGCTCGGTCACGGTAACGGTATGATCCATATCAATGGTCACATCGGTAGTCCCATGAACCAAGGTCTTAAAGCCTTCGCCGCCGCCGTAGACGCCGCCTTTAATGTAAGCATTTCCGGTCACTTCCACTACTGTATTGCCTACATTGGCCTGACGGGTTCTACCACGGCCACCGCCATAAAGGTTGGTATTGAGATAAGAATCTCCGCTGACCTTAATGGTAGAGGTGCCGCCCACATGGGCAATATCGCCACCTGCAAAGGCACTATAGTTAACGGAGCCGTTTTTAAACTCAACCAAGGTATTCCCCTTCACTTCAGCAAGAATTCCACCGCCAAAGAGGGTATGCTCCAAGGTATATTTGCCGGAAACAGGCGTTTTAGAGGCATCAATAATGACATGGGTATTACCAGCCGTTGCCGCAGCATAACGGCCGCCGGCGTACAGACACTCCTCCAAATGGGAGGTGTCCAGAATGCTGGTGGTGGCTGTGCCGCCCACAGGGGCATATTCGCCGCCGCCAAACAGAGTACCGTTATGATTGGTAGCACCTTCTAAGGTAAAGGAGCAATCATTTAATACGGCGCCATAATAGCCGCCGCCGAAGGTACGGCCCGCATTGGAGGAATAGGTCATATTACGGAACACGGTATGGGCGTTTCCTACCGTTGCCTTAGTATTACGACCGCCGCCAAAGATGTATACAGCAGAGCCTCCAAGGGTTTTTCCTACATAACAGTTATCCAAAAGTACGTAGGTGGAACCGTTCACCGGCCCTTGATGGCCGCCGCCGAAGATGGCACGGGTAGTACCGGTGCCGGTACCGACCTGCACGTTGCACAATGCTTTGTTACTGCCGGACATATCATGAAGGGTAACACCGGTATTATTCTCAACCGTACCCGTATAGCCACCGCCATACAGACCGTTCAATGTGGTGTTAACAGGATGATAAACCACATCATCGATAGTCAGCGAGAAGGAGGTATCGCCTTCAACAAGAACATTGGTATTTCCTTCCAATGCCTTGGTGATAGGGTTATCCACAACGCTTCCTGCATTACCTCCACCAAAGATGGAGTTGCCAATAGAACCGCCGATCACCACCACATTGGCGGTATAAACCTGAGATGCTGCAGCAGTACCGGCACCATAGACGTTATTGCCCACAGAGCCGCCTACCATCTGCACGTTGGTTTGATAAACAGAGCCACGGAAACCGCCGCCAAAGACATTACTGCCGATCTCTGCACCGATCAAAGCAATATCGCTTTCGCTGGCATTCGCAGTACTGCCATAGCCGCCGCCATAAACGGCATTTCCTACTGTGCCGCCATAAAGACGAATCGTAACAGAGCCGGAAACAGCACCGCCGTTTTCTTCTTCGCCTCGACCGGCACCGTAGATCTCACTATTAATGGTACCGTTATACATCACGATCCGAGCATTTCCACCCACAGTGCCGTTGTAACCACCGCCGTGGACATCGCCCTCAATTACTAATTTTTCGGGTGCAACAGAAGGATCACCAATCTGAACAAAGGTATTTCCGTCTACTGCCGCATCTAAGCTGGATCCGCCGCCATAGACATAGTCGATGGTTCCGTTCAGCACCGTTACATGGGTATCTGCCGCAACATCTTTTCCGGCATTACCGATGACTTTACCCACATGGCCGCCGCCGAAAACATCGCCCAGATCGGAGCCGGGGCCATCGATCAATACATTGGTGGTTTCCACTCGTGTGGAGCCGAAGCGTCCGCCGCCGACCAAATAGTCGCCGCCGTTATAAACGCTACCCAACACGGTCATATTGGATGTACCGTTGACCACGCCATAGGCATTTGCACTGTAAATGGTACGAAGCTGGCTCTGATTCTGAGGATCGGTGCCATTCAAGGTGGTGCTGACATCACCATTAATGACTCCATTGTAGCTTCCGCCGTAGAAATAAGTACCGGACAGACTACTGCCGCTATACAGCTTGCGCATATCAATGTCGGTAATCAGGTTGGTAATATTCCCGTTGAGCGTTGATCCAACGCAACCACCGTAATATACATAGCCAATAACCAAACCGGAGGTCTTATGGCTGCCGGTAGCAGTCTCGCCCATTTCACCGGTCAAGGTATTGGTGATATTTCCATTCACAACGGCCGAAGAATTCTCGCCGCCGCCTACATATTCATAGACATAGGAAACGGTATCCCCTTCCAGCGTACCGGTCCAATTGTTGGAAATATTACCGGTCACAGTACCGTTGCATCCGCCGCCATGATAATAGATGCCGCTTTCCAGCACCGGCTTATCACCACCATCATAGATGGTGCGGGGATTCAGGTTCAAAATATTATTGGTGATATTGCCCTCAACAGGGCCGCTGTTACCGCCGCCATAGAAGGCCGTAACAGTTACATTTTCCAGATTGGTGGTAATATCGCCGCAGACCGTTGCCTTTGCGGAATGACCACCGCCGTAAATCCGGGTAAGCTTGCTGATGGCATAGCCATCATCCGCCACATCCCGAATATTCAAAATAACATCACCATAGACGATACTATCCACGGGAGAGTCCAATCCATCGTCGGCATGACCTTTGCCGCCGCCGTAGATCTGCTTGAGATTGCCGCCCAGAATATTCAAGGTAACGGTGGAATCCCCGTCTTGAACGCCCACATTAGCGGTGGAGCTTCCGCCGTAAACATGATAGCCGACGGTACCTGCGTTAATATTGACGGTCACATCACCGGAAATAGAGCCGGAAATACCGCCACCAAAGAGATAATGATTAACCACAGCATTGGGGTTACTGAGCGTAACCACAGTGTCCGCACTGGTGGAACCCACCATTCGACTGCCGCCGTATACAGAGCGCTCGGTTTCCACACTGCCTTCTCCTTCAAAGAGAACGGTGGTGGTGCCGGTCACAGCACCGGCATAAGCACCTCCATAGATGTTTCCGTTATTGGTATCATTGGGAGAGAAATCGCCAAATCGACCGTTTTTCACTTCCAAAAGAACGGTGCCGGTGGTGGCCTCAAAGCCTGCACCATAGGCCTCCCCCATAATACGAATATCGGTGCCGTCAAAAATGGTATGAGCCGAACCTACGGCCGCATCATGATCCGCATCTTTAATATATCCGGCGCCAAAGAAATCCAACTGGAAGAGAGCATTTCCGCCGATCCGATTGGTAACCGAACCAACCGTACCATAGTTGCCGCCACCATAATAATCGGCATCAAAAACGGTATCACCGGTTACGATTGTTTGAACGGAACCGGTCACAGCGCCATCTTCGCCGCCGCCAAAGAAGCGGGAGCAGGTCTCGTCGCTTGCATCAGTGTCCAAAACCTGAACATTATGAAGAGCCCATAACACATTGCCCACCGTTGCGGTAGACTGTTGACCGCCACCGTAAAGGGAGACGGGCTGTGTGCCCTTCCCTACATTAAGGTCAGACAAGGTGATATTGGCCGTTCCTGCAACAGCGCCGGTGATACCGCCGCCATAGATTACATTACGATTTCCTTCTGTAAGTACACCGGCACCTTCGCCGTAAATACCCAAAGTAATCTTCTTTTCCCCGTCTGCCACATCAGAGACTGTAACATTGACATTTCCGCTTACAGCGCCCACATTACCGCCGCCACGAATACCCTGGATGCTGATGGTGCCTGCACCGCTTGCATTTGCATCCACCAAAACATTTGTATTCACTGCCGTTGCTTCAACCTCACGGCCACCGCCGTAAACATAGCCGATCGTACCGCTCCAGATCTGAATATGCGTGTCGTTTACAGCACCGTTATAACCGCCGCCGTAGACATTGGTATAGGTTCCGCCATAGATATTAACATCCGTATTTCCTGCATAGTCGGGGCCATAGTGGCCGCCATGGACGGATTTGACCGTTGTACCGGCGTAGCCGTTTACGGTAATTTGACCGGCAATAGAGCCGCCACTATGGGAGCCGCCAAATACATTATTATTGGCTTTGACTCCATTGAGATTCACGGTGACATTGCCGCCGATGGAGCCGCCGGTATGGTTTCCGCCGCCAATATCAGTCTTAACGGTACCGCCATTGGCATTGAGTACCACATCGCCCACAACGGTGCCGTCTACCCCGCCGCCAAACAGACGATTAACAGTTCCGCTATGGAAATTCATTTCCACAGCGCCCACTTGAGCAGTTGATTTATGACCGCCGCCGCAGAATTTTTCACCGTTACAATCGGTAATATTCACATAGGCAGTGCCTTCAACCACACTGTTTTCAAGACCACCGCCGAAAATATACTGCGCATTGGTGCGTTGGACAGTGAGATATACATTTCCGCCGTTGCCGCTACCATCCGCATGAATGTCGGCATAGCCGGCGCCCCAGATATGGCGATTGTTCGTTGTATCGGCAAAGGAAGTATCTTCAACGGTGAGATACACATTGCCGGATATGGTCTCATTATAAGCACCGTAAATATCGTCGATTCCGGTGCAATTTTGCACCAGAAAAGTAACATCGCCACCTACGGTACTATCATCGGCTCCGCCGCTGCCGGCAAGACTGCCACCAACGGCACAGTTTGTCACCGTGGTGGTGATGGTCCCGCCTACACCGGATGCGACACCGCCGCCACGAACGTGTTTAATCGTGGAATCAGAAATGGTCAAGGTAACATTGCCGTTGACCATGGAATTACGGCCACCGCCATAAATGGTACCGCCGATTTGGCAATTATTCTCGATTATAACATTGGAATTTCCCGCCACAACCGCTTCAGGCAAATTGCCACCGCCAATAACGGCATTGCCGATGGTAGTGCCGGAAAGATAAACATCCGTTGCCGACACCGTTCCGCTATAGCAACCGCCGTATACGTTTTCGCTGATGGTTCCGCCGGTGATATCCAGATCAGGAATACCGGCATAGTTGCACATATCGCCACCGGCATACACGATGGTGATGGTTGCATTGCCAAAAACATCTACGTCAATCGTACCATTGGTTACAGCAGATTCCTGATGTCCGCCGCCATACAGATTTCCGATGGTGCAATCACCGGAAACAGATACCAAAACATTTTGCACAGTACCGGATCGAGAGCCGCCGTATACACGATCAGCCGAACCGCCGGTCATGGTGACCGTGGTATCGCCGCCCACCACCGAAGCTGCAGCATAACCGCCGCCATAAATATGACCAGAACTATCCGAATCGTTATAAATCGTTCCGCCTGTGATGGTCAAAGTGGTACTGCCGGTCACAGAGCCGCTGTTTCCGCCGCCGTAGACATTGCCGGTAATCGTACCGCTGATAATATCCAATGCCACATCGCCGGCTACCGAGCCGTTGTTACCGCCACCAAAAAGATTATTGGTAATGGTGGCTCCATCAACCGTCAAATCAACACCGGCTACAGAGGTGGTATTCTTATTACCTCCGCCATAGACCGTGGCGATTTTACCGCCGTTCAAATGAATCTTGGGCACGCCGGCATAGGTGCCGTCGCTACAACCGCCATACAGGTTCGTAATATTTCCGCCGGTCACATCGATTTGGACGGTTCCGGAAACAGGAGCAGCATTACCGGTGGCATAAACCGTTCCGATGGTTCCGCCTTCAATCGCAGCAGTTACATTTCCTTTAATTGCCGTGGCAGAGGTATGCCCGCCGCAATACACCGTCGTCAAGGTTCCGTTTTTCACCGTGACGCTAACATCTTTCCCAACAGAACCATAGCTGCGGTTTCCGCCGTATACATCCTTCAGTTTGGTTTTGGCGCCATCAATCGTAATGGAAACAGAACCCGTTACAGTTGCTTGACCTGCCGCCCAAACGTTATCGGAGGCGGCGGCACGGTCCGAAACAACATTATAAAAATCAATAACGATATTTCCCGTTACCGTTCCACGGTTTGAGCTACCGTAAATAAGACCGTTTACATTGGCATTGGAAGCGATAATGTTAATATCGCCCGTTAAGGCATTTGCGGTATATGACAAGGAATGGGCACCATAAAAAGCGCCATTCAAGGTAGGAACATTCGAATCGTAGGAATAGGTAGTGGGGGTATCTACAAACTCCTCTTCAACAAGAGCACCGGAAACCAAGGTATAGGATGCTTCAGAGGTTGTTTCCTGACCCAGTATATAAATCTTACGATCGCCTTGGGTGGTATTATAGGTGCCTGCACCACTTAAACTACCGGTTATTTTTCCGCCGGTAAAGAAGATACTGAGGGCCCCGTTGCGAGAAGCCACGGCACTTGTTGCGTTTCCACCGTGAACATTACCGTTTACATAGATATTTCGACCAAAACGCCAAACTTGGTTGTGTTCCTCCGGCACATCACCAAAGGGACGGGCAGAAATCTCCGCATAGAGGCCGCCGTTTACCACCGCATAATCGGTAGTAGCAAGGCGCAGATTGCGGATTGCATGAGTGCGATACTTGGGCACGCTTTGGTTCATACGAGCGGTAAACTCGCAATAATAAGGAAGGTCGGTATCAGCATCCAATGCATATTCATAACCGATGGTCTCGCCGTATTGCGTCTCAGCCGTCGTGTCATATCCGCTGGTGGTTACTTTGTATTGCCAATTAGCATGGGTATTCTCTGCGTGGAGAAAATTAATATTATCATAACGCAGGTTTCCATAAATCTGGCCGGTTGCCAAGCCGGTATTGCTATCAATGGCGCCGGTGCCATAGGGTTTAAAGTTAAAATTAAAGGCGGTATCACCCAGGCTCTTGAAGGTGGCCGAGGCAAAAACAGGATTGCCGGCAGGGTCGGCGGCATAGCCGAAATAATGAGAAGATACGCCGGTATCTTTAAAATAGTCCAGATCGCCGGTAAGCATCACAACGGTGGCATAAGCGTCGGCCGATTCTCCCTTTGCACGGATGGCTTCAAAAACGCTATCCACAGAAGCCTTGGGGGCAGTATTGATCAGACCGGAATTGGAATCGGCAGCGCCGGTAGCAGCGCCGCTGTTTGCGGTATCCACCGCAAAGCCGCCGGTCAAATAAGTCATATTTTCAAAAGGATTCTCTACAAAGTAGCATTGACCCCAGAGAGCCTCAAGGGTCAGAGTATAGGAGCCGCCTTCACCGGAGACATACAGATCCAACACATCAGAGGTGATGGTGTCGCCGGGCTGGAATACGGATTTTCCGGGGATCTTTTCAGCGGAGGAAGAGATTTTCCAACCGGTGAAGGAATAGGCTTTTTCATCTTGAACAAAGGTCTCGCTATCCAGACCGTTTGCAACGGTGGGACGCAGCTCCTCCAACACAACACAATCGGAGGAATTGACCGTATAATTAGTGCTTTGGCTGACCGAAGCGCCGGTTACACTGCCGCCACCGGGCAGGGTGCCCACCGAATAGGTAATGGAGACGGTATCCCCCATCTTCACATCGGGGTTGGCGCTGACGCCGCCAATCATCATCAGGGCGCAAACAAGCAACACCAACGCCGCCAAGGCTCCGATGCCGGTCCATATTCGCTTTTTCGCTGTATGCTTGCTCATTTGAGTCCTCCATCAGGGTTTATTAATCAGGTGCGCTCTTGAATCACAACTTGATAAGCGCCATTTTTCTTGGTGGCGATCACATCGCCGATTGTGGAATAATCCTTTGTGGGATCGGTTTTAAAGAAATAGATGAGAATACTTTCATCTTGCTGCATGGCTTGGGTGGTAGTGGCTTGATTTAAAAAGCCGGTTTCGGGATCATTGGTGGTGAGCGCCAAGGAACCGTCCAATACATGCTTACTATTCGTGTCGATCTGCAGCAGATTGCTTGCGCTATTGACCGCCGACCAGTCGATGGCCAATTCATTGGCGGCAATGGGCTCCGACGCCATAACTACCAAGGTGGCATAAGTGGCACCGGGCTGGTCCTCCATGCGATAGATCACCGGCTCCGGCTGACCATGGAGCACAAAGTTCAGTTTCATGGTTTTGGTATAAGGGGAATTAGATTTCACCGTAACGGTGACGGTGGAATTCCCGGTCAGTTCTGCATAGCCGGTGGGCAAAGTGAGGGTAAAGGCATCCTCCTGAGCGGCATCTTTGGTCAGGGTATAAGATGGCGCCAAGGCATTGCCACCCTTAGTTAAGGTATAGCCGGAATAGGCGGTATTGCAATCCGCCGAAACGGTATAAGTAATATTCTTATTGTTGATCCGCAGGTCATCGAAGAAATTCTGCACCTTAAAGGATAAGGACTTTTGCTCCCCGCCAAAGAGATGGATCTCCTTGGTCAGATCGGCATATTCTTGGGTATCACCCAAAAGATCGACGGTAAAGAAAAACTCATTGGCACGAAGCTGGCTTTGCACCGAAAAGAAATCCTTAACGTATTTGGCGCCAACGCCCACAACGCCGCCCAAAACCACCACCGCAAGGCAGATGGCAATGATCAATGCCCACTTGCGCTTATTCAGTTTTGGCATCACAATCTCTTTCATGGAAACTCCTAATCAATTTGTTCGCATCGAATCTTTAAGACCACACCGTCTACCTGACGGTTATAGATAAATTCCGAATGTTCTGCTTGGGAAAGGTCCCACGCAACGGTAAGGTCGAAGACCTTTGCCGTTGCATTAGAATCAATCACAAAGGATACGGTCTTATTAACGGCATCCACCGTTGCGTCCAGCTCCTCGCAAGCCCAAGAATAAGCCAGGGGAAGATTTTCGGTGGAGTCGGTGCTGAAGGTACAGCGCACATCCACCTCGCTGTTGTTGGTAAGGATCACCGCATCTTCTTTCACCACGGCATTTTCCGAAGGATCCAAGCTGATGGCAAAGGCCTGCTGAAATTCTTGGCCGGTCTCGGTGATATCGAATTTGGCCACTCTTGCCTGATCCCCTTGCTCTGCCCTTGATACATAGCGGGCATAAAAGCCGCCCACTAAAGTACTGCTGAATAAAATCAACGAAATCAGCACAACCAATATGATAAACAACGGATCTGCTTTTCTTTTTACTTGCATCGGCTGCGCCTCCTTTCATCCTAAGGGGTTCTTCCCCTATTCTTTGCTTTGCTCTTTATATTCTTGCTCCATGCGTTCCAGATCTTTAATGGTGATATCCAGATCGGTATGAAGCTTGGTTTCGGCCCGCAAAGTGCGGATCTCTTCTTTGATCTTTTCCAGATCGGTTTCATCGCTCTTTTTCTCTTTTTGATAAGAGAATTCCAAAAAGAGAACCGCCAGCGCCAAAATGCAGATTACGCCCACAGGGTTTTGCACAATATGGGTAACGACCCCCACAAAGGGGATGGCGAATACCAGGGTGCCCTTAATGGAAGAAAGGGGGACCGGCTCATCGGGAGCATTATTGGCATCCCCTTGAGTAATAGCCATATCGCCCTCCAGCTGAATGATTCGATGAATCACCAAGGTGCTGCCGCTTTGATATACCACCACATCGTTTACCTCAAAGGTATCGGCCTTTTTGATGATCACCAGATCATCCACCGAAAGCTCCGGCTCCATACTACCGGACAATACCACCGCAGCGCCATAGCCAAAGGGCATGGGCAGGGCATTGCCCGCCACTCGGGCGGCATTCCAAGAAAAGAGCCCCACACCGGCAATAATGGCCACAACGGTCAGAATCAGCAGACGGAAAATAAACCGAAGGGTTTTTCGTTTAGTTGTTTTGCGGGGTTTCTTCGGCATCCGAGTCACCTTTCTTTTTCAAACGGGGTAGCAAAATCAAAATCACAACAATCGCCAATGCGGCAATAGCAATGATGATCATCAGGGTTATATTGGTATCGTCGCCGGTATCGGGAGCGGCATCGGGAATCTCGGCCTCGGCATGGGTGCGGATGATCACCGTCATGGAAATATCCCGCTCCGCCGCCAGATCTCCCAGCAGGGTATCATAGGCATCTTCCTCTGCCCCACCCCGCTCAAAGGGCCATTCCCATTCCAAAGAATACACGGCATTGGAATGAGCGGCAAGGGTGGCCGAATCGGAAACCGCATTCAGAATCGAGGCATGCTCCATCTTCTCGGCGTTGCCGCAAAGATAGCCGCCTTCATAGTCCTTCATACGCACTTGAACCGGCAAGGTCAATTCCGGATCCGAAAAGAGCACTTCGGTGCTCATGGTATAATCCAGAGGAACATTGCCGGTATTTTTCAAAGTAAAGGTATAAGTATTCGCAGTACCGGGGGCAATCACTTTATCGTCGCCGCCATCAACGGTGACCTGCTGCTCCCCATTTTCATAAGCAATCTTAAAGATTTCTACCGGCGTTTCTGCCATCCAGATGCCTTTATCGTCTACCACCTCAAAGCCGGGTTCAAAATCCTTGCGATAGAAGGAATAGTCGCCCCCTTCTGTGCCGGAACCGGTTTGCGGAGCCGCCGACGCAAAAGAGCGAGGGCTTTCCTCAAAGGTCAACACGATTTCAGGTACATCAGGCTGAATGGAGCGAGCCAGCCGATAGACCAGCAGCATCGCCGTTAGCACCACGCCAAAAGACAGCACAGCGCAAGTCACTTTAAGCATGGATTGGATTTTTTGAATAGCGACCTTCCTCACGGTGCTGTCTCCTTTCTTTCAAAATATGATTCTTTTCTCAGAAAAAAGGTTCGATCCTCTCAGACCTCTTTTTTGAAAAAAGAATCGCAGTCGGCCGGCCACGTTCGGCCGACTGCGATTTAGTTAAACTCTAACGAATTTTACTTAATGATGGGTAAGTAAAAATTAGTCGATCTGAGTTACCTTAGCGCCGTAGGACAGCTCGATGGTGCTGTTGGTACCAGCAGCGGCCAGATCGCCCAGAGCGGTATCCTTAGCATCGTTGGTGCCTGCACCGGCAGCATCGAAGTCCCAAACCCAAGAAATGTCAACGTTGGCGAAAACTTCATCATCCAGAACAGTGTTGGTGTGATAGATCTTGCCTTCTGCACCGGCAGTACCGTCCAGACCGTTGATAGCAGCAACCAGAGCATCAGCAAACTTAGCAGCAGTGTTAACTTCGGCAGTCTGCTTTACTTCGATGGTAGTAGCATCGGCCTTGGTGATGGTGAACACCAGGGGGCAATAGAATTCGGCGGGAGTTAAGGGATCCTTGTCAAGATCGATCTCCCAGCCGGTCAAGGAAGCGGTAGCGTCGATGTCAACCAGAACGTCCACTTCGGGAGTACCGGCAACAGTGATCACGTCTTCAACAGTACCGGTGGTACCGGGAGCAACCAGCTCCTCAGCCTCAACAGAGGTCATAACAGTAATGTCGTTGCTGGTTTCGTTGGCGGTATAGGTACCGGCATTGTTGCCCTGAGCAACACTCTTATAGGTGTTAGCAAACAGGTTTTCAGCAGCAGCAGTAACGGTAACGCCCCACTTTGCTACGCGAGCATCGTCGCTAACGGTGGGAGCTTCGGTCACGTACTTAGCGAAGGTTCCGCTAATAACGCAGGTGGACAGAAGGGTCAGAACGAGAACAACACAAGCGGCTCTCATAATTACGTTTTTCTTCATCGTGAAAAACTCCTTTCAATTTATGCGTGCATTTTGCCCTACACGCAGGGAGCATTTTTTTGCGTAAGACCATATCTTACGCCCGATAGATCCCAACACGGGGGAAAACTAAACCGGGCATCTCGCCCATCCGCGGAGACACCGCGGTTTATATTCATCCCCGGCGTGGCTCCGTGGGATCGAATACCAAGATTTAAAGTGGAGCATCCGCTCCAAGGTTTATTCCTCTTCTTTGGAGGACTCTGCGCCTACTGCGGCGGGTTCTTTTTCAGCCTGAGCGGCTCTTAAGGCTTCCAGCTCGGCCAAAAGGGCATCGGTATCTTTTTTGGATGCCTTTTCATAAGCCTTACGGCGCAAGATATCATAGCCAACGAGCAACAGGAGGGGAACCACCACGCAAACGATAAGACCGGGGGTGGTTTGCATAAACATCGCCACATTACCCATAGCAGGGATGCGGCTCTGATAAACGCCGATCAAGCTCTCGGCGGGAACAGGCAATTCATCGGGGGCGTTATTGGCAACACCCTGAGTAATAAAGGCAAGCTCGCCCTCAATATCGGTCAGCTCCACCACCTTATGGGTGACCACAGCGCCGGTCTTGCTGGCAGGGTCATAGAAGGTGATTACATCGCCAACCTTTACGGTCTCGGCATCCACACTCTTGGTGATGATCAAATCGCCGCTCTTAATATCGGGATACATGGAGTCGGTCAACACGATCATGGGCGCATAGCCATTGATCGCCGGAACATCATCGGGGCTAACATAGCTCTTAACGATCAAGGTGCAATTCATCACCAGCATAGGGATCAACACGATGCAGAGAATAATTCCCACAACCGTCCACACCTTATGCATGGCCGAGGTCTGTTTCTTTTCTTTTACAACCATCTTTTTCTCTCCTATAAAGAATTCGATTATTGCGATAGTGCTTCAACTTATTATAATATTAACACATTATTTTCATTTTTGCAATGACATTTGTCAATTAAACCTAAAAGTTTTTTCATATTTTCGCTTATATTTGAGCAAATGCGACAAAAAGCAAATTACCGAAAGAGGATTCTTTCGGTAATTTACGATATTGAATTAATTAAAGAATTACATCTTCATCGGTGCTGGCTTCAGCCTGAGCCTGAATCTCTTCAAAATAAGAATACATAGGCTTCACATCCTTGCCCTTGAGCTTGCGATTGATATAGTTTTTGGTAATCTTCGTAACTAAGGGGCTCAAGAGTACCACGGCGATCAGGTTGGGGATCATCATCAGACCGTTGAAGGTATCAGAGATATCCCAAGCCAAAGAAGAGGTCATCAAAGCACCGGAAACGATCATCAACACAAAGATCACTTTATAGATCTTCACGCCCTTTTCACCAAAGAGATACTCCACAGCCTTAGAGCCATACTGAGACCAGCCCAAAACGGTGGTAAAGGCGAAGAGCAGCATGGCGATGGCCACAAACCACTGACCAAACTGGCCATAAACATTGCCAAAGGCCTGGCTGATCAAGGTTGCATCATTGGTGCCTGCCGCAGGCATACCGGTTTCCAGATTGATGATGCCGGAGGTCAATGCCACTAAAGCAGTCATGGTACAAACAACCACGGTATCAAAGAATACCTCAAAGATACCCCACATACCTTGCTTCACCGGCTCTTTTACATTGGAAGAGGAGTGAACCATAACCGAAGAACCGAGACCGGCCTCATTGGAGAAAACGCCACGCTTACAACCCTGCACGATGACCAGCTTAATAGCGGCACCGGTAGCACCACCGGCCAATGCTTTTACACCGAGAGCATGCTTAAAGATAGAAGCAAACGCAGGCAGAATCTTATCATAGTTGATTCCGACAACAATCAAACCCAATACGATATAGGCAACTGCCATAAAGGGAACCACACGCTCTGCCACCGAGGCAATTCGCTGGAGACCGCCGATAATGATCAGCGCACCAACTACCAGCAATACCAAACCGATGATCAGGTTCACCAAATTCAGTTCCATTACCGCATGATCGCCATTGAAGATCTGAATGGTCATATCCACATGGGAGAAGAAGGCTTCCTCCATATTCAGAACGATCTTATTGACCTGACCCATATTACCGATACCGAAGGAGGCCAGGATGGCAAAGATGGCAAAGAGGACAGCCAATACGGCGGCCACCCATTTCATGCCCTTCATTTTGCCCACACCGTCTTTTAAGTAATACATAGCGCCGCCGGACCACTCACCGTCGCTATTCTTACGGCGGAAGAAGATGCCCAGCACATTTTCGGAATAGTTGGTCATCATGCCCAAGAAGGCGGCCACCCACATCCACAGCACCGCACCGGGACCACCAATGCAAATAGCAGCTGCCACACCGGCGATATTACCGGTACCAACGGTTGCCGCCAAGGCGGTACAAAGGGCTTGGAACTGGGAAATGGACTTATTGTCGGTCTTTTTCGTGGACTTACTGTCCCTCTTAAAAAGACTGCCGATGGTGGTCTTCCACCAATGGCCCAGATGAGTGATCTGGAAAACACCGGTGGCGACCGTCATCACCAAGCCCACTGCCAACAACAGATACAGACCAAAATCCGTCCAGATCCAGGTGTTGATCACATTATTGATCTCTGTCACCTTTTCTACAAAACCGTTCACTTTAAAAGTTCCCTCCTAAAATAATATACATATTAAAAAACAGACCATGGACAAATACCACGGTCTGTTATCAAATACCGATTGCTTTGTCCTTTTGCCTGAGAGTTTCGGGCGATGCGCCCTTGCCCCTTCGGCACCCAATTCAATGGGATTCTCCAAAGTTCTATCCCCTTACAGTCCTCCTGCAAGGATCATTTAGATTATTCTATTGAATGAACTTTTATATTTTAACACACTAAAATAAAAAAGTCAACTCTTTTTTATTATCCTTTGACCGCACCGGAGATGACTCCCTTAATAATGTGTTTTTGACCCAACACATAAAAGATGATCACCGGCAAGATCGCCAGCACTAAAAGAGCCATAAATGCACCATAGTCCACCGAGCCATAACTATCGGTCATGGCTGATTGGATGGCCATAGGGATGGTATAGTAGCCTTTGGTTTTATCCAGCACCAAGGTGGGAAGCAGGTAATCATTCCAGATCCACATGGCCTGCAAAATCGCCACCGACACATAAGTGGGCTTCATCATGGGCAAGACCACCCGAAAGAAGGTGGAAAGGGGGTTACAGCCATCCATCATGGCCGCTTCCTCAATGGAAAGGGGGATGGATTTCACAAAGCCGGTGAACATAAACACCGAAAGCCCCGCCCCAAAGCCCAGATAGACTAAGGGAATGGTCCAAGGGGCGGTGAGCCCCAAGCGATCAGAGATAAAAGGCAAGGTGAACATCACCATCTGGAAAGGCACCACCATAGAAAAAACAAAGAGATAATAAATCGCTTTACAGACCCTCCCCCCTACCCGATCAATAAACCATGCGCACATGGAGGTGCAAAGCAAAATCAAAAGTACCGATAAAAGCGTTACGATAAAGCTATAGCCGATACTCCGGAAAAAGTCGATGGAGGTAATTCCCCGCACATAATTAGAGAGCCCCACAAAGGTTTCTTTCATGGGCAGGTAAAAAACCTGCTGGGCGATGGCGCTTTGTTCTTTAAAAGAGTTTATCACCAGCACAAACAAAGGAAACAGATACAGCACCGACACGGCAGAAAACAGCAAGGTAAGGAGCCAATGCTTTTTCTTCATTATTGGCGCACCTCCTTACGGTGGGTAAAATAAAGCTGCAAGAGGGCAATGGCCGCCACAGCCACAAAGAAGACCACCGCCATGGCCTGAGCAGTACCATGGGCTTTGGGGGTGGTACCATAGGTATTGCGAATGAGCATGGCCAGCATTTCGGTGGTGCGGAAGGGCTTGCCGTCGGTCAATGCTAAGTTTTGATCAAAAAGCTTAAAGGAATTGGTCAGAGTTAAGAAGGTGCAGATGGTGATGGAGGGCATCACCATAGGCAGAGTGACCTTACGCAAGGTCTGCCACCAGCCGGCGCCATCCATTTTAGCCGCTTCGATCAGTTCTTCCGGCACCGATTGCAGCCCTGAGATATAAATAATCATCATATATCCGATTTGCTGCCATGCCACCACCAGCACCAGCCCCCAAAATCCATAGGTGGTGCTATAGCTGAGATCTCTGCCAAAAAGAGGGAGCAAGATGCCATAATTGATGATCATTTTCCAAATATAGCCCAGCACAATCCCGCCGATTAGATTGGGCATAAAAAAGACGGTGCGAAAAAAATTGGTGCCCCGAATGCCACGGGTCAGTCCCAGCGCCACCCCAAAGGCCAACACATTGATCAGCAAAACGCTGGCCAGAGTGAAAAGAGCGGTGAACCAAAAGGACTCCCAAAACAGGCTATCGGCGGTAAAGACACGGGCATAATTGGCAAAGCCCACAAAGGTGGGATCCTCCACGGTGGTATATTCACAAAAAGAAAGGTAAAGCCCCATGAAAAAAGGGATCACAAAGCCAAACAAGAAAGCAACAAGGGTCGGCAATAAAAAGAGGGGGAACCATCTTTTTAGGGTTTTTACATTCATAGGGCTTCCTTTCTGTTAGTTGGCGTTGTTGTACTCGGTTTTCCAGCCGTCTACAAAGGCGGTCTTCACCTTATTCCAAAGGTCATCGGTGGCTCCGCCTTGGGCATAGGCCAAGAGGGCGGCACCCACTCCATTCTTCCATTGATCAGAGGGGATGGTGGAAAAGCTCCAAGCCACAGGGGTCTTCCCTGCCTCCAAATAACTATTGGCTTCTTTGATCAGGGGATTGGTGGACTCCACCGCCTTTTTAAAGGGGATCACAAAGCCCATCTCCTCGGCCATGGCCTTGGTGCCTGCCTCGGAGGTGACGACCCAATTCAAAAAGTTCAGAGTGGCTTGAATATCGGCTTCCGAAGCATTTTTATTAACGCACCAATAGTTTTCACTGCCGGTGCAAAGACCTTGCTTCTCCTCCCCTTTGGCGCCGATATAGATGGGCAGCATTCCCACATTTTCAGCACCGATTTTCTCTTCCATGGCGGCATTCCATGCCCAGGTGCCATTCTGATAGAAAACCGCCTCGCCGTTTAAAAATTCATTTTTGGCGTTATCTTCTGTTTTAGCCCCGATTTCGGCGGGGGCGCAGGTGGCATTATTCAGGTAAAGGTCCCATACTTTACGGTAATGATCCAGATAGGTGCCCTCCATCATATCGGCAGAGGTGACCTCCCGATCCATATATTCATAATAAATAGGAAGATTTGCCAGATGGGTCTTAAACCGCCAATCGGAGGAAGAATCCATGCCCGAGGAGGTAAAGGCGCCCTTAATGCCCAGCGCCTCTTTTTTACTTTGAATATCGGTGACCATGGTGGAAAAGGATTCAAAATTGCTCACCTGATTCAAGGAAGTGATCTTGGCATCGGGGAGCGCAAAATATCGATCCAAAATGGATTTATTATAGATAATGCCATAGGTTTCCACCACATAGGCAATCCCCAAGACCTTATCGCCCTCTTTTAAGGCGAAATCCTCATCGGTCAGTTGCCGATAGAGTTCCGTATCGGAAAGATCATAGCAATAGCTTTTCCAGCCGGCAAGGCCCACCGGCCCATTGACCTGAAAAAGGGTGGGCGCATTGGATTTGACAATCTCGGCCGAAAGGGTATCCTCATAATTACCGGAGGCGGCGGTGACCACCGTGACCTTCACGCCGGTCTCATCGGTATACGCCTTGGCAAGAGATTTCCATTGAGCATCCTGCTCCGGCTTGAAATTGAGGAAATAGACATCACCATCGGTATCCTTTCCCCCGCTCATCCGCATGCAGCCGCCCAGCCCCAGCAGCAAGGCAACCGCACAAATCATTGCAATTACTTTTTTCATAGGTTGTTCCTCCTTTGAATTTATTACTATTTTTGGTTGATTTGCGGAGGAATATACAAAAATAAAAAAATCCACACACATATCGTGTATGGATCTTAAAGAATACCAAGTACATCATAAATTTTTTCTACATCAGCAGTTTCAAGAAAAGCATTCATTTTAAAAAAACATAACGTTTCCTGTTTGACATTCTCCGTCATCTCATCGCAGGAACGCTTAAATTCATTTAGAGAACCGTTAAAGTTCATTCGTCTGATCGCTTTTGCGAATTTACATCTTAACACCCGCTGAATCATTTTTTCTAATTTCGGACGTTCTTGAAAGCCTAATTGACGATGATTAATGCTTCCAACTGAAAAGTTATCCACAATGACAAAGCGACGCCCCTTTTCTGCTCGTTCTTCTCTATATCTAAGAATCTCCGCCAGTTCCTCCGACTCCAGCTCATAAAAATATGGGATCGTTTGATCTTTTATATCATAGCTATACAACTCGTACCGCATTTTACACCTCATAAAACTCCAAAAAGAATATTCCTATTATAATTCTTTTACAGAATTATGTCAAGGAGGATTGCACATATAATTCTTATATAGAATTTATGTGAGGATGGCATTATGAAAACAAGAAAGCTTGAATACGGAACCTGCAACCTTGTTGGCAAAAATATCGAGCAAAAACGCAAAGAAAAAGGAATCCCTCAAAAGGAGTTTATCGCACAAATGCAAGCCATGGGTTGCGATATCAACCCCTCCAGTTTTTCAAAACTGGAAGGCCAGCACCGCATTGCCACCGATAAAGAGGTTTACTCTGCCGCCAAACTTCTGCGAGTAACAACCGATGAATTATTTCAAAAATAAAAAGGAAAGGGAAACCCTTTCCTTTTTTTATTTAAATAATTTGCCCAGTTTATCCATAAAGCTCTCTTTCCGCTCAAAGTTTTTGGCATCAAAGGTCTTGGCCAATTCTTTTAGAAGTTCTTTTTGCTTTTTAGAGAGATTGCGGGGAATTTCCACCTCGATGGTCACATACATATCCCCCTTGGACTTACTGTTGATACGGGTGATTCCCTTGCCACGGAAGCGGAAGGTGCTGCCGGTTTGAGTGCCTTCGGGCAGATCATATTCTACCTTGCCCTCCAAGGTCGGAACCTGCAGCTTGGCACCCAGTGCCGCATCGGTGAGGCTGACGGGGATCTTACAATAAATATCCGTTCCCTGCCGCTCAAACAGCTCATGGGGGCGCACATTCACGCCGATGTAGACATCTCCATCGGGTCCGCCGTTGACTCCGGCATGGGCTTGATTCCGCATGGTGAGGGTCTGACCGTCATCAATACCGGCGGGGATGGTGACCTTAATCTTTTTATTCTCGGTAATAATCCCGCCCTGACAATCGGGGCAAGGAGTCTTGATCCGCTTGCCTCTGCCGCCGCAGGCGGGGCAGGTGCTTTGGGATTGGATATTGCCCAAAATGGTGCGCTGAACCGAGGTGACCACACCTCTGCCGCCGCACTGAGAGCAGGTTTCCATTTCGGTGCCGTTTTTAGCACCGGTACCATTACAGGACTTACAGCTCTTACGACGACGCAAGGAAAGCTCCTTTTCGCAGCCGAAAGCAGCCTCCTCAAAGGAGATGGTCACAAAGGTTTCAATATCCTCGCCCTTTCGAGGACCGTTGGAACGGCGACCGCCGCCACCAAAGCCCCCTCCGAAGAAGGAACTGAACACATCACCGAAATCGCCCATGCCGCCCATGCCGCCAAATCCGCCGAAGCCGCCACCGCCGGCACCGTAATTGGGATCTACGCCGGCATGACCAAACTGATCATAGCGGGATTTCTTCTCAGGGTCTGAGAGAATGCCATAGGCTTCGCTGACCTCTTTGAATCTTTCCTCAGCGGTTTTATCGTCGGGGTTCAGGTCGGGATGGTACTGCTTCGCCAGTTTTCGATAGGCTTTTTTGATCTCATCATCGGAGGCACTTTTATTCAGCCCCAAGATCTCATAATAATCTCTTTTTTCTGCCATTCAAATTCACCTTGTATGTGGAATTTCCGGACAGAGGGGTTCCTCTGCCCGGAAGGGGGTTAGTTATTGTTGTCGTCTACATCCTTAAAGTCGGCATCGTAAACACCGTCTGCATTGCCGCCGGCGGCAGCATTGGGATCGGTACCTGCGGCACCGGGGTTCTGAGCATAGATCTTAGAAGACAGCTCATAAACCTTATTCTGCAGACCTTCGGTAGCGGCTTTAATGGCATCGGTATCGGTTCCCTTGAGGGCTTCCTTCACCTTATCCAGCTCGGCATTAATACCGGTCTTATCGCCTTCATCCAGCTTATCGCCGGCTTCTTTCATCAACTTCTCGGTCTGATAAACCATCTGATCGGCATTATTGCGGATCTCGATGGATTCCTTCAGTTTCTTATCCTCAGCGGCGCAAGCCTCTGCATCCTTCACAGCCTTCTCAATCTCTTCCTTGGAGAGGTTGGTGGAAGCGGTGATGGTGATCTTCTGCTCTTGGCCGGTACCCAGATCCTTAGCGGATACATTTACAATACCGTTTGCATCGATATCGAAGGTCACCTCAATCTGAGGCACGCCACGAGGAGCGGGAGCAATGCCGGTGAGCTGGAATTTGCCCAAGGTCTTATTGGCGGCAGCCATTTCACGCTCACCCTGCAGAACATGGATCTCAACGCTGGGCTGATTATCAGCGGCGGTGGAGAAGATCTGGCTCTTTTTGGTGGGGATGGTGGTATTGCGCTCGATGAGCTTGGTGAACACACCGCCCAAAGTCTCCAGACCCAAGGACAAGGGAGTCACATCCAAAAGAACAACACCCTTTACATCGCCGCCCAACACACCGCCTTGAATGGCAGCGCCGCAAGCAACGCACTCATCAGGGTTGATGCCCTTATGGGCTTCCTGACCCATAAACTTGCTGATAGCCTCAGCAACAGCAGGAATACGGGTGGAACCGCCTACCAGCAGAACCTTCTTAACATCGGAGGTCTGAAGGCCGGCATCCGACAGAGCCTGGCGAACAGGACCCATGGTGCCTTCCACCAAATCAGCAGTCAGTTCATTGAACTTGGCACGGGTCAGGGTCATATCCAAATGGAGAGGACCCGCAGGGCCGCCGCTGATGAAGGGCAGGTTGATATTGGTGGACATACCGCTGGAAAGCTCGATCTTGGCTTTCTCGGCGGCTTCCTTCAGGCGCTGGTTGGCCATATTGTCGGCTTTCAGATCAATCCCATTCTGAGCCTTGAAATCGGCAGCCATCCAATCGATGATGCGCTGGTCGAAATCGTCGCCGCCCAGGCGGTTGTTACCGGCGGTGGCCTTTACTTCGCAAACACCATCGCCAATTTCCAAAATAGAAACGTCGAAGGTACCGCCGCCCAGATCATAGACCATGATCATCTGGTCGCCTTCTTTATCCACGCCATAAGCCAAAGCGGCAGCGGTGGGCTCATTGATAATTCTCTTTACATCCAAGCCTGCGATGCGACCGGCATCCTTGGTGGCCTGACGCTGAGAGTCGCTGAAATAGGCGGGAACGGTGATCACCGCCTCGGTAACGGGCTCACCCAAGAAAGCCTCGGCATCAGCCTTCAGCTTCATCAGGGTGAAAGCAGAAATCTCTTCAGGGGAATAATCCTTCCCGTCGATATTAATTCTTCTGGCGCTGCCCATATCACGCTTAATGGAAGCAATGGTACGGTCGGGGTTGGTTACGGCCTGACGCTTAGCAGGCTGACCCACCATACGCTCGCCGGTTTTGCTGAATGCCACAATCGAGGGGGTGGTTCTTGCGCCTTCGCTATTGGTGATAACAGTAGGCTCGCCGCCTTCCATAACAGCAACGCAGCTATTGGTAGTACCTAAATCGATTCCGATAATCTTGCTCATAATATTTTCTCCTTTACAAGTTAATTTGCAGTTTTGACCACGGCGGGTCGAATTACAGTTTCTTCTTTATAGAGATAGCCCCGCTGAAAGACTTCCACAATCTCGCCGTCTTTCAATTCGGGATCTTCTATATGCATAATGGCTTCATGGTAATTGGGGTCGAAAATCTCGCCCTTTTCACCGATAGGGGTGACGCCGATATTCTTTAAAGAATCCAGCATCTGGCGCAGGATCATTTCCACGCCGCTCTTCAGGCTGCCCTCGCCCTCACCTGCGGCGGCAAGAGCTCGCTCTAAATTATCAATAGCGGGCAGGATGGCGGTGATGGCTTTGGCGACACCGTCGCCCACCATGCGCTCCTTTTCCTTGGCGGTACGCTTACGGAAATTATCATATTCCGCATACAGTCTTAAATACTGATCGTGCTCCGCATTATATTTTTCTTCCCATTCATTTTTCTTTTTCTTCTTGGGGGCCGCTTTGGCCTTTTCTTCCTGAGCCTGGGGAGCGGCTTGCTCCTCGGGCGTTACTTGAGTCTTTTGTTCGTCCATCAGGAACCCTCCCTGTCTTTTAAATATTGTTCAATACATTTAGCGAAATAGTCGACCTGCGACGCATTTGCACCATAGTCCATCCTCTTTGGACCTAGAAGGCTGATGGCGCCGAACCCGGACTTACTGCCATACTTTCGCACAATCAATCCCATATCGCTGAAATTGATACCGGCAATTTCACTACCGATGGAAATGGAAAGTTCCTCGCCTCCCTGCGTATTCAGGAGAGTGCGAATCTCTTCTTCCTTACTAAGGAAATTCAGCACATTTTGCACCTTATGGACTTCATAGAACTCCGGATGAGAGAGAAGATTGCTCTGACCGGACACAAAGACCTTGGGGTTGCGAATGGAATTGACCATATTCTTCACAATGCCTGCCACAAAATTCCAATTCTGATGCAAAGCGGAAAGACGACCTTCCAGCGCTTCGAAATCCTCATCGGTCAAGCGGGAGAAGGTGACATCCCCCAAGAAGCCGTTGAGCACATCGGAGAGCGCAGCAATATCATCATCGCTGGCCAGAAAATAAAAGCGGCAGAAACTATTCTTTACGGTTCCGCTACGAGTGATGGCCACAAGATTCAGGCAGTTATCGGCGGTTTTAACCAATTCTACCTTAATAATACGATCATCATCGGAATGGGCCATAACCGCTGCAGCGGTATAACCGGTGATCTCGGAGAAACGGGAGAGCGCATGCTTTAAAAACTCATCCACATTTCCGGTGGGATCCTCGATGGCTTCTTCGATAATGGCCGCCCGCTCTACCGGCAGGATAGAGGCTTGCAGCAAATGGTCTACATAATAGCGGTAGCCTTTCTCGGTGGGAACTCTTCCTGCGCTGGTATGAGGCTGCTCCAGGTAGCCCTCTCCTTCCAGCCACGCAAGATCATTCCGAACGGTCGCAGAGGAAACATTTAAGTTTTCCCGCATAAGGATCAATTTGGAAGAAACCGGCTCTCCGGTATCTACATATGCCTCAATGGCGGCTTTCAGTATGACATTCAGCCGATCCTTCATCCGCAACACCTAACCTTTCAAAATTTAGCACTCGCACCTTTCGAGTGCTAACAATGATACTTTACCACTATTTTTCCCCGTTGTCAACACCGAATTATAAAAAAATTATGAATATTTGCTTGACAATTCGTAAACTCTCTATATATAATATTATTAATAATATATGAATTATAATAAGAAGGAGGGATCAAGGTGGCCGAGTTCAAGTATGAAATTACCGAGCATTTCGGTGATCTGCCCCAAAATGCCAATGGTTGGGCAAAGCAGCTCAATAAAATCAGCTGGATGGAGCGTCCTGCCAAATATGACCTGAGAGAATGGTCTCCCGATGGCACCAAGATGAACAAAGGCGTTTCCTTTACCGATGAAGAGCTCAAGGCTTTGAGAGATCTTCTGAACACCCTGAATCTGGACTAAGCGTATAAGCAAAAATACCGCTCAAGATACATTCTTGGGCGGTAGTTTTTTCCTATTATATAATATAAAAGCAAAAAAAACCCGCAACATGAAGTTGCGGGATTTTTCAATTAATCATAATCGATATCAACGGAACCATCGTTGGGCAAGGGCTCTTCATTGTATTCATCATACAATTCCTGAACCTCATCTCCCCAGCCTTCATTATACTGATAGGTAAAGTTTGCCACCAGATAACGCAGGTAAACATAAGAGGAAGACTTCACCGGCACAACCTTATCATCGGAATTATACTTCAAGCCGATGCTTCCCTTATCAACACGGTTCATAAACTCGGAATAGAGAAGCTTTGCCAGTTTCTTATAATCCTCGGTGCTGGTCTTTTCATCCTTGGAGGGATTCTCAAAGGTCAGCTTGGAGATATTGCCATACATCTTATCCAAAGTGGACACAAAGGCGATGATATCCTTCTTTGCAGTTTCCTTCAAAGCGGAGCCACAATAGAGATGGATGTTGGGATTAATTCTATAAACGATATTTCCAACTTCCAGATAAGCATCCATATAAGCGGAGTACTTTAAGTAATCGGTGTTATAATCCTCACCCTTGGCTTCCAACTGATCGGCATACTCGGTGCAAACCAAGAAAGCGATGAAGCTGGCATCCTGATCATTGGTGATACCACGCTGCTTAGCAATGGCTCTTGCCACCTGCATGGGAATTACAACCTCGGGATACTCGGGGTTTACCAAAACCTCACCGGTGAAGGGGCTGAACATACTGCCAATCCCCATGGAGGTATACAGAGGAGTAGCGATCATTTCCTTCACAACAACCTCGCTGCCCTTTAAGAACTTAAAGTCTTCTGCAGCCAGATCATAGCACTCATTCACAGCCTTAGCGATCTCTTCCAAAGATCTGCCGGCGTCGTTATAACGAGAGTGACCGGAGGTGGTATAGTAGAGATTTTCCATACCGTCTACTGCAACTTCGTTGAGCTGATCGATATAGAACAGCATGCTACCGTCTAAATGCTCTTCCTTGAAGTAGTTGGGCTTGAAGGCGCCGTTTTCAACCTTCTTCAAGTAGGTATTATACAACATCGGACGATTGGTGGTAACGCCAAAGCTCATCACAAACAGCAGATAAGCAAAGCCGAATACAGCCACCAGCGCATAACCAAACTGCACCCAATAGCCGGCGATCTTCACACCGTCCTTCTTCGCAACGATGGTCTTATAGATCAGGAAGCCGGCATAAGCCAGGATCCCAACCAACACCACCACTGCCAAGATCTCCATCAAGGAGATGGGCAACAGATTGGATACTGCAGTAAGAGCACCACGCACACCTGCAGAAAGGGAGGTGGTCAGGCTCTCGCTGATATTGGGAGAAACCAATGCCAAAATATGGAGAACCAATCCGATCAGTCCCAATCCGGCAAAACACCATTTGATGATGGAACATACGGTATTGTTCATCAGAATCATCTTCAGTTTTTCTTTCTTGGTGTAGGTGGGCTTCAGAGACTCCAAATCTGCCGCAGCAAATTCGAATCCTTCATCAAACTCCGCCAAATCCTCCAAGGTAAATTCATTCGCAAGGGCGTCTAATTCCTCTGCAGTGAAGCCTTCTTGCATCTCAAGACCTTCCTCTTGAGTCAGAACTTCTTCTTGTGCAAGCACTTCATCCTGCAAGATTTCTTGCTTTTCCATATCAGCCATATGCGTCCTCCTCATCCGAGTATTGTATATACATATATATATTACATTAAATTATACAAAATTTCAAGACTATTTTTACATTTTTTATACTTTTTTGATTGTTCCGCCGCCCAGTACATAATTTTTCCAATAAAACACGGCATTTTGGCCGGGAGCCGGCGCCATTTTGGGTTGGTCAAAGGTTAAAATTCCACCATCCTCGGTAGGGCTAAAACGGGCAGGTGTATCCCGATCTCGGGCACGCACCTTCACCGTGAGCCCCTCTTGGGGCAGAGGGCAATGGAGCACCAGATCCCTCAGATGCACAACCTGCTGCTCTGCATACTCCTTGGGACCTAAAATCACCGTATTTTTCTCGGGATCCAGCGCCGCTACATACAGCCGCTGATCCGCAGAAACCCCCAAGCCTCGCCGCTGACCGACGGTATAGCGGCAGATGCCCTGATGGGTGCCCAACACCCGACCGTCTACCCCCAAAATCTCACCGGGAGCAGGCAAAGAGCCGGTATACGCTTCAATAAAAGCATCATGGGAAGAGCCTTCTTCCAAAAAGCAGATATCCAAAGAATCTTTTTTAGCAGCGGCCGAAAGCCCACGCTCTACCGCCAAGGCACGCACCGCCTCTTTCCCCCGCTCATTGCCCAGCGGCAAAAGCAGGCGAGAGCGGCACTCCTCAGAAAGACCAAAAAGCATATAGCTCTGATCCTTCTCTTGCCCGGGGATCCGCTTAATCAAATGAAAGTCTCCCACCTGCTCCACCGCCGCATAATGACCGGTGGCGATCTTCTCACAGCCCAAGGCATCCGCCGCCTCTAAAAGGCCACGGAATTTCACGTTGGGATTGCAAAGAATGCAGGGATTGGGGGTCTCTCCCCTTTTATAATAAGCGGCAAAGGGGCGCATAACATGCTCTTCAAAAAGAGCGGTCATATCCTTCAAATAGAACGGAATGCCCAATTCCTCCGCCGCTTTGCGGGCGGCATCCTCCTCCTGCCCCACTCGGTGCATCCGCAGGAAAACGCCAATGGGCTGATACCCCTCTTCCCGCAATAAGGCTGCGGCAACGGCACTATCTACCCCGCCGCTGAGCCCCAAGGCAACCTTGATCATTCAGTAACCTCAAAAAGAACACCCAGCGTACCGGGGCCGCAATGGCTGGTAACCACACAGCCTGCCATCGTCTCATAGATCTCTTCAAATAAACCGGATTCAGCCACAACAGCCTTTACCTTCTCCACAGTAGCGGGGTCGGTTTTGGTATAGGTCACAAAGCAACGCTTTTTATTCATCTTATCGGCATTTTGGCTCAGCATAGCCTTGGCATACTGCACCATAACTCCCTCGATGGAGCCACGGTACTTCTCGCCGGCGCCCATTTTACCTTCTGCAACAAAAATACGGGGATGCAGCCGCAGCATGGTGGCACCCAATGCGGCAACGGAAGAGCAACGACCGCCCATCTTCAAATAATCCAACTGATCTACCACAAAGCTGGCACGAACCAAAGGAACTCGCTTGAGGATCTCCTCATAGATTTCAGCAGCCGATTTGCCCTCTTCCTTCAAATCATAAGCATCCAGCATCAAAAGGCCGGTGCCGGTGGAAAGATTGGCACTGTCTACCACATAGACCTTCCCCTCGCCCTCAACCTCTTCTGCCGCCATTTTGGCGTTCTGATGGGTCACAGACATGGTGGAAGAAATACTAAAGTGCACCACATCGCAACCCTCTTTGGTGAATTGAGAGAAAAACTCCGTATAATCAGGAATGGATGCAGCGGCCGTCTTGGGCAGCTGCTTATTGGTTGCCACATAATCATAAATTTGATCCGGATGAATCTCTTCTCCATCCTTATAAGAATCATCACCCAAATTTACATAAAGAGGAACAATTTTAAAATCAAACCGTTCCTTTAATTCGGCAGACAGATCACACGTACTGTCTGCGGTAATAATAACTTTGTTCATTCAAAACATCCTTTCGTAAAAATCAAAATTTTCACTCCTTATACTATACCTTATTATTCGATAAAAGTCAAAGAAATTGTTGATTTTTTCGTTTTGGTACATTATAATAGATACCAGAAATTTCAAGGAGGAGCAAAAAATGCTTGTATCTGCAAAAGAAATGATCAAAAAAGCCTACGAAGGTCATTATGCCGTAGGTCAGTTCAACATCAACAATCTGGAGTGGACCAAAGCCATTCTGCTGACTGCCGAGGAGAATAAATCCCCTGTTATTCTGGGTGTTTCCGAAGGTGCCGGTAAGTATATGTGCGGTTATAAGACCGTTATGGGCATGGTCAAAGGCATGATCGAAGAACTGAACATCACCGTTCCTGTGGCTGTTCATCTGGATCACGGTTCCTATGAAGGTGCCAAGAAAGTAATTGCTGATGGTTTTTCTTCCGTTATGTTTGACGGATCTCATTACGGTATCGAAGAGAACATTGAAAAAACCAAGGAGATCATCGCTCTGGCCAATGCTAAGGGCATGTCCGTTGAAGCCGAAGTCGGTTCCATCGGCGGCGAAGAAGACGGCGTTGTGGGCCGTGGTGAAGTAGCCGATCCCGAAGAGTGCAAAAAGATCGCCGATCTGGGTGTAGACTTCCTGGCTGCCGGCATCGGCAACATTCACGGTAAGTATCCCGCCAACTGGGCAGGTCTTGATTTTGAGGCTCTGGAGAAGATCCAGAACGCTACCATGGGCATGCCTTTGGTGCTTCACGGTGGTACCGGCATCCCTGCCGAGATGGTCAAGAAGGCCATTTCTTTGGGTGTTGCCAAGATCAACGTAAACACCGAGTGCCAGCTGGCTTTTGCTGATGCTACCCGCAAGTATGTGGAGGCAGGCAAGGATCTGGAAGGCAAGGGCTTCGACCCCAGAAAGCTTCTGGCTCCCGGCTTTGAGGCCATCAAAGCAACCGTTAAAGAAAAAATGGAACTCTTCGGCTCCATCAACAAAGCTTAATTTTGTTAATAAGCCATGCGGACATCCCAAGGATGTCCGCATTTTTTTGTCTCTTGGTTCATACACTCCTATTAAGGTAACAAGCATAATTCGCCTTTTTAAAATTAATCTTGTCACCTTAAGGAGGCTTGGACGATGTTTAAAAAATGGATTCTCATATATTTCTCTTTGCTTTTTTTGCCCTTTATTTTGATTCTGCTGTTTCTCCCCCCGGAGCAGCCGCCCCAAACCCCGCCCCAAGAAAACACGGTGGAGCTCTATCGCCATGCAACCGACGCCATCGAAACCCTGCCGCTGACCGATTATCTTTGGGGAGTGGTAGCAGGAGAGATGCCCGCCTCTTATCCGGAGGAAGCGCTGAAGGCTCAAACGGTGGCCTCCTATACCTATCTGCTCCACCGCATCCATACCATAAAATCTCACCCCGCTTCGGATTTTGGCCATGAAGGGGATGTTTGCGATGATCCCAACCATTGCAAAGCCTATCTCTCCCCTGCTGAGGCCACCCTCAAATGGGGGGAGGATTGGTATGAGGCTTCCGCAGAGCGTATCGCCAATGCTGTGGCGTCGGTAGAGGGGCAGGTGTTGCTTTATGAAGATGCCCCCGCCAATACAGTCTTTCATGCCATCTCCGGCGGAAAAACCGAAAATGCTGCCGATGTTTGGGGAGCTGAAGTGCCCTATTTGATCTCTGTAGACTCCCATTGGGATGAAGAGGCCAAAGGCTTCTCCTCCGAAGTTACCCTTTCTTTGGAGGAGTTTTGCGAAAAACTGGGGCAGACCGACTATACTCCGGGAGCCGTTACCCTCACGGCCGGCGGCTCGGTGGCCACGCAGGTGATCGGCGGCAAAGCGTTTACAGGGAGGGAATTGCGCTCTCTTTTTAATCTAAGAAGTACACGATTTACCTTGAGTATTCAAAAGGATAAAGCCGTCTTTCAGGTTTCCGGCTACGGTCATCAGGTGGGCATGAGCCAATACGGCGCCGGTGTTTTGGCGCAAAATGGTTATACTTACGAAAAAATTCTGCTTTACTATTATCCTAACACAAATTTAGCAAAGAATTACACCATTCCTTGAATAATCCCTCTTCTCTTTGCCCATATTATAAGCAAACGAGAAAGGATGATCTGCAATGAAAGAAAAAATCCTCGGCCTTTTAAAGGCAAAAGGCTATTATATGGTGTTGGCCGTTGCGGTGTTAACGGTGGGAACGGTAAGCTTTCTCACCTATCGGGCCTATCAAAAAGAACAGGCCCAAACCCCGATCCCTCAAAATCCCACACAGGATGTGGAAAAGGTAGAGGAAGGGGTTCCCGATGATCGGGAGGAACAGCCCGAACCCCAAAAGCCCTCTTCCGATCCTGCTCCTCAGCCGGAGGAAACAAGCTATATTGCGCCGCTGACCGGTGAAATCATCGCCCACTACTCCCCGGAACAGCCGGTCTATTCCTACACCCTTAACGATTGGCGCACCCATAGCGGCATCGATATTGCCGCCGCTGAGGGAACGCAGGTGGTAAACGTTTGCGACGGAGTGGTAGAAGAAGTATTAACCGATGATCTGATGGGCGTCATGGCGGTCATTCGCCATACCGACGGCAAGGTCTCCCGCTATGCCTCCTTAGAAGTGGCTACGGTGGAAGCCGGTCAGATGGTCAAGCAAGGAGACCCCATCGGAAAGGTGGGCAAAACCATGCTGCTGGAATGCGGCGAAACCGAGCATCTGCATTATGAATTATGGCAGGATGACCAACCGGTGGACCCCTCTTTTTTGATTTCTTAAATTGAAAAGATCCGCACCACGGTGCGGATCTTTTTATTGCAACCTTTTCATGTAACGATCATGCTTCATGCGGGCGGCATCGGATGAAAGCTTCACCGGAAGAGCGTCGGCGATTTCTGCCCAAGTATAGCCCCGAAAATAGCGCAGTTCAAAAATCAATCGCAGTTCGGGATCGTCCATATTGTGAATCAGCTCAGTGGTCTCCCAAAGCTGCTCCGCCAAGCGATCTGCCTGCTGCAATACCTTTTTTTCCAATGCAGCGGTGCGCCAACACCCTGAAGAGGGCAATAATCCTGCCAAATCCCGATATTCCTCCAGCTCTCGGCGAAGATAGCGAACATCTGCCATATTCATGCCGAATCCCCCAAAGAAAACAATTCCTCAAAGCTGCATTCCAAAGCACGGCACAACCGAACCGCCACCCCCGGAGAGGGCCATCGGCCGCTTCGCTCCAAGGAACAGATGGTTCCACGGGACACTCCGGAAAGCTCTGCCAATTTTTGCTGAGTGAGGCCCTTGCGCACACGATAATAATATAATTGATTAAACATCCTTTGATCTCCTTTATTACGGGGCAGGAGAAGGAGCTTCTATCCCCAGTAATACCATAAAAATCGACATATGTAAAGAAAAAGCATTTGACATTTTACGACACGAACCATAGAATATTAGACAAGAGGTGAGGTTTATCATGTCAATTGTCGAAAAAAAGTTAAATGAGCAATGCGTATATGAAGGGGCTATTTTCAATGTCTACCACGGTCAGGTGGAACTTCCAAACGGAAGCACCGCCTTTCGGGATCGCATTGAGCACCATGGCGGCGCCGGTATTCTGCCCTTGGATCAGGATGGGAATACCTATCTGGTGAAGCAATTCCGCTATGGCGTAGATAAAGAGTTGCTGGAAATCCCCGCCGGAAAATTAGAGCCGGGCGAGGACCCCCAAGAGACCGTCGTTCGGGAATTGCAAGAGGAAGTGGGATTCCTGCCAAAACGGGTAACCCCCTTGGGTGGGATGGAGCTCTCCCCTGCTTATCTGGGCGAGATCACCTATCTCTTTTTAGGGCAAGATCTGATCCCCAGCAAAGCCGAACTGGACGATGATGAATTTTTAGAGGTGGTCAAATTGCCCTTCACGGAGGCACTCCGCAGGGTTCTGGACGGTGAAATTACCGACGGCAAGACCCAAAATGCGATTATGAAAACGGCCATCCTCTTAGATATTAAATTTTGAGTGTTGCGATCCGATGCAAGATGCATCGGATCGCTTTTTTAATGCAATCGATCCAAAATAACCGCAAGTTCCGCACGGGTGATGGGATCATTGGGGCGGAAATTCCCTTCCCCATCTCCCACCATCCAACCTTGCTCTGCCGCTCTTTGCACAGCCTCGGCCGCCCAGGCGGGAATGGACGCTTGATCCTTAAAATCCATAGAATATTCCTCCTCGATAACAAAATCCTTCGAATGATAACTGCCGATCCGATTGGGGATCCCCAGATACGGGGTAGGATCAATGGGAACGGCCCCTTCCTGCAATTGATAATGGAGATGCACACCGGTCACATTGCCGGTGGCACCCATGGTTCCCAACACCGTCAGGGGCGTTACTTGATCGCCCGCCTTCACTCGCACGCTTCCTCGTGCCAGATGGCAAAAGAGATGGCGCTGCCCATCGGCATCTCCCACCGAAATATACTGACCCCAGCCGCCCTCATCATAGGCCACCAACCGCACCACACCATAGCAGGTGCAAAAGACCCGACGGTCTTCAGCCACAAAGTCGATTCCCTTATGACCTGCTGACCAATAGGATCCCTGTTGGCCATAGGTGGCGGTAATGGAAAAGGGGCCGGTTACCGGAAGAATGGTCATTTGGCAACTCCCTTCAAGGCAGTAAGATAGCGATCGGCTTCCACTGCCGCAGCGGTAAAACTATTATTCTTCCACCATGCCCAAAGGCTGGCAACAACGGTTGCCACAGCGGAAAGCGCCTCATAGATCGCCTCTTCGCTGAAGGGCAGGGGGTTTTTATTCAGCACCGTCAGCACCTGATTAATCAGTGCAACGATCAACACCACGGTGCGGATACAGGTTTCTTTACTGCAATTCATTAAACAAACTCCTTTAAAACTTGAAATACATTGACCCCAACACCGGCACAGAGAAGAATCAGCAAGCCGATTCCGATCCCCCGCAGCAGCAGCTTTCCGCCGGAGGTATTGAGGAAGGCAGGGAGCGAGCGGTTTTCCACCCGTTCCAGCCGCAGATCCTGCTTTTCCAAAATGAGGGTCACTCGCTCCACGGCGGCGGTCAGCTGCAGGCAGGCTCGAGTCAGATCGTCCAACTTTTGGCCATGACCGTCCAAGCGACGCTCCGCCATCCGCTGAACCCGCTCAATGCCACCGCTGCGAACCTCGCAATAGTCCCGAGAAATTCCATGCTCGGCGCTCATCTTTTGGCCCTCGCATCCTCCAGCGCCCATTGGCGCTTCAGCTGTTGCAAGGCAAGGTCATAGAAATAATCCTGCTCTTTTTCCTTTTGCTTCTGCTCAAACTCCAGGGTGCTCAGATCGCTTTGCGCCTGCTGCTTTAATTCCTGCAGCAAAAGATCCTGGTTCCGATCTTCTTCCTGCTCCAGCAAAGAAAGATAGCCCTCGCCCAACATAGCCCCCAATTCTTTTTGCAGTTCGGCTGCGTCCGTAAGGGCATCGGCACGGGCATCTAAGCGAGCAGCATCATTTTCCCGAAGGCTCTCCTCGGTATCCAAAAGCGCCTGATACGCATTGGCAGCCGCCTGATTCAAATAAGTGGCGGTAATCACATCGGAAATACCGGTTTGCGAAACGCCACGGGTCAGCAGTCCTGCATCGGCCAGACGCTGGCGATTCCATGCGGCAGAGCGGGCAGCCGCTTGATTTTGCTCGCCCTTTTCCTCAAGTTCTGCCCGCTGCTTTTCCAGCTCTGCTGCGGCTTGCTCATAATTGGCGGTGATGGCCGCCATTCCCTGCTGGCCATAGCGCTGAAGCAATGCCTCATAGCCGCCATAACCTGCGGGCGTTTCTCCTTCCGACGGCAAAAGCTTATACTCGCTGCCATCGGCACCGCCGGAATAGCCCGCATTGGCACGAATCTTTTCGGCCTGCGCATGAGCCCATTCCATACCGGCGGCATCGCCTTTCTTTTGATAGTCCCGAAAGGCACGTTTCATTCTTTCGACCTCCGCCAATTGAGAGGAGGTCAATAATAATTGATCCACTGAACTGGTCATGGAATCATTCCTCCTTTTTCATAGATGATTCGAAATCCCAAAAAATGTGCATTTCTTGCTTTTGAAAAGTCTAAAATAACCTTCACGACCGAGGCCAAGCGAGGCTGCTGCAAAAGAGAGATCCATTCCACATCAATATCCGTTCCCTTACGAAGATCAGCCAAGGAAAAATGGGATACATGGCTTTGCTCGTAATCTTGAATCAACCCCACCGAAACCGTCCCCTCGGGAGCACCGCTCAAGGCCGCCCACATCCGCCGAAGGATCATTTTTCTGCCGCTGCGATCCTCTTGGGCCGGAATCTCCCAATAGGCTTGGATCGACTCGCCTGCATCATCGGAAGCCCCTTCATCCAGCTTGTAGAGATTCCCTTCTACATCTCCCAAATAAAGGATTCCATCATGTTTTTCCAAGGAGGTGATCTCATGGGCAAACTGCCATTTCAAGAATCGGAAGGAGCCGTCGGCCTCTTTTTTACCATCGGTAATAAAAGCGATTTTGCCAAAAGCAATCAAATAGTACCCCTTCCAGCATATACTGCACATCCGATTGCTGGACAACGGACCAAGCAACGGATCTACCGACCGGCTGCGCCGAACGGTTTCATTCAGATTCGTCAACTCATTGGACACGCTCCGCACCGTAAAGAGACCGCTTTCGGTCATAAAGCAGGGCTCATTCCCCACCACGCCCAGCGATTGAGGGGAAACACACCCCTCTACCGCTGCGCCGGGAACGGAAGGATAAACATCCACCGAGTAGCTTTCGCCCGCTTGGGTTTTCCCCAGATTCACCACTTTATGGGAACGAAAATAAACGGCAGAATCATCGGGATCGTTTTTCAGGACACCCAAGCGTCCGTCATTAAGCAGGCAATAGCCAGTGACCGGTGCGTCTTGATTCCCCAGTTGCTCTATAGCCGTTTCGTAAAAGCAAAAGAAGTTATTGGGAGCGCTATGGGCATCCACCCCGGGAGAGGAAGAATTGCCGCCCAAAAACAGCACCTCTTCTCCGCCGGTGGGACCATAAAAGCCCTGCACAGTGGCTGTGGTGATCATCTTGGGCTCTTCCTTGAAAACACCATAGGTCAGGCGGATGTTATCCATTCCATCATTGGCAATGGTATACTCCCCCGTCCCCATACCGGTAATCAGCCCGTCGGCATTAATGGTCACCAGCCTTCCTGCTTGAATCTTCGGAACCACCAAAACCGCCAACGACCGCATATGACTCAACACAAAGTCCTCATCTCCGCCATATGTATGCCAAAGGCCATCGCTACAGCGAATCTGCAGCTCTGCCGGAACATAATGATAATAAATGCCATATGGACAAGCAAGGGTAAAGCGTTCCACCTCTGCATCATCATCCACATAAAAGCTCTCGCAGCGAAACTGGCTCAACATGTTATCCCCTCGGGGATCCACATCTCCTGTTAAACCATCAGGCGTTTTCGCCACTACCGTAAAGGGAGCGGTACTGAAGTATTCCGGTTGCGCTCCCCTTTGGGTCACAAAATATGCAACATTTTGACCCCAAAGAGGATCCATAATAGAGCGTACCTTTTCCCCATCATAAAATAGATAGTTTTTTCCGTCATTAATAAAAAGGAAAGTTCCGGTCAACACCGAGCGGCGCCAACCGCTCGGTTTAGCGGTGGTGCATTGCCGACAGGTTATGGTTTGCCGACGAATCACCCCTTGTGAGGGAGCGTTTGCCATCCGATCATAAAGTAAATTCGGAACATCGTCTGCCCCTTCATTTTCAAAGCCATAAAGGCAAGTGCCTACATGGAGCAAAAGTTGAGTGCCATAAAAATAGATCCCGTTCACGGCACCGCCCTCTTTCCAACACAAGCGGGCATAGCCATTTCGCACCTTCAGACCGGTGCCGTTCCAGATCAGATTCACCGCATCGGGAGAACGATCCAGACTTTTCCCGAAATTTCCGGTCAAATCCAATCCCCAAAAGCCCGATTGAGTGCAAACGGTGCGGGAATTTCCGCCGCTTCGCAATTTATGAAACGGATAACTCATAAACTGCCGCCCCTCTCCACACCGGCGGCAGGGCGATAGCCCAGCGCCGCCGCCAACTTGGTGTTGTATTGCTCCATCAGCCGATTATACAAAGCAGGGTCATCCCCCATCACATAAACGGCGGCGCAATAAAAGGGCAAGGCAAGGGTCAGATCCTCCGGCAAGGGCAAGGTATCGGCCTCTTTCAACTCCGAAGCCTTGGAAGGCTTGCGGTAGTAGACCAAGGTATAAGAACCGTCTTGAGCCAAAAGTTTTCCATCGGATAAAACCATAGGAACCCGTTTGCCGCTGCAATATAACCCTCTGGGGATCAGTACCGTTTCCGGCAGGGCGGCTTCGCCCTGCTCTACGGTGATCCGACAGCGAGCCTGCACGGGGAAGCTGCGAGCCAGCTCCCCCAGTGCACTATCCAATGCCGCAAGCAGTTTATCCTTGGAAATCCGATTTCCCGGTTCTCCTTCCTCAGCCCCAATCAAATAGGCGGCACGAGTTAAAACTCCTCCAATGGTCATCGGTCTACCTCCTGAGAATTAGGACAATTCGAGAACGCAAACGGAGACGCTTTCTTCGCTGCCCATCAAAATGCCGCCCTTATACGGACCGGAATGATGCAGATAAGGACCACTCTCGATCTTCACCGCATAATAGCCACCGGGCAGATAGATATTTTGCTGCTTGCCGGCAAACACACCGTCACCGGGGCGAATATAAACATCCGCCTCATTATCAGAATAGAATAACAACACAATATTCTGTCCGTCGCCCTTTAATTTGATAAAATTCTCATTTGACAGATCTGCATCACAAAAAAGTTCAACCTTCTCATTGTTTTTCAGTTTAAAACATTCAGCCATTATCCTTTATACTCCTCTCTTATTTATGTGCTTTAATAACAACCAATTCCTTGGGGCGAACCAGCTTACCGCCATAAACATTCAAGCCCTTTACCGCATCGGAGAAAAATTTCTCGGGGCGATAAGCCTCGGTCTCATCAATGGCGCTGGCAAAAGCGATGGCCTGATTGGTACGAACCATCATATAATCGTCGGTACCGTCGTTATAGAGATTGTTGCTGAGGATCACACGGGCACAATCGTACATACCGACAACCCCTTTGGCGATCAGTTCATCATTATTGGTCTTCAGATCGGTGAGAGCATCACGGAACAACTGATAGAAGAAGGGAGAGACGGTGATGGTCACATGATCGGACACATCTACATCATTCTCACGCAGGGTCAGCAAGGCATCATCCACCAGCTTCTTAGCCTGTTCGGCGGTAGTCACCTTGGTGGAAGCAGTCATATTAACGCTATCCTTGGCCAAGGAGGCCACAAAGCTGTCCCGTGCGGCCGCCATTTTGCGGCCGGCCTCCTCCAGCATCACCGGCATCAACTCAGGGGATGCCTGCAGACGATCCAGATCATCCACCATGAAATTAAAGGCTTTCGCCTGGTCGATGTCCAGCATAACGCTGGAGCCTTCCAAGGTTTGAGGCTCGGTCATACCAACTGCAGAGTTATAATCAAAAATCTCAGGAGCGGCAGCACCTAAGATCTTCACACGAGAGCCCAGGCGGGCTTCGCCCTCAAATTGACGGTTACAATCGTCCACCAGTTTACATTTCTTTTCCAGTTCGGTCTGAATAAAATGGCTCCAAATCGTGGGTTTAAAATTTGCAAAAGACATTTAAAATTCTCCTTTTAATTCTTTAATTTGGAAAGGGATGCCATGGCTTTGCGAAAGACCTCCGGATCCTTGAGATCTTTGGCGGTCAGGCGATCCAATTCCTTGGAGGAATAAAACAGTGCAGCTCCTCCTACTGATTTTGCACTGACCATATCATCGGGCACAGGGTTTTTGCGGCGGTCAGCCGCCACCTGTGCTTCATAGGCCACCACCGGATCCACATGGCCGCTGGCCATCAGCCGACAATAAAGCTCTCCTACTTCCAGAGGGCTTTGAGCGGTGAGTCCGGGATAGGCCTCCTTTACCTTGGCAAGATCCTGCGAAAAGCGGGTCTTTTCTACCAAGGCTTTCGCCTCCTGAATCAGCGGGTGGGACAAGACCTCTTGGCGAAGCTGCTGCTCACGGGCATCCTCCCGCAGCTCTTTCGCTCGCTGCTCCACCGCACGGCGGCGGGAGGCTTGCTTGGCCCGCTCCTCCGGAGGCATAGGACTGTTTTCTTGGGTTTCATTCTGCGAAGGAGACTCCTCCGCAGGGGTGGTTGCTTCAACAACGTTTTCCGTTTGTTCGTTCATATATGAACCTCTTTCTCCATTTTTACGCTTTTGGTGCGATGGGTGGATTTTTACGCTTTTTCCTGCGAAATTGAGGCAAGAGAGGCTCTTGCTCCAAGAATGGAGCGCAGCTTTTCCTTCGGCGTATTGGCATCTTCATCCAAAGCCTCCACATATTCGGCAAAGCTGATATGCCCTGCTGCCAAAAGGTTTTGCAGCGTCTGCTCCTGGGCATATTTGGAATAAGGGTTAGCGGGAGAGAGATCGATCCGCACCCGAGGCTTCAGCAGCTGCAAAAGCTTGGCGGGAACGGTCTGCCCTGCAATGGTGAGTCCTGCCGGATGATAGGCACGCAACAAGTCATACCAAATCAGTGCCACCTCTTCCACAAAGCGAGCAAGCTGGGCAACGGCAAAGTTTAAATTGAGAGTTGCCGCATCCCGCACCGCCACAATAGCGGCACCACTGGCCTGCTCAGGGTTGATCTGGCCGGTCACCGCATCGCCGGCACCGCAGAGTTCTCGGGTGGTGGTGATCATATTGTTCATGAAGTTATAGGCGATTCCATTGATACCGGCAGGCTGAACATAAGAGATCAGCTCCCCGATCTTCACATTGGGATCATCCACTGCAATGGAAGCGCCCACCTTTTCAATATCCTCCACATTCTGAATCCTCGGCGCATTATACACCAGCTTGGGATAGGCAAATCGCTTGATGGCGATATCCATCCGTGCCAGATTTTTATTGACGGTGATCTGATTGGCGATCAAGCCCTCCACAGCACCACGCCCCCGACAGGTTCCCTTCTTTCTTGCCCAGATAAAGGGAGCGATGGGATAGCGATGAACCCCTTCCAACACCGTTTCGGGATGGTAAACGCAATGGCGAGTAGCCTGCAGAAAGCAGACATTTCCATCCTTTTTATAGAATTTAAGAATGGACGTACATTTGCGTGCCCCCTCCAGGGTGCTCTCCTGACGGTTGGCTTTTCCGCTTTGGCAGATCTGATCGTTATCGGGGGTAATCTGCAGGATCTCTTCTTCAGGGATCCCGTTTGCCGCAGCCTCCTTGCGGATCTGCTCCACCGGACGGCGACGAACGATCAAAAGATAAGGCTGATCATTGAGATCCTCTTCCTGCTCATCACCGAAGATCAGGTTCACTCCATCCAAGACCTCGCTGCGCAAGGTGCCATTTTGCATATAAAAATATAGGTAAGAAGCACCGGTCACACAGCCATCCTCCACCACTTCCCAGCATTTCTGATCCATGCGGCTTTGCTCCCAAAGGAGACGGGCATTTTGATTGAGCAACTGCTCCGCCTGCCGGCAGATGCCCGAAAGCTGGGGGCGATCGGTGGTATCGAAGCTATAATTCACCGCCAGATGATTTTGAGCCACCACCGCCGTTTTATATTTAACAATGGGCTCAATGATATTGTAGACCGGCAAGCGTTCTCCATCAGTAGGCAGATAGCGCCATTGGTCGCCGCCATAAAACTGCTGGCATTCCTCGCTGCGCTCATAAAACCCATCTCTGGTCAGAAGAGCGGTTCCCTCCCGATATTCCCGCCAGATCTGTTCACTTAAACTGTTCATAGGTTTCCTTTCTGCCGTCGTAGGCATCGATTTTTTCTAAAAGGCGATCGCCCTTTTCCTTCTTTCCGCCTGCCAATTTGCCCCGACGGGCGGCGGAAAGGCCGTCGGCCATTCCCAAGCGATAGGCGGCCACGGTCAATAGGCTGAGCACCAGCCCGAACCATAATGTGATATTCATAAAACCAGTTCCTTTCTGTAGCCCCCTAAAGCATTGGGGGGATTGTGTTTTTTCTGTTGCACCGTTGAGGGACGCCCCATGGCAAAATACCGCAGGGCATCCGGGGCATGGGTCAGTTCATGGGGCTCGGTGCGGCAATCGCCCGGCGCTGCCGAATCCCATTCCAGAGAGGGCAAGCATCGGATCAAATTGCTGCAGGTTGCAAAGATTCTCAACCGAGGGCGCTCCTCGCCATCCCGATCGGGGCGGGGCATCAGCCATTCCTGCAAAATCGCCCATCCGGGGGCTCGAGCGGCGCTGACTTTCGTTAGCGGCACGCCGTTTTCCCGAAAAAGATCTGCCAGAGAGCGCCCCGAATCCTTTTGGCGGCTCCAAAGATCGGGCGGTGCATAATAGGGGCAACGAGGCGGGGATGCCCCTCGAATTCGCTTAGCCGCCTCCGACACAATGAGTCCCGATTCATAGACCTCCCGATACACATAGAAAAAGCCCTGCTCATCCTCCGCAATAAAGACGGCCGCCAGCATATCCAAACCATAGTCCAACGCACAATAGCGCTTCCAATGATCGGGGATGGGAAAGGGATCGCAAACATGAAGGGTACGATCCCATCGGGTGAAAAAGCGTCCTTCATTAAGGTCCCAATCTCCCAGCAGCAATGCCCTTTTTTCCTGCTCCGGCAAGCGCTGCAGCCGCTTCACATAAGCAGGATCGCCCGCCAGAAGAAACTGATTGTCTGCCACCTTGGCGGGAATAAAGCGGCGAGAGCCCCATTCATCTTGAATCGGAGTATCAGGCGGGGCGGGATCCACGAACCGCCGCTTCACCCAATCATGCCCCACGCCTCCGGGATTGGTGGTGCTTTTCATTTGGCGGGGATACGGAGTGGCGCCCCGCAAGCGGGACATTAAGTAAAGATACATACGCTCGGTGAAATGGGTCAACTCATCAAAGCGGATCACATCATACTCCACCGATTGATACCGATACACATCCCGCTCACTGTCGCAATACCCAAAATCCAAAATCGAACCGTTGGAAAAATAGCCGGTATGGCGGCTGGAAAGATACCGAAAAATAGATTGAGGGTAGAGGGACAGCGCCGTGCGGATCAGCGACGTTTCCAATTCCGGCATGGTGCGCCGCAAAAGAAGTTGGCGGGAGCCGGGATATTTCAAGGCATATTGCAAGGCATCCGCCAACTGACCGAAGCTTTTTCCGCCGCCGGCGGCACCACCAAAAAGGATCTCATCCTCCTTGGCATTCATAAAGCGGTACTGCAGAGGCGTAATCTTTAATGAAAAAGCCTCTTTATCCATCGGATTCTTCCTCGGGGCCGATCACACGGATCTCCACCCGTGGAAGGTCGGTTATCGCCTCGGTCTTTGCCAGATCCCGCATTAGTTTCACCGCATCCATTCCCCCTTCCGCCGCCTTCTTGGCCAAAGAAAGGGCAGTCAATTCCCCAATGGTGCGGGTAGTGCGGTCCTCCAGCGCCGCCTCCACCTCTGCAAAGGTCATACCAGAGGCTTGCGCCAGATCTTGGGAGAGTTGATCTGTTAGATTCATGCTTGTTCACCTCCCTTGCATGGAACTGATCAGTTCTCCCTCATTATAGGAAAAATTTGGCGCACGGAGGCGAACAGGATTTTCTATTGCATTCTTCGAGTTTTTTTGCTATAATAAACTTTAAGAATTTTGGGGGAATTTGGAGGAAAAGTCCGAATGATTACACTAATCGTCAATCCTGACGCAGGCCACGGCAAGTCGAAAAAAGTCGCAAATGAGGCGGTCGAGCTGCTCAAAGAAAAAAGCCTCCCCTTCCGCATTTGGGAAGCAGAGGCTTATGGCTCTGCCAAAGCATTGGCAGAAAAGGCCGCCGCAGAATATAATCCTTTGGCGCAAGAACCGGAATTTTTAATTGCCGTTGGCGGTGACGGTACCTTTTTAGAGGTGGTACGAGGAATTTTGGGTAGTAATATTCCGGTAGCCACCTTGCCGGCCGGCACCGGCAATGACTTTTTGAAAAGCTTAGGTGTGCCCATTGAGCCCAAGGCTGCGCTGGAACATATCTTGGCCGCTCAGACCCGTCGCATTGATCTGGGCAAGCTGGGCGATCAGTATTTTGCCAATGAATGCGGCGCCGGCTTTGACGTGACGGTGCTGGACTATGCCCTTCGGGCAAGAAAATACCTAAAAGGTCCCCTTTCTTATTTATGTGGCGTTGTTTGCGCCATCTTTTCCCATAAGGCCTCGCCCATGGTGATTACTGCTGACGGAAAAGAGGTCTTTAACGGCAACTGTTTGGTCTTTTCGGTGGCCAACGGAAAGTATATCGGTGGTGGTATCCCCATCAGCCCCACTGCCGATCCCACCAGCGGAAAGCTGGAATTGGTAGTCTTATCCGCTTGCTCCAAACTTCGAATGTGCTTTCAATATCTGCCCGGCCTTTTAGCGGGCAAGATCCTGACCTTTAAACATACGGTGGTTCATTGCCGTGCCGATCAGGTGACGGTGAAGGCTCTGAATGCCACCGCCCCCTTGCGGGTGAATGTGGACGGGGAGATTGCCGATCATGCCTTCTGCGATTTTTCCGTATTGCCCGCCGCCTTGCTTGTCCATATGTAAAAAACCACGAAAGGAACTCCATGAAAAAACTTCTCGCAATTCTCTTGATTATTTGCTTATTATTCAGTCTCCCCTTCTCTGCCTTGGCAGAGGAGCTTCCTGATCCCGGTGCCGATGAGCCGGACTATGAGGATCAGATTCCGGAAGAAGATCCCGAAGAGGATCCCGAAGACGATCCCGAAGAGGACCCCGAAGAGGATCCTCCGGTAGAGGAACCGCCCGTTACCGATCCTTATGCTTATGAGTTGACTCTACCCAATAAATTGGTTTATACCGTTGGAGAGGAGCCGGATTTCACCGGCGGAAAGTGGGTTTACACCGCTACCGGCCGTACCATTAAGCTCACCTCCAGCAATTGTACCGGCTTGGACACCTCCACTCCCGGCAATCGATATGTGCGGGTTATGGTGGGAAAAGAAAAGGTTTATTTCCGAGTGGTGGTGCTGGAAAAATATGATCCTATTATAAATATGACCGATATCACCGCCTCCCATTGGAGCTTTGAGGATTTTGCCGTCAGCATGAGAGCGGGCTATTTTCAAGGCAACGATCAAAAAGAGGCTATGCCCAATAAAGCCATCACCCGTGCGGAGATGGCAACGCTGATCTACCGTGCTTGGCAGAAAGACCCCACTGTGATGGTTCCCAATCACCCCAATGCTGCAGCGCCTTTTTCCGACATAAAGAAATCTGATTGGTATTATGAAGCCATGGAGGCTTGCCGCAAGGCAGGAATCCTGCGAGGAAATGAGCAAGGCGAATGCATGCCCAACGCAAAGATCACCCGCCAGGATGCCGTTTTAATGCTGATGCGAATTCAATATACTGATGACGAAATGGCGGCCATGGATCTGGTGACCTTGATTGCCGCCAGCGGCATTCCCGTTATCGACTTTGAAACCACTGCCGATTATGCCAAGCCTGCCATGGCCATGGCATTAGGCACGCTGATCAAAGGCAATGAAAAGGGTGAAATCATGCCCAAAGCTTCCATCAGCCGAGCAGAGTGCGCCGCCATTTTCCGTCGGCTGTTCCTTGCCAACTATGAATGGGAACTGACCCGACCGGAGCCGGACGAAAGCGCTCCTCTGATCTACCTTTCCCCCTCCAATCAGTTTACCAATCCCTATACCGGCGTCAAAGCCAATGAAGGGGATGAAATGAATAAAATCGCTGCTGCCGCAAAAGAACTGCTGGAAGCCAAGGGCTATCGAGTCTTTATCGCCGATCGTAAAACCAGTATTTATGACCGTTCCGGTGAAGCCAATGAAATGGAGGCAGATATCTATGTGCCCATCCATTCCAATGCCGGCGGTGGTGTGGGAACACGGGTCTTTTACCGTGGGGATCGTGAAGGGTCCACCAAGCTGGGGCGGTATCTCTTTGATTCCTTGGCTGCTCTTACCAATACCCCCTTTAATGACCGAAATTATAAAGAGGACTATGTATGCTTGCTTCCAGAAGGTGCTCCCTTCCACGAACTGGCGAATCCCAATATGCCGGTGGCGTACCTGGAGGTGGAATTCCATGACATTCCCGAAAAAGCCCTCTGGATCACTCAAAACATCGATGCATTGGCGGAAGCCATTGTCAATGGCATCGATGCCTATTGTAAAAATGAAATGACGGAGGTACCCGCCCTTGAAGATTCAAATCAAAAAGCTGCATGAGGATGCCATTTTTCCTTGCTACGGCTCTGCAGACGCTGCAGGGGCTGATCTTTGCAGCATCGAAGAAATAACCCTCGCCCCCGGCGAAACCAAGCTGATCCATACCGGGTTGGCCATGGCCATTCCTCAAGGATATGGCGGATTTATCTTCGCCCGCAGCGGCTTAGCCACCAAGCGTGGGCTGGCTCCCGCCAATAAGGTGGGCGTGATCGACGCCGATTATCGGGGAGAAATCATGGTTGCCCTCTATAACCAAAGTGCCTCTCCTCAAACGGTGGAAAAAGGGGAACGAGTGGCACAAATTGTAATTTTACACTGCCCTCAAGGCACCTTTGAACCGGTAGAAGAGCTGGATGAAACCCAGCGTGCCGACGGCGGATTCGGCTCCACCGGCAGAAAATAAATCATAACTACCGGCATTGCCGGTAGTATACGTTACAATAAAAAACGGTACTGCAAAGCAGTACCGTTTTTTGTTATAAATTTGAATGAAGACTATAAGTTTCTTCCAGCTTGATTAATTCTTTTTGCATAGCATGATTGAAACTGACTGTTTTGATCCGTGCGTAAAGAATGGTGAAGATCCCGATGATCAATGCCCCCACCGCCGCAAAAGGAATGCCATTGAGGGAAAGGCTACCGATCCACACCAGCAAAGCCGCAATCGGCAGACCAATGCACAAAATCAGCAAAACCACCTTGCGCTTTTTGATTGCATATTTTTTCTGAATTGCTTTACGCTCTTGGGAGTATTTTTCATATTGATCTTCTCGCATAGAACACCTCATATTATTCTAAAATTTTACGCCTCGGTAAATACCGAGGCGTAAATTATGTAAACTTACAGGATGATTTCGCCCTGTGCATCCCGAGGCAGAGCCACAGCATTGGCCTCATCGGTATCAATATGCATTGCATCGGCAAACTTGGGAGAAACACGGATCACGGTAGCACCGAAGGTAACCTCACGCTCGCCTTCAACCTTTACAGAAACCACCTGACCGTCTTTAACGCCCAGCTTCTCGGCAGTCTCAGGGATCATATGGATATGACGCTGAGCAGCGATCACGCCCTCTTCCAAAGCAATCTCGCCGCAGGGTCCTTTGATGGTCACAGCGCCGCTGCCCTTTACATCACCGCTCATGCGGATGGGAGCAACAACACCCAGAGTACGAGCATCGGTCAAAGAAACCTCCACCTGATTTTCAGGTCTGGTGGGGCCCAGAACGCTGACATTACCGATGGACTTTTTGGGGCCAACCAGCTCCACACGCTCCTCGCAGAGATACTGACCGGGCTGAGAAAGCTCCCGCTTCTCGGTAAGGGTTGCACCCTTGCCAAAGAGAATCTCAACGGCTTCTTGCGTTAAATGCACATGACGTGCAGACATTTCAACTAAAATTTTCATCATTTCATCCTCCTGAATTTTCTGCTATTATTTTACAACAATCTCTATAAATTTTCAACCCTTAAATCTTGAAAATACCTATATTATATGGTAAAATAGCAGTTAACATGGAAAATTAGGAGGAAAAATCCTATGGCTCAAAAATATTACTTGACCACCGCCATCGCCTACACCTCTGCCAAGCCTCATATCGGCAATACCTATGAGATCGTTTTGGCAGACAGTATTGCCCGCTTCAAGCGGATGCAGGGCTATGACGTGTGCTTTCAAACCGGCACCGATGAGCATGGCGAAAAGATCCAGCTCAAGGCAGAAGCCGCCGGTATTACCCCTCAGCAGTATGTAGACGGCGTTGCCGGCGAAATCAAGCGGATCTGGGATCTGATGAACACCACCTATGACCGCTTTATCCGCACCACCGATCCCATGCATGAGAAAAAGATCCAGCAGATCTTCAAAAAGCTCTATGATCAGGGCGATATCTATAAAAGCCAGTATGAGGGAATGTACTGCACTCCTTGCGAATCCTTCTTTACCGAAAGCCAGTTGGTAGACGGCAAGTGCCCCGATTGCGGCCGAGAAGTGCACCCTGCCAAGGAAGAGGCGTATTTCTTCAAGCTCTCCAAGTATGCCAAAAAATTGGAGGAGCATATTGAAAGCAATCCCGAATTCATCTGGCCCCCTGCCCGCAAAAATGAAATGATCAACAATTTCATTAAACCCGGCTTGCAGGATCTTTGCGTTTCCCGTACCTCCTTTAACTGGGGTATTCCGGTGGATTTTGATCCCGGTCATGTGGTTTATGTATGGATCGATGCGTTGTCCAACTATATCACCTTCGCCGGCTATGATCCCGAAGGAAACCATAGCGAGGATTATAAGCATTATTGGCCTGCCGATCTACATCTGATCGGCAAGGATATTGTGCGCTTCCACACCATCTATTGGCCCTGCATTCTGATGGCTTTGGGTGAGCCCCTGCCCAAGCAGGTATTCGGTCATCCCTGGCTGATTATGAGCGACGGAAAGATGAGTAAATCCAAAGGCAATGTGCTTTATGCCGATGATTTGGTGGATCTTTTCGGAGTGGATGCCGTGCGCTACTTTGTGTTGCATGAGATCCCCTACGCCAGCGACGGTATCATCTCTTATGAGCTGATGATGGAGCGGATCAATGCAGAACTTGCCAATATCTTGGGCAATCTGGTAAACCGCACCGTTTCTATGACAAATAAATACTTTGGCGGCGAGATCCGCACCCCCAATGCAGAAACCGAGCTGGATCGGGACTTAAAGACGGTCGCTTTAGAAACTGCCGGCAAGGTGGAAGCTCATATGAACGATCTGCATATTGCCGATGCCATTGATGATATCTTCACCCTTCTGCGCCGTGCCAATAAGTATGTAGACGAAACCGAGCCTTGGATTCTGGGCAAGCCCGATGGCGACCATGAGCGCTTGGCAACAGTTCTTTATAACCTTCTGGAATGTATCCGCATTTCTGCCACCCTGCTTAAGGCCTTTATGCCCGAAACAGCCGAAAAGATCTTTGCTCAGATCGGCTGCGGCGATCAGACCTTGGCCGAGGCCAAGGAATTCGGCAAGTTGAATGCCGATAAGGTAGGCAAGCCGGAGATCCTCTTTGCCCGCATCGACATTCCCAAGAAATTAGAGGAGATCAAGGCGGCAAACGAGGCAAAGAAAAAGGCCGAGGAGCCTAAAAAAGAAGAAAAGCCCCAAGGCATTGCCACCATCGGCATCGAGGATTTTGCCAAGGTTGCCCTGCGAGTAGCCAAGATTCTCACCTGCGAGCCTCTGCCCAAGAGCGATAAGCTGCTGGTGATGAAGATCGACAACGGCAACGGGGAAAAGCAGGTGCTTTCCGGCATTGCTCAATATTATAAGCCCGAAGATCTGATCGGCAAAAAGGTGATTTTGGTGGACAATCTGGCTCCTGCCAAACTGCGGGGAACCTTAAGCGAAGGAATGCTCCTTGCCGCCGATAGTAAAGACGGGGTAAAAGTGGTCTTCCTAGATGATTCCTTAGAGCCCGGAGCGGTGATCCGATGATCGATGTACACGCACATCTGGATGATGTTCGCTTTGACGAGGATCGCCAAGAAGTCATTGAACAATTAAGAGCCGCCGGTATCCGGCGGCTCATCAATTCCGGCTGCTCCCATGAGGCTTGCCGAAATGCCATTCGATTGGCGGAAGAAAACGATTTCATCTACGCATCGGTGGGGATCTACCCCCATGATGTGAAGGAACTGGAAGAAAAAGGATTGGATACCCTCAAAGAGATGGCAAAGCATCCCAAAGTGGTGGCCATCGGCGAGATCGGCTTGGATTATTATTACGATACCGCTGAAAAGGACCTGCAGAAAAAATGGTTTCACGCTCAGTTGGAACTGGCGGAAGAATATAACCTGCCGGTAGTGATCCACAGTCGGGATGCCATGAAGGATACCTTAGATATTTTAAAAGCCCATCCCAACAACACCGGCATTTTCCATTGCTATAGCGGCTCAGTGGAATCCCTTCGAGAGATCGTAGCCTTAGGATGGTCCATTTCCTTGGGTGGAGTAGTCACCTTTAAAAATGCTCGAGTCACCAAAGAGGTGGCGGCCGCCGTACCCGCTGATCGGCTGATGCTGGAGACCGACAGTCCCTACCTTGCCCCTACCCCCTATCGGGGCAAGCGCAATTCCGCCCTTTATCTAACAGAGGTGGCCAAGTGCATTGCAGAGCTTCGGGGAACCACTCCCGAAGAAATTGAGCGCATCACCGATGAAAATGCCCTCAATATGTTCAAAATGGTCTAAAAGTGTAAATTTACACCGCATTTTTCCAAAATAAAACCCTGCCGACGGCAGGGTTTTTCTTATTTTCGATGGGCGCCGATGGCGGATTCCACATTTTGCAACAAAGTCAGCAAGGAGGTGGCAAAGAGAGGATATTTTGCTCGCAAGGTTTCCTCATCCATGGCAGGAACCGACGCTTTTTTCAGCTCTTGCTGAATTTCTGCCTCCAGTTTTTTCATAGAAGCATCAGACATTAAAGAATAGGTATCTTCTTGGGCACCGAAAAAGGTTTGTGGATTTTCCTCCTTGGCATTATAGAGTCGACGGAACATCTGGTAAACGCTGATTTGCAGATATAAAGAAACCTTATGAATGAGATCCTTATTGCCGGTGGCACCTAAAAGATCCTCCACCACCGTGACGGAATTGCAGATCAACTTTTTATTGAGCACCGGCAAAAGACTGCCAGCACCCCGATTGCCTTGACCTGCGGCATCTTCATCGGGAACCTCCTCCAAGAGGATGGCAGAACCGTTTTTCTCCAAAGAGCGGCCCAGCAGATAATCCACCGAAACACCATAGAAATCGGCGGCACGCACCAAAAACAGCAAGCCACATTCCCGAATGCCCTTTTCATAATGGGACAACAGGGCCTGAGAGACGCCCAGCGCCTCTGCTGCTTTCTTTTGAGAGATGCCCGCTTCTTTACGAAGATGGGTCAATACTCTGGGAAAATCCGAAATTGCCATTGCTCTTTGCCTCCGAACAAACTGATAAAATAGTAGAGTGGATGATCCATCCACTCTACGCAACATATTTATTATACCGAAAAAAGGACCTTAAGTCAATATTTTCGATCAAATTTTCAAAAGTTTGGCAGGGGTTTGTCGAAGAAGGGCAAAATCAAAAATGGATGTAGAAAATCCTTTACTCCCCTTGATATTTAGAATGATTCTTGCTACACTTTAATTAAGGAGAAGGATCTTCTCCGCAATTTAATACCGAAGGAGTGACCTCTATGAAGATGACCTATGTGACGAAGAAATTGAGCCTTTCCGACAAGGAAAAAGTGTTGGTTGAGAGAAAGATGGCAAAGCTCGATAAATTCTTTACAGAGGAGGCCACCGCCGCACTGACCTTTACGGTAGCACGGGAGGAAGTGACGGTTGAAGTGACGGTGAAGGATCATGGTATGATCTTCCGAGGCGAGCGCAGCGCTATCGACAAAATGATGGCCTTGGATGAGATCATCGACCTGCTGATTCGGCAGGTGCGGAAGAATAAGACCCGACTGACCAAAACTCTTTACACCGACATTCCCGATTTTGATCCTTGGGAAGATGGCGAGGATGATTATAATTTGGTAAGAACCAAAGAAGTATTCTTGCGCCCCATGGATTTGGAAGAAGCCATCATGCAGATGAATCTTTTGGATCATAATTTCTTTATGTTTCTGGATAGCGAGACCGATAAGGTCAGCGTGGTGTACCGCCGCAAAGACGGTCAATACGGACTGATTCGAAGCGAAAACTAATTAAAATAGATTCTGCCGAGTGTCCCCAAAGGACACTCGGCCGTTTTTTTATATATTACAAAGTCAAAACCACTTTCCCAATATTTTCGCCCCGCTCCAAAATAGCGTGGGCCTCCTCTGCTTGGGACATGGGCAGCACCTTATAAATGGAAGGCTTCATAGAACCGTCTTCAATCTTTGGCCAAACCTTCTCCACCAGCTCTGCCAGCAAGGCAGCTTTGAAGGCGGGAGTTCGATTCCGAAGCATACTGCCCACCAAATGCAGACCCTTGGTCAGCAAGGGGCGCAGCATAATATTGGTTTCGGTACCTGCCAAGGTGGAGATCACCACCCAATAGCCTCCACGGGCCATATAGGGCAGGCTCTTACCCAAGGTCTCACCGCAAAGGCAGTCCATAGACACCGCAACGGGGGTGCCCCGCTCCTCCTCTTTGGCCAACACCTCTGCCACATCTTCCTTGGCGGAATTGATCACCACATCAGCGCCCAAAGGCTTGATTTTTTCGGCAATCTCATCAGAGAGAACCGAGGTGATTACACGGGCGCCGAAGGCCTTTGCCATAGGAATCGCCACCGAAGCAAGACCACTGGCCCCGGCCGGAATAAAGGCGGTCTGCCCTTCTTCCAGATGACCTTCCATAAAAAGATTCAAATAGGAGGTGGCATAGGCTTCCGGCAAAGAGGCGGCCTCTACCATGGAGAGCCCCTGGGGAACCGGCATCAGCATATCCTCTTTCACCGCCACATACTCGGCATAGCCACCACCACCCAGCAAGGCGCAAACAGAATCCCCCAATTTCCAGGCGGAAACCTTTTTGCCCAGCTCCACAATCTCCCCTGCAATCTCCAGCCCCATCCACGGAGGACAGCCGGCGGGAGAAGGGTATTTCCCTTGACGTTGAAGCAGATCGGCACGATTCAGAGCGGCGGCATGGATCTTTACCAACACCTCATCCTCTCCAATCACAGGATCGGGCACCTCGCTCCACACAAAATTTTTCTGATCATCAATCAACATTGCCTTCATATCAATCCGTTCCTTTCATTGAGAGGGTTCTTCCACCGTCGATCACATAAACTTGACCGGTGATAAACTTTGCCTTATCCGACACCAAAAAGGCAACCAGATCGGCAATATCCTGCGCAGTGCATTTTTCGCCCAGCAGGTTGGTTTCAAGGGCACGGTGATCGCCGCCCCTTTCCTCCGGCCGCATCACAACGCCGGGAGCCACACTGTTTACATTTATTTTATAAGGACCCAATTCCTTGGCCAGCGCACGGGTCAAGGACATCACACCACCCTTGGAGGCGGCATAATCGCAGCTTTTCTTCAAGCCATTGATGCCGACAGCCGAAGAGAAATTGATGATCTTTCCACCCTCGCCCTGCTTGATCATAATACGAGCGGCGGCACGGCTCGCCCAGATGGCGCCGTATAAATTCACCTTTAAAACTCGGTCGATCACATAATCTTCCTGCTCCACCAACGGCAAATATTTCGCATCAGGTCCTGCAATGCGGGCACTGCCGCCGGCAATATGGATCATCATGTCCAGCCGTCCGAAATCCTCGGCCGCCTGATTGATGGCTGCATCAATGCTTTTGGATTCGGAAACATCTGCTACATAGCTTTTGGCCATTCCACCCTTTTGATTGATCTCATTCACAACCTTATCAAGAGTTGCTTGGTTCATATCACAAGCAGCAATGCAAATGCCCTCTTTGGCAAGTGTCAGAGCTGTTTGACTGCCGATATAACCGCCGGCCCCTGTAATAAACGCTACTTTTTTCATTGGTTTTCTCACCTTCTGTATAAAACAAATCCATCGCTGATGGTCAACACACAGCGATAGCCCATGGTATTCTTCACGCAGTTGCCTTGGGCATCCGTCAATTCACAAGGCTCCTCCGCCCATTCAAAAACCGCCAAATCTGCAACGCCGCCTTCTTTTAACACACCCCACTCTTTACCCAAAACCTTGGCGGGAGTAGAGGTAACCGCCTTAAACAGCGCATCCTCCTCCATGCCGGCATTTTTCGCAAGGCTCATGCAAAGGGTCATTCCATACTTGCCGCCCCGCTTATAGGCGCTGCAGCAGGTAATATCGGTACTGATGGTATCGGGGAAATATCCGCTCTCAAAGGCCTTGGAAAAGACCTCAAAATCGGTATGAACATCACCGGCAAAGCCGGTATCTATGATTACACCCCGCTCCTTTGCCAAATCAAAGCAGGCAAAATCCTCCATCAGGCAGGAATGCTCGCCGCAATGGTAGGCATGGGTCAAAATATCACCTGCCGAGAGAGCGCCAACAATCTCTCCCATAGAAACGGGAGAATAGGCACAATGAACCATCACCCTTAATCCTCGCTCCTTTGCCATGGCGCAGACCTCATGAACGGGGGTTAGATCCCAGCACTCGGAAACGGTGGCATCAAAATACACCTTCAGCCCCACTGCCCGCTCCCCAAAGCGAGCAAGTCGCTCCTCGGCCTTGGCACGGTCAATATGGTTCTTCTTAATATCTACGCTGGCAAATACGGTATTCTTAACCGCAAAATGGCGGAGCATTGACGCATCCCCATGGGCGGCGCCTGCATCATTCACGGCGGTCACTCCAAAGGGAAAACTGCTCATTTCGGCTTGAATGCCATAGCGATCAGAGGAGATGCCCCGTAGATGAACATGAAGGTCTACCAGCCCTGCCGAGACGATCTTGCCTTCGGCATCATAGACATACTCGGCCTCTGCCTCCAGATGGGGACCGATCTTTTCGATAACCGATCCATTGGTCAGTACATCGGCCATGCGGAAGGTCTCTCCATCCCAAACACGGCCGTTTTTAATCCATATTTTAGACATGATAAAATTCAACTCCTCCAATGATCTCCCATAAAACCTCCTGCACTGCATAATCATGCTCATAGGTAAAGGGATTTTGCTTGGTGCCTTTGATATAGGCATAAAAATCCTTCATCATTTCATCATAGCGACCATGAGCCGTATGATCCTCAAAGGGGAGCAGGATCTTGCGATCCTCATAGGTTTTATCGGCAATGGAGCGATCGGAATAGGTAACGGTAAGGGGGCGCTCAATGGGATTAATATTAAAAGTTCCCTCGCTGCCCGATACCATAAACTGACGCCGCCCAAAGCCATTGACCTCCACCGAGGACACAAAGACTCTTGCCAAGGCTTTCTCATATTCCAGCACCGCCAGGTTATTATCGGCAAAGTCGATCCCATCCAGCCCGGTATGCTTCAAAAAGGAGGTGACCTTTTGGGGCTTGCCCAATAAGTATACAATCAAATCCACCAAATGAGAGCCCAGAATATACATAATGCCGCCTTTAAAATGGGTCAGCCATTTTTTATATTCTTCCTGATGGAAGGTACTCATTTCGGCGTTAATGGAATAGATTTCGCCCAAATCGCCCCCTTGCACCCGTTTAATACATTCTTGAACCGCCGGATTATAGCGGTACATATAAGCAAGCTGAACCACCAGTTCCTTCTCCTTGGCAGTATCTAAAAGATGCTTATACTCTGCAAGGGTGCCGCCGGCAGGCTTATCCATATGAACGTGCTTGCCGGCATCAATGCACTTTTGAGCGGTCTCGGTAAGGTTCCACACATCGGTTTCAATGAGAATGGCATCGCTTTTTTCGATGATCTCCTCTACCGACATCCGCTTGAGTCCTTCATAGCCGGGAAGATTCCCCCGCTTTTGCACCCACTCTTCATTTTCTTCAGCATAGCCCACCACTTCAAACAGTTCAGGAAATTTGCGAACCGCCTTCATTTTAGCCTCACCATGGTTATGACCGATACCGATCTGCCCTATTTTAATCATGTTTATCTCCAATCAAACACGGTCCCCATGGGAAAATGGGGGTCTTGGCAAAGCTGGGTATACACTGCAGGTGCTTCTTCCGGCTTCACCACTCTCGAAACAATCGAGCGAACATCCAAACGACCGGTGGCGATCATATCCAGAATGGCTCGACAATCATCATGGTGGGTCCAATGATGGGGGTAAGACTCCACCTTGGGGCGCACAAAATTATGAGCACCGATCAATTTCACGCCGGGGCGATGGATCTGCGTATAATAATCCACGCCGCAATCGGACACACGGGTACATCCCAAAAGGGAGATCCGCCCCATCCAAGAAGCGCATTCCAGCGCCTGCTTCATGGCCGCCGATACGCCGGTAACCTCTACGCAAGCATTTACCCCCTTCCCCTTGGTCAGGGCCTTTACCTTCTCAACAAATTCCGGATCGGAAGGATCCAAGGCATAATCGGCGCCCAGACCCAAGGCCAGCGCCCGACGCTCCTCATTCAGATCCACGGCGATCACCGGATTGGCACCGTTCAAGCGGCAAAACTGCACCGAAAACATTCCCAAAAGACCCAAGCCCATGATCATGGCCGATTCGCCCAGCTCAATCTCCAGCTTACGCACACCGCCCAAGCCCATGGATGCAATGATCACAAAAGCGGCGTCCAAGGAATCGATCTGATCATTTTCCACCTTGGTAACATCATTTTCGGGAACCACATTAAACTGAGTATGATATCCATGGTACACCAGCACACGCTCCCCCACCGCAACCTTTTGCACCAAGGGACCGATTTCGGTTACACGGCCAACCCCGCAGTATCCTAAGGACATGGGGAATTTTTGAGAGGTATTTTTCATTCCCATAATACAAGCCCGCTCGGTGCCGCCACTGACCACGGTATATTCCATTTGAACCTTTACAAGATCTTTTTCTACCGCTCGCAATTCTTTATCCAATACTTCGGCGGTTTGGGGTTTGGTGAAAACGATGGTTTTAGACGTCATTTTTCTTCTCCTATTTAAGGTGACAAGAACAATCCGAACCTGCCTCAAAGCGGCATATTTCGGAGCTTTTCACTTATTTTTATTTGATCGGCGCCAGCCGATCTGCATAAAAGACAGAGCAAAAATCCCTCGAAATCTCCTCGTTTTGAGGTCGAAGATTTTAAAAAGAGCGGATTTTTGTTCAATCAAGGCATAAAACGCAGCCAATGCTGCCGCATTGGCGAGTATTTTAACGAAGGGTGAGCGAAAATCCGCCTTTTTAAAACAAGGTTCGGATTATGCTTGTCACCTTAATCAAATTTAGGCTGTCAATCGCCGCTTTAGCGGTCTTTAAATCCAGCTGTTCCATGGTACTGCCTTCATTGAAATGATCCACGCAAAAAACAATATGACCACCCAAAACAGGGTTTATGATGCGAGAAAGAGCACCCGCTTTTCCGTTGGCATGATAACTGACGGGCGTTTTCACCTCTTTTTTCAGCAGATGCATGGCCTTAAAGCTCTCCAGCAGTTCCTCCTCATTGGTGGCGGCGGTCACGATCTTAATAATATCGGGATGCCGCTCCTCCAAAAACAGGGCAAGATCCACCACCTGACGGGCGGTCATGGGGATGCCCGGATGGCAAGAAAGCAGCACCTCTCCACCGGCGGCATGGACCTTTTCAATCAGCGCACATTGCTTGGCAATAATCTCTTGATCGGTGACGATCTCCTTGGGATTTCCCTTGGTAAAGGAATACCGATCCTCTCCGCAAAAACCGTCCTTAGAAGGGCGGTGGAAGGTATAGCCCTGCATATCAATGCCGGCGGCTCCTGCCTCAATGGCTTTTATAAAGGTTTCAACACGCTCTTCCTCCGTATAACCGGCATCCTGCCAATCATAGGTTTTATTATAATGAAGTGCCAAAACAGGCAATTTGGTAGAATTGATAATGGTTTTCAGGGTTTCAAGTTCTGTATCTTCCAAGCAAGAAAGATGCAGATCGATCATTCCTGCACCGTCATACAAACAGTTTTTCATCTCCGCCACGGCGGCTCTTCTGGTTCTCTCCCGCACAACGCCTGCTAATACAGGGGCGGGCAGATTGGCTAATGAGCCTCTCATTTTCATCACCTCAGCCTCAGTATAGAATAGATCCAAGGGAATGTAAATGACCTATTTGATATTTTTATCAATTATGATACAAAAATATTTACTTTTTTTGCCCCGTGTGGTATCATGAAGGGGAGGTGAATATTATGGATCTGACCATCACCAAGACCATCGCCGCCCTACGCTTGCGCCACTCCCCCACCGGAGTGACCACCCATCGGCAAAATCGGGAGCGCTGGGCTCTTGTGCTGAAGCAGCAAGGAAAAACCTACTATACCATCAACGGCCAGCGCATTCTCTCCGACCTTTATCATCCTGTTTTATTACCCAAAGGGTGCACGTATTCTTGGACCTGCGAAGAGGCAGGGGAATGCTTATTGGTCGAATTTGATGCATTGGAAACATTCAAAAGCTGCTTTTCATTCTCTATTTCCGACCCCAGTCTGCTTTTAAGAGGCTTTACTAAAATCGAGAAGGCCTTGAGCTTTTCCAATGAGTTTTTTGAAATCAACTGCAAGCAGCAGCTATATGAAATGCTCTGCTTTTTATTCAAATCTCAAAACAGAAATTATGTGGATCAAGAAAAGCGAACCCGCTTGAAGCCCGCCCTTGATTATATCACCCAATTTTATAATGATGATACCATCAGCAATGAAATGCTGGCTCAGCGGTGCGGGATCAGCACCGTTTATTTCCGCAAGTTATTTGAGCAAGTCTACGGCGTCTCCCCCATTCGCTTTCTTCACCATCTGCGGATCGAGAAGGCAAAATCCATGCTGGAGAGCGACTATGGTTCTATCTCTCAGATCGCCGAAAGCGTGGGCTACAGCAGTATTTATCACTTTTCTAAGATGTTTCGCACCTACACCGAGCTCAGTCCCTCGGAATATGCAAAATCCATTCGTCAATAAAAAAAGCCCCCTTGCGGGGTCTTTTTTTATTGTTTTATGGAAGTAACCGTACCGATGAAGATAGGCAGGTCAGTGGTTTCATCTAAAATGAAATAAATAAAAGGACGGTCTAATTTAATCACTTTCGGCTCTTCGGGCTCTTCGCTAGACCATTTGTCCATAGAAATACCGGTTACCGCTGCTGCCTTGGTTCCTTTTTCATTTACTTCAATAAAGGTTTTATGCAATACCTGCCCGATATGCAGATCTAAATTGCTCATGTTGGAAAAATCAGCGTCGGGGAAAAAGGCGGTGGGCATTCCCATGGCCTCCAGCATGGAATTCAACTCAACGGAATATGCATTGCTGAATTTAGGAAGATGCGCTTCTACCGTTTGGTTTTGTACATTTTTAAGAGTAGAACGCAATCCTTCGGTTGTTAATGATTGGATATAGTCCTTCAACTCCACTCCTTCATTGGGCAAAAGGGCACCAAAGCTATAATTGCCGCCCTTATAGGGACGCAAAAAGCCGATGGCAGAATCCTCTTCCAAATAACGGCTTTGGGTGGAGCGCATAAACTTGGCCAAACCCTTCGTTCCGTCGGAGGCGTGAAAATCATCTTCATACACATCACTTTTTTCATAAGGCTGAGACCACTTAGCCTCAAAAGCCAAGGCATTAATCAGCATCAGCATCGTTTCGGGCTTAATATAATCCACCAATTTTTGAATCATACCATCGGTATGTTGATCCACCCAATGATTGATATCCTCCACCGCACTTTCATCCAACGGACTTTGATATAAAGCGGCATCATAATAATCTATATTGGCTTGGATAAACTCTTGGGAAACCGCCAAATCATGAGTATCTCGATACCAGATGGAATCGGCCATCTGCAGTTTGGCATTTTTATCAGAAGGGAGGTTGCGCATCCAGGTGGATAAATACCCATGGAGTTCCTCGGCAGAATAGCCGCCCAATACCTTCAGCATCTCCTGAGCGGTGGCACCATCGGCACCGTTGACCGCCATAGCCAACGCCACCGATACAGAAAGAGGCGATAGCAATAAATTTTCGACATTTTTGCCGGCCACCTGCTGAAACAATGATAAGGAAAAACCTAATTGGCCGGTGTAAAAAGTGTCATCTAAGGCTACCGTCTCCGGAGTTCGGCGCTCTAAACCCTCGGTCAAATCCTCAGCCTGTACCCCAATGGCACAACCGGAAAGCTGAGTGAGCACCAAAGATAAAACAACAAGAATCCCTATTATTCGCAAGTTTTTCATCCATCACCACTCCTTTCACTATTCATACGATTGAGCCTTTAAAAATGTTGCATCGATTTTAAAAAATCCCCCATATGGGGGATTTTTTTATTTTGCTTTGGTTTCGCAATAGATGCAGCGATAGATTCGCTTATCGGGATCGGTTAATTTGAAGATATGGGGCAGTTCCTGCTCGGTGGTGGTGATACAACGGGGATTTTTGCAGGTGATCACATTGGTCAGCTTCTCCGGCAGACCGATGGAGCGCTTTTCCACCAACACGCTGTCTTTAATAATATTAACGGTGGCATGGGGGTCTACATAGCCCAAAATATCCATATCCAGATCAAATTCACCGTTGATTTTGATAATATCCTTGCGCCCCATTTTGGCGCTGGTCACATTTTGCATGATCGCCACGGGGCAATCCATCTTTTTCAGCTTCAAAAGCTTGTAAAGGTCCATTGCTTTACCGGCGGTGATATGGTCGATGACGATACCGTCTTTAATTGCATCAATCTTCATCTCATTCCACCTCCAATAATTTCAAAATCAGCGCCATTCTCATGTATTTCCCGTTCAAAACCTGCTGGAAATAAACGGCACGAGGATCACGATCCACCCCAACACTGATCTCATTAACACGAGGCAGGGGATGCAGGATCCGCAGATCGGAGCCGGCCTTTTCCAACTTTTCGGGAGTGAGAATATAACTATCCTTCAGGCGCAGATAATCTTCTTCATTGAAGAAGCGCTCCCGCTGCACACGGGTCATATAAAGAATATCCAGTTCCGGCAAAGCCCCTTCCAAATCGGTGGTTTGGGTATAGGGGATCCCATTTTTTTCCAGAATATCCTTCTTTACATAACTGGGGAGTTTCAATTCCTCGGGAGAGATCAGCACAAAGCGATTGCCGGTATAGCGAGCCATGGCGGCAATCAGAGAATGAACGGTTCTGCCGAACTTTAAGTCGCCGCACAACCCGATGGTTAAACCGGTGAACCTCCCCTTTTCCCGCCAGATGGTCAGAAGATCGGCCAAGGTCTGAGTGGGATGGTTATGACCGCCATCGCCGGCATTGATCACGGGGATGGAGGCATTGGTCGCTGCCACCATGGGTGCACCCTCTTTGGGATGGCGCATGGCGATAATATCGGCATAGCAACTGATGGTTTTGGCTGTGTCGGCCACACTCTCGCCTTTTGCGGCAGAGGAACTGCCGGCGCTGGCCATAGAGAGTACATTACCGCCCAGTTCGTACATGGCCGCCTCAAAGGAAAGGCGGGTGCGGGTGGAGGGCTCAAAGAACAAGGTGGCAAGTTTTTTATGCTTACACTTTTCTTGATACTTTGCCGGATTGGCGATAATATCTTCCGCCACGGCCACCAGCTCATCGATCTCAGCGGGGGTCAGTTCTAAAATATCAATTAAGCTTCTCATGCTTTTGCACCGTTGACCGCCAGATAATTCTTGATACGGGCAACATTCTCCGCATTTTTCTCATCCTCTTCCAGATACTCGATAATGTCATAAACATCCACTACCGAATAAACGGGGAATCCGAATTCCTCCTCAATCTCCTGCATGGCGCCCTTTTCGCCCTGACCCTTTTCTTTACGGTCTACCATTACAAAGGTAGCAGCAACCTTAGCGCCCTCTAAGGTGGAAAGGTTCGCCATACTCTCACGGATGGCGGTACCGGCGGTGATGACATCCTCTACAATGACGATCTCCTCCCCTGCCTGAGGCACATAGCCCACAAAGATGCCGCCTTCGCCATGATCCTTCACCTCTTTGCGGTTGAAGAAGAAGGGTACATCCAGCCCGTTTTTAGCCAGTGCAACCGACACCGAAACGGCGATGGGAATTCCCTTATAAGCAGGGCCATAGAGAACGGTAGCCTTTTTGCCTACCTTCTCAAAATAAGCTTTGGCATAAAACTCGCCTAATCTAGCAATCTCTTCACCGGTTTTGATCTGACCGGCATTGATGAAATAGGGAATCTTTCTGCCGCTTTTAGCGGTGAAATCGCCGAACTTTAATACGCCGGCACTCTCTAAAAACTGAATAAACTCTCTTTTATATCCTTCCATTTCAGACACTCCTTTAATCACAAAATTCTGCCACGCAACGGCGGTAGGCGGCAACGGGATCTTCGGCAGCGGTGATGGGACGGCCCACCACAATATAATCACTGCCTACTTTTTTCGCCTCGGCAGGGGTCATCACACGCTTCTGATCGCCAATATCGCCATCAGCAAAGCGCACGCCGGGGGTCACGGTCAAAAAGTTTTTGCCGCAGGTATCATGCACCTTGCCTGCCTCCAAGGGAGAGCAAACAACGCCATCCAAGCCGGCCTTTGCGGCATTTCCAGCATAGTGCATGACCACCTGATCAATGGGCTCTTTGATCAAAAGATCCCGCTCCATCCGCTCCTGATCGGTAGAAGTCAACTGAGTAACAGCAATCAATAAGGGGCGGGTGCCGTTGGGACGGGTCAGCCCCTCCAAAGCGCCTTCCATCATGGAGATGGTGCCGGCGGCATGCAGGTTGGTCATATCCACATCCAAGCGAGACAAAACGGCCATGGCCTTTTTCACGGTATTGGGAATATCATGAAGTTTCAGATCCAAAAAGATCTTATGGCCTCTCTCCTTTAACTCCCGCACAATGGAAGGACCTTCGGCATAAAACAATTCCATACCGATCTTCAAGAAGGGCTTACGCTCCTCCTTCTTAAAAAGATCCAAAAACTTTAAGGTTTCTTCCTTGCTTGCAAAGTCGCAAGCGATGATGACATCTTTGCCCATTAGTGTGCTCCTCCTATGATATCTTTCAAATTGGTGATTCCATATTTTTCCATCGCCCGAGGCAGATCCTCAATGATCTTTTTGCAGGCGAAGGGATCCCGCAGGTTAGCAGCCCCCACCTGAACGGCGGTAGCACCGGCCAGCATCAGTTCCAAGACATCCTCGGCGGTAGAAACACCGCCCATTCCCACAATGGGGATCTTCACGGCATCATAGACCTGATAGATCATTCTCACCGCCACCGGCTTGATGGCGGGGCCGGAAAAGCCGCCCATTTTATTGGCAAGCACCGGTTTTTTGGATTTAAGATCGATCACCATGCCCAGCATGGTATTGATCATGCTGATTCCATCGGCGCCGGCTTCCTCACAGGCCTTGGCGATGGAAACAATATCGGTCACATTGGGGGTCAGCTTCATTATGATGGGTTTATTGGTCACTTTACGCACCTCGGCAGTAACCGAAGCGGCGGCCTTGGGATCGGTACCGAAGCTCATGCCGCCCCCATGAACATTGGGGCAGGATACATTCACTTCAAACCAAGCGATCTGATCCTCGGCATCCAGTTTTCGCACCGTTTCTCGATACTCATCCAAAGAAAAGCCGCTGACATTGGCCATAATGGGCCCATTAAAGCAAGCCTTCAGCTTGGGCAGTTCCTCTGCCAGCACCTTATCCACGCCGGGGTTTTGAAGCCCTACGGCATTGAGCATTCCTTCCGCACACTCGGCAATGCGAGGGGTGGGGTTTCCGAAACGAGGCTCCAGCGTGGTACCCTTAAAAGAAAGAGAGCCCAAGCAATTAATATCATAAACCTCGGCAAACTCATACCCGAATCCATAGGTTCCACTGGCGGGGATAATAGGATTCTTCAGTTCGGTGCCTAAGAGGTTCACTTTTGTGTTTACCATATGATCTCCTCCCTTTCCATCACAGGGCCTTCCTTACAAATACGCTTATTGCCGTATTTGGTTTTGCAGGAGCAACCCATGCATGCGCCAAAGCCACAGCCCATCCGCTCCTCAAAGCTATATTGGCCGGAGGTCTTGGCGATTTTTTCGATAGCCTTAAACATAGGCTCGGGACCACAGGTGAAGAAATAATCATAATCCATATCCTTCATGGCATCGGTAACAAAACCCTTCACGCCCATGCTTCCATCGGCGGTGGCTACGGTAACCGAAGCGCCCAGCGCCTCGAATTCTTCTTTTAAGAACACTTCCTCTGCGGTATTGAAGCCTAAGATCACAGAAGGCTTTTTGCCCTCAGCAATCAGTTTTTTACAAAGAGCATAGAGAGGAGGAACGCCCACGCCTCCGCCGATCAAGAGGGGATGCTCCCCGCTTTTGGCGGTATTATAGCCATTGCCCAGACCCGAGAGGGTATCCAAGGTCTCCCCTGCCTTCATTTGACTCATCTGCTCGGTGCCACCCCCCACCACCTTATAGATGAGAGTAAGGCTGCCCTCGCCCCAATCGCAAACGGAAATGGGGCGGCGCAGATACTTCCCGTCCAGCAGCAGGTTCACAAACTGGCCGGTGGCGGTGATGGCCGAGGTATCCCCGGCCAACTCCATGCGAAAGACATCTTTTGCAATCTTTTCTTGAGATTGAATGGTGAAAATTCCTTGTTTCATACAGCACCTCACGCATCAATGGTGGAGATACACAAAGTGGTCTCTTCCAGTACATCCAAAAGCACCTTCACCGTATCCAAAGAGGTAAAAAGGGTCACATTATTCTCGGTGGCAGAGCGGCGGATTTCATGACCGTCGGTCACAGGCCCCTGGGAATTAATATCTCGGGTATTAATCACATAAGCGATATGACCCTGACGGATGGCTTCGGGAATCTCATCGCTGCCATCGCCGATCTTTTTGAGCACATGGGTGCGAATGCCGTTTTCCTTCAAGAACTTGGCGGTGCCGGCGGTGGCTTCAATATTGAAGCCCAGATTATAGAAGCGGCGGATCAAGGGCAGAGCCTCTTCCTTATCGTCATCGGCGATGGTGGCAAGCACCGTGCCGTAATTCTGTAGCTTCATGCCGGAGGCCTGCAAGCCTTTATAGAGCGCACGGTTAAACTTATCATCGTAGCCAATGGCCTCTCCGGTGGACTTCATTTCGGGGGAAAGATAAGCATCCAGACCACGGATCTTGCTGAAGGAGAAGACAGGCACCTTCACATAATGGCGCTTTTTCTCCTCGGGATAGATCTCGAAGATTCCCTGCTCCTTAAGGCTCTTACCTAAGATGACCTCGGTGGCAATATCGGCAAGGCTATAGCCGGTTGCCTTAGAGAGGAAGGGAACGGTACGGGAAGAACGGGGGTTCACCTCAATGATAAAAACATTATCATCCTTATCCACAATAAACTGAATGTTATAAAGACCCACAATGCCGATACCCAGACCCAGCTTCTTGGCATACTGCAAAATGATGCCCTTTACCTTATCGGAGATGCTGAAGGTGGGATAAACGCTGATGGAGTCGCCGCTATGGATGCCGGTACGCTCTACCAACTCCATGATGCCGGGGACAAAGACATCCCGACCGTCGCAAATTGCATCGATCTCCACTTCCTTGCCCTGAATGTATTTATCTACCAAAACGGGCTTATCTTCATCAATTTTAACGGCGGTCTTCAAATAATGGCGCAGCTGCTCTTCATCGGCCACAATCTGCATGGCTCTGCCGCCCAACACAAAGGAGGGACGAACCAAAACCGGATAGCCGATCTCGGCGGCGGCACGAACACCATCTTCAATCTTGGTAACGGCCTGACCTTGGGGCTGAGGAATATTCAGTTCCTTCAAAATCCGCTCAAAACTGCCTCGGTCCTCTGCCCGCTCAATGGCGGCGCAATCGGTACCGATGATCTTAACGCCACGCTCCATCAAAGGCTCTGCCAGATTAATCGCCGTCTGCCCGCCCAAGGAGGCGATGACGCCGATGGGCTGCTCAAACTCGATGATGTTCATCACATCCTCGGTGGTCAGAGGCTCGAAATACAGCTTATCGGAGCAGGTATAGTCGGTGGAAACGGTTTCGGGGTTGTTATTGATAATAATGGCTTCATAGCCGGAATTCTTAATGGTGGTAACGGCATGAACGGTGGAATAGTCAAATTCCACGCCCTGACCGATACGGATGGGGCCTGCGCCCAGCACGATGATCTTTTTACGATCGGTCAGCACCGATTTATTCTCACCCTGATAAGAGGAGTAGAAATAAGGGATATACGCATTGGTATGGCAGGTATCCACCATCTTATAGACGGGGATGATTCCCTTTTCACGGCGAAGGTTATAAACCTCCAGTTCGGTCATTCCCCACAGGCGGGCGGTGAACTTATCACCAAAGCCCATCTTCTTGGCCTCTTTCAACACAGCAAGGTCGCCCTTATTGGCAGAGAGCTTTTGCTCCATGGCCACAATGCGGGCAAAGGCCTCCAAGAAATAGGGCGTGATCTTGGTAACATCATGGATTTTTTCCAAGGCGACGCCACGGCGCATCAATTCCACAACGGCGAAGATATTATCGTCTTTAAACTCCTCGATATAAGCCAGCAGGTCGCTCTCGCTCATGGTATCGAACTTCGGCAGATGGAAATGGCAAGCGCCGATCTCCAAAGAGCGCACCGATTTCAAAAGGCATTCCTCCAAGGTGGAGCCGATGCCCATAACCTCGCCGGTGGCCTTCATCTGAGTGCCCAGGGTATTGGGGGCGGTGGGGAATTTATCGAAGGGGAAGCGAGGCAGCTTAGCCACCACATAATCCAAAAGCGGCTCAAAAGCGGCGGTGGTATTGGCGATAGCAATATCCTCCAGCGCCATGCCCACGGCAATCTTGGCCGTTACCCGAGCAATGGGATAGCCCGATGCTTTGGATGCCAAAGCAGAGGAGCGGGACACACGGGGGTTGACCTCGATCAAATAATACTCGCTGGAATGAGGATTGAGAGCAAACTGCACATTACAACCGCCTTCGATCTTCAGTTCACGGATGATCTTAATGGCGCTGTCGTTGAGCATCTTCAGATCATGGTCATTGAGGCTCATAATGGGAGCCACCACCAAAGAGTCACCGGTATGCACACCAACAGGATCGATATTCTCCATGCCACAGATGGTGATGGCATGATCGTTGGAGTCTCTCATAACCTCGAATTCGATCTCTTTATAGCCCTTCACGCTCTTTTCGATCAACACCTGATGAACAGGAGAAAGCTTAAAGGCATTACGGCCCACCTCCAGCAGTTCTTCTTCGCTGTAAGCAAAACCGCCGCCGGTGCCGCCCAAGGTAAAGGCGGGACGCAAAACAACGGGATAGCCGATGCGGGCAGCCGCTTCTTTGGCTTCTTCCAAGCTATAGGTGATTTCAGAGGGGATGGTAGGCTCGCCGATGGACTGGCAAAGTTCTTTAAAGAGCTCACGGTCCTCTGCACGCTGGATGCTTTCACTACTGGTGCCCAGCAGCTCCACGCCGCACTCCTTGAGAATGCCTTTTTTCTCCAACTGCATCGCCAGATTCAAACCGGTCTGACCGCCGCTGCCGGGAACGATGGCATCCGGACGCTCATAGCGGAGGATCTTTGCCACATACTCCAAGGTCAGCGGCTCCATATACACCTTATCGGCGATGGTGGTATCGGTCATAATGGTAGCGGGGTTGGAGTTGCAAAGCACAACCTCATAGCCCTCTTCCTTCAATGCCAAGCAGGCCTGGGTGCCTGCATAATCGAACTCCGCCGCCTGACCGATCACGATGGGGCCGGAGCCGATAATCAAAATCTTTTTCAAGTCTGTTCTTTTTGCCATGTTCTACATCCTCCTCAATCTTTACATCCGTATACTGCCTGTCCGCCCTTGACGGTCAGGAGACATTTGCCCTTTACGATCCACCCCTCAAAGGGAGTGGCCTTCCCCATGGATAAGAAATCCGCCGGGTCAATTTTATATTCCGCATCCAGATCAAAGATGCAATAATCCTCTTCTAAGGGAATTCCGAACCGCTTGCGAGGGTTGATGGCCAATAATTCGATCAGCCGCTCTAAGGGAAGAATCCCCGGTTCCACCAGCTTGGTATATAAAATCGGGAAGGCGGTTTCGATTCCCACCACGCCCATCATACTGCCTGCCAGCCCTTTGGCTTTTTCCTCGGCGCTATGGGGCGCATGGTCGGTGGCGATCATATCAATAGTCCCGTCTAAGATCCCCTCCAGCAATGCCTTGCGATCCTCTTCACTACGGATGGGCGGGTTCATTTTAAAGCGCCCCTCCTCTTTCAGATCCATATCATTCATCACCAGATAATGGGGGCCGGTCTCGCAGGTAACATCCAAGCCCTCGGCTTTCGCCTTGCGAATCAGCGCCACGCTTTCCTTGGTGGAGATATGGCACACATGATAGGTACAGCCGGTTTCTTTTACCAGCCTTAAATCCCGCTCAATAGGCTTCCATTCACTTTCGGAGCAGATCCCCTTATGGCCATGAAGCCTTGCATACTCGCCATCGTGAATATAACCGCCTCGAAGCAGGCTGTTCTCCTCGCAATGGGCCACGATCATTTTGCCCAAAGCCTTGGCTCGAAGCATGGCCTCCCGCATCATGGATTCTTGCTGAACGCCTCGGCCATCATCGGAGAAGGCGATGACCTTTTGAGCCATTCCTTCCAGATCCGCCAAGGTCTCCCCCGCCTCATTGACGGTGATGGACCCATAAGGATACACATGGATCACAGCCTCATCCTCGATCAGCTTCAGCTGCTCATTCAAATGCTCCACACTATCAGGCACCGGCTTCAGATTGGGCATGGCGCAAACCGCCGTATATCCCCCTCTTGCCGCCGCACGAGTGCCGCTGCCGATGGTCTCTTTATAAGAAAATCCCGGCTCTCGCAAATGCACATGCACATCGCAAAAACCGGGAAAAACAGCAATCCTTTTATCAGAAAAACAAACAGACTCAAAAGCAGATACCAATGCGGGGGAAGCAATAAATTCCCCATACTGCATTTCACCGTTTTTAAACATCAGAGCATTCTGAATCTTCAGCATTGTTGGTTCCTTTCTAAAAAATCAAAAAGCCTTGCCGCAGAATACGGCAAGGCTTCATAACACATAGCAAAGCAAAAGCGCACCCTTGCGCTTCTCCTGAATCATTATGAAAATCTTGCCGATCTCACGGGATCGCTTTAAAGATTGTTTTTCGTTTTTTTAATTATACTACCTCTTATATTAAAAGTCAATATAAAAAAGAAACAGCGGCAGTAAAATTTCTGCCGCTGAAACATCAATTATCTGTGATATTTTCATAAACCAATTCGCCGACGGTACCATACCCTAAATCACGGGCGATACTCTCCACATATTCACTGTCGATTTCGGCGTTTAAAATATCGTTGAGTTCTTCGTTGAGAACGGTTTGGCTGGAGATCTTTTCCTGCAACTGACCCAGCTCTTCTTTCTTCTCCTGAATCTGAACCTGAAGCTTGACGCAGGTGATGAGCATGTTTCCGGCAATGTAAACGAGAGCAACGGCCAAAAGACCCCTTACCACGGGGTTCATCTGCTTTGCTCTTTTTGCCTTTTGAATGGCTTTTGTGCCTCTTTTGCTCACCAAAGACGCTCCTTTCCAGAATACTACGTGTATACATTTTACACCATTGAAACAGAAAAATAAAGGGCTTTTTTAAAAAATTCATAATTTTCTTTATTTTTTTGCTTAAAAAGATCAAAAAGCGCTTCAAAAGACGGGCTTGAAATGCCACAAAGGTTCCCAACGTATAATGATAGAGAAAAAATCCCATGGTCTCTCCCGCCAAAAGAAAAAGGCGCACCTGCCCATAGTTGGTTAGTGAGAGAACCACGGCGGTGGCAAGGGCAGCAATCAAAGAAAACAAAAGGTCTTCCAAAAAAACGGTTAACGCCCATTTCTTTTTTAGGATGCGCCCGATGCGAAAAAGATCATAGACCGCCCCCAAGGCAACCCCCAATACCACTGCCCATAAAAAAGCGGCGGCCTGCTGCGAAATATAGATCTCCATCAGCGGAACAAGCCTTTAAACACGCCGCCCTTTTCCTTAAGGTCTGCATACTGCAGACGGTCGATGGAGCCCTCCACGGTGATATCGCCGTTTTCTACATTCAAACGGTTGATATGAAGATCCTGACCCTCCACCGTCAGCACGCCCATGTTGGTAAGAATCACCACCGCACGCTCATCGAAGCTATCCACATCCAACACGCCGGTGGCCACCAATTGCCGGCGGTTTTCTACCGACAACAGATGGTTGCCGGAAATCTGTTCCTTTTCCATTGCTCGTTCCTCCCTTTTTTTATTAATGTATGAACAAGCCTATGGAGATAGAACAAAAAAGGCTCTCCCGCAGGAGAGCCTTTTCTTATTTTTTAGAAAAGATCTTATTGATCAGCAGGGTGGTCAAAATGATCACGCCGATGATGATGAAGACCACCAGCATGCCGATGCCCATATACTGAAGATTGTGCACAAAGTTCGAGGGATTAAAAGCAAGCTGAGGAGCCACATTTTCAGTGGCCGCAGGAGCTTCACTTACAGCAGTTAAAAGAACATTTAAAAGTTTCATGGTTCAGTTCCTCCCTTTCTTATACCAAATACTCAGCGAACATATTGAGAATGATACCGCCGGCAATCACCGAGGCAATCTGGCCGGACACATTCACGCCGATGGAGTGCATCAGCAGGAAGTTTTGAGGATCCTCCTTCAGTGCCATCTTATGCACAATTCTACCGGACATGGGGAACGCAGAAATACCGGCGGCACCGATCATGGGATTGATCTTCTTTTTGGTGAACAGATTGAGGAATTTAGCAAAGAGCACACCGCCTGCAGTATCCACAACAAAGGCGATCAGACCCAAGCCCATGATCAGGAGAGTATCGACCTTCAGGAATTGAGCCGCCGTCATATTAAAGGCAACGGAAATTCCCAAGAAGATCGTGATCAAGTTTGCCAGCACCTTCTGCGCAGTTTCGGAAAGAGAATCCAAAACACCGCACTCACGAATCAGGTTACCAAACATCAAAAAGCCGATCAAGGCCGTTGCCTGAGGAACCACGGCAGACACCACGATGGTGATAATAATAGGGAACATAATACGGGTAAGCTTGGAAACATTCTTTTGCTCATAGGGCATCCGAATCATCCGCTCTTTTTTGGTGGTCAGCGCTTTAATCACAGGAGGCTGAATAATGGGCACCAGTGCCATATAAGAATAGGCTGCAACCGTGATCGCACCTACATACTGAGAGCCAAAGGCGTTGGCAACGGCGATGGAGGTAGGACCGTCTGCCGCACCGATAATGGCAATGGATGCAGAATCTCTGATCTCAGGGAAAAAGATGCTTGCCATACACAGGGTAAAGAAAATACCAAACTGCGCAGCGGCGCCGAAAAGCATCAGCTTAGGATTGGTCAGCAGAGGGCCAAAGTCAATCATGGCTCCGATACCGATAAACAGCAGCAAGGGGAACAGCTCATTGGCGATACCTGCATTATACAGTTCCTGAATAGGACCGTGCAACGCTTCCGAAGCAGGAATATTCACCAAAATGGTGCCAAAACCCATAGGCAAGAGCAGGGTAGGCTCCATTTCCTTTTTGATTGCCAAATAGATCAACAGGCAACCTACCAAAATCATCACCACTTGCTGCCACGAAAATGCCAGCAGATTTTCATAAAGAATGTTCATCACTAAAATCTCCTTGATTCTTTATAATAAAAAATGACCTTCATGGCGTAAAATGCGCCATGAAGGTCATTGAATTGCCGCATCCTACCCCATTCTAATTTACCGTAGAAAGAATAGCATATAAACGGGCAAAAAGCAAGCAAAAGAATCTTGCAAAAATAGGGGGATTTTTGGTGAAAATATCTATTTCTCCTTTCGATCCGGCAGCTCGCTCCAAAGGAGTGCTCCTAAGATCAAAAGAGCGCCGATCACCTGAGGAACGGTCATTTTTTCTCCCAGCACCGCCGCTGACAGCACCAACGCCGTTACCGGATCCAGATAGGCAAGAACAGCCGAGGAAGAGGCGGAGAGGCGAGCCAGACCGTCGAAATACAGCACATAGGCCACGCCGGTATAAACCACCACTAAAACTCCCAGCAAAAGGATCGATTTCCAGCTGAGCATAGTCAACGAAAAGCCTTCTGCCAGCAGGGCATAGGGTACAATCGTCAGCCCTGCGATGGTCAGCTGAAAGATGGTACGATCCAAAGAATGGAGTTCTTTCAAAAAGCGATTGGCCAGCATCACGGTGGCATAAAAGCAAGCGGCTAACGCCCCCATAAGAATGCCACGGAGATTCCCATCTCCACCGCCAAAGATGCCGGAAACCAGCACCATTCCCGCCAAAGCCACAGCAATCACACAGCCCTTTTTCAGGGTCAGGCGCTCCTTGAGCACCAAGGGAGAGAGCAGCAACAGCAATACCGGCGCTAAGTAATAGAGCAAAGTTGCCACCGCCACGGTGGTATACCGATAAGCCTCAAAAAGAAAGATCCAATTCAGACCGATGGCCACACCGCTGATTACCAGAGGAAGCCAATGGCTTTTAAAGGCCTTGAAATCCGGTTTACAGCGCAAGGCCAGCAAAAAGAGACCACCAGCCAAGCCACGAATCATAGCAAGACTGCCGGAGGGCAGAGAAATTCCCCGCACCGGCAACGCCACGGTACCGAAGATCAGCATGGCGATCACATATTCGATTTTCGGAGAAACTTTACGCATTACAAAAGATGCTTTCTCAGCTCTTCCCCGCTTGCAGGATGCAAAAGAGCAGGGGCCACATCAAAGACGGTCTTACAGCCCTTCTCCCCTGCCTTGGCCATACGATAGACGGCTCTGGCATAGGCGGTGATGACGCTGGAAGTAAATTCCGGATTGGAATCCAGCTGCAGGCGGTATTCAATCACATGATGATGCTCCTTTTCCAAACCGGTCACACCGGTGCGGAACACCATTCCCCCATGAGGAATGCCTTTATGGTCACGATCCAACTCCTCCTGAGAGATGAAATGAACGGTGGTGTCATAATCGGCAAAATAATTGGGCATGGTCACGATCGCCTGCTCAATAGCGGAAAGATCGGCTCCCTCTTTGGCCACCACATAGCATTCACGGGTATGCTTCTCCCGAGTAGTTAACTGCGGATTTTCGCCCTTGCGAACCCGCTCCAAAGCTGCTTCCACGGGGACGGTATACTGCCGGGCATCAGCGACCCCTTCAATACGGCGAATGGCATCGGAATGGCCTTGGCTGACGCCCTTGCCCCAGAAGGTATAGTCGTTTCCATCAGGCAAAATTGCCTGACCGTAAAGACGGTTGAGAGAAAACATACCGGGATCCCAGCCCACCGAGATCATACCGACGGTGCCGTTTTCCTTACACACTGCATCCACATTGGCAAAATGCTCCGGAATCTTGGCATGGGTATCAAAACTATCGATCACATTAAAATACTTTGCCATGGCAGGAGTCTGCTCCGGCAGATCATTGGCACTGCCGCCGCAAAGAATCATCACATCGATCTGATCCTTCATAGCCTCTGCCTGATCCATGGTATAAACAGGCACGCCGGTACGGGTTTTCACCGTTGCAGGGTCCCGACGGGTAAACACGCCTACCAGCTCCATATCGCAAGACTTGGCCACAGCGCATTCAATGCCTTTTCCTAAATTGCCGTATCCGGCAATGGCAATTCTGATGCTCATATAAATCGTCCTTTCTTTTTATGATTACTTAAGGTGACAAGAATAATCCAAACCTTGTTTTAAAAAGGCGGATTTTCGCTCACCCTTCGTTAAAATACTCGCCAATGCACAAAGCATTGGCTGCGTTTTATGCCTTGATTGAACAAAAATCCGCTCTTTTTAAAATCTTCGACCTCAAAGTGAGGAGATTTCGAAGGATTTTTGCTCTATCTTTTATGCAGATCGGCTGCCGCCGATCAAATAAAAATAAGTGAAAAGCACCGAAATATGCCGCTTTGAGGCAGGTTCGGATTACTCTTGTCACCTTATTCTACTCCGTTTTGAGGCGATTGTAAAGAAAAAACCGCAGAAAATTCTGCGGTTTTTGAAATATTATACTCGTTCGTTGCCCCAGAAGAAGAGAGCAACGGTGCCGGGGCCGGTATGGCTTCCGATGGTGGTACCGATATTATTGATAACCACCTTCCCGTTTAATTTGGGGAACTTGGCTTCAATCAAATCCGCCACAGCACGGGCATCCTCCATGCAGGCAGACATGCTCATAAAGCAACGGCCGTTATAGTCGGGGCCGTTTTCGGCATTTTCTACCATCTGCTCCACAATGGCATTAATGACCGCCTTTTTACCACGAATCTTTTTGCGAGGGATCAACTTACCATTGACATCCACATTTAAAAGAGGGCAGATATTCAGCACGGTGCCGAACCAGCCGGATACTTTGGAAACACGACCGCCCTTCACATAGAAGGTCAGATCGGTGGAGAAGAACCAATGATGCATTTTGGTGCGATTTTCCAGAACCCATTGATGCAGAGTTTCCAGATCGGCGCCGGCATCCCGCATCTCTGCCAAGGTCTGCATAATGAGACCGAAGCCGGATGATGCAGCCAAAGAATCCACCACATAAAGCTTGCGATCGGGAAATTCCTCCCGCAACTGCTCTGCCGCAAGGCGAGCAGAATTATAGGAACCGGAAATGCCGGAGGACAGTGCCAGATGCAATACATCCTTTCCCTCCTCCAAGAAGGAGCGGAAATAGGCGATATATTCTTCCATATTTACCTGAGAGGTGCGGGTATCGGCACCCTCTACCATCTTTTGGTAAAAGGTATCGAAGGGGATGGTTTGCCCCAGATCATCGGGATACTGAACCCCATCCATTTCATAATGGAAGCAGATATACTTTACATCGATCTTTTCAAAATGCTCCTTACTGAGATCAGCAGTGGAGCAGCAGCTTAATACATAACTCATAAGGGAACCTCCATCATCAAAATACCTATCCATTATATATCCAATTATTGGGAGATTCAATCAAATGAGTGGTTTTCTAATTTAATTTTAATTTACAGACCCAAGCTGACCTGCAGGCCTTTATCCACCTGAAGCATGGTTTCTTCGCTGATATGCCCCATTTTCTCCTTGAGGCGGGCTTTATCTAATGTACGAACTTGCTCCAAAAGGATCATGGATTTCTTCTGCAGACCGCAGGATTCCTCAATATTAATATGGGTGGGCAGGCGTCCTTTTTCCACCTTGCTGGTGATGGCGGCGGCAATGACGGTGGGACTGTAGCGATTGCCCACATCATTCTGAACGATCAGCACTGGCCGCAAGCCCCCTTGCTCACTTCCCACCACCGGAGAAAGATCGGCATAATAAATATCACCACGTTTGATCATTTGCTTTCATTCCTTCCGTTTGATTTCGTTTTTATTATTTCCGAAAAATGATCGTCTGATACAATCTACGAAAGAAAAAGATCGCAGGTGAAGAATCAGAAAAAAATTGACCTTTTTAGCAAAGAGTGATACAATTTTCTCATCTTTTTAATTGGGAGTATTTATGAACACATCCACCAAGCATTTTGCGGCGCTGCGTGCCGCCTTTCCCTATACCATCCCCATTCTGACCGGCTTTCTCTTTTTGGGGATTGCTTATGGGATCTTAATGAATGTATCCGGCTTTTCGGTGCTTTGGACCTTTTTGATCAGCCTTTTGGTTTTTGCAGGGTCCATGCAGTTTGTGGCGGTGAATCTGCTGCTGGGCGTTTTTGATCCCATCGGGGCTTTGCTGCTGACGCTGATGGTCAACGCCCGCCATCTCTTTTACGGCATCTCCATGCTGGATAAATATAAAAATGCCGGCAAAAAACGCTGGTATCTGATCTTCGGCTTGATCGACGAGACCTTCTCCATCAACTGCACGGTGGAGATCCCCCAAGGGGTCGATCACAATCTTTTTTATTTTTATGTGACTCTGCTCAACCAATGCTATTGGGTGGGCGGCTCGGTTTTAGGCGGACTGTTTGGCTCCCTTTTACAAATTAACACGGAAGGGCTGGAGTTTGTGATGACGGCGCTGCTTTTTGTCCTGTTTTTGGAGCAGTTATTAAAAGAGCGTAATTATTTCACCGCCTTTACGGGGGTGGCCGTCTCACTGATTTGCCTGCTGATCTTCGGCAGTGACCGCTTTATCATTCCTGCCATGATTGCCATTGTGGCGGTGCTGACCTTGGGCAAGCCCCTGGCAGAAAGGGGGCATTCCGCATGACAACCCTTCAACTGCTGATCACGGTGGGCATGGTGGTTTTAGGAACCATGATCACCCGCTTTTTACCCTTTTTACTGTTTCCTGCCGGCAAGCCCACTCCCAAGTATATTCGCTTTTTAGGCAACGCTCTGCCTGCGGCGGCGCTGGGGCTTTTGGTGGTCTATTGCTTTAAAGATCTTAATTTGTTAGAAGGCTCTCACGGCCTGCCGGAGCTGATAGCCATCGGGCTGGTGACCGCTTTGCATCTTTGGAAACGGAATCTGCTCCTTTCCATTGCCGCAGGAACGGTCTGCTATATGCTTTTGGTTCAATTTATCTTTTGAGGTGGTTTTATGAAGATCATCGCCCATATTCATAATGATTTTACTGCCAAATTCGGCATTCCCCGCCAAAGCGGGCTGGTGGAGGAGGTACGCTCCCGCATTGTGTTTACCCCCGAATACCGCAATCCAGATGCCTTAAGAGGCTTGGAGGGATATTCCCATCTTTGGCTGATCTGGCAATTCTCCGAAGCCAAGGCAGAAGAATGGTCCCCCACCGTGCGGCCGCCTCGCTTGGGAGGCAATAAACGAATGGGGGTTTTTGCTACCCGCTCCCCCTATCGCCCCAATCCCATCGGGCTTTCTTCGGTAAAGCTTTTGGAGATTCAGCTCAACACACCGGAAGGGCCGGTACTGACCGTTGGCGGTGCTGACCTTTTGGATGGAACACCTCTCTATGACATTAAACCTTATCTTGCTTATACCGACGCCCATCCCGAGGCTTTGGGGGGCTTTGCCTTTCAGCCGGGAGAAGGAACGGTACAGGTGGAATGTGATGCCGCCTTGCTGGAAAAGCTCCCTCAAAAAAAGCAGGCGGGGCTTTTGGCACTGTTGCGAGAAGACCCTCGCCCCGGCTATCAGGAAGATCCGGAGCGGATCTACGGCATGGAATATGCCGGCTTCGACATTCGCTTCACGGTAGCAAACGGAATTTTAAAGGTTATTGAAATTAAAGGTTGACACTCAAAATCGAGAGTGATATAATTTTAACAATTTAACATGTTAAAGAAAGAAGATGACACACTTGGAAATCAAAATCACAAAAACCACCCAACCGAAGGTAAAGCCTACCCTTGCAGAGGAAGCCTCCTTAGGATTTGGTACTACCTTTTCCGATCATATGTTTGTGATGGAGTATGATAGCGATCAAGGCTGGCATGACGCCCGCATTGTTCCCTTTGGCCCCATCGGCTTTTTGCCCAGCGCCGCCGTGTTTCACTATGGTGCTGAGGTCTTTGAAGGCTTAAAGGCCTATCGCACCGCCGACGGGAAGGTGCAATTATTCCGTCCCGAAGAAAATGCCAAGCGGCTTTTCAACAGCGCAGAGCGCCTTTGTATCCCCGCAGTGGATCCTGCAGATTTCATGGAAGCGCTGAACGCTCTCATGGAGGTGGAAAAGGATTGGGTGCCCCATAGCTTTGGCTCCTCTCTCTATCTGAGACCCTTCCTCTTTGCCACCGACCCCGCCTTGGGTCTGCATACCATTCACCATGCCATGTTTGTGATCATTGCCTCTCCCAGCGGCTCTTATTATAAAGAGGGCATCAATCCGGTGAAGATCATGATTGAAACCGAGGATGTGCGTGCGGTGCGTGGCGGTACCGGCTATGCCAAATGCGGCGGTAACTATGCGGCCGCCAACCGTGCCGGCTATAAGGCCGAGCAAAAGGGCTATACTCAGGTGCTTTGGCTGGATGGCGTGCACCAGAAATATATTGAAGAAGTGGGCGCCATGAACGTTATGTTCAAGATTGCCGGCAAGATCATCACTCCCGATCTGATCGGCACCGTTTTGCCCGGTATTACCCGCAAATCCTGCATCGAACTGCTCAAGGAAATGGGCTATGAGGTGGAGGAGCGGCGGATCAGCGTGGATGAGATTGTGGAAGCGCTGGAGAATGGCACCTTAGAAGAAATGTGGGGCACCGGCACTGCTGCCGTGGTCTCCCCGGTAGGGCACTTGGCTTACCAAGATAAAGAGTATTGCATCAATAACAATGAGATCGGCCCTGTGACCCAAAAGCTTTATGATGAGCTGACGGGCATTCAATGGGGCAAGAGACCTGATACCCGCAACTGGATCGTAGCAGTGAAATAAAACCGTTTAAAACGGCGAAGACCGCAAGGCTTCGCCGTTTTTCATTCTCGGCGTATCGACATACGCCTTCGCCTGAAGAAACGACGATCTTCATCCGTTTTAAACGGTTTTGGACTTTATTATCCTTGGCGGTCTGCATCATTTTCCGAGTAAAAAAATCAAAAAGCCATAAAAGAAGCCTCCCGCTACTGCGGGAGGCTTTCCATATCACTGGCGGTCTGCGCCTTTTTCAGCCGTCGCTCAGTTATTGATACCGTGGCGACAAGTAGGACTGGTCATATCCAAAGGAGCAAAGGTATAACCATTGGCAAGGCCCCATTGAATGACCTCTTCCACGGCATTGACGCTGAAATTCTTAATATCATGCTGCAATACGATGGAGTATTTACCATTGGAATTGACGCCGTTTTTGATATTCCGCACTACCTCGGAGGTGGAGGTGGTTTCCCCTGCATCGCCGCTGCTAACATTCCAATCGAAATAGCGAAAGCCTTTTTCGGTGATCAGTTTGGCGAGGCGGGACATGATCCCCGGATTAAAGGCGCTGACGGTATTGGAGCTGCCGCCGGGGAAACGGGTCAGCATGGTGGTGATTCCGGTATGATTCTTAATGATGGTTTGCATATTATAAAGATCATTGAGGAAGGCCTCTTCGCTGGCATAAATGGTCTTATAAACATGGCTGGTAGAATGAATGCCGATGGCATGCCCTTCATTGGCCATGCGGGTCAGCAGATTATAATAGCCGGTATCGATCACAAAGAAGGTAGCCTTTACATTATACTTTTTCAGTACATCCAATAGCTTTGCGGTATATGGACCGGGGCCATCATCAAAGGTAAGATAAATGGTCTTATTACCGGGCACCACCGTGCCGGAAGCAGGAACGGAAGCAGAGGGTCTGATGACCGCCGGTGCTTTCACGGTGACGGTGCGGGTGACGGCGGGGGCGGCATTGCCGCTACTGTCTTGCACATTATAGGTCAAGGTATAGGTGCCGGTTTTAGAGGGATCCACTTCCCCGCTCACCACGATTTTACTACTAAGATCTCCCTCATACTGATCGGCGGCAACGGCGCCGGGATCGGTAAAGGTTTTGCCACGAGTTACCGTTATGGCGGCATCGCCGTTTAAGGTCAGCACGGGGGCTTTCGTATCAACCACCGACACGGTACGGACGGCGCTGCCCACCTTTTTCCACTTACGGGCGGTATAGGTAACGGTATAGGTTCCGACCTTTTGAGCATCCACCGTATTCTCCGCAAAGGGAGCAAAGGGATCGCTCTCTTTCATAAAGAATTTGCCCCTCAAATAAGCATCGGCACCGGCATCGGTATAGGCAGAGCCCACCTCAAGGGTAACAGCACTTTCGCCCTTCAGCTCCACTGCCACATGGAACTGATTGGCCCAATAAAGTCCCACAACCAAAAATGCCAGTAACACCACAACGCCTGCAATCAAGAGGCCCCATTTTAATGCAACTTTTGTTTTCATCAACCTAATTCTCTCTTATACAGTTTCATAAAGTTTTCTTCATCGATAAAGCCGGCTTCGGGGGGATAATCATGACCCGGCATGGTTTCCACATAGCCGCCGATGAGACCATCATGGTCGATGCCACCCAATTTATAAAGATTATGCTTATCACAAAGATCATTATAAAATTTCTTTTCTTCTTCGGTCATCAGGGGATGGCAAATCTCAAAGCCCTTGACCCCCATCTTCACATACTCTTCCGCCAACTCGGGCAGCATATACTTCCCCTTCATGCCGGGATGGGCAATGATCGGTACGCCGCCGGCGTTCAGCACGATTTGGATACACTCTTCCACCGGGGGAAGGGTATATTTCCAACCGTCTTCACTATTGAGAGCGCCTCGGAAATTATTGATGCAAAAGTCGTTATATTCTTCTTTTTTATAGATGCCCTTGGCTACCATCAGTTCAAAGACGGTATTGTTGCAAAAATAATCATGATCGGGGAAGGCATCCAAAACCTCCTGCCAGGTCACGCCGGGCCGCAGGGTTCCCCGCTCCAGCCCCCGCTCAAACATCCGGCGGCTACGCTCGGTTTGTCGGCCGGCCAGATCCTTTAAATGAGCACGCATCTCCGGATTCTCGGGATCAAAATCCACCGCCACCAGATGCAGGCGGCCAAAGGAGCATTTACAGCCGAATTCCACACCCAGCATGGTTAAGATCCCTGCCTTGCGGGCGGCCTTATGAAAGCGGTATTGGCCGGTGATGGTATCATGATCGGTAAGGATCATGGCTTTATGACCGATCTGCTGACCCAGCTCGATCAGCTGCTCGGGCGTCCACACGCCATCAGAATAAGTAGAGTGCATATGAGTATTGGCAAAACACATTTTTCTTTTCCTCGATTTCTTATAAATTAGCCTAATTCACGGCGATAGAGCTGCATAAACTCCTTCTCGCCCACATAGCCCGTACAGGGCTCTGCTTTTTCCTTGGGAAGAACGCCTGCAAGACGATATTTGCTCAGCGCCCAAGGATCGGGGCCGCCCTCGCCGGAAAAGCCGCCGATCAGACCGCTATGGTCGATACCGCCCAATTTATACAGGCCGTTTTCTTCGCAAACACGATTGTAGAAGGCCTTTTCTTCCTCGCTCATACCAGGATGGCTGACCTCAAAGCCCATGACACCCATTTTAAGGAAGTTTTCCACTTCCTCTTCAAAGAAATATTTCCCCGTTTTGGTGGGATGCGCCACCACGGGAACCCCGCCGGCATCCCGAATAATGCCGATCAGATCTTCTGCCTGCGGCATATCGCAGACCTCACTCTTGATCTTCAGTGCGGTGGCTTTATCCCGCTGGAACAAGGGTTCCGCCGCCAGCAGTTCCTCTTGGGTATAGCCGCAACGCTCCGCCAGCAGAGCCAAAATCCAATGGCGGCAGATATAATCCACGCCCAGATCTCCGCAATGCTTTTCAACATCGCTCCAGGTAAGATCTCCTCGCAAAGCACCCTTTTCCACCGCTTCATTGAACATCACTTTATGATAATGAGTCATACGAGCGGCCAGCTGATCAACCAGCGCCCGCAAGGTCTTATTCTCGGGGTTAAAATCAATGCCTACGATATGCACACGACCGAAGGAAGCATAAGCACCGGGCTCAATGGCACGCAGGGTCAAGATCCCCGCCTTACGGCAGGCACGCTCAAAACGGTCGTAACCTGCAAAGGTATCATGGTCGCTGAGCAGCATGGCTTTATGGCCGATCTGCTTGCCCAGTTCCACCAGATATTCCGGGCTCCATACACCATCGGAATAATAGGAATGCATGTGCGTGTTTGCAAAATACATATCGATTCGCTCCTTTATTTTTTTATTATTCTAACTTGTTTTCGGGGGCAAATAAATAGACAAATCCTTGCAATTTATGAAGGAATCTTCTTTCTTCAATTTTACCGCCCCAAGCCATAAAAGTCAACGCTATTCATTGGGAAAAATGACAAATTTTCTTCAGCAAATTCCTCCTTTCTCGGCACCTCAAACGAATTCTTCTTTTTTGGTTGACAATTTATTTATAGTATGTTATTGTATTGGTATATTGATAGAGGTGCGTTGCATCATCAGTAGTTTGGGCTATGGCGCTTTGCCGAAAGCGAGCCTGAATGAAAGGGATGGGCGCCGAAGAGGGCTCATGGCAAAGGGTCGCTCTGGCAGCAGGAAATAAGAGTTCTGTTGCTGTCGCATTTTATGCGGAGCGCTATCTTCCTATATTTTGGCGGGGATCCTCTGCCAAAAACCTTGTGTAGTAGGATAGTTGCCGGCCGCAACTATCTTTTTTTGTGTAAGGAGAATGAAACGATGTCCAATCCAATTTTTAAAGGTGTTGCTACCGCCATTATTACTCCCATGACCAAAATGGGCGTGGATTATGAAAACTACGGTCGCCTTCTCAACTGGCAGATCGAAAGCGGCATTAATGCCATTGTTGCCGCCGGCACCACCGGCGAAGGCTCTACATTGAGTGATAAAGAGCATAAGGAACTGCTGGATTTCACCATCCGCACGGTGGATGGCAGAGTGCCTGTCATTGCCGGTACCGGCTCCAATGATACCTCTTATGCCATCGAGCTGAGCAAATACGCTTGCAGCGCCGGAGCAGACGGTCTGCTGATGGTGACTCCTTACTATAATAAAGCCACCCAAAAGGGCTTGATTCAATCCTACACCGCCGTTGCCGATGTAGTGGATAAGCCCATTATCTTATACAATGTCCCCTCTCGTACCGGCTGCAATATCATGCCCGAGACCTGCGCCAAGCTGGCAGAGCATCCCAATATTGTGGCCATCAAAGAAGCCAGCGGCAATATTTCTCAAATTGCCGATACCGCCGCTTTGGTGGAGGGAAAGATGGATATTTACTCCGGCAACGATGATCAGATCGTGCCCATTATGTCACTGGGCGGCATCGGCGTGATCTCAGTGCTCTCCAATGTGTTCCCCAAGGAAACGGTGGAAATGTGCGATCGCTTCTTTAAAGGCGATATCGAAGGAGCCAGAAAGATGCAGCTGCACTATCTGCCCTTGTGCCATGCACTGTTTTGCGAGGTGAACCCCATCCCCGTGAAGGCTGCCATGGCAGCCATGGGCTTTGGCGAGAATTATCTGCGCCTGCCCCTTACCCCCATGGAGCCCACCAATGAAGAAAAACTGCTGAATCTCATGCGGGCAGAAGGATTAAATGTATGAAGATTATCATTTACGGATACAACGGCCGCATGGGCAAGGAAGTAGCCCGCTTGGCAGAAGAAGGCGTTCGAGGAGCAACCCTCCACGCCGGAGTGGATTTAGGTGGAAACGATAGCGGCTTTCCCTGCTTTGCCACTTTAGAGCAGGTACCTGCAGGTGCCGATTGCATCATCGACTTTTCTCACCATTCTGCCACCAAAGCCCTTTTGACCTATGCCTGCAAGGCCAAGGTGCCTGTGGTTCTTTGCACCACCGGTCATACCGATAAAGAACTGGCGATGATTCAAGAGGCCGCCAAAGTGATTCCGGTGTTTTTCTCCGCCAATATGTCAGTGGGCGTGGCCCTTTTGGCAGAACTTGCCAAAAAAACTGCCGCTATTTATCCCCATGCAAATATTGAAATCGTGGAAACCCATCACAATCGCAAGCTGGATGCCCCCAGCGGTACAGCGCTGATGATCGCCAGAGCCATCAAAGAGGTGCGGAATGCCGCAACCTTCCTGTTGGGCAGAAGCGGACAGGCTAAGCGTACCCAGGAGGAGATCGGTATTCATGCCATTCGCATGGGCAATATTGTTGGCACCCATGAAGTGTTGGTGGGTACCGACACCGAGACCATCACCTTAAAACATGAGGCTCACAGCCGCTCCCTTTTTGCCGATGGTGCCATGGCCGCCGCAGAATTCTTATGCAGCAAGCCTGCAGGGCTTTATAATATGCAAGATATGATCTCTCTTTAAGGAGTTATAAAAAGAATGTTGAAAGTATTGAAATTCGGCGGAAGCTCTTTGGCAGATGCCGATCAGTTCCGCAAGGTTGCAGCCATTATCAACGCTGAGCCGGATCGCCGCTATGTGGTGGCCTCTGCTCCCGGTAAGCGCAATTATGAAGATGATAAAGTGACCGATCTGCTGATCCATTGCCATGCGCTGGCCAGCGATCGCAACCCCTTTGAGGATACCTTCCGCCGCATCTGCGATCGGTTCAACGGAATCATCAAAGACTTGGGGCTGACCCTGAATATTGATGATGAACTGGATGAAGTGAAAACCGCCATTGCCAACGGTGTTGGCTTGGATTATGTGGCCAGCCGAGGGGAGTATTTCAACTCCATGATTCTGGCCGACTTTTTGAAGGTGCCCTTTTTGGATGCGGCCGAGTGCATCTTTTTCAATAAAGAAGGAAAGCTGGATTCTCAAAAGACCCACACGGTTTTGGAAAATCGCTTGGCTTTGTTGCCTCGTGCGGTGATCCCCGGATTTTATGGTGTGCTCCCCAATGGAGAGATCAAAACCTTCTCTCGGGGCGGCTCTGATATTACCGGTTCCATTGTGGCAGAAGCCATTGAAGCGGATCTTTATGAAAACTGGACCGATGTGTCGGGCATGCTGATGGCAGACCCCCGCATCATCCAAAATCCTGCCCCCATTGATATCATTACCTATCGGGAGCTGCGGGAGCTTTCTTATATGGGCGCAACGGTGCTCCATGAGGACGCTGTGTTCCCTGTGCGCCGTAGCGGGATCCCCATTAATATTCGCAATACCAACTGTCCTGAGGATGTCGGCACCATGATCGTGCCCCACACCGATGAAAAGAGCAAGGATCGGGTGATTACCGGCGTAGCCGGTAAAACCGGCTTTACCGCCATTTACATTGAGCGAGACATGATGAACTCGGAGTTGGGATACGGCAGACGAGTTTTGGAAACCTTGGAACGCCGAGGCATCAATTTTGAGCATCTTCCCTCCGGCATCGACACGGTAACAGTGGTGGTCAACAGCGACGAGCTGAAGGATAAATTGGACCTGGTCATCGCCGATCTGAAGCGCAATGTGCGCCCCGATACCATTCGGGTCTATGATAATCTGGCTTTGGTGGCGGTGGTTGGCCGTGGCATGATCAGTGCCCCCGGTGTGGCCGCTCGGGTCTTCTCCACATTAGCCAAAGAGGGCATCAATATTCGCATGATCGACCAAGGCTCCAGCGAATTGAACATCATTGTTGGCATCTCCGCCAAGGATTATGTGCCTGCCCTTCAGGCAATTTATAAGGAATTTGAACCAAAAAAATATGATTTGTAAGAATTTATCTGTCAGCGCCGAGGGGCGTCTGCTCTTTGCAGGGCAGGATGCTGCGGCACTGCTCCGTCAATACGGTTCTCCCCTCTATCTCTTCGATGAAGAGCGTATTCGGGAAAACTGCCGCACTTATTATAATGCCATGAAAGAGTCCTTCGGCGAGAAGGCTCTTCCTCTTTATGCCAGCAAAGCGGCGTCCTTCAAGGAAATGTATCGCATTGTAGGCAGTGAGGGTTTTGGCATCGATGTGGTGTCGGCGGGAGAAATTTACACCGCCAAAGCCGCAGGCTTTCCTTTGGAAAAAGCCTATTTTCACAGCAACAATAAAACAGATGAAGATATTGCTTTTGCCATCGAAAACGGTGTCGGTCACTTTGTGGTAGACAATGAGGACGAACTCTTTACTATCGACCGCATTGCCGGTCAGCAAAATCATTGCCAAAAGGTTTTGCTTCGGCTGACTCCCGGAATTGATACCCATACTTATGAAGCAGTCAACACCGGCAAGGTGGATTCCAAATTTGGCTCCGCCATTGAAACCGGTCAGGCTGAGGCCATCACCAAGATAGCGCTGGAGCTTCCCCACCTTCGATTAATGGGCTTTCATTGCCATGTGGGGTCTCAGGTTTTTGATTCCGATACCTTTATTCGCTCCGCCGAGATCATGCTGACGTTTATGGCTCAGATGCAGGCAAAATACGGATATACCGCCGAGGTTTTGGATCTGGGCGGCGGGTATGGAGTGCGCTATTTAGAGAGCGATCCCGAAATCGATATTGCCGCCAACATCCGTCAGGTAGCAGAATTTGTCCAAAATAAGTGTAAAGTATTAAACCTTGACGTGCCGGTTATCCATTTGGAACCGGGCAGAAGCATTGTTGCCGATGCGGGTCTTACTCTTTATACGGTGGGAACCATCAAGCAGATCCCCGGTTATAAGAATTATGTATCGGTAGACGGCGGAATGACCGATAATCCCCGCTTTGCGCTTTATGGCTCGGAATACACGGTAGTTGCGCCGGAGAAGATGAAGGAGCCTTGCACCTTCCCTTGCTCGGTGGTGGGGCGCTGCTGTGAGAGCGGCGATATTATTCAAGAAAACGTTATGCTCCCTGCCTCTATGAAAAGAGGGGACGCCATCGCTGTGCTGACCACCGGAGCTTACAATTTCTCCATGGCCTCCAATTATAATCGCATTCCACGCCTGCCGGTGGTGATGCTCAATGGCGGCACTGCCCGCTTGGTGGTCAAGAGAGAAACTCTGGACGATATCATTAAAAACGACCTGTAAAAACAAGAGGGTGTAAATTTACACCCTCTTTTTTCTTTACAGAACGCTCAATTTATGGTATACTTTTTAAAGAACAAATGAGAAAGGAGGCTCCGCATGTTTAAACGCATATTATCGGCGCTTTTGATCCTATGGATCTTGATGAATGCTTCCGGCTGCTATACTCCGCCCATGGAAGAAAACGCTTATCAGGATCGCCCTATCATCAATAAAGAAGAGGAAGAACCCACTGATCCGAAGCCCGTCCCTCAAGAGCCTTCGATCAAAGAAGAAGAGCCTGTCCCCGAGGCGCCAAAGGAAGAAAACAAGGATGAACCGGCAAACACCCCCGCCCCGCTTCCTTATGCGAGCACGGCAACCCCTACTGCCGCCGATCTGGTGGAAACCGACGATTATTTTCTCCACAACAGTGAAGAGACGCTGAAAATCATGTCCTATAACGTGAGTCGCCGCACTCCCGGCGGGCGAAGCGGCGGGATCTTTGCGTTGATTGAAAAATATCAGCCGGATGTGGTGGCCTTGCAGGAGATCACCCCTGCTTGGGTAGAGGCTTTTCACAATCATTATTCCAATTATAAATTGACAGTCGCCTACAATACCGCCCAACAAACAGAGGGGCTTGCCTATCTCTATAATACCGACCGACTGGTGCTTTCCTTACAGGAGCATTGCTGGATCTCTGCAACGCCCCACAAAGAAAGCCCCCATCGAGGAAATTATCGGGTTTATCAGATTTGCCACTGGGCACGGTTCCAGCGGTTTACGGACGGAAAGCGTTTTGAGATCTATAATTCCAAATTTCCCGATGATGAGAAGCTTTGGGAGCGCACCTCCTACTATACCAACAGCACCATAGACAATATTGATCTTACCCTTCCCGCCTTTTTCTGCTTCAACACCGAAGGGATCCCCTTCGACGGCAAGGATCTTCACGATGGCTATGAGGCTCGCTTAACGGTAGGCTCAGAGGACGAGCGCTATAAAGCCACCTATCGGGAATGCAAGGCACTTCCCACTGATTTTATCTTCCATTATGAACGAGATGCCCGAGCCATCACCTACACGGTGGATCAATCCACCTTTGATGAGGTTACCCCTTCCGATCATTATCCGGTGATCACCCAATATCAATTATTAAGATAAAAAGCAGGTGTTGAGACACCTGCTTTTTTTAAAATCCCAAGGATTCATTCACAAGGATTACTTTGATTCTTCCTGCCTGACGCTGAGGGCCCAGCACTAAATAAGAGCAGCAAATCCGATCGGGGCTGTTGCACCCTTCGGTCATGCCCCCATCAACGGCCACGCAATGCCCTTTTTCACGGCAATAAGTATTGCAAGAAAGCCGCTTGGTATTGGCAGGAGCGCAGACGGTTTTCACCCGACGAACGGCTGCATTTAAATCGGGAACAATCTTATTGACGCCGGCAATAATAATCACCGATTTCGGGCCAAAGGTCATAGCGGAGATGCGATTGGCGTTTCCATCCACATTATAAAGCTCCCCCTGCTCGGTAATGGCATTGGCAGAGCCTAAAAAGCAATCGGCGGCAAAGGTTTGCTCATAAACCTTTCGTACCCCTTCCGGCGTGATTCCTTCGGCGGCACGATCCAAAAAGTTATATGCACCGCTGCGAAGAAGCTCCATCACACCGGTTTCCTGCAGAGTCATGGAACCACCAACACTGACGGTACACCCTTCGGGCATCAAGGTGCGAACCAGCGGGACAACATCCTCTTTTGTTTCCACAAAATAGGATTCCATTTTATTTTTCTTTAAAGCGTCCAAAACCTTTTGAATGTTCATTTCAATTCCTCCAGCAATGCATCCAAGAAAGATGCATCCTCCAAAACATAAGCGCCGGTTTTCTCTAAAACCGAACGGTGCTGATGCCCTTTGGCAATTAGCGCACAAGGAGCACCGATATAGCGAGCCATCTCATAATCAGTGGTCAGATCGCCGATCACCAAAACCCCTTTGGGATCAATGCTATGAGCCTTTAAATAAGCCTCCACCGCCTTTTCCTTTCCGCCCAGAGAACGATCCCGCAAGCCCTCAATCCCTTGGAAATAAGAGGTAATTTGCCGCTCTTGAGCCTGCGCCATGAGCGTATCATGGTATAATGAGGAAAACAGCAATTGACGAAAGCCTTTTTGGGAAAAACCAGCCAGCGCTTCCCGCACCTCAGGGAAAACCGGACGGGGGATCTTGCGGCATTCTTGCTGAAATTCCTCCGACACCTCCGCCAGCTTTTCCTTTTTCATATTAAGACCTACACTCTCATAAAAAGCATCCAGCGGCATAATCAGATGAAGGGTATACCACTCCTTGCTGATGAGCGGCAAGCCCCGACGGGTCAGCATGGCATTTACCGCCCCCACCGAAGCACCCAGATCATCCATCACGGTACCGTTAAAATCCCATAATAAGGTATCGATCATCATAATACCTCCACATTGAACTATTACCAGTATACAATAAATCACAAAAATGCTCAACCTTTTTTAATATAAAAAAAGAGGAATCCAACGATTCCTCTTTTTAAATTACTTGTCAAGATTATATCTCTTCTTAAAGCGATCTACACGTCCGCCGGTATCAACCAACTTCTGCTTGCCGGTAAAGAAAGGATGGCACTTGGAACAAATTTCAACCCGGATCTCGCTCTTGGTGGAACGGGTCTCAAAGGTATTACCGCAGGCGCACTTTACAACTGCAGTTTCATATTTGGGATGAATGCCTTCTCTCATGATTGTCACCTCTTTTTGCTTGATACTTCATCTGTTACTTAGGTATCTTATCATATTTTATATCTAATGTCAAACATTTTTTTAATAATTTTCAGGGCGAACAGGCATGGTCACCATTTCCCGATACATTCGATCGGCCGGAACGGTAGCACCAAACTGGTAAATGGCCTGAAACAGTTCTAAATTTTGGATGGGGCGGGCTTTTCCCGTCACATAAACATCCCGATTTAATTTGATCACGCCCATAGAGCCTTGACCCATAGCCACATCATAAATATCCGATGCCGCCAAGGTGGGCACATTCAAAACCTCGCCGGTGATGCCAAGCTGGCCGTTGGCATTATCACCCCAAACATAAAGGGTGCCGGTGGCGGTAAGGGCAGCGCAGGAATTTCCGCAAACAGAGATCTTTACGACTCCCTCCAATACCTTTTGATAATTGGCATAATCCCGATTATCGCCGGTACCTAACTGCCCCATATGGTTGCGACCGGCAGCATAGACCATTCCGTTTTTGGCAAGAACAACGCTGAAATTCCGCCCCGCCTGCGCTTCACGAACCCCTTCCATCAGCAGAATGGGAGTGATGCTTTGGGCGGTGGTACGGTTGCCCATTTCCGAATAACTATTGCTGCCAAAGCCATAAAGATTACCAAAGATATCCACCGCAAGGGTATGGGTTTCGCTGACCGAAACGCTGGCCACATTTTCCAGAATCTTCACACCGTTGATTCGGTTGCGCTCGGTGCCATCCCCCAACTGGCCGAAATTATTATAGCCGCAGGAGAAGAGATCGCCATCGGAAACATAAAAAAGATTATTGCTGTTGCCGGCGGCATAGGTGCAATTCTTGCTATAGACCTCCGCCTCCAGAATCGTTTGATCCCGCTCATATTGCAGATATTCAAAGGCACCTGAAACAGTCAATTTTTTATCGCTCAGCACCGCCAGAATTCCCTCGCCGCCGGTTACCGATTGGGTATCTTTATAAGACAGGCCGCTTTGATAGGTAACCGTTTTCAGAGGATTTCCTTGATCATCGGTGGTGACGGTGGTAACCGCCAAATGACCATAAACATCATCCATACCGGTGGCCACATAATAATTATTGGCCACCCCATAAATCCGCTCCGGCAACGCATCGATGCCCTTGGCGGCATTGACCTTCACTAAATTCTGATAAGCCTCCACCGGCGTGGTGCGATTGATAAACTCCTGCATGCCGCCTTTGGGAGCGGCCATAAACTGCAGCACCAGCCCTGCAATGAAAAAGAAGGCTGCCGCCCCGCTATAGACCCGACGCAGGGTGCGGATCTTTTTGCGGGTTTTCAGATTCTTCTTTTTAGTACTCTTTAACAAACTGACTACCAACAACAGGGAAAAGAGGATGGTAAAAACAAAACTGATATAACTGATCCATTTCAGCATTATGCATTTCCTCCCTTCACTGTTGCCACAGGCTGAATGCCCTTTGCATTCTTATCGGCGCCCAGTTGATGATTACGCCGATCCCCTGCGCCCAGCAGTTTTTGATCGGTGGTATAAAGCAAGAGGCAGGACTCTGACACATCATACAGCAAAACCTTCTCTTGCACAACCATCGGCGCTCCATAAGAGAGCGCTTTTTCTTCTTTTAATTGATCCATGCGATTATCGCCCCAGCCATAAAGGGTTCCATTGACCAAGGCAAGAGCGGTGCTTCCGCCGGCCTTAACAGAAGCCACTCCTTCAAGACCGGTCACCTGACCAAAAACATTGGCGGCGGGAGGCGGTGCGGTCGTTTCCCCTTCTTTGGGCTGATAATCGGATTCTTCCAAAGTGACCCGCCCCAGCTGACCCAAGGCATCGCTGCCGGCAGACCAGACCGAACCATCGGTCTTTAAAAGCAAGGTAAAGTCTTCTCCGGCGGCAAGATCCTTGCATCCGCCGGCAATCAAGGCAGGGATCAACTGAGCATCCTTATTCCCAAGGCCAAATTGCCCATAGGCATTGCTTCCGCAGGCATAAACATTTCCATCGTTTTTCAAAAAGTACAAGGAGCGCTTGGTTACCACCACCTTGGTCACCTGATCCGCCAAGCGAGAATTGGTATCGGTGATCTTCTCGGCAGCAAGGCCCAGTTGACCATAGGTATTGGTGCCAAATACATAGAGATTGCCGGAATTTTTGACCAAGGCGCCAACGGTGGCACAAACAGAGAAATCCTTTACATCCGATTCGATCTTCACAAAGTTTTCCACATAAGGGGCGCTCTGGCCGGCGATAATTCCCTTTTGATTATCGCCTCGGCCATAAAGCACATGATCCTTGGTCAGCACAAAGCAGGTCTCCCCTGCATATTCCACCTTCAGCACCTGATCATAAAGCTTGCCGCTTTCATCCATAGCCGAGATGCCAACGGCACCCCAGCCATATAAAGCACCGGCTTCGGTAACGGCGAAGTTATTCTTATCTCCGCAGAACACCCCGCCAAGAGGACCGGCGACCAATGTGGGGCTGACGGTTTGCAAAGTGCCGGCTTCGGTCTTCAGTTCCTTTTCGTAGGCACGATCTTCTAAATAAGTGGTCAGCCGAGTAGCGCCTAAGGCGCCGCCTACCACCACAATCACTCCGGCCACAAAAATCCAAGTGACCAAGGGAGACACGCCGGTGAGTTTCTTTAGAGCCACCTTCACCGGATTGGTTTCGCCGGTCACTCCCTTTGCATTGGGAATAAAGCAAACAATCACCAAGCCGACAACGCCCAGCACCAGCCCCAACCAGCCCCATGCTTTTCTACGACCCTTTAAAAGGGCGATCTGCACAGAAAGGAAGGTACAGGTCACAAGATAAAAATAGAGCAACAAGGCGATAATAATCAGCCAAAATTCCATTTAAATGATCCTCCTCAAGATTCCAGCAAGGATTTCTCCTCGCCATCCAGCACCGGCAGGGAAACGGTGACCACCGTACCCACATTCAGGGTGCTTTCAATATCCAGCGTGCCACCATGGAGTCGGGTGATCTCATCAGAGATTCCCAGCCCGATTCCGCTGCCACGCTTTTGGGATTTTCCTTTATAAAACATATCTTTGATATGGGGCAGATCCACTTTATCAATGCCTTCCCCATGATCTTCCACAATAAAGAGGGCTCGCTGATCAAAGACCCGAGCAGCGATCTCTACCTTTCCGCCGGGATGGGAATGCTTAATGGCATTATCAATAATATTGAAAAATACCTGCTTGATCCGATCCCGATCCACCAGAGCAAGAATCTGATCTTCTTCGGGCACATACTCAATAATGATCTTTTCGCTGCGAGCCCGCTCCGACATCATAAAGACCGTCTCTTCAAATTCTGCCAGCAGATCGCATTGCTCCACCGTCAGCTTCATATTGCCCGATTGCAGGCGAGACATATCCAAGAGTTCTTCTACCATTTTGGAAAGACGTTCGGTTTCACTATAGATGATCTCCACGCCTCGATGGGTGGTTTCATCCATGGTCTCGGGAGAGGCCAGCATGGTCTCGGTCCAGCCTCGAATCGCAGTAAGGGGGGTTCGCAATTCATGGGAGATGGAAGAGATAAATTCATTCTTCAACCGCTCTGTTTGAGAGAGCTCCTCCGCCATTTGATTGATGGTGCGGCAAAGCTTTTCGATCTCATCGTTTTTACCCGATTCCTTTACCCGAGCGGTCATATCCCCTTCGGCGATCTTCAGCGCCGTCTCATTAATAAAACCCACCGGCAATACAATGGATTTAATAAAGTAGGTGCCGGAAAAGATGGTCAACAAAACCACCACGGCGCCAACGGCAAATACCATCAGATTGATCATACTCAGCATGCGGTTTACCTGCTTCAAAGAGGACATCATCCGCACCGAGCCTACCATGATCCCATCATCGGTATAAAGAGGCATCGACACGCTGACCACCTGCTCATCGGCAGCGGCATTATAGCCGATCCAATGCTCGGTTCTTCCGCTGCGAGACCCCACCAGATCCGGCGTTTCATACACCTCAGTAATCTCAAAACCGGTGGAGGAAAACACTATGGCCCCGTTCATAGAAATGACCTGCATTTCCATAATATCCTTCTCCTCAAAATCTTCAACCAACGCCATGAAACTGGCGGACACGCTATGATACTGAGGATAGACATACCGCTCAAAGTATTTGGCCATATACTCCCCGCTGGCGCTTAAGGTGTTGACGCAGTTGTTATGATAAAAATTCTGTACAACGGTGGTTAAAACCGTCACCACCAGAACCACCACCAACAGCAACACGCCAAAAACATTCAGCAACCATCGGCGGGTGATACCCGAAAACAAATGCTTGCGCACCACCGTGGCATAATACTTGGCTTTTTCAATGAAGGAACCCAAGCGACTCTTCAATTGTTCCAATAATGCCTTACTCATTGCCCCAACGATACCCGAAGCCCCAAACGGTCTGGATATACTGCGGCGAAGAAGGATCATCCTCGATCTTCAGCCGCAGGCGACGGATATTCACATCCACGATCTTATGGCGATCGCCGCCGAAACCTTCATTCCAAACCTTATGGAAAATATCCTCACGAGAAAAAGCCTTTCCGGCATTCTCCAAAAAATGCTTCATCAGCTGAAACTCCACCTGAGTGACCTCCACAGGGCAATCCCCTTTGGTCAGCTTACGGCTTTTTACATTTAGTACAAAAGGGCCGTCCCGCAGTTCGTCTCCGGCGGCAGGCATGGCAATCCCCTTCATCATCTGAACCCGACGATAAAGATTATCCACCCGCACCGTCAGTTCCAAGGGAGAAAAAGGCTTGGTAACATAATCGTCTGCCCCGTTCATCAGCCCATTGACCTTATCGATCTCTTGGGCTTTGGCGGTAAGCATAATAATACCGATCTTCTGATTGGAGGCACGAAGCTTTTTGCAAACCTCCAGACCATCGATTCCCGGCAGCATCACATCCAAAATCGCCAGATCAATATCGGGATGCTGATCAAAAAGCTCCAGCGCTTCTTCCCCGCTTCCCGCTTCTACCATTTCATAGCCCGCCCGCTTCAGGTTCAGCACCACAAACGCACGGATAGCTTCTTCATCTTCTAAAACTAAAATCTTTTTCGTCATTTTTTCACCCTACACGAAACAAACTGTAAATTTCCATATAATCAATATTCATGGAATTATCGGGCTCGCAATAAACTCCATAAACATTATCACTATCCGAATAAAGCTTTCGCCAGCCTTCCATACCATAATTCTCCGTATACTCTGCCAGCGCAAAGATTCGAATGGTAAAAAGAGTCTCCCCATCATGGGTTTTGAACACAAAAGAACGATCGGCAGTTGCGCCACGCTCCACCGTAACCGCCCCGATCCATTGGGAGGGGAAATCCACCGTAATCTTCTCGGTGATCTCCACAAAGGAAGCCGAAACCTCCGAAAGAGTCTTCCCGTTAAAGTCACACCAGCGAATCAAATAAAGATTCTCCAGCAGTCCATCCCGCATATAAGGGGGCAGCGGTTGCTCACAGGGAATTTCCATCACTCCGTCGCCATTTACATCCCGACAGGTTACCGCCGTTTGACGGCGAGTGGAAATATTGGTCTGGGTCAGCAGTTCATTGGTCAATCGCCCTTGTTCGTTCAGTGCCAACACTTCGGTTACACACATTCCGCTCTCCGATTGACTATCCACATAAACCGCAGGCAAGCCCTCTAAGGTAACATTGGCTTCCACGCCAAGAAATTCATCGGTTCGATTATACATAGCCACCGAGTTGATCAGCCCTACTTTTCCTTCATGTTTGCCGATCAAAGAGGCCGTGACCGCCTTGGTGGCAGAATTGCGGCTGATGACCGCCAGCTTGGAAGGGGCAGCATCCAGCATCACAAAGCGGGTATATAAGCCGGAATAAAGGCTTTCTGCCTTGCCGCTTTCCAAGGAATAAACATCAAAGCTTCCATCGGTCTCGCCCAGATATTGCCATCCGACCACGATCTCAGAAAGGCCATTTCCATCCAGATCACCAAAGGCCACACGCCCGACTGATTCAGCCTCACTCTCGCCTTTTGCCAGCTTTGCCCAGCCCTCTGCTTGCTTTTTCATAGCCAAAAAGCAAAGCTTTCCTTTTTTGCCGGAGGGACGGTAAAAACAGATCGCCTCCGTTTCCCCGTCGCCGGTGAGATCCTCGGAAATAATCCCCGTACGGTAAGAGCCGGATTGAGGATAAACCAATTCATACCCTTCCCCGATCGAGGCATTAATCGCCTGAGAAAGTTCTTCTCGACCAGCGCCCATGGCAGGGGGAGTCAGCATAGCGCCGATCTCCTCTCCCGAGAGGGAACAACCGCTCAGCAAGAGGGTGCCGATGATTAAAAATAAGATGATTTTTGTTCGTTTCATAAAAATCCTCATAATAACCCAATTTAGATTTATTATACTATATATATAATATAATTGCAAGTAACATAAAATTTTAATAAAATAGGTATTTACAATCCAAAAAAAGTATAGTATAATTTTCAATTGTCAGCGTGACCGAACTTAGTAGTGCGTCTATTCACCGGACGGCTCCTCGGTTCGTGCCGGACAAATCTTTAGAAAGGGTGAATATGCTATGTTGAAGAAAGACATCAAAGATTCCGTGATTGCGGCCAACAAATTGCATGATAAGGACACCGGTTCTCCCGAAGTTCAGATCGCAATTCTCACCGCTCGGATCAATGAGCTGACGGAGCATCTCAAGAAGAACCCCAACGATCATCATTCTCGTCGTGGTCTTCTGAAGATGGTTGGTAACAGAAGAAACCTTCTGAACTACCTGACCAAGGTGGACATCAACCGTTACCGTGCCATCATTGAGAAGCTGAACATCAGAAAGTAAGCCAAAAAGCAGGCGGAAAAGGGTGTAAGATCACTCCCTTTTCTGCCTCTTTCCCATTTTTAGGAGCGGCAGCTTTAGCAGTTAATCAAGTTTCTTTGGTTGAAAAGCACCTTGATTAAGTGCTAAAAACGTCCCCCTTGGAATGGGAAAAAGAAATTCAAGGAGGTACAAAACATGTACGAAAATCACAAGATCTACAAAACCGAATTTGCCGGCCGTACCTTGACGGTTGAGACCGGTAAATTTGCAGAACTTGCCAACGGCAGCGCTTTGGTACGCTATGGTGACACCGTTGTTTTGGCAACTGCCACCGCCTCTGCCAAGCCCCGTGACGGCATTGACTTCTTCCCTCTTTCGGTTGACTTTGAGGAAAGAATGTATGCAGCCGGCAAAATCCCCGGCGGCTTTTTGAAGAGAGAGGGACGTCCTTCCGAGAAGGCTATCCTGAGCTCTCGTGTGATCGACCGTTCCATCCGCCCCTTGTTCCCCAAGGATATGCGCAACGATGTGAACGTCAACCTGACGATTCTGGCCGTTGATCAGGATAACATCCCTGAGATTGTTGGTATGGTAGGTGCTTCCATTGCCCTCTCCATCTCCGACATTCCCTTTGCCGGCCCCATCAGCGGTGTTTCCGTTGGTTTGGTGGACGGCGAGATCGTCATGAACCCCACCGAAGAGCAGCGTCAGCGCTCCGATATGGCTGTAACGGTTGCGTCTTCCGCCAAGAAGGTAACCATGATCGAAGCCGGCGCCAATGAAGTGCCCGAAGATAAGATGCTGGAAGCCATCATGGCCGGCCATGCCGCCAATGTGGAACTGATTCAGTTCATCAACAGCATTGTTGCTGAAATCGGCAAAGAAAAGTTTACCTTTGAGTCTTATGAAGTTCCTGCTGAGCTCTTTGAGAAGGTAAAGGACTATGCAGAAGAGATGATGAAGGAAGCCATTCACACGGCTGACAAAATCACTCGTGACAACAACATTAAAGATGTAACCGCTAAGGTTCATGAGCAATTTGACGAAGAATTGGGCGATGATGCTTACCTTCTGGACGATTGCCTCTATAAGCTGCAAAAATACATCGTTCGCAACTGGATCTCTGAAGAGGGCAAGCGTGTGGACGATCGTGGACTCAACGATATGCGTCCTCTCTGGGGCGAGGTTGATCTGCTACCCAAGGTACACGGCTGCGGTATGTTTGCCCGTGGCAAAACGCAGGTAATGACCGTTTGTACCTTAGGTATGGTCAGCGAAGCTCAGATGCTGGACGGTTTGGACAATGTGGACACCAAGCGCTACATTCACCACTACAACATGCCCGGCTTTACCGTTGGTGAAGCAAAGCCCTCTCGCAGCCCCGGCCGTCGTGAGATCGGTCATGGTGCTCTGGCCGAGCGTGCTTTGGAGCCTGTGATCCCCAGCGTTGAAGAGTTCCCCTACACCATTCGTTTGGTTTCCGACGTATTGACCTCCAACGGTTCCACCTCTCAGGGTGCCATCTGCGGATCCACCTTGGCTCTGATGGATGCCGGTGTGCCCATTAAGGCTCCTGTAGCCGGTATTTCCTGCGGTTTGATCACCAGACCCGACGATACCTTTGTGACCATGGTTGATATTCAGGGCATCGAAGATTTCTTCGGCGATATGGACTTTAAGGTGGCCGGTACCAAGAAGGGTATCACTGCCATTCAGATGGATATTAAAGTCGACGGTTTGACCGAAGCCATCATTAAAGAAGCGCTCACCAAGACTCGTGACGCTCGCTATCATATTCTGGACAATGTGATTGCCCCTGCAATCGCTGCTCCTCGTGATGATGTGAAGCCCTGGGCACCCAAGATCATCACTCTGAAGATCCACCCCGATAAGATTCGTGAAGTAATCGGCACCGGCGGTAAGGTGATTCAGAAGATCGTGGCCGATACCGGCGCTAAGATCGATATTGAGGATGATGGTTCTGTCTTCATCTCCGCTTCCAATCCTGCTTCTTCCAATCAGGCTTTGGAAATCATCAAGGGCATTGTGTTTGAGCCTGAAGTAGGCCAAATCTACCGTGGCAAAGTGGTTAAGATCATTGAGATCGGCGCCTTTGTTGAATTCGCTCCCGGCAAAGAGGGTATGGTTCATATCTCCAAGCTGGATAAGAAGCGTGTAGAAAAGGTAGAAGATGTTGTGAGCGAAGGCGATGAGATTTGGGTGAAGTTCTTAGAGGTTGACTCTAAGGGCAGATACAATCTCTCCCGCAAGGATGCTCTCATCGACATCGAAAATGCTCAAAAGGCAAGCGAATAATAAAATCAAATCCCTCGACCGATCGGTCGAGGGATTTTTCTTTCCTTATATTATATATAGAGTGCCGTCGTTAGCTCAAACTTTCCTTTTAAAGCATTATTATTGATTGAACCATGTTTTTACACAATAAAAAGCCTTCCGATGAGTTCGGAAGGCTTTTTGATTTTATTTGGTATATGCAGCCCAAACCAGTTTATTGTGGTCAACCAGCAGGGTGACTACATCGGCGATGGTAGCGTCACTATCATCCGTATAGTCCGCAGCTTTCAGGTATTTTTCTTCGCCGCCAACGATGAAGTAATCATCAGCTTCGATAGCTGCCAGCTCCAGACGATTGATGGCATAAAGATTTACTTTGCCACCGGCAGTCTTGTTATAAGTATAAATGTCGCCGGGGTTGATGGCGCCGGTCACATTGGTGATCCGCATGGTCTCAACCTTATTCAGCTTCACTTCAGCGCCGGTGTTCCAATCTCTTGCAACAACATCAACAGTTGCACCGTCATCGGAAACCTTAGCAGAAACGATTTCGATTGCAGTCTCTTCAGTAGCAATCTTTTCTTCCAGAGCCAAAAGGGTGGTGCCGGTGATATCCAGAACGGCAACTGCTTCGCCGCTCATGGAATCGATGGGAGTGTACTCTTTATAATAGAGATGAGAAGCAAATGCAACACTCTTATTATTATCGTTTACATTTTTACCACCGATGGTCCCGTCGGCATTGACTCTATAATCAACCACGTTAACGGTGGTGCCTTCGCAAAGGTGAAGCTTACCTTTGCTCTCATAGAAGTTCACATAATCACCGCTCTTGGGGTTCACCATCTGATTCAGAACCAAATCACAATCTTCATAGGTCAGCAACTCGCCGGTGTAATAACTTTGAATGGAAATGTAATTATCGGTAACGGCCATGACCTTACCGGGGATCCACTCTTCTGCCAAAACAACGTCAACGTTTGCCATGCTGTTTTGCACGAAGGTGAACTTCAGGTTGGGGCGGTTGGCAATCACTCTAGAATCGGAGGGCTTACCGTAAGTAGGAAGATTATTAATCTTATAGATCTCATCAGCGGGCCAAATGTCGCCATTCAGATACATCAAAGCCTGAGAGTATACATAGAAGCCGGTGGAGCTGGATGCAGTGAAGTAGGCATCACCAACAATCTTTACATCGCTGAGGCTGAATTCACCGAGCACCGGAGAAAGCAACTCATAAGTAATAATGGTTTCATCCTCGGTAAAGGTACCGGAAGCATCGGTATCGCAGAAGATCACACGGATGGGGTATCCAATGAACTTGGAGAAATCAACATCGGTAGAGAACTGAGAACCGTTGGAGAGGAGAACATCTTTGGTCACTTCATAGTTCAGCGGGGTCTGACGGGTTGCACGAACTGTCAGATCAGTAACGGTGCAACCATAGATCTTGGTGGACAGGCTGTTGAGCGAATTGCCATCAAAATCTGCAAACTCAATGAAAGTATCATCGGCAATCGCACCATTGGGATCATAAACCATAGTACGAGCCACGATCACAGCCGCCTGCTCACGATTGATGGAGGTGCTGGCTGCTTCAACCTCACTGCCTTCCAATACAGCGGCCTGGAATAATTCTACATCTGCTGCAGAACTCTCTTCACCGGGCAGAAGGCCAACGACCTTGGTCATCAGGGTGATGAATTCTTCACCGGTGATTTCCTTGGTAGGTTCAAACTTCATATTGGGAACATATTTAGAGTTGATCAACTGATAGTCAACTGCCCATGCAAGATAGGGTTTCAGAAGAGAAACGTCGTTGATATCACCTTGATCACCATCTTCATCGAAGTCGGTGTTGCTCTGTGCATAATCAGCGAGTTCGTCATAATCATTATGCAGCATCCGATAAGCGATCTTCAACGCTTCACCACGGGTAATCTTCATATCAGGCATGAAATTACCGGTCTTGGTGGCAGAGATGATACCGAGACTATCAACAAACTTAATGTAAGTAGTGTTAACAGTAGACAGCGTGGTATTGTACATCTCATCCACATCATCGTATGCCTTATCCTCATATGCGGCAAAAGCAGAGATGCTGGAAGTGATCAGCATCATCACGATGAGTACAGCTGCAAACAAGCTTTTTAAGGTTCTCATTCCGTTACCTCCATCTCAGCAGGGTATACCCCTATTACTATGTAATATATTATATATAATAAGGGAGCAAGTTTCAAGTGTTTTATTCAAATGAAAATAAAATCCCGTCGACTTTGTGAAAATGTGATAATTCTTCTTCGAAAATTTTGTTAAAAATGACAACAAAAATTTTAGCATTCTTTTGAAAATACGGCAAAAAACCGTGGCGGAAAATCCGCCACGGTTTTTATGAATTCATTCAAGAAATCAGGAGCCGTACTCGATGGTATCCTTAATTGCTTGATCAACATAGTTGGCAATTTCTTTATGCTTGGTTGCCATGTTGATATTGGAGTTGAAGCCGGCGTAGATATAACCGTCGGTGGTGTTGCGGAACGCTTCCTTAGCAGCACCGGAAACCAGACGCCAGTTACTCATTTCACAGCCAAAGTATGTGTTCTTGATACAGAACTCGAAGTATTCCTTGCGTGCATCATAATCAAAGTTATAATGCACTTTTTCTGCCATATAATCCATGATTGCTTCGGTACAACGATTTGCCCACAATTCCATAAACTTCACAGCATAGGGAATGTTGTTCTTATTCTTTACCACCCGAGGAATCATCATGGTGTAACCAATGTTGTAAGCAACATAGCGGCCATTCTCATTGGGAGACTTGGGGAAGGGAACCCAGTTGTACTTACGGGCGGCTGCATAAGGATACTTATCGCAATCGTCCATCAGCCATACACGGGTAGACATCACCAAAGTACCGTCGGAGAACAAACGATGGTAACTCTCACGAGTAGCCAAAGTCTCACCGTCATCCTTGGAGATGGCATCCTGAACGCTCTTCATGGTATCGGCGAAGAAGGTCAGGGACTCAATGACACGCTCATCCATCCAGTTGTTGATTAGATTCTTTTCTTTATTGTCATGGTCCAATGCAATGGACTGAACACCGTTAGTCATAGGCCAGTTCATATACCAATCGCCCAGACCTTGACGGTAGGAATACAGTTTTTTACCATCGGTAGTGGTGGTAGGAACGCTGGTCAAGAATGCACGGAATGCATTCCAGTCCCATTCATCCTTCTGGAACATGGTATGGGGATCCTTCAGACCCAGTTCTTCAACCAAAGACTGGTTGTACAGAAGCAGGTTTACAGAACCGATGGGAGAAATGCAGCGATAGCCGCCGCCATACTTGGTCTCTTCCAGAGTCATCTGGTCCACACCGGGGGAGTTGCCCAGATTCTGGATGTTTACATAGGGATCCAGAGGCTGAGAAATGTTCAGGAACTGCGGAAAGCCGCCTGCGGCAGTAGGAATCACATCCAAAGCCTTACCGGCGTTCATATAGGTCAAAGCCTGCTTAATGGAAGAATGCCAGTGAGACTCTACATATTTTACCTGCAGACCCAGCTCGCCCTTCAGCAGTTCAAACCATTTCCACTCATCGATCTGCTCACCCTTATCGTTGGTGTAGTAGAAGTTACCCTGAGACTCAGCGGTGATCAACTGGAAGGTCTTACCCCTCAGGTCAGCCAGTTTTACTTCATTTTTAACAAAACCGGTCCGATCAAGATCATAGGAAGGAAGTACCCCATGGTTGATCGGTTTACTTTTAGAAAGCAACGGATTGGCCTCAACCTCATACTTCACTTCCGAATTGTAGTTGGTTTCCACCTTCTGCTGCTCATTTTCATCCCCCACCTCAGGGTCAACCTCTCCCCCATTATTAGAGGGATTCTTATCCGGATTCTTTTCGGGATCCTTTTGATCGGGCGTTGTTCCCTCTTCTCCCGAAGGTTTTTTTCCGTCCTCTTCGTTAGTTCCCGGAGTTGTTTCATTTTCCTTCCCACCGGTTTGAGAATCTTCCTGTTCAATCTTATCAAACCCATTGGAAGGATCCAGATCTTCCCACTCATTGTCGATTTTTTTCCTACAAGCGGTGGTCATGGAAACCATCATCAACACTGCAAGAATGACCGCTAAAACTTTACAAGTTTTCTTCATTTTCTTCTTTCTCCTTTCAAAAAAATTGCATTGTTTTCCCTTTCAATTTCATTATATAAAGCGTTTTTTGAATTTGCAATACAAACGCCCCAAATGTAACATAACTGTAAAGTTTTGTTGTCATTTTGCACAATTTTTTTCCATCGCTTTTGTTGGAAGACCGAATTTGAACAATCTGAACAAAAAAATAAAGAAGGAGAAAATCTCCTTCTTTATTTATAATTTATAGGTAATTAGGAACCGTACTCGATGGTATCCTTGATAGCCTGCTCAACATAGTTGGCAATTTCTTTATGCTTGGTTGCCATGTTGATATTGGAGTTGAAGCCGGCATAGAGATAACCGTCGGTGGTGTTGCGGAACGCTTCCTTAGCAGCACCGGAAACCAAACGCCAGTTACTCATCTCACAACCGAAGTAGGTATTCTTGATACAGAATTCAAAATATTCCTTACGAGCAGCATAGTTGAAGCTGAAGTGTACCTTTTCAGCCATGTAGTCCATGATGGCTTCGGTACAACGGTTTGCCCACAATTCCATAAACTTCACAGCATAGGGAATGTTGGCCTTATTCTTCACCACACGAGGAATCATCATGGTGTAACCGATGTTGTAAGCAACATAGCGGCCATTCTCATTGGGAGACTTGGGGAAGGGAACCCAGTTATACTTACGGGCGGCTGCATAAGGATACTTATCGCAATCGTCCATCAGCCATACACGGGTAGACATCACCAAAGTACCGTCGGAGAACAAACGATGGTAGCTCTCACGAGTAGCCAAGGTCTCACCGTCGTCCTTGGAGATGGCATCCTGAACGCTCTTCATGGTATCTGCGAAGAAGGTCAGGGACTCAATGACACGCTCATCCATCCAGTTGTTGATCAGATTCTTTTCTTTATTGTCATGGTCCAATGCAATGGACTGAACACCGTTCGTCATAGGCCAGTTCATATACCAATCGCCCAGACCTTGACGGTAGGAATACAGTTTTTTACCATCGGTAGTGCTGGTAGGAACGCTGGTCAAGAATGCACGGTATGCATTCCAGTCCCATTCATCCTTCTGGAACATGGTATGGGGATCCTTCAGGCCCAACTCTTCAACCAAAGACTGGTTGTACAGAAGCAGGTTTACAGAACCGATGGGAGAAATGCAGCGATAGCCGCCGCCATACTTGGTCTCTTCCAGAG
>JAZQFD010000010.1:0-35326 GCA_045539335.1 Eubacteriales bacterium
TCCGTAACTCGCGGTCCGGCCACAATGAAGGCGGGAAGGTGGAACTCCTATGGACCTGTTCGCTGCAGGCGCCGGGTGGACGTTAAAATCATTCTAATCGAATATACCAAGAAAATAATGGTAATAATAAAGTTGTAAAAATAAGCATTTGGAGGTGTAATGATTTATGAAAGAACCCAGACAAGATTTATCGGAATTAGTTGACATCAGAGATGTCGTTATTGATAGAACCCTTCCTGTCGAAGAGAGAATTAAATCCTACGTGGAACAGATTAAGAATCCATATTGTTTTAGGGTTGGAGACGTTAAGGTTCGTGTTTCATACGCAAATAAGGATCAGTCCTTAAATGAAAGTTTCGTCTCCATGTTGGCATCACTATGATGGGAAGAATTACCATGACTAATTTTATTAAAACGGCTGGATTTTTCACCTGTCCTATGCTAAAATAGAGCTCGGACAAAAATCAGTGACTACTCTAGCTGTTAGCCGATTTATCGACTTTACAGAAAGGAGTGGCGCTATGAATAAATTCGTAGACCAAGTATTCAAGGTCGCCATTTATCTTCGATTATCGAAAGAGGATGGCGATCTTTCTTTTTCTACAAACGGAAAAGCTGAGAGTGACAGTATCAACAATCAGCGTGATCTTATTCTCGGTTATTTAGCCAAGCATCCAGAAATGGAAATAATTGAAGAATACAAGGATGATGGCAAAACGGGCACGAATTTTGATCGTGCAGAATTTCAGCGAATGCTGGATGACCTTAAAACCGGTAAGGTTAATTGTGTAATCGTCAAGGACTTATCTCGCTTTGGCAGAGATTACATTGACTGCGGTTACTATATTGATAAGTTGTTCCCTGAGTTAGGGGTACGCTTTATCTCCATTAACGATAACTATGACTCATCGAATGCTTCTTCATCGGACAATCTGGTGGTTCCTTTTAAGAATTTGATGAACGACTCTTATAGCAGGGACATATCTATGAAAGTCAGATCAAACTTCGATGCAAAAAGAAAACGTGGGGATTTTATTAGCAATTTTGCCCCATACGGTTATGTTAAATCCGAAGATAATAAAAATCAGCTTGTGATAGATGAATATGCTGCTGAGATTGTCCGCGATATTTTCAAATGGAAAATTGATGGTCTTAGTCCTGCAATGATTGCCCAACAATTAAATGATATGGGCATTTTATCACCAATGGAATACAAGAGATCCTGTGGAATCAACTTTCCAATTCCGGATGGTAGTCAGCCCGGGTGGAATCACATTACGGTTCGTAGGATTTTACAGAATGAGGTGTACGTTGGAATTTTGGCACAAGGCAAACGCACGACACCTAACTACAAGACAAAGAAATTTGTTTATAAAAGTGAAGATGAATGGACACGTGTTGAGGGAACTCATACTCCCATCATATCCCGAAGAGACTTTGAACTTGTTCAGGAACTTCTAAAAGAGGATACAAGAGCATGTAATGGCACAAAGATTAGCCCGTACTGCGGAAGGATCTTTTGCGCTGATTGTGGTGCTCCAGCGGTTAGGAGAACAGTGTCCACTAAGGATAAGAAGTATGTCTATTATGTATGCAGTGCAAACAAAGCAGACAAGAAAAACTGCACGAAGCACAGTATTCGAGAGGACGTTCTTGAAAGTGCCGTGCTTGCTACCATACAAAAGCAAATAGAAGCAGTGATAGAACTCGACAGGGTGTTAAATGAGGCTTTTGAGCTTGCTTGGGAACGTTCAGAGATACAAAAAATCGAAGCAAGTCTTGAGATCCAGAATGAGCAATTGAGGAAAAACAATATGCTAAGGCTTAGCATCTATGAAGACCTTCAGCAAGGGCTGGTCGATAAGGATGAATACAAATCTATCAAAGAGGAACTTACTGCACGTATAGCTGAGGCAATGCGTGCCATTGATGAACTAAACAGAATGAAAGCTGAAATTGCTGAAGGATTAGCCGCAAAGCAAAGCTGGATGGCACAATTCAAAGAATTTTCTCATGTTTCTGAAATAAGCAGGAAGCTTATTGTGCATTTGGTGGAAAAAATTCTGATATACGAGAATGCAGAAATAGAAATTATCTTCCGACAAGCCGACAAAGTGGCATCTGCATATCAGTTTATAGAGGAACAAAAAAGGCTGCAAGAAGGAAGCAAAATTCTTGTAATGCCTCGATTGGAGGTGGTATAGTGGCGCGAACATCACGAAAGAAAGCATCTCCGAAAGAGTTTCAGGCCGAAACGCAAAGTGTTTTTTATAAAACGGGGCTTTATATCCGTTTATCTGTAGAAGATAACGGTAAAGAAGACTCAGACTCACTGGAAAATCAGAGAAGCTTACTTGAGCGATTTGTAGCGGAAAGACCGGAACTCCAAGTAGTCGATATTTATATCGACAATGGTCATACTGGCACTGATTTTAATCGACCAGATTTTGACCGAATGATTTCAGACGTAAAGAAAGCAAGGATAGATTGTATTGTTGTAAAGGACTTTTCCAGATTAGGACGCAACTTTGCCGAAACGGGAAACTACCTTGAAAGAGTTTTTCCGTTTCTCGGTGTGAGATTTATTTCCGTGAGCGATTCCTATGACAGCACATCGGCAACGGCTAGTGATCAACTTGCACTTCGTCTGAAAAATCTTGTGAATGAAATGTATGCCAAAGACCTTTCGAAAAAGTTGTGTTCCACAATGAAGTCTAAACGTCAGAGAGGTGAATATATAGGGAACTATGCCCCGTATGGTTATTTAAAGGACGAGAGAGATCACAATAAGTTAGTTATCGATTTTCAGATAGCACCTATTGTAGTAGAGATTTTCGAACTTCGTGCACAAGGGAAAGGCATTACAGCTATATGCAAGATTCTTAATGAGAAAAACTACCCATCTCCCGGACGCCTGCGCTATGAGCGTGGAATTATGACTAACAACAATCAAAAAGGCAGTTCACTGCTATGGAATATGCATGTTTTGAAAGATATTCTAACCAACGTAGCGTATATAGGCCATTTGGCACAGGGTCGCAGCGCACAGTGCCTGTATAAAGGAGAATCTTTTCACTGGACAGATCCGGAGGAATGGGATTATGTGGAAAACACCCATAAACCTATTATATCCTTGGAATTATGGGAGAAGGTTCAGGCTGTAAACGAGCGTAGTAGCAAGGCATCCAAAGATACGCACGGGAAATATGCTCATATGCCAAAGCGTGTGAATCCATATGGTTCAATTTTGGTATGCGCAGATTGTGGCCGAGTTATGAAATATGTTCGATCCTATTCACGGCCAAAAAAGAACGGCGAGATGAAGGATTACTATAATTTCAAATGTCCAAATAACATTGAATTAGGCGAAAAGGCATGCTCGAAAAAGAATATTAGAGCTGATGAACTGGATCAAATTGTCTTGGAAGTAATTAAAAAGCAAATGGATTTGTTCCTTGCGGTAAAAAAAGATTTGGATATGCTTATCGCAATTGCTCGGCAGAAAGCAAAACTGCAATCATCAAGTGGCTCAGTAGAGAGCATCCAGGAGCAAATAAACCATGCAAGAAGTATGCTCACGTCTTTATATGTTGACTACAAAGACGGCATTATTAACGTAGATGAGTATCAATATGGTAGATATAAATACCAGGAAGATATCACCAACCTTGAAAGAGAAATGCAGAGACTTACTGCGAGAAGAACAAAACCCACACGTGCGTATGTAAGTAAGCAAAAGTGGGAAGCTCTTATTAAGAAGTACTATTCTGCAACTTCTGTTACGCCGGAGATGATTACAGCTCTTGTAAAAGAGATTCGGTTTTTCGCTAATCGTGAAATTGAAATCAGTTTCAATTTTATGGATGAGTTTGAGGATATGCTTAAGGAGTGTGAACGTATTAGAGAGGAGGTCGCTTGATATGTCAGAAAATATCCTTGCCATTTACTTGCGACTTTCCTTGGAAGATGATGTTGATGAACGCTCATCTCATGATGAGAGTAACAGTATTACCAGCCAAAGAGATATCGTTCTGCGCCATATCAAGGAGAATGATGATCTGAAGGGATATAAGATATTGGAGTTTGTAGATGATGGGTATTCTGGTACTAACTTCAACAGACCTGATGTACAACGGATGCTTGCTATGATTCGTGAGGGAAAGATCAGCGTGGTGATTGTAAAAGATTTATCGCGTTTTGGTCGAAATTATCTTGAAGTCGGAAACTACCTTGAGCATATCTTTCCGTATCTTTGTGTACGTTTTATTGCTGTAAATGATCATTATGACAGTAATAAGTATATTGGAACGACTGGCGGAATTGATGTTGCATTTAAGAATTTTATCCATGAGCAATACAGTAGGGACCTCTCTGTTAAAGTGAAGGCTTCTCAGCATATGATGATGAGAAAAGGGAAATATGTCACTCACTGTCCATATGGATATACAAAGGAATCTGGTGTTAAGCATCATATGGTTCCTGATCCGGTGACAGCGCCTATTGTCAGAGAGATATTCCTTATGGCTATTGAAGGAAAGAAGACTACGGAAATAGCGCGTATTCTTAATGCGAGGAAGATCCCTACCCCGATGGATTATAAGAATTGGAACCGCAAAGATATAAAAAATCGAACGATGTGGAGTCATCAGGCGGTTATTCGCATAATCAAGGAGTATAAATACACCGGTGCAATGGTCAATTTTAAGTGTGAAAATCTCACTATCCGTGCAAAAGCACAGCATCGTAGAAAGCCGGAAGAGTATTTAATTATTGAGGGAATACATGAACCAATTGTTTCGCATGAAGAGTATTATGCTGCAAACGACAGTCTTAGGAAGGTTGGCCCACGCACAGTAGTCCATTCCGATCGTCGTGACAGAGTATATTATTGCGGTCATTGCGGAAGACGTCTTAGAAAAACTTTTGGAAGTGATGAATATTATTCCTGTGCCACTCAAATGTACGTCAAGGGCGCTATCTGCGGTAGTATACGATGGAGCAGAACTGATATCGAGAGTATTGTTTTCAGTGCATATAAGACGCATCTGCAGTTTCTATCTAACGAATTAACAAAAAGAGAGACATTTTCTTATGATGGCGAGTTGCTTGGTCTCCGGGAAGAACAACAGAAGATAGAGCGCAGTCAAAAAAGCAAAACCTCAGAAGCAATAAGGCTATACGAAGAATATCGAAGCGGCAAAATATCACGAGAGCAGTTTATAAAGAAGAAAACAGAAAGTAATGAACAAAAGAAATACGAGACAGATCGCCTTGAGTCAATTAACAGGCAGATTGAAGAACTTGTAGCTAAGCGAAACGCCGAGATAAAACGTACTGATGAGATCCGTCGTGGTATTGACGTTCTTTCATATTCGGATGAAGTCCTTCGTGAGAAAATGTACGAGGCAATCGAAATGATAACCGTATATGCAGATCGTGAAATTGAAATCAAGTGGAAGTTCGGTTTTGACCTTTCACAATGGAAGGAGGAGTGATTATGAAGGTTGCTGTTTACTGTAGAGTCGCAACAAAGGAACAGTGCAATGCATCTCCGGATGCAAATGAAGCGTCAGAAAAAATCTTAGCAGATATGAACGCTGCTCGTTATCTCTTACGACCGAAACGCGATATAATGTTAAGATGTATAAGGAAGAAACAATTATAACACGAACCGCAAGACTGATTAGAGTCTTGCGGTTTTTGTCCTAAAATAACACATTCCCCCTCGCCAAATTTTGCCTTTTGAAAATGGCGAAATGCTAAAAAACCCAGTAATATCAAGGGTTTTAGACCACTAAAAAATATTTTTGTCCTTACTTGACACAAGCAGATGATTTGGGAAGGGTTGTTATTCCGAAAGAAATCCGTCGCACCATGCGGATACGTGAGGGAGATCCCTTGGAGATCTACACCGGCAAGGACGGGGAAGTGATTTTTAAGAAGTATTCGCCGGTGAACGAGCTTTCGGAGTTTGCATCGGAGTTTGCATCGTCTGTGCAAGCCGTCTGCGGATTTGCCTGCGCCGTGACGGATCGGGATCATGTGGTGGCCTATGCCGGCGGCGGGCGGCGGGAAGCCTTAGATCGCCCCATCAGCAGTCGCTGCGAGGAGATCGCCGCCCTAAGACATACCTTTACCGCCAACGAGGAGCGTGCCTCCTATCCCCTCCTGCGGGATCAAGATCGCATTCGTGTGGCCGCCTCCTGCCCCATTTTAGCCGGTGGTGATCTGGTGGGCGTTCTTGCCCTTATTGACGAGCAGGGCAAGCGGGTTGGTACAACGGAGGAAAAGCTACTTCAAGCGGGGGCCTTGTTTTTGGGCAAACAAATGGAAGACTAAGGGCAAACCGCTGAAAAAGGCGCAGACCGGTAAACCTTCGTTATTTTTTGCGATCGCCGTATCTGTCGTCAAAACCAAGAGCAACCGCTCCATTTTGCAAAAGGCAAAAAATCCGCTTTTGCTCTTGCTTTTTCCTTTTCCCCACAAAACCTGTGGTTTTGCGGGGGCCCCGAAAATTCTCGCAAAGAAACAACGATCCGCATCCTTTTTGAACGGTTTGCATGAAGTGACCTTCGCCGGAAGAAACGACGATCTACAAACATTTAAAGCCTGCAGGGCTTGTGCATCCTAATGAAATGAAAGCAAGCGATGTAGACCGGCAGAGCCTTCGTTGTTTTTGTGCAGTTTGATGGAAAAGAAAACATAAAAAACCTCCGAACCCATTAGGTTCGGAGGTTTTCGGTTTTTATTTAGTAAGAATATCGGCGATGCGTTTGCTGGCAAAGCCGTCGCCATAGGGGTTGCTGGCGTTGCTCATCTTATTATACTCTTCTTCATTCTCCAACAAGAGCTTGAAGTTATCGTAGATCACCTGCTCGTCGGTACCCACCAGCTTCAGGGTGCCGGCGGCGATGCCTTCGGGGCGCTCGGTGGTATCCCGCATCACCAGCACCGGCTTGCCCAAAGAGGGGGCCTCCTCTTGGATGCCGCCGGAGTCGGTAAGAATCATAAAGCTTTGGGCCAGGAAGTTATGGAAATCCAGCACCTCCAAAGGCTCAATGATGCGAATGCGATCGCAATCGCCCAATTCCTGATCGGCGGCCTCCCGCACCACAGGGTTCATATGGATGGGGTAGATGGCCTTTACATCGGGATGCTCATCCATCACCCGACGGATGGCACGGAACATATTATGCATGGGATCGCCCAGATTTTCTCTGCGGTGAGCGGTGATCATAATCAAGCGGCTATCCTTTGCCCACTCCAGCTCGGGATGGGAATAATCGGCACGAACGGTGGTTTTCAGAGCATCGATGGCGGTATTGCCGGTGACATAGATACTCTCGGGGTTCTTGCCCTCCCGCAGCAGGTTTTCTTTGGACAGTTCGGTGGGGGCAAAGTTATAGGAGCTGACGATGCCCACCGCTTGACGGTTAAATTCCTCCGGGAAGGGAGAATAGATATTATAGGTGCGAAGCCCTGCCTCTACATGACCCACGGGGATCTGCAGATAGAAGCAAGCCAAAGCGGTGACAAAGGTGGTGGAGGTATCTCCATGCACCAACACCACATCGGGCTTTACCTCTTCCAACACGGCTTTGATCCGCTCCAAAATATTGGTGGTCACATCAAAGAGGGTCTGACGATCCTTCATAATAGAAAGGTCATAATCGGGGGTGACATCAAAGGCCTCCAGCACCTGATCCAGCATCTGGCGATGTTGACCGGTAACACAGACCACGGTTTTCACATTGTCACGGCTTTTAAGTTCATTGACTAAGGGGCACATTTTAATGGCTTCGGGACGAGTGCCAAAGACCAGCATGATGGTTTTCATAATCTGTTACTCCTTTTTTTACGATTAGTCTCTGCTGAAGAGGTCTCTGGTATACACCTTTTCAGGCACATCCTGAAGATCTGCGGTGCAGCGATTGGCAAGAATCACATCGGCACGAGCCTTAAATGCAGAAAGATCATGGCAGACGGCGGCACCGGCAAAAGAATCGTCCTTCAAGGTGGGCTCATAAATAATGACCTCCACCCCGCTATCCATAATCCGCTTCATGACCCCTTGGATGGAGCTTTCACGGAAATTATCAGAATTGGCCTTCATGGTCAGCCGATAGATGCCCACCACCTTGGGCTCCTTGGCAAGGATCTGGGTGGCGATATGCTTTTTGCGGGTATGGTTGGAATCCACAATGGCGGAGATGAGATTCTCCGGCACATGCTGGAAATTGGCCCGCAGCTGCTTGGTATCCTTGGGCAGGCAGTAGCCACCGTAGCCAAAGGAGGGGTTATTATAATGACCGCCGATACGGGGATCCAGGCAAACACCGTCGATAATCGAGCGGGTGTCCAGCCCCTTTAGCTCGGCATAGGTATCGATTTCATTGAAATAGGCCACCCGCAAAGCCAGATAGGTATTGGCAAAGAGCTTCACTGCCTCGGCCTCGGTGGTATTGGGGAACAGGGTGGGCACATCCTCTTTGATGGCGGCATTTTTCAGGCAGTTGGCAAAGGTGACGGCAGCCTCCATCAGCCGCTCATCTCCTTCCGGCACGCCCACAATGATACGGCTGGGATAGAGATTATCGTAAAGAGCATGTCCTTCCCGCAAAAATTCGGGGCTGAACAGGATATTATCGGCCTCGTATTTGGCCCGCACCTGCTTGGTATAGCCCACCGGGATGGTGGATTTGATCACAATGATGGCATCGGGGTTGACGGCCAGCACCTGCTCAATCACACTCTCCACTGCCGAGGTATTGAAATAATTCTGCTCGGTATCATAGTTGGTGGGGGTAGCAACCACAACAAAATCGGCATCCTTATAAGCGGAAGGACCGTCGGTGGTTGCGGTGAGGTTCAGGTCTTTTTGGGCAAAGAATTCCCGAATCTCTTTATCTTCGATGGGGGACTGACGGCGGTTGATCATCTCTACTTTTTCAGGGATGATGTCCACAGCGGTCACTTGATGCTGCTGAGACAGCAGTACCGCCAGCGACAAGCCCACATATCCGGTACCGGCAATGGCAATTTTCATGGCAAGGTCTCCTTATAATACTATGTATAACTAATATAACATAAAGTACACCTGTTTTCAAGTGTAAAAAAATCCGCCCAATCCCTTGGGCGGATTTTTATGGGTTTATTGGATGGGGGTCAGCTCCCGCACTGTGCCGGTCATGGTGGCAAATCCGTTTTGGAAGGTATGGCCGGTGCCGTTTAAGATTTCTTGGGTGCCGATATAATAGCCGTCTTGAGCGATGAGCTGATCGGTTTTCACCGTCAGCATAATATCATAGAGCATTACATGCTCGGCCTCTTTAAGGGTCCCATCCTCCAGCTTGCGCAGGGTGGAGTGGGGGGTGACGGCCATCCCCGTTACCGTGCCCATGGGCACGCCCTTTTCATAAAGGGTATCGCCGATGGCCACCGCTTCGGTCATATATTGATAGACCTCTTGAATTTCAAAGGTGTAGGTGGCAGAAACCGTCTGATTGGCGGGGGCTTTGGGGTTGGCAGAGCGAAGAGCCATGCCGCCGATGCCGAAAATCAGCAATAAGATGATCAGCAAATCAAAAAAGTGCACCTTGCCGAAAAAGCGGCCTTGCTTATCCATCAGTTTCATGCTGCCACCTCCTCAATGTCCCAAACCACCATTACCGAACGGGTGGCATCGGTCTGGGGATAGTAGGTGCCGCCGATCAGCAGGGTAGAACCGTTCACGGTAAACATTCCGCCCTCAACAGAGCCCTGGGTCAGCACCTTCATCTCGATCTGTTTGTGCTGAGGATCCACATAGGTATAGTATTCGCCGGTGGTTTCATTGAATTCTTCCCGCACCCAATCGATGGATTCCACCGAGGTGATGGTACCCAATTCTGCTGAGCGGGTGAAGAAATGAAGCTTGTCCCCCACCTTATAAAAATCATGGGGATCGGTGGTGGCTTGGGTGAACCGCAGGGTCACCACATAAGGCTTGGTATCGGCAGGGGCGGCGGTATCGTCTTTTTTCAGATACCAAATGGCGCCTGCGATAATGGCAAGGACCAAGAGGATGCAAAGGGCATCCAGCCAGTTGAATTTTCGTTTGGTCATACTTGATTGTCCTGCTTTCTTATAATTTCTTTGGCGGATAGTCCCAGAGCCAGAACGATCCAAAAGAGTTGAAATAGACGGTAATTATACCAGGTGTAATCAAAAACACTTTGCACCAGAATGCCCCAGAGCACGGTGTTGAAGGCCAGCATCAGCCCCCGATCTCTGCCGGAGGAGCAACGAACCGCCCTGCCGGTGGTGCGCTGATAGGCAATGATCAGCCCCATCAAATAGAGCAGACCCATCACGCCGAAGGAAACGACCAGCTGGAAAAAGAGGCTATGGGAATGCTCCGCCAGCACATCCGGCACCATATATAAAGGATAGATGGTGTTAAAGGCTTCGGTTCCCAGGCCGATTCCGCCCAGCCAATGATGACCCAGCATATAGGCGGTGCCAAAATAGATCATCATGCGGTAGGAGGTGGAACCGTCGCTCATATCGCCGATGCTTAACAGCCGCTCCATCACGCTCTCCGGCATCAGCACCAAGAGCAGAGGAACTGCCAGCGTCAGAATCACGGCCATCCATTTTTTGCTGAATTGCCAGAGGAAAAAGAGAGCGGTCAGGGCAAAGCCGGCATAGCAGCCTCGGGAATAGGTCAGCGCCAGATTGATCAGCAACAGCCCGTCCACGCCCAGAAGCAAAAACCGCATCCGCTTGCTTTCGGTATAAAGCATCAGCCCCAAAACCAGCGGGATCAGCAGCAGTAAGAATTCCCCAAACACATTGGGGTTGGCAAAGGTACTGTAGACCCGCATCTCCAGATCTTCAAACATGGAGGTGTCGGTCCAGGTGGTGTCCACCATCCCTGAAAGATATTGATAAAGTCCATAAAGGCCGGTGGCGGTGCCTCCCAAGGCCAAAGCGGTTAGAGAAGCCACCAGCCGCTTGCGGGTGGTGATCATTCGCCGCAGAATAAACACGGGGAAGAATAATCCCAGCCATAAAAAGCTAACCTTGGCCGAGCCGGCCAAATGATAGGAAAAGAGGGTGGAGATCAGGCAAAAGAGGGGAAAAACCAAAAGGGTCAGATCCCATTTATCCAAGGCTCGGCCTTGCTCTTTGCCAAAGGCTCTGCCAAAAAAATAAAGAATCATCAGCAGAAAGCTCAGCACCCAGCAGGCGGTGGTGCCCGCCAAGGGCAGGGCGGCCAGCAGCAGGCAAACCACCCAGAAGGGCGGAGTGGCAAAAAGGCAGGGTAGCAGGCTTAAAGCAATGGCTGCGGCAACGCCTAAGATCAGCCCAAGCTTCCAGCCGATCAGGGCGCCTAAAGTGCCGCAAATGCCCAGATAGATCAAAACCGATCCCTTTGCGTTGCCTTCAGCGGCGGAGCAGGGCTTTGTCAGCGGGCGGAGCAGTAGCGAGCCGCTGATCAACTCCTTCAATGTGCCCTTCCCCGTAAAGAGAATCACGCAAAGACCAAAGAGGCAAAGCAGTCCCCCTGCCACCGTCCAGCGGCCGGCCACTGCCATAATGAGAAACAGTCCTAAGCAAAGGGGTGTCAGCAGGAATAAAAGGGCGCTTGCATTGACGGCCAGAAGGTTTTTGCCATATCCATAAAGCCAAGAAAAGAGGCGACTGTTTGCCATGGCGGAAATCAGCTTCTCTGCAGGGTGAAAGCGCCCCAATAATCGGGTGGCTTGGGGCTCGGTTTCCTCAATCGGTTGCCGTTGCCGCCCCAGAAGCAGGCTTTGTTTTTTGGCCTCTTGGACCTTTTGCGCCAGCTTTTTACAGCCATTCAGCAAAAGACTGCCCTCTAAAAAATCAGCCATGGGTGTCCCCCCTTTCTTTCGAATCATTGATATACACCGTTAGTTTACCATATTGATAAAAAACTTGCAACAAGAAACAATAATGTCATAAAAGGAATCTTTCGCTTTTTATTTTATTTCAACAAAAACAGACGGTTGTTTTTGTTGAAAACAACCATGGAATGTTACAGTTTCTTTACATTTTTGCAAGTTTGTTGAATCGGATGTTTGATGTGTGTATAATGAAATTGAGAGTTTTAAAAATCTTTTTGTCACAAAACAGGAGGTTTATACGTTTTATATATGAGAGAATTTTTAAAAAAATATGTCAAAAAATCGAATTTGAAACGTTTATTATCGTAGCAGGTTTTTAAGAGCAACCAAAAAACAATAAAAAGGAGGAAAATATTATGAAAAAAAGAATGATTGCTCTAATTTGTATGAGTGTATTGCTCATGGGAATGCTTTCTGCTTGTAAGCAGCAGAAGGAACCGATGGAAGAGGTGCTTGCCGGAAACGAAGGAGTTGAGGTGGTGCCGGAGAGCCAGGAACCCATCAAGGAAGAAACCCCGATGGAGGATCCCGAGGAGCTTACCCCGGAGGCGTCTGTTCCAAGCGAGGAAGAGGGCGGGGAAGAAACCATCGTGGAGAATGCACCAACCGTAGAGGAGTCTTCGGTAGAAGGCACATTGGAGGATCCGGTTCTTGCTTTGCCCGCTGATCCGGAGGATAAGTTTTATTGTAATGCCACTTTAGAGGATGATTTTGAACCCGGAATTGTAGATATTTCTTTAACGAAAAAAGTTTCAGATCCCTATAAACGATGGGCGGATGAAGTTTTTGGCTGTGTAGAATTTGAAACAATCAAATTATCAACGCTGATCCCTTCAGATGGTGCATGTTATTATGATTTGGAAAACTTTCATCAGCAGTACACCATTGTCTTAAAAGAAAAAACAAAAGAAGCGGTGTTAGAAGCGATAAAGAAATTAGAAAGTTTAGATTATATTTCTTCGGCATCACCGAGTTTTATTATTGAATTTGACCCCGAAATTCCGGGGGAAGTAAAAAATGACACAAATAAAGTGGATCAATTATCTGCGGTTTCTTCTGCTGTGCCAAATGTTCAAAGTGGCCGAGTTTTTAAAGATCGTTTTACGGCGCAGCAATATGCGATTAATAAAATGTTTTTGCCCGCAGCGTGGCATATTACTACCGGAGAAATCGAGACGATTCAGGTTGCCGTAATGGATTCCGGCGTTGATTTTTCACATGATGATATTAGAGATTATGGAGATAGTTGGGGCATCGATTATACGAGTGATAAAGAGACTTATGGTACGGGAAGTTCTTTTTGGGACCAAACCGGTCACGGCACACATGTTGCCGGAATTATCGGAGCAGAAGGAAACAACAACGATGGGATCACGGGCGTTGCGTGGAACATTTCATTGGCGTCAGTAAAAGTGTTTGAAACAGAAGTGAAAACTGATGGAACCTTAAAAAATGTCACGAATTCCAGTATTTTAAAAAACGCCATCAATTATTGTGGTTCAAAAAATGTTAAAATCATTAATTTTAGCGGTGGTGATGCCACGATAAACAATGTAGTTAATACAGAACTGAACAATGCGATAAATAGTTTTCCCGGTTTATTTATTACTTCTGCGGGAAACGATGGCAATAACAATGATATAATTCCATATTACCCTTGCAACTATAGTAGCGATAAAATCATAGCAGTTGCAGCAGTTGATGGAAACGATCAACTATGGGAAGATTCAAATTATGGAGCGACAACGGTAGACTTAACCGCTCCGGGGTATCAGATCTACAGCACCGTTCCTGATAATGACTATGCGTTATGGTCAGGCACCTCTATGGCGGCGCCGCAAGTTGCCGGAGTGGCTGCATTGATTTGGAGCATAAATCCAAGCCTGACGGCAGCGCAGGTAAAGTCGGCAATCATGAATGGAGTGGATCCGGTGAGCGGGTTGAGTGGGAAGTGTGTTACCGGAGGTCGGATCAATGCGCTAAAAGCATTGGCGAATTCCATGACCTCGCATACAATGGATGCGATGATTGGAGACGTGGACGGAGATGGATGCGATGACCTTGTAATCCCGGCTTCTTATCATGGAAATCTTAAATTGTCTGTGGTGCGAGGAACATCAAACGGAATGTTTCTGCGATCAGAAGATTTGTTTACAACAGACATTTTCAGAACCGCAGTGTCATACTTTCTTAAGGATGTAAACGGAGACGGAAAAGATGATGTGATTGTTCATTATGCTTCCGGCGAAAAGCGTCAGTTGATGGTGTATACGGCAAAAGGAGACGGTAGTTTTTATGCCGGCGTGCTTTTGTCAAGCGTTCGAACACATAGTGATGAATATCCGTGTTCTTTGTTTTCAGATGATGTGACCGGAGACGGGAAGGCCGACTTTATTGTGCATTGGCGAAACGGTAGCGGAAAACGATGCATCATGGTTTATAAGGGAATTTCTTCCGGCGGGAAGGGGACCTTTCAAGAAGGCATGTATTCGTTGACCAGTACTTATAACTATGTGCATACGGATCCGGTTTATGTGGGTGATGTAAATGGGGATGGACGGGCCGATTTGGTCGTTCATTGGCAATCAAATAATAAACGTCAGCTTTTAACATTTACGGCAAATACAGACGGAACTTTTTCGGCAGGAATCAATTTAAGCAGTGCTCGAACCCACAATCCTTCGGTGTATCCCAGTAAACTGTATTTAGCGGATGCAACGGGAGATGGAAAGAACGATTTTATCGTTCATTGGCGTGATACAAACGGAAAAAGAAACATTATGATATATAAAGGGATCGCTTATAACGGGGTTGCACATTTTGAAGACGGGTATTATGCCTTGAATAGCACACGCTCTTATGTTGAAGCAGACCCCGTTTATACCGGAGATGTGAACGGTGATGGACGAGCAGATATGTTGGTGTATTGGAATTCCGGTGGATATCGGCAAGTGTTAGTATATTATGCTAATTCGAGTGGTAATTATAATGAAGCGGTCAATACTGCAACAGACGAATTGTATGATCCGACTACCTATCCGAACACACGGCATATCATGGACGCAAACGGAGACGGCAAGATGGATTTTGTGGTTCGTTGGCGCCGGCCGGATTTATGCACCAGTATCCATAACTACAGCGGAACGACCAGCAGTGGAGTAAGTCAGGCAACGGCGACACAATTACAAATGTTCCCCTATTATGCGTATTGGTAAACAGAATAAAACCCGCAGAGCTTGACTCTGCGGGTTTTTCTTAACCGATATATTTCATGGGGTTGACGGGGCTGCCGTTGATCCGTAGCTCGAAATGCAGGTGAGGACCGGTACTGTTGCCGGTGGAGCCGATGGCGCCGACCTGCTGGCCTTGAGAGACGGTCTGTCCCACCGAGACCTTAATGGAGCTCATATGAGCGTAATAGGTCACATAGCCGTTGCTATGGCGAATTTTCACCATTTTACCGTAGCCGCCGGACCAGCCTGCACTGATCACGGTGCCGCCGGCAGAAGCGTAAACCGGCTTACCATAAGCGCCGCTCATGGTGAGATCCACGCCCACATGGCCACGATAGCCACCATAGGCGCAAGAGGTATAGCCGCCGCTGATGGGGCGGATGAAAGCGCCGGTGCCTGCCAGAGAGGAGAAGGAATTGGGATATTCCTTGGTGCCCACATAAAGCTCACGGGTGACCGGCTCTTTGGTAACAACCGATGAGATGATATTGGTGGAGGTCTTTACTCCGTCGATATAGGTGATCTCAGCGGTGATGGTCTTGCTTCCCTTTTGACCGGGGGTTTTGACCTTGGTTTGGTTCACATAGAGGGAGCTATCCTCAATACGAACGGTGGAATAGCTGATGGCCTCTTCATAGACGGTGGTGCGAACCACCTTGACGCCCAGATAAATATCCGGCTCAGAGATCAGCAGTTTCCTGCCCGGCACCAGCTTGCGCTCATCCAATTCGGGGTTGAGATGATAGAGCATCTGCTTGGAGAGGCCGGTTTTTTCGGAAATATCGCTGAGGTAATCGTCTTCCTCGATGGTATAGTACTGGGGATCGGTGGAGCCTTCGAATTTGGTGCGAAGCTCATCCATCGTGGTCATGGCGGAGGGGGAATACAAGCCGGTGCGAACCTCCACATTCTTCACAAATTCGATTCGCTCATCCTCGGCGCCGGTCTCAAAGGGGGCTTTAAGCTCATTCAGCACCGTTTCGATGGTGGATTTATGCTCGGCAGCCGCCACAAACTCTCCGTCGATATACAGGCCGTAATGGTGACCGATTTCTTCGGTTACCGCCCGATAGGCTTGGGCATAAAGATTATCCTCGGTGGCCATTTTATTTTTCTTGATGAACACGAATTCATACTCGGGGGCGGTATACATACAATAGTTTTCGCCCAAGGTATTGGCCAGCTCTTTTTCCACCGCCGTAATGGCGCCGGCAAAGTCCTTTTCATTATTGACATAAGAAACGGTCTGCCCGTCGATGGAAACGGCAAGGGCAACGGTATGGCTCTGGAGAAACACCACCAGCGCCACAACAGCCACTCCGCTGAATACCGGCGCCCAATAGGCAAAATCCGAAACAATGCTATGAGCGGCCCAGATCAAAAAGCGAACCAAGCCCTGATAAATCTTAACGGCAATGTTGATGACGCCTTCGCCAAGAGCCGAGACCCATTCAAAGATATTTTTGGGGGTGCATTTTCTCAGAAGGCGAAGCAGGGGAAGCAGGGTAAAGGAAAAGAGAAAAAGAATGATGGATTCAATGATCCAGCCGGTCTTATAGATCAATCTTCCGATCTTATAAATTACCGAGAGAACGGCGATCAGCCCTTGCTTTGCAGCGCTATTCAATTTCAATGCACCTCCTTTCAAAAAAGTTACAAATTGGTTACAACGGGTTACATTTTAGCACAAGTATTGTAATTTGTCAACGGGGCAAATGTGAGGTGGTATTATTTTACATATATAAGAAGCCCCGCAGGCCATGGCTTGCGGGGCGTAAAACTTATTTGGTTGCGGTGACATAGCGGGGCAGTCCGGCAAGGTCTTGATGGAGGGTGGCTTGGGAGAGCGCTTCTTCAAAGATCTTCAAAACGCCCTCGCCGGTATCTTCACCGGTCTCCACCAAAAAGGTGCCGCCTTCTTGGAGTAGAGCCGACCAATCCTTGGCCAAAGCCCGATAATAGAGCAGGCCGTCCAGACCACCGTCCAGCGCCAGCTCCGGCTCCTTTTGTACCTCCGGCTGAAGGGTGGGCAGGTCGGCGGTTTTAATATAAGGCGGGTTGCTGACGATGACATCAAACCGCTCCTTTTGCAAAAAGAAGGGCACTCCTTGCAAAATATCCCATTGCTCGATCTTCACCGAAAGGTTTAATTGCTCCATATTGGCCTTGGCCACCTTTAAGGCCAGATCGCTGACATCCACCAGCGTCACCTCCGCCTCCGGCAGCAGGGCTTTTACCGCAAGGCCGATGCAGCCGCTGCCGGTGCAAAGATCCAGCACCTTGGGGGCCTTGCCTTGATAGCGCTCCACAATGGTTTCCACCAGCCATTCGGTTTCGGAGCGAGGGATCAGCACATCAGGGCTGACATGGAAGGAAAGCCCCATAAATTCCCAGCTTCCCAAAAGGTGCTGGAGGGGAACACGGTCGCCCCGTGCCTGAAGGTCCTTCATGTAGGCCATGACCTGCTCGTCGGGATAGTCCTCCTCCCCTTTAAGCAGAATATCGGCTCGGGTGGCACCGAAATGCTTATTCAGAAGATAATAGGTATCGTTGCGGTAGTCTTCAATCTGCCGCTCTTTTAAAATGATCTCTCCATGGCGGCGAAGATCACTCAGCTTTGCTCTCATCGGTTTTGGGTTCCTTTTCTTTTAAATAGTTGCCTGCTTCATCTACAATAAATTCCTGATCCAAGGGATACTCATTGAGAACCCCCTTGAGCGCACAAAGGGCTACCGCCAGCTGCTGCTCATCGGGCTCTTTGGTGGTGATCCGCTGAAACCACAGGCCGGGAGCGGAAAAGATCTTGGTCAGCAGGTTATCGTGTTTGCCGGCATAGCGGATGAATTCATAGGCGATGCCCATCACCACCGGCACAAAAAGAATTTTCAAGAAGGTGCGGACCAGCCGATTGCCCCAAGGGATAAACATGGCCACAATGATGCTGATCAGCAGGGTGAAAAACATAAAAGAAGTACCGCAGCGGGGATGGAAGCGCAAAGAGCCCATGGCATTTTCGGGGGTCAATTCCTTTCCTGCTTCAAAGCAGAAGATGGATTTATGCTCGCCGCCGTGGTACTGAAAGACCCGCCGCATATCCGGCATCAGGGAAACCAGTGCCAAATAGGCCAAAAAGACCAGAATTTTAATGGTGCCTTCCACAACAGCCTTCAAAACCGCCGGTGCCCAAGCCAGCGCCCAGCCGGTAAAGAGGGCGGGCAGATACATAAAGAGAAACAGGGACAATCCAACCCCCAGCACCATGGCAATGGCGCTGAAGATGGCCATGCCGGTCTTCCCCAGCATTTTATCCAGCAAGCGATCCAGCTTGGAGGGCTCCTCCGGCTGTTCAATGCCTTCCATGGAAACATCCGCCGAGTACATCAGGCAGGAATAGCTCATTTTCATGGAGAGCACAAAGCTGATAATGCCCCGCAGAATGGGGATTTTGCCATACCAGGTTTTTTTGGTGGGGGCGGCTTCCACCTTCATCTGGATGGAGCCGTCGTTGCGGCGAAGGGCGATGGCCATTTTATCGTTGCCCCGCATCATCACGCCCTCAATCAGAGCGCTGCCGCCGATGCTTGTATAATTACATGCTTTTTTACTCATAGCGCAGAAAACTTCCTTTCTAATGGATTATCATAACATAGTTTTACGGTATTGTCAAAACCCGATTATTATGGTAGAATATTTGTACTATGATGTTTTGAGGTGTCAGGATGAAAAAAAGAATTTTCGCTGTATTATTGATCGCTGTATTGCTGCTGGCAAGCGGCTGCCGCAAGGCAACCTTGGAGGGTTATAAGTTGTTTCGCTCCACCCCCTTGGGCTTTTCTGTGGAATATCCCGACTTCTGGCAGGAGACCCATGATAATAAAGAGGGGATCGCCGCCTTTGTTTCTCCGGCAGAAGGGTATGGCGATGAGCATCTGGATAATCTTTCGGTCCAGCGGTTTGCGCTGGTGGATACCGCTTTTGCCGATTATGTGAAAAACTATGTGGCCCATCTGCCCCAAACGGTGACCAATTATCATCTGGTTTCCGAATCGGAGGAGGCGACCTTAGGCGGCGCTCCCGCTTATGAGATCGTTTACGAGAGTACCTCCGACGATGGAGAGGACGGCCTTCGCTTTCTGCAGATCTTTGCCGAGCATGAGGGAAAGGTCTATTTGGTGACCTATCTGGCCGAGTTTAATTCCTATCAGTATTTCCTTACCAATGGTGTGGAGCAGATGCTGTCTACCTTTGCTTTTGTGTAATGGTTCGGGGCAGTATCAGTGAAAAAGTAAAAGAGCGGGATCGCTTGGTCTATGAGCGGATCTGCTCCTTGGTGCAAGAAAACGGGCGCTTTCCCACCGTCCGGGAGCTGATGAGCGAGGTGGGTCTTTCCTCCCCCAGCATGGTGCAAGGGGTCTTGGTTCGGCTGGAGGAGCAGGGACTGATTGAGCGGCAGGGCAAGCATCGCTGCCTGCCTTATCGCCCTCAAGGGGTGGCGGTGCCGGTATTGGGCACCATTGCCGCCGGCGTTCCCATCATGGCCGAAGAGGTTATTGAGGGGTATGTGCATATTGCCCCCTCTAAGGCGGCGGGCAAGGAGCTTTTTGCGTTGCGGGTGCGGGGCGATAGCATGATCGGCGCCGGCATTTTGGAGGGGGATACGGTGATTCTGGAAAAGACCCCCACCGTTGCCGATGGAGAGATCGCCGCCGTGTGGCTGGAGGATGCCGCCACCGTGAAGCGGGTCTATCGGGAAAAGGGTGGAGTGCGGCTGATGCCGGAAAATCCTGCCTATGCCCCTATTTTTTCGGAGCAATGCCTGATTTTGGGCAAGGTGATCGGGTTGGTGAGACAGTATGAGTGAGATTGCAGTACGAGCGCTTTTGGATCGCTATGGTCTTTCCACCCAAAAATCCTTAGGCCAAAATTTTTTAAGAGATGAATCGGTTTTGGAGGCCATTGCCGCCGCTGCCCAAGGGGAGAATATTCTGGAGATCGGCGCCGGAGTGGGCTCCTTGACCAATCTTTTGTGTCAAAAGGCCAAAAAGGTGGTTACTGTGGAGATCGACCGCCATCTGGAGCCCTTGCTGGCTCAAGAGGTTACCGCCCCAAACCATACCTTTGTTTGGTCGGATATTTTGAAGTGTGATCTTGCCGCTTTGCAAAAAGAGCAGTTTGGCGGAGAAAGATTTACGGTAGTGGGCAATCTGCCCTATTATATCACCACCGAAATTTTGAATCTGCTTTATCAGCAGATCCATCGATGGGATCAGGCGGTTTTGATGGTTCAAAAGGAGGTGGCGGAGCGGCTCCTTTGCCCCACGGGCAGTAAGGAATACCGAGCCCTCTCGGTGATCACCCAAAGCCTTTGCAATGGAGAAATTCTTTTGGAGGTGCCGCCTTATTGCTTTGTGCCGGCGCCCCATGTCCATAGTGCGGTGCTGGGGCTGACGCCCCTTGAACAGCGCCCTGACAAAGGCTTTAGCACCTTTGTGCAAAGCGGATTTGCCGCCCGGCGGAAGATGCTTTGCTCCTCCCCCGCTTTTCGCCAACGAACCGGTCTGGATAAAGAGCAGATCGCCGCACTTTTGAAGGCGGCGGGGCTTCCGGAAAACGCCCGTGGTGAAACTTTTTCCCCTCAAGATTGGATAAGGGTGTACGAACTTGCACAAAATATAGAATAAAAAATAGCAAACTTTAGCAAAAATGGCGCTTGCAATGTTGAAAAGTACCATATATAATTGTAAGCGTGAGAAATTTGATTTCTAAGAAAGGAAATTGTGAACATGACCACTAAGAACCAAGCATTATTGACCTGGATCGACGAGATGGCCGCCATCACCAAACCCGCAAAGATCGTTTGGATCGACGGCAGCGAGGCTCAACTGGAAGAGCTGCGTGCAGAAGCATGCTCCACCGGCGAGATTGAGAAGCTGGATCAGGAAAAGCTCCCCGGCTGCTATCTCCATCGCACCGATCCTCTGGATGTTGCCCGTGTAGAAGATCGTACCTTCATCTGCGCCCGCACCAAGAAGGATGCCGGCCCCACCAACAACTGGATGGATCCCCAGGAAGCCTATAAAATGATGTATGAACTGTTTGACGGTTCCATGGAAGGAAAGACCATGTATGTCATTCCCTACAGCATGGGCGTTGTTGGCTCTCCCTTCTCCAAGATCGGTATCGAGCTGACCGACAGTATCTACGTTGTGCTGAACATGCACATCATGACTCGTATCGGCGCTAAGGTGCTGGAGTCTTTGGGCGATGGCGAGTTCGTAAAGGGCTTGCACTCCAGAGCTCAGATGGATGCTTCCAAGAAGTATATCATGCACTTCCCCGAGGACAACACCATTATGTCCGTAAACTCCGGTTACGGCGGCAACGTACTGCTGGGCAAAAAGTGCTTTGCTCTGCGTATTGCCTCCTATCTGGGTAAGAATGAGGGCTGGATGGCTGAGCATATGCTGATTCTGGGTGTTGAGAATCCCGAAGGCGAAGTTCGCTATATCTGCGCCGCTTTCCCCTCCGCTTGCGGTAAGACCAACCTGGCCATGCTGATTCCCCCCGAGTATTATGCTTCCAAGGGCTATAAAGTATGGTGCGTAGGCGATGATATTTCCTGGCTGAGAATCGGTCCCGACGGCCGCCTCTATGCCATGAACCCCGAGAATGGTTTCTTCGGCGTTGCTCCCGGTACCAATGTGAAGTCCAACCCCAACGCTTTGGCTTCCACCATGAAGAATACCATCTTCACCAACGTTTGCCACACTGCGGATAATACTGTATGGTGGGAAGGCCTCAATAAAGACCTGCCCGAGAATGCCATCGACTGGAAGGGCGATCCTTGGGATCCCGCTAAGTTCAATAAAGCAGATAAGTCTACCTGCGCTGCTCATCCCAATAGCCGCTTCACCGCTCCTGCCGAGAACTGCCCCTGCATCTCCAAGGAGTTCAATAATCCCAATGGTGTGCCCATCGATGCAATCGTATTCGGCGGCCGCCGTGCCAAGACCGCTCCTCTGGTATATCAGTCCTTCGACTGGAACCATGGCGTGTTCGTAGGCCCCATCATGGCTTCTGAGACCACCGCTGCCGCCGCCGGTGCTGTTGGCGTGGTTCGTCGTGATCCCATGGCTATGCTGCCCTTCTGCGGCTATAATATGGGCGACTACTTCGCTCACTGGATCGAGATGGGTAAAAAGATCCCCCATGCTCCCAAGATCTTCAATGTAAACTGGTTCCGCACCGATGATGAAGGCAACTTCATCTGGCCCGGATTCGGCGATAATATGCGTGTTCTGATGTGGATTCTGGACCGTTGTGCCGGTAAGGCTGATGCCGTTGAAACCGCCATCGGCTACCTGCCCAAGGCAGAAGATATCAACACCGAGGGTCTCAAGGGTATCGATCTGGATACCATCAAGGGTCTTCTGTCCGTTGATAAGGATCTTTGGAAAGAAGATGTCAAGGGCATCAAGGAGTTCTACTCCAAGTTCGATGCAGATGACACTTTGCCCGAAGAGCTGAAGAAGGAACTGGCTGACTTCGAAGCCCGCTTAGATAAATAAAACAATCTAAAGAAAAAAGAGTTGCTTGGGCTGCCCAAGCAACTCTTTTTCTTTTTGGTTGCCCACCTGCATCACACAATAAATTGAGCTGTTGATACAATTCATTTGTATTAAAAAGGTATGCGATGTTACTGATACAATTCATTTGTATTGGGCAGATCAATGTTGATGCATTGTCAATACAATTCATTTGTATTGAGCCTCTAAGAGAACAAGGGGGATATCTTGGGGTGAGGGTGAAAAAACAGCGAGAGCAGATGCTCTCGCTGTTTTTTATTAGTGGGTATAAACGTTTTCGGCGCCGGATTTGGTGACATATAGAGTGGAGGCGGCGGTGGGTACGGTGGTAACCGTATCGCCGGCTTCCAGGGTATCAAGGCCGGTCACCGTTAAGGTAAAGGCAGGATCCGTGCCGTTCAGCTTATAGTTGGCAAAGCGGGTGATCAATTCCGGCGTGAATACGTAATCCAGTTCCAGATCGCCGCAGGTCAACTGAACAGTATAGCTCAGACCGGCGGTGGAGGATTGATTCTCCTGCAGGAGAGTAAAGGCATCCTCGTTGGTGAAGGTCAGGCGGTAACCGAACTTCACGGTGTTGGCTTTTTCCGTCTTATAACCGGCGCTTTCCACACCGAAGGTGAAGAGACGATAGGCTGTTGCCTGCGTGTCATAGAGGGGAAGCTGGGGATTGTTTTTGGCCAGCTGTATTGTCGAGCCGATGAGTTCGGCATTGCCGTCGGTGGAGTCGGTGACCCAGCCGTCGGCAAACAGGCTTTCTGTCGTCAGGGTGTGGCCCATCAGATCCAGGGTCACACCGCTGTTTACCACCAGGTCGGTGGTCTCCACAGAGGTACCCATCAACAGGGTATCGCCGCTGGTGGCATTTTCCAGAATCTCTGCCAGGTCGTTGGCGGCAGGATCCCAGGGCGCATAGGGGTGGATCTTATTTTGGGTCTGGTTGTAAGCAAAGGCGGGAACGTAGACACCGTCGCTGTTCTTATACCAGTCGGCATCGGTGGATCCGTTGGCATTCAGGGCGGCAATCGCCTGAGCAGCGGTCAGTCCGGAAACGGCTTGGTTGCCCATAGCTACCGAGTTGGCACCGGTGCTATCCAGCAGGGCATATTCCAGGGTGTCATCCCCCTTAAAGTGGGTCAGACCCGAGGCCGCCTTGGCGGCAGCCTTGCCGGTAAGGTCATAAACCAGATTAGGCACCGGCGTGCCGGCGGCGGTGGGGGTTTTAATGACGTTGCCCACGCCGCTCAGGTTGTCGATCTCTACGGTGGCAGAATTGGCAATGGTGCCGATCCGTGCCACGACTGCGGGAACCACCGTGTCGGCATTGCCGCAGATCATGGTACAGCCAAAGGCACCGCTGTTCTTGACGGACAGCCGATTGGTGATGGTGGAGCCGTGGTGAATGTAGCTGAACATTAAGGCGCCGCCGTTGGTGGCGTGGTGGGCGTTGGTCCCCAGGTTCACCGTGGAGTCGGTAGCAATACAGTTGTCAATGATGTTGGAGCCGGTACCCATCAGGCCGGCAAACAGGCCGATACGGCCAATGGTGCTGGATTTGGTTGCGGCGACCGAGCAGGCATTGACGCTGCAATTGGTAAAGGATACGGTGGCGTTGGCATCGTTGTGCTGGAAGCCCAGGAACAGGCCCACGTAATCTGTGGCTAGCGCGGTGGAATGGTGGACACGGTTCATATGAACGTTGTCAAAGGTAATGCTGCCGATGCCGCTCCGTACCAGCATGGGATTGGCGCTGCCGGTCCAGGTGGTGGTGGTATTGGAAAAGGCAGGGTTGAAGTGGGTAGTGGTTTCGGTAACGGTGGAGTCCTCAATGGTCAGATTGCTGATGGTACCGCCGTACTGACCGGGGAAGAGACCGTGGGAATCGTGATAATTGGAAATGGTGTGTCCCAGGCCGTTAAAATCGAACTTCACGTAGGTATACCAGGGCTTGACATAGTCCCAAGCAATAAAGCCCTGGAAGTCCTGAGCAAAGGTGTTGCCCTCTGCCACCACACTGGTGTAATTGCTACAATCGATATCTGCGGTCAGAATCACCGTTTCCCCGGCGGGAATGTTGTCCAGCTCTTTGTCGGTGCCGGAAACCAAAGCCCGGGAGGCGGCCACAAATTCTTCAGCGCTGTCGATCTGGTAAATGTAGAAGCTGTCGCCGGCCGTTGCCTGGCTGGCATAGGGGATCTTGGTATAGGTGGTCGCTTCCGTAAAGACCATGGTTTCCCAACCGCCATTGGGGGGAACAATGTCATCAACGGAGGCGCTGTAGCCGGCAAGCCAGCTGGTGCCGTTGAGGATGGCCCAATCGGCCTCGGCCATGGGCCGCACGTTAACCCCATCTGCAACGTAGGAAAGCAGGCCGGACGGGCTGAGATAGCAGGTGAGGGCGGTGGTGCCATCAACGTTTTTAAAGGTGATGGCATAGCCCACGGAGATCACGTCGTGATCGTCGGGGTTGCTGGTATCCACACCCCAGATCAGCGAGACACCGTTGCCGTTCAGCCCCGTCGTCATGGTGGTCAGGGTCTGGGCGTCGTTGACGTTGCCGGCATCAACGGCCTGGCTGTCTGCCGGAGTGTGGTTATCGTAGGTTACGTAGGTGATGCCGGAATCTACCGTGTAGCTGCCAATGCTGTAAGCCTTGGGGTGATACTGGCCGTAGAAGTAGGCCAGATTCTGCACGGGGACATCGTTTACGGTGTTGCCAAAAGCATAAATGTTGTTCAGGGTCAAGGTAGAGCTTTGGGCCTTTTGTACACCAAGGATGGCACCGGTGGTGGCGGCGGTGGCGCCGGTGGCCGTCAGGCTGCAGCCCATGACGGCGACGTTGCGGAAGGTCAGCGCCTTAATGCCGGTGTGGTTGGTGGAGCCCACCAGCAGACCGGTATAGCTACCGGTGTCCAGCATGGCATTGGCGGTAATGTGGCTGTTTTCTACGACCACGTTATCCAGCGTCAAGGCACGGGTGTGGGTGGATACGTCCTTGGTGGCCGAGAAGAAACCTATTACCAAAGCGGAACGGGTCAAGGTGGCACCGGTGGCATTGATGGAGCAATCGGAGATACTGCAATTGGTGATATTGGTGCTGGTGGAGGTGCTGTGGTTATAGGCCACCATCAAGCCGTTGTACTGGACGCCGGCGGTGTTCAGCACACAGTCGGCCAGATGCACGTTATCAATGTTTGCGGTATCGGTGGTGTTGCGCATCAAAATGGACGAGTTGGATTCGGTGGCGGTGACCACCGCATTCTTTAAGGTCAGGTTCTTCACCGTGCCGTTAAAGTTGGTCAAAAACAGGGCGTGGCTGTCTTTGTAATCGTAGATGGTATGGCCCTGACCGTCAAAGGTGGCCACAAAGGTGTTGGCGCCGGCAAAGCCGGAAAAGCTGTCGGCAAAGTTCATTGGGCTGCCGTTGTTGTCAAAGGTTTCGGTTACCGTCAGATCGTTGGTCAGATACAAAGTATCCTCAGGACCAAAGCAGGTGGCATACTGGCTGGCGTAAACCAGATCCAAAAGGGTGGAAATGGAGTAGATCTGGACCTTGCCGTCGCTGGCATATTCTTCCCGAGCATCCTCGATCTTGACGGGGCCGGTCTGGGGTTTTTCCTCCTCGGTGGAGGGAACGTAGTTTTCAATTTCCTCTGCAATGGCGGCAATGAGGGGGGCCTGATCTGTTGCGGTCAGGGTGTTGACCGAGTTGTTAACCTCCTGGATGGTGTACAGTCCGGTGGAGGAGTTGGCCCATTGCTGGCGCCATTCGTTGGTCACGGTGTCCGAAAGGGTGGTTTGGGAAATGGCCACCGACGAGCTGTCCTTTGCGTACAGGTAGCCCGAATCCTTGGCGCTGGACTGCTGGGCCTTACCCACCAGACCGCCGGACCAATCTCCGGTGCCACCGGTCAACTTGTCTTCAATGGCAATGGGATAGCTGTTGTGGCAGTTATTCATTAAATTGGGATAGGGATTATCCAGGGTGGCGGCAATGTTGGCCAAAACGCCGGCATAGCCCACAATACCACCCCAATGGGAGCCGCTGGTCAGCTTGGTTTCGCTGCCGGCATACAGCAGAGCACCGCTGTTGTAGCAGTTGGTCAGTTTAATATAACCGGGATAAGCGTCGGGCACGTCAACGGTGTTTGCTTTGGGGGAGGTGGCACCTAAGATGCCGCCCATGGAAATGGTGACGGGGGACTTATCATCCAGCAGGATCACGCTGCCGGTGTTGGCACAATGATCAAGAACTGAATTGTAACCGGCGGTACCGGCAATGCCGCCTGCCATACCGTAAAGGCCGGGCACCTTCAAGGTGGCGGCATTGGTGCAGTAGCTGACGGTGGTGGCACGGGCGGCACCTACAATACCGCCCACCATACCGGCCCGGGTGACGTCATCGTAAGCAGCGGGGGCAATGGACTCGGTCACGCAAACGATCTGGCAGGTGTTGCTTACCGAGCAGTTGGTGATCTTGTTAAAGGAAGAGGCACCCAAACCGCTGGAAGGACCGGAGGCCTTACCAACGATACCGCCGGTAATACCTTCACCCACAACGGTTACGTTGTCCAGATGAACGTCTTTGATCTCGGCACCCCAAATGGCACCGAATAAGCCAAAGGAGGGTTTGCGGGTACCCAGCAGGTCGGCAGTGCGGGCATAGGGCACAATGGTACCGTTATGGATCTTATAGCCCTGGCCGTCGTAGATGCCCGAGAAGGCGTTGCGGCTGGATTCCAAAGCGGCGCTGCCGGTGTCCAGAGTGTCCCCTGCATAGCTGAAGCCGATGGAGGGAATGGCATAGCCCATCAGGTCAATATCCTGGGTCTGCTTAAAGTAGCAGCCGTCAAAATCCTGGCCTACGTAGCTGCCGGTGTCCCGATAGGCGGGGTTCCGGCTCTTATCGAGGTGGCGGGCTATCCACAGCAGGTTGCCGGCATTCTCGATCAAATAGGGTTCCTCCACGGTGCCGGCACCTTGGGGTTGGATCTCCACACCGTGCCATTGGGTGTAATCGGGAGTTTCCCGCAGGTCGTTGCTTTCAAGATCCACTTCAACGGCGCTGTTGCTGCGGTAGTACATCTCCTGCACGGTGGAGTAGTATTCTACCTGCACGTTGGTGGCATCGGCATTAAAATGCAGCAGAGCCACGTTGCCCACGCCCTGGGTCACGTCGTCAATGGCGTTAGCAGCGCTGGAAAAGCAGGAGTCGGTGGATTGGGGGTTGACCAAAAATTCGGTAACGGTGTTGCCCTTGTCCCCTTGACGCTGGGTCACCTTTACGTGCTCGGAATAAACGTGACCGCAGAAGGTCATTACAAAGTTTTCGTATTTGGAGACCAGCTTTTCCCAAAGCTGATCGCCGGGGTTCAGGTCATGAGGAGTGGACTTCAAGGAGCCCATGGAAATGTCGTCCAGGTCGTAGTGCATCCCGTTGGAGTCATTGTAGGCATGGGTGTTGAGGATGATCTTATGGTTGGGGTGAGCCTCCACCACACCCTTGGCCCATTCCACAATGGCATCGGCGGGGCAGTAGTCCAGATTCAGGATCAAAAAGTCCACGTTGGAGCCTTCGGGGGTAAAGGTGGTCCAGGAGTTGACTACCGAGCCGGCCGTGTACAGGCCGCCCTTTACGCCGTCAAACTGGGCCATATAATAATCATCGGTAGCAAAATACTGGTCAATATAGGGGGTGGCGGCGTCCTTCCACACGTCGTGGTTGCCACGGACCAGGGAATAGGGGATGTTGTTGTTCAGCAGCTTGATGCTCTCGGCAGCAACGGGCCATTCGTTGGTGGCGTCGTTATCGTCGGTGATGTCACCAACGCCGATGACGTATTCAATGTTTTCGGTATCCTTTTGGGAAACGATCCAATTATAGACCTTACTGAAATTGTGGGGAGCATAGTCCAAAAGCATCTGGGTATCGCCCACCACCGCAATGGAGAAGGCTCTCTCCATCTCGGAATCGGCAAAGATTTCGTCGATCTGTGCTTCGGTGGCCCACATATCGCTGTAAGTCAGATCCATATCGTTATTGCTGATGTCCTTGATGTTGGTCTGGCTGTATTCAGCGGAAAAATCATAGGCACAAAGGAGGTCGGTGTCGGCGGTGTTGGCCGAAAGGGTCACATCCCCGGCGGTGTAGTCGGCGGAAATTTCGTCCGAGGTACGCGCGTCGCCGTAAATGGCCAGCCCCTTTACCGAGCCCCGGAAGGGATTGCTGTTGCCCCGGCGCTGGTCACCGCCAATAGTAAACCAGTTTTCTATGCATTCTTCGTCAAAAGCGGGGTAATAGGCCATGGTTTCGGCCAAGGTGCCGTTGAGATAGCACCGCAGCTCATGGGTGCTCTCGTCGTTGACCACCGCCACGTGGGTCCAGGCGTCGTCGGGGATGGTGACGCCGGTAAACCGGGCGTTGTATTCATTGCCGTAGCGGTCCTTGTAATACAGGCGGGGGTTGCGGCCCTGTACACCAAAGTTGATGCAGCGCTCGCCCTCGGTATTATTGCCCAGCAATACCCCATTGGCGGTGGAGTCGGTGGAATCAAAATAGACCCACGCTTCAATGGTGTTGGGCAGACCGGCCAGCTTTTTATTCTGGTAATACAGGTCGTTGCCGTAGTCGGCGCTGGTGTTGCGCTCACTAAACAGATCGTCCAGGGGGAAGGAGGTGCCGGCTTCGGCGCCTTCCGCAAGGGCGATCACTGCAAACTGCGTCAGCAGCATGCAGCAGATCAAAAGGGTTGCAAGAAATCTTTTCATACTTCATCTCTCCTTATTCTCAAAAAGTATGTATATTCGCTATTTTATTATAATAGAAAAAATCCAAACCGTCAACCGTTTTTGGTGGCGCCGATCAAATAAAAATAAGTGAAAAGCACCGAAATGCCCTGCTTTGAGGCAGGTTCGGATTATTCTTGTCACCTTAAGGTGAACAAAAAACAGCAGAGGGCGGCATCGCCCTCTGCTGAAAAAAGTTTTTAATTAGATCATCCGAATATCGGCGCCCAGGGCGGCCATCTTTTCGATGATCCGCTCGTAGCCCCGGCGGATGTGGTCAATATCTTCAATGGTGGTGGTGCCCTTGGCCATTAGCCCGGCGATCACCATGGCGGCGCCTGCCCGCAGGTCACAGGCCCGCACCGGGGCGCCCATCAGCTGTTTGCCCCCTTCAATGGTGGCGATCTTGCCGGCCACCGAAATTTCGGCACCCATCCGGATCAGCTCGTCGGTATACTTAAAGCGACTGTCCCAAATGCCTTCGTTGATCTTGCTGGTGCCTTCGGCTCGCAGCATCACCATAGCCATCTGGGGCTGCATATCGGTGGGGAAGCCGGGGTAAGGCATGGTTTTAATGTTGGTTTTCTTTAAGGGTTGGGCGGCATCCACCAAAATGGAATCGTCGTATTCTGTAATGGAAACCCCCATCTCCTCCAGCTTGGCGGTAATGGATTCCATGTGCTTGGGAATGATGTTTTTCACCAGCACCTTTCCGCCGGTGGCGGCAGCGGCGGCCATATAGGTGCCGGCTTCGATTTGGTCGGGGATCACCGCATAGGAGCCGCCGATCAGCCGAGGCACACCCTGCACCTTAATCACGTCGGTACCGGCACCACGGATGTTGGCCCCCATGGAGTTCAAAAAGTTGGCCACGTCTACGATGTGAGGCTCCTTGGCCACGTTTTCGATCACCGTTAGCCCCTCGGCCTTGGTGGCGGCCAGCATAGCATTGATGGTGGCACCCACCGAAACCATATCCAAATAAATATCGGAGCCCACCAGCTTTTCGGCATGGCAGTTTACATTACCGTGTACCACATCCACCGTGGCACCCAGTTGCTCAAAGGCTTTGATATGCTGATCAATGGGGCGAGGGCCTAAATGACAGCCGCCGGGCATGGCAACCGATGCCTCGCCAAAGCGACCCAGCAGGGCGCCTAAGAAGTAATAAGAAGCCCGAAACTTGCGGGCGTATTCATAAGGCACTTCCGCTTTGCGAACGCCGGAGCAATCCACCTCTAAGGTCTTTTCCCCCGGGCGGCGGACAATGGCGCCCATGGCGATCAGAATATTACAGATATTTTCCACATCGCTGATGTGGGGGACATTTTCAATGCGGCAGATACCATCCACCATCATGGCGGCAGGCAAAATGGCCACAATGGCATTTTTTGCGCCGGCAATATCCACTTCCCCCTCCAAGCGGCAGGGGCCGTTAATGATGATCTTATCCATGGGTTCACCTCATGCACATTTTTCTCGCAAAAGTATTGTACCATACAATTTATGAAAAAGAAAGAGGATATGTTAAAAGATTTTGAGGAACTTTTTTGCAACAGTTCACGAATTGTGCCAAAAAAACCACATTAGGTAGTATCTATTTTATTATTATTATGTTAAAATAGTAACATAATCGGGTTGGTCTCTGCTTTTTGGGCAGAGTCTCCCTTATTGCGATACCATTTCAGGAGGTATGTTATGTTTAAAAAGGTTAGTTCAATGGTTCTGGCCATTGTGATGCTGCTGTCTATGACCTGCAGCTTCGCAGTGGTTTCTGCTGCAGGGAGTGATGTGAATCTGACAGTGGATTTTGATGTAGATCAGGCAACTTGGGGCGACACTGTTGTTGCTACCGTGGCCTTGACCGACCATAATGCTTTTGGTTCTCTGGAGCTGGATGGCGGCTTTGATACTTCTGTGCTGACTTATGTTAGCCATGAGGTCAAAGATTTGGGTAGAGAAGTGCAGGCCGTTGTGGATCATGGCGTGATTGCTCTGAGCTGGTCCGGCAGCACCAATGTGGATGCCGCTGAGGAAACGGTTCTTGCTACCTTCACCTTTAAGGTAAAGGATGGCATTACAGCCAGCACATTGGAGAATCCTGTGTTCGGCACTGTGGCACTTGCTGTTACAGATGCTGCTGCCAATGATGAAGATTCTTTGGATCCCATTCAACTGACTTTTGATGCCAATGAGGTTGTTGGTGCTGTAAAGGTGGTTTGCCACCATACCTTCACCGGTGCAGTAACCAATAATAAGGATGGCAGCCATACCGGCACCTGCGTCACTTGCGGTGCTGTGACCGATACTTGCAATTATAAGGTGACCAAGGTTCCTGCTTCTCATACTGAGGCAGCTCATGATCTGTTGACCTGCGTAGAGTGTGGATATTCCATGAAGGTGAATCATACCGGCGATCCCGAGCCTCATACCGCTTGGAAATCCAATGGCAACGGCACCCATACTTCTAATTGCTGCTCTGCAGTGGCCATTGAGAGCTGTACTTATGCTCCCACCACCTCCTGTATGAAAGTTTGTACTGCTTGCGGTTATGCCACGGCGAATGCAGGCGGCAAGCATACCTTAAGCGAGCATTATTATGCTCCTACCCCCACCAAGGCCGGTAAGATCCAGATGGAGTGTGAGGTAGAGGGTTGTGGCTATGTGACCGATAAGATCGACCTGAATGCCGGTCATCCCTTCCCCGATGTGAAGAAGCCCGGAAACTGGTATTATACCGAGGTTCTGTTTGCTGAAGCCTATGGCATCTTCCAGGGCGGTACCGATGGTACCTTCAAGCCCACTTCCAAGATCACCAAGGGTGAGGTGGTAGCCGTTTTGTCCAGAGCTCTTCTGGCAGAGGTTGGCATTACCGAGGATGAAATGAAGTCTGCTAAAGATTTTGATGCATTCCTGGCTACCGTTTTGGTTCGTGCCGGTCTGGATGCAGGTGATGTTTCCGATGTAAAGCTCACCGATGTGAAGGGCAAATGGTATGAGCGGAATGCTCGCCTGATGGCTTATTTCGGCGTGGTTACCGGTACCGATACCGGCGCTTTCAAGGGCGGCAGCAATGTAACTCGTCAGGAGTTGGCTGCTATGTTCAATCGTTATGTGGCTTTGATGGAAAAGATCAATGGGGAGACCTATAATAATTTCGGAACTCCCGTTGCTGCTTATACTGATGCTGCTAAGATCCCCGGCTGGGCAAAGAAATATGTGGAATGGGCTCGTTCTACCGGCTTGATGCAGGGCGATGCCAACGGTAATTTCAATCCCACCAATACCGCTACTCGTGCAGAGATCGCAATTATGATCATGCGTGTCTATGTTGAGGTGAATAACATCACCACTCATATTCCCGAAGGCGATATCTAAGCTTAATAAAACATAAAAGAGCAAGTCCTCGGACTTGCTCTTTTTTATATAAACGGCATCAAAAAAGCGAGCGAAATCTTCGCTCGCTTTTTTAAATCAATACTTGGCAACGATAGCCTGCATCTGATCCTGCTTTTCTTCCATTTCCTTTACCAGCTTAAACTGGGTATGGGCACGAACCAGATTGTGTTCGGGGTAGGCGGTTTTAAAATAAACATCGCCGTTTAAGTAGTCGGCCAAGAAGCGGATGCCGCATTCAAAGGTCATCATCCAAGCGCCGGTGGGGAGAAGATCCCGCTCGGCAGGGGTCAACACATTGTTGCAGCCCTCCAAGAAGCCCTTGGTATAGGCATCAAAGAGTTCCAGATCCAGCTCGACTTTAGCAAGATCCTTCTCGTCCTCAGCAGCAGTGGAAGCGCCGAAGCGAATGGAATCGCCGAAATCAAAGATGGCCATACCGGGCATCACCGTATCCAGGTCGATAACGCAGGTGCCGGCGCCGGTTTCGGGATCCAGCAGGACATTGTTGAGTTTGGTATCATTATGAGTAACCCGCAGGGGCAACACGCCCTCAGCCTGCAGGTCCATTACGATCTTGGCAGATTCTTCTCTTGCCAGAGCAAATTCCACCTCTTCCTTCACGCTGTCCAGACGGCCGGCGGCATTGTTGGCAATCGCCTCTTTTAACTGGCGCATCCGATCGGGGGTATCATGAAAGTGGGGGATGGTCTCATGGAGAGTCTCGGCAGGGTAGTCGCCTAAAAGAGCTTGGAACCGGCCAAAGGCTCTGCCGCTTTCATAGAAATCCTTGGGAGAGCGGCAAGCATTCAGGGCCATTAAGGTGTCCTGAAACCGATAGGAGCGCCAAGCGCCCTCTTCCCCGTTATAAAAGAGATTTCCATCTTTGGTTTTAATAAAGGTGAGGGTTTCCAGTGCGGGATTACCGCCTTGGGCGGCAATCTCCTTGCGAAGATATTCGGTCACGCCGAACACATTTTCCATCAGACCCTGAGGATCTTTAAAGACCACCGGGTTCATTTTTTGCAGAATATACTTGCTCTGATCGGTGGTCAGCAGCAAGGTATCATTAATATGGCCGCCGCCAAAGGGCTTTGCTTCCAGCACCTTGCCTTCAAATTCAAAGGCGGCGATCACATTTTGGAGCTTTTGCAGCATGGTGATTATACCTCCCAGAGCTTATCGGGATACAGTCCGGCATCCTTCAGAGCCTGAATGCCTGCCATAACGGTGGGCTTATCTTCTTTATAGGTCACGCCGAACCACTTATCGTCGCTATGCAGTACCTTTACGGTGGCCTCCTTGGCCTGCAGCAGTTCATCCACTACCATGGGCAGGAAGAACTCGCCCTTTAAGGGGTTCTCCACAACGGTCTTTTTCAAGAACTCGGGGAATTTTACTTCCAGAGCCTTCAGGTAAGCCAAGGGGAAGCCCCACATGTTCATGGAAACGGGAGCGGTGTTGGAAACGGGGGTGAAGGTTTCGCCGCCGTCCTCAGAGAAATGAGCCTGACCGTCGATCTTCTGGATCATGGTGCGCTCATCGATCTTTTGCAGATAGTTATTATCGTCCACAACGCAAACGCCACGAGCCACATGGCCATTATCGGTGAGGGTGTTTTCCAAAACATAGCCCACCATGGAGATCTGCATGGGATCGGAGACCTCCGTATTCTTTAAGAAATCATAGAGCTTTACAAAAGCATCTCTGCCGTAAAAATCGTCGGCATTGATTACAGCAAAGGGAGCGTCCAAAAATTCCTTGGCGCAAAGAATGGCATGGCCGGTACCCCAAGGCTTTACACGCTCGGCGGGCATCTCGATCACATCGGGGATCTTATGGAGCTCTTGGTATGCATAATGCACCTCAGCCACCTTCTCAATGCGGTTGCCGATGACTTCTTTGAAATCCTTATCGATCATCTCTTTGATGACAAAGACAAATTTCTTAAAGCCGGCTTTCATGGCATCATAAACAGAATAGTCCATGATGATCTGTTCCTGAGGATCCACAGGGTCAATCTGCTTGAGGCCGCCGTAACGACTGCCCATACCTGCTGCCATAATGACTAAAATCGGTTCGTTCATAATGTTTGCCCTCACTTTTGTTCGAATTTCTTCCTTATTTATAATATATAAGGTGTTTTCTACCCCACATTATATCATTTCTTTTTTGCGATGTAAAGAGAAAAGGCAAAAAACCTATATTTTTGGGTGAAAATAGTGTCCAAATACCATAAATTGTGGTTTGTGCAACCTGTAAGAAATTTTCGAAAAAATTTTGTGAAAAAAATCAAAAAAACACTTGAAATTCCCGGATGGGTGTGTTATTATATTCAGGCTGACTGTTTATGCGACGAAGCGGGAGGTGGCCATAGCGCCGACTTTTCTCCGGTGCATATGGGGAATTTCCG
>JAZQFD010000011.1:0-4214 GCA_045539335.1 Eubacteriales bacterium
GCCTTGCCTTACGAATTTGATAAAAAAGGCAAGGATAAATAATTATTTGTTCCTATTGTAGCGCAAGCATAGCATAAAAGCGGCAAAGTCGCAAGTATAAGTGAAATTGTGCTATCGCACGGTGAAATCAAAGGCTTTCGCCTTTGGTGAAATATTTTGCTAACGCAAAATGTGAAATTAAATCCACCCACCGCCGCAGCGATTTCACTCGAGCGAAGCGAGAATTTCACATTGAGAAGCAATATTTCACCTACCCGTTAGGGTGGATTTAGTTGAAAAAATCCTGTTCGAAAGAACAGGACTTTTTTCTGGCGCCTCAAGTAGGACTCGAACCTACGACCCTGCGGTTAACAGCCGCATGCTCTACCGACTGAGCTAAGGAGGAATGTCTATGGTGACCCCAGGGAGAATCGAACTCCCGATTTCAGCGTGAGAGGCTGACGTCTTAGCCGCTTGACCATGGGGCCTTCTTTTGATGCTTGATTATTATACCCTCAAATGATGGAAATGTCAATACATTTCACAAAAAAATATTTTCTTTTCCGTTTCCTCGTCATTTTCAGGCGATTTCCCTAAAACTTTGCCGAAAAAAGCGTGGATTTCGACGGTTATCGATTGCATTGCTCTTTCCAAACTGGTATACTATCGTTGGACGAATGTCACTTTAGTAAGCAAGGAAATCCGCCGTGTCATTAAAACTGATCCTTTTACAATCTGATCCCATTGAGGCAAACAGCACCATTGCCGGTTTTTCCGCCTTGGGTTGTGAAATTGCCGCACTGGCTCGCCATCCCCGGCAAATTTTGGAGTTGGTGCAGCTTCATCAGCCCGATGCGGTGATCATGGATGCTTTTCTTCCCGGCAGCAACTGCGACAGCATTGCCCGGCTACTAACCTATTCTTATGAGAAGCCCTTGGTGAAGCTGGCCTTTGGTTCTTGCCGCAATGATACCCTTGCCTATCGCTTTATGGATCAGGGCGGTGATCATTTTATTATCACCCCGCCGGACTATTCCCATTGCATGAAACTGATCTCCTCCACCTTAGACCTGCGTAAAAAGCAAACGGAGGCGCTTCCGACGCCCGTTCGCCTTTGCACCGAGAAATATCAAACTCTGATGGGCGTTCCGCCGGCCATGAAGGGCTATTGGTACATACAAGACGGCATTGCCCTTGCCACCGAGCATCCCACCTATCTTCAAAATCTGACCACCGCCCTTTATCCCGCCATCGGCATTCCCTATCGAGCCAGCGGAACGGCGGTGGAGCGGGGCATTCGAGCCGCCATTGATCATACCTTTGAGCATGGAGATCTGGCTCTGCTGGAGCAGTACTTCGGCGCCTACATTCGCAGCAGCTCCGGCAAGACTTCTGCCGGCGACTTTCTCTTTGTGTTGACCCGCATGGTATGCCGAGATTTAGGCATTAAAATGTAAAGGGGATGTAAAAAAAGTCCGGAACGCAAAAAGCAAGAGAATAATACACCAAAAACATGGATTTATAAATTTTTTATATGATGCTTTTTGCTAATCCCAAACATTTTTTTCGATCCCCTAAAAAGGGACTGTAAAAAACATTCGTTTTTTACAGTCCCCTTTTTTTATCCAAATATTTGAGCGTCGGTATATTCATCGGCGCCCACTCCATACTCCTTTTTTTGATGAGAAAGCAACCAACCGTAAACCTCCGAATTATAATAGGTATCGGTCCAGGCATTATGTCCGTTTTCAGGGTAGATGGTCAGCTTGGCGTTGCCGCCCTTTTGCTTCAGTCGCTCCACCAGAATCTCCGATTCACGAGGCAGTACCGTTTGATCCTTTCCTCCATGAAAAGCCCAAACCGGCACCTTTTCCAAGCGGGCAACATTCCAATACATTCCGCCGCCGCACACCGGCACGATGGCGGCAAATACCTCCGGCATACTCATCGCCAACTGCCAAGTGGCATAGCCGCCCATACTGGCGCCGGTCAAATAAACTCGCCGATCATCCACATCCGGCCGCCGGCGGAGCCGCTCCATAAAGCCCTTTAAGGTTTCAAATAAATCAAACCAGGTGTTTTGATGGCACAGGGGCATCACCACCAAAAAAGGATGCTCCGGCTGACTCTCATAACCTGCCAAGAACACGCTCTTGACAAGAAGCTCCGTGTTGGTTCCACGGGTTCCGGCACCATGCATATAAATCAACAATGGGTATTTTTTATCCTTATTATAACTGTCCGGATAGGCGACGACATACTGCATCCCCTCAAATTCAAAGATTTCATTGTTCATAAAACACACCTCATTTCAACACAAACCGATGGGCATAAGCATCAATATCCTCAACCGTGACCTTCGGCTTTAAGAATGGAACCAAAAAATGATATCCCAATACCAAAAGAAGCAGTTTTGCCATCCAACCCGCTTCTACCTGCTTGACATCCACCCGAATATATGGAAGTTCTTTCCGATCGTAATAATGAACCGCTTCCCAAGGAATCCGCCGAACCGGCACCACAATAACAGCCGCCAATACATTCACAAACACCAAGGTGCGGCAAATTCCATCCTCGGACAAAGTCAGTCCCGTTTTATGTACAAAAACCTGCTTCCACATTACAATGGAAGATACCAAATAACTGCATAAAAACACGCCTATTATCAAACCAAGCGCCACAGAGAAACCATATCCCATTGGCTCGTCTTCCAGCGCCACCTGATTTGTCAGCAACATGTATTCCACACGAATGCCCAATACAACAACGCCTGTGAACAGCAACAGAAAAAACCAAAAACGCCCATTGAATCCATATGTCTTCATTTTACTTTTCCTTTCTTTTCCGTCGCTTGGAAATTACATGATAAATCCACCAGCCCAGCCCGCTGATCACCAGCGTCACCGCAAAAACAATAACTGCCAGCAGATACCGCTGCTCTCCCAAAGCACTTCCTCCAACCGTTGAGGTCACAATGGACGGTAGCCGAGCCACCGACACAATAAACAGATAATGGGAACGCTTGATATCCGTCAACCCCACAAAATAGGTCAAAAGATCCTTAGGCGTTCCGGGCAAAAAGAACACCAAAAAGATCAAAAGATCCCGTTTTTTGGCGTCCTGCAAAAATTTCACGCTGCTGATCTTTTTTTGGTCAAAAAAGATCTCCACAAACCGCACCCCGAACCGTCGGGTCAAAGCAAAAATCAAAAGACTGCCCAAGGTGATGCCGATCACACACAAAACAACCCCCTCTATGGCACCAAAGGCATAGCCGGCACCAATCTCCAAGGGCTCTCCCGGCACTAAGGCGATCACCACCTGAAAAAAGACCATGCCGATAAAGATCAGCTTGCCCCATAACCCATGGGCATCCACCCACACCCGAAAAGCTTCCGGCTCCGACACAAACTCCAGCATGGGCTTGCCAATAAACCAGCCCACCACCAAGCAAAAGACCAAAAAGGCAATAAAGGCCAAAAGGCCAATGGTTTTTTGCTGTTGAATTGTCAGCGTTTCGAATTTTCGCTTCATACACGTCCCATTTCTTTCCTTTATGAAGAAACATTACCACATTTAGACTATCATTGCAAGGGAGGTAGATTGAACTCAATGACACGAATTGAATGTGGGTCTATTTTAACATTTTAGAGTATTTCTTGCCACAAGGCAATCCCAAATAGAAGTGGTATCCCAACAAAAAAAGCAATTACATAAAATCGAAAGGTCCATTTTTCATCATCGTAGTCACAGTCTTCAATGCCCCACTTTTTTATAGCGTTTTTTCGTCCAGACTCTAAAATCCATCCTCCTAAAAAATATACAAGTAAAAATAATACAATCCATATTATTATACCTAAAATTATAGGTAACCATTTCATATAGAATCACCGCCTTGGCTTAATTATAGCATAAAAGCCAAATAAATCAATGCAAAGCATTGTATAGAATCATCCGGAAGGGATGGATGTAATCCACCGCAAGTGGTATGTAATCAATCCGAAGGAAAAACTTACAGTTCGCAAGGCGTACATCCTCGCTTATGCGAGATTACATACCAATCCTTCGGATTGGATAAAAATAAAGTACTTCCGAAGAAATACTATATTTTTTGGTGCACCTTCAGTTGCGGGCGTTAAACGGAACAATCCGGTGAATTGTTCCGTAGCCCGCAGGTCCCTGCGTGCGAAAAGACGAGGGCTTTGCACGATGTTTTTCGCCGTCCTGAGAAAACT